>JANRIU010000091.1:0-25298 GCA_033764615.1 Gemmatimonadales bacterium | reverse complement strand
CCGCCTCGATCCGCGCCCGCGCCGCCTCGCCCCCCGGCGCGCGACCGTCGGCCGCGCGCCGGGCGAGCGCCTCCGCCAGCCGGGTGAGCGCGCGAGCCTCCTCCACGCCGTGCTCCGCGAACCCCGCATCATGCTCGGCCTGCGCGATGGCCCCCACGGCGCGGAGCAGGGCGTCGAGCCCGTCGACCCGCGCCAGCGCCTCGAGCGAGTCGCGCTGCGCGCCCGCGATCGCCGTCGCCGCACCGACCTTGCCGCCGAGCCGCACCGGCTGGGTCAGCACCGCCTGCCCCTCGATGCCGGCGAGGCCGTCGCGCCCCGTCACCTCGCGCTGCGCGCCGAGGTTCTCGCCCGACACCGCGAGGTTCGGGTTCCGCGGCGCCCGCGCCGCCTGCAGCAGCCCCGCGGCGCCGGCGGCACGGGCGCGCGCGGCGCGCGCCACCTGCGCCGCCTCGGGCGCGAGGTCGAGCGCTTCGGCGGCGGCCAGCACGCGCGGCGCCGCCACGGTCGCCGGTGGCGGCTGTTGCAGCAGGGCGAGGAGCAGGGCCAGGGCCATGGCGGGAGCGTAGCGCGCCGAGATGAATCCACGATGAACGTCACGACGACGGTTCGGCGCTTGCCGCCGCGACCGGCGGCGGACATGATTGGGCAGGAGGTGCGATGCGGATCCTGCTCGTGGAGGACGAGGAGCGGCTGGCCGAGAGCGTGGCGCGCGGGCTGCGCGCCGCGGCGCACGCCGTGGACGTGGCGCCGCGCCTTGCGGCCGCGCGCACCCGGCTCGCGCTCGAGCCGTACGACGCGCTCGTGCTCGACGTCGGCCTGCCCGACGGCTCCGGCTTCGACCTCGCCGCCGAGGTGCGCCGCCGCGCGCTGCCGATGGGCATCGTCATGCTCACGGCGCGCGACACCGTGGAGGACCGCGTGCACGGCCTCGACCTCGGCGCCGACGACTACCTCGTCAAGCCGTTCGCGCTGGAGGAGCTGCTCGCGCGGCTGCGCGCCGTGCACCGCCGCGGGCCCGACCGTCGCCCCCTGGTGTTGCAGGTGGCCGACCTGGCCATCGACCCCGCGTCGCGCACCGCGCGCCGCGGCGACCGCGCCATCGAGCTCACCACCACCGAGTTCGGGCTGCTGCAGCTCCTGGCGGAGCGTGCCGGCGAGGTCTGCTCGCGCGCGATGATCGCCGCGCACGTGTGGGACGAGTCGTTCGATCCGCTCTCCAACATCATCGACGTCTACGTGGCCCGGCTGCGGCGGAAGGTGGACGCCGAGGGGGACGCGCCGCTGCTCCACACGGTGCGCGGCGCGGGCTACGTGCTCGACCCCGCGCGGAGCGCGGCCGCGTGATGCGCCCGTGGCCGCTCCGCTGGCGCGTCGCCGCATGGTTCACCGGCGGGCTCGCCGTGCTGCTCTGCGCGGGTGCGGTGGTGATGGTCGGCCGCCTGGAGCGCGGCGTGCGCGCCGACTTCGACCGCGACCTCGAGCACACGGCGCGCGCGGCGCGCGCGCTCTTCGCGCACGACCTCGCCGAGTTCCGCGGCGACGCGCGGGCGGCGGCGGTCCACATCATGGGCGAGCTCGTCTTCGGCGACCGGCGGATCGCCGTGGTCGATGCGGAGGACCGAGTGCTGGCGAGCAGCACCGCGCTCGAGGGGACCTCGCCCCCGGCCATCGAGCTCGCGCCGCCGGGCCTCCCCCTCAACGAAGTCACGACGGTGCGCCTGCCCGACGGTCCGGCGCGCGTGCTGCACCTGCACCTCCAGGACGGGCTCGGCCTCGTGATCGGCGCCTCGCTGGCGCCGCTGGAGGCGCGGCTCCACCTGCTGCAGCTCTCGCTCGCGCTCGGCCTGCCGCTCCTGCTCCTCGGCGGTGCGGTGGCCGGGGTGCTCGGCACGCGCGCGGCGCTCCGGCCGGTGACGGCGGTGGCCGAAGCCGCCGAGCGCGCGGGCGATGCGGTGGCGGCGGGCGAGGCCGAGTTCCCGCGGCTGCCGGAGCCCGCGGCGGACGACGAGGTGCGCCAGCTCACGCGGGCGTACAACCGCCTCGCGGAGCGGCTGGAGGCGGCGCTCGCGCGCGAGCGCGGGCTCGCCGAGCGGCAGCGCCGCTTCCTCGCGGACGCGGCGCACGAGCTGCGCACGCCGGTCGCGATCCTGCGGAGCGAGGCGGAGGGCGCGCTCGCGGCCCCGCGCGACGCCGCGGCCGACCAGGCGTCGCTGCGCCACATGGCGCAGGAGGCGACGCGCCTCGGCGCGCTCGTCGGCGACCTGCTGCTGCTCGCCCGCACCGACCAGCCCGCCGCCCCCGCACCGGCGCGCGTCTTCCTCGACGACCTCGCCCAGCAGGCGATGGCGCGTGCGCGCCGGCTGCCGGAGGCGGCGGGGCGGCAGGTGGTGGTGGGCGCGTTCGAGGAGGCGCCGGTGGAGGCCGACGCCGGGCTCGTCGAGCGCGCCATCTTCGCGCTGCTCGAGAATGCGCTCGTGCATGGCGCCGGCACCGTGGAGGTGAGTGCCGGACGCGACGGCGGGCTTGCCTGGCTCCGCGTGCGCGACCACGGCCGCGGCATCCCCGCGGGCGAGGCGGAGCGCGTCTTCGAGCGGTTCACGCGGCTCGACCTCGACACCCCGGGCACCGGCCTCGGCCTCGCGATCGCGCGGCACGTCGCCGAGCGGCACGGCGGCACCGTGCGGCTGGAGGCGCCGAGCGGCGGCGGCAGCGGCGCACAGTTTGTGCTGCGGCTGCCGTCGGCGCGGGTGACGGCGGGGCGGGCGTGAGCGCGGCCTCGCGCTCCCGCCCGCGTACCTTCCGTCGTGCCCTCCCACGACGACCTCGCCGCCCGCCTCGAGGCGACCGGCGACTACCGCGTCCTCCGCCGTCTCGTACCCGTCCGCGCGTACGACGCCGCGCCCGCAGCCGCGACGCGCCAGGCGGTGGTGGTCGACACCGAGACGACCGGCCTCGACCCCGCCACCGACGCGATCATCCAGCTCGCCATCCTGCCGTTCCGCTACGACCCGAAGTCGGGCGCCGTCGGCGAGGTGGGCGAGGCGTGGGCCGCCTTCGAGGACCCCGGCCGCCCCATCCCCGAGACGGCGCGCCGCCTGACCGGCATCACCGACGAGATGGTGCGCGGCCAGCGCATCGACGACGACGCGGTCGCGGCACTCGTCGCCGACGCCGCGCTCGTGATCGCCCACAACGCGTGGTTCGACCGCCGCTTCCTCGAGCGGCGGCTGCCGCTCTTCGCCGACAAGGCGTGGGCCTGCTCCGACCGGGAGCTCGGCTGGAAGGAGCGGTTCGGGTATGCCTCGGCGGCGCTCGAGCACCTGGCGTACCGGCATGCCGGCGTCTTCTTCGACGGCCACCGCGCCGACGCCGACGTCCGCGCCACGCTGCACGTGCTCGCCACCCCCGCCGCCGACGGCACGCGGCCGCTGCAGCTCCTGCTCGAGTCGGCGCGCACGCCGCTCCACCGGATCTGGGCGACCGGTGCCCCGTTCGAGACGAAGGACGCGCTCCGCACCCGCGGCTACCGCTGGAGCGGCGGCGAGGACGGCCGCCCGCGGGCGTGGTGGACGGAGCGCCCGGCCCCCGAGGCGGACGCCGAGCTCGACTGGCTCGCCGAGCACGCATACGGCGGCCGCCGCGACCGGTGGCAGGTGGACGTGCTCACCGCGAAGGAGCGGTACCGCGACAGGTAGATTCCCCGGATGCCCGACCACAACCCGTACGTCCCCGCCAGCGAGGCCCCCGCCGAGCTGACGCTCCGCGCCGTCATCCTCGGCACGCTGCTCGGCGTCGTCTTCGCCGCGTCGTCGGTGTACCTGGCGCTCAAGATCGGCCTGACGGTCTCGGCCAGCATCCCCATCGCGGTGCTGGCCGTCGCGTTCTTCGGGACCTTCGGGAAGAGCACGATCCTCGAGAACAACATCGTGCAGACGACCGGCTCCGCCGGCGAGTCGATCGCCGCGGGCACCGTCTTCACGCTGCCGGCCATCCTGCTGATGGGGTACGACCTGCCGATCGCGAAGGTGACGGTGATCGCGATCTGCGGCGGACTGCTCGGCATCCTGATGATGATCCCGCTCCGCCGCTCGCTCATCGTGAAGGAGCACGGCACCCTCACCTACCCCGAGGGGACCGCGTGCGCCGAGGTGCTGATGGCGGGCGAGCGCGGCGGGCTGCGGGCGAAGCTGCTGTTCCAGGCGTTCGGCGTCGCCTTCGCCTACAAGTTCCTGATGTCCGCGCTGCACGCGTGGAAGGAGTATCCCGGCAAGGTCTGGACGACGACGTTCCGCAACGCGTCGATCAACGCCGAGGTGAGCCCGGAGCTGCTCGGCGTGGGCTACATCATCGGGCCGCGCATCGCCGGCCAGCTGCTCGGCGGCGGCATGCTCGCCTACCTCGTGCTCATCCCGGCCATCACGTACTTCGGCGAGGGGCTCTCGACGCCGATGTTCGGCGCCTCGGCGCTCATCCGCGACATGTCGCCGGGGCAGGTCCGGTCGCAGTTCGTGTTCTACATCGGCGCGGGCGCGGTCGCGTCGGCCGGGATCATCGCGCTCCTGCGCGCGCTGCCGACGATCGTCGCCGCGTTCCGTGCCGGCTTTCAGGACCTGAAGGCCGGCGCCGCCGTCGCCGCCACGCGCCTCCGCACCGATCGCGACCTGCCGATCTCGGTCACCATCGCGGGCTCGCTCGCGCTCGCGGGGCTGATCACGCTCTTCCCCCAGATCGGCGTGAACCTGCTCGGCGCCGCGCTCATCGTGGTGTTCGGCTTCTTCTTCGTCACCGTGTCGAGCCGCATCACCGGCGAGATCGGCTCGAGCTCGAACCCGATCAGCGGGATGACGATCGCCGCGCTCCTCGGGACGACGACCGTCTTCCTGCTGCTCGGCTGGACGGGCGTCGACCATCGCGTGGCGGCGATCTCGATCGCCGGCGTCATCGCGGTCGCGGCCGGGAACGCCGGCGCCACGAGCCAGGACCTGAAGACCGGCTTCCTCGTCGGTGCCACGCCGCGCGCGCAGCAGCTCGCCATCATCGCGGGCGCGGTGACGAGCGCCGCCGCGATCGGCTGGACGCTGGCGCTGCTGAATGAGACCTACACGAACATCGTCCCCGAGCCGCGGCCCGGCATCCGCATCGAGGCCGGCCCCCCGGGCGACCGGAGCCGCTGGGCCACGTCGCTCGGCGAGCGGATGACGCACGAGGGGCGCGACCTGGAGGTGGTGCGCGTCAACGTGCTCACGCAGGGGATCCCGCCGGGCAAGTACCTCGTCGACCCCGCGTCGCGCGAGATCGCCTACCTCGTCGACCCCGGCATCGGCGGCCGCGTGCGCGAGGTGAACGGCGTCCCGGTCACCAAGCTCGACAGCCCCAAGGCGACGATCATGGCGCTCGTCACCGACGGCATCCTCACGCGACAGCTGCCGTGGACGCTGGTGCTGATCGGCGTGATGATCACGCTCGCCTTCGAGGTGCTCGGCCTCCCCGCGCTCAGCATCGCCGTCGGCGTCTACCTGCCGATCTCGACGAGCGCGGGGATGTTCGCGGGCGGCCTGGTGCGGTGGCTGGTCGAGCGCCGCTCGTCGGGCGCGGAGCAGTCGCTCGCCGAGGCGGAGAGCGGACCGGGGACGCTGTTCGCGAGCGGGCTCATCGCGGGCGGCGCCATCTGCGGCGTCGCCGTCGCCGGCGCCACCGCCGCGCTGCAGGGCGCGGCGCAGCGGGCCGGCGTCCCCGCGGCCGATTACCTCGCCCACCTCGCCGGCATCGAGCGCGTGCTCGGTGCTGCCCTCACGGGCGGCGCGCAGGACCTGCTCGCCTGCGCGGTGTTCGGGCTGCTGGCGTTCGCGCTGTACAGGGTGGCGCGGGCGGGATGAGCGACGCCACGCTGGAGGCCACGATGGAACCCGTCCGCGGCAGCGAACGGCCGTGCATCTACGAGGTCACCATCACCGCCGATCCCGCCATCGCGGACCGGTACGAGCGCTGGCTGCGCGAGCGCCATGTGTTCGACATGATCGCCACCGGCTGCTTCATCGCCGCCACGCTCGACCGCGGGGAGGGCGGCCGGTTCCGCGTGCGGTACCGGGCGCGCACGCGCGCCGACGTGGAGCGGTACCTCGCGACGCATGCGGCGGCGCTGCGTGGCCACGCCGCGGAGGCGTTCCCGGAGGGACTCTCCGCCGAGCGCGAGGTGTGGACCGAGCTGGAGGCGTGGTCGCCGCCCGCGGACGGCTGAGCGCCGGCCCCGCGCGCCAACGCCGGCGCGCGTTTTCGTGGTACGTGTCCTGGCGAAAAGGGTACGCGCTCCCGGCCGAGCCGGGGATATCGTGGCGGCATGCCGAGTTGCCGCGCTCCCCGTGCCGAGGATACCGTATGGCCATGCCGTTCCCGCCGGCCCGCCTCACCGTGGACGAGATCGACGCCTTCCCCGACGACGGGAACCGGTACGAGCTCGTCGACGGGACGCTGCTCGTGAGCCCGGGCGCGGGGCGCTCGCACGAGCGCGTGGTCCGGCGTCTGCTGGACGCGCTCCTGCCGTACATCGCCGCTGACCCCACGATCGAGCTCGCGACGTACGGCACCGTGCAGCGCCGTCCGTTCACGCGCATGCACCCCGACTGCCTGATCTACCGCCCCCGCCCCGGCGACATGTCGGACGACTGGGACGATCCGGGCGAGCTGCTGCTGGCGGTGGAGGTGTCGAGCCCCGGCACGTGGGTGCACGACCGCGCGTACAAGCGCGGCGCCTACCTCGCGCTCGGCGTGCAGACGGTCTGGCGGGTCGACCGGCCGGCGCGGACGGTCTGGGTGTCCACGCGCGAGGCGCCGGACGAGGTGGCGCACACGACGCTGCTGGCCTGGCACCCGGCCGGCTTCGGGGAGCCGCTGCGGCTCGACGTGGGCACTCTCCTCGACGCGACGACGCCGTTCGACGAGTGACCCCCGGCGCGGGCGCGCGCCGCTCAGTTGTGCTCGCGCCGTCCGCCCGCCTTCCGCGCCTGTTCGCGCCCCGCCACGAAGCGCGCATGGCTGAACTTCTCCGGCGTCGCCGCGCCGTCGAGCACGAGGCCCGCCACCAGCTCGCCGACCGCGGGCCCCATCTTGTAGCCATGACCCGAGCCGCCGCCCGCCAGCCAGACGTTCTCGAGCCCGGGGTGCCGGTCGAGCAGGAAGTCGCCACCGGGCGCGAACTCGTACTGGCAGACGCGCGTCTCGGCGACGGGCGCCTTCGCGAGCGCGGGGAAGCGGCGCCGCAGCAGCGCCCGCGCGATGCGCAGCGTGCCGGGCGAGACGAGCCGGTCGAGCGTCGTCGGGTCGGCCACCGTGGGCCCGGTCGTGTCGTCGGCCACCTTGAAGCCGCGCCGCTCGTTCCCCGGGATGCCGTAGAGGCGCCGCGCGCCGATGTCGAGCCACACCGGGCAGCGGCCGTCGTCGTGCAGCGTGTCGCCGGCCGGCAGGCCGAAGTAGAGAGTCTCCTGGCGCGTCGGCGTGATGCCGTCGCCCACCGCATCGGGGAAGAGGCGGCCGAGCCACGGGCCGCACGCGAAGACGAACGCGTCGGCATCGAGCGCGGTGCCGTCGGCGAGCGGGAGCCGCTCAAGCCGGCCGCGCGCCGCCTTCCCCGGCGCCGCGGCCGCGATCCGCCAGTCGGCGCCGAGCGCCACGCACTCCTCGCGCACGCGCTCGCACCCCTCGCGCGCGAGCAGGTAGCCGGAGTCCGGCTCGAAGTAGGCGGTGCGGATGCCGTCGGGGCGCACCTGCGGGAAGCGGCGGCGCAGCTCGTCGGCGGCGAGCGTCTCGACGTCGAGGCCGCGCTCGCGCATGATCGGCAGCGACGCGCGCGCGAACGCGTCATCCACCGAGAAGAGGTACAGCGTGCCGATCCGGTGGAAGATCGTCCGCTGCCAGCGCGCGTTCGCCTCGCGCCACGCATCGAGCGAACGCTGCACCATCGTGGTGTACGTGACGTCGCCGTTGTACATGGCGCGGATCACGCGCGATTCGTCGCCGGAGGAGGCGCGCGAGTGGCCGGCGCCCCAGGCGTCGAGCAGCGTCACGCGCGCGCCGCGCCGGAGGAGGCTGAGCGCCGTCCATCCGCCGAACGCCCCCGCGCCGACCACCACCACGTGCGGCGCCGCGCCGCGCCGGAGCACGGGGCCGCGCGGCGACGGCGCCGTCACGCGGCGCGAGGCGGGCGTCAGGTGGGGCATGGCGGGCACGAGCGCGGCGGCGGCGAGGCGGCGGAGCGCGTCGCGACGGGAGGCGGAGGACATGCCGGACGCTCGCGCCTCAGGCATCGTCCGGCAAGGGCGGCAGCACGCGGAACCCCTCGCCGTGCGCCGCGACGCCGAGGCGGGTGTCGAGCGTGATGAAGTCGTGCTCCTGCGGCTTGAAGTCGGTCGCGACGAGCGCGGCGGCGAGCTGCAGGGCGTCGGCCGCGCGGAGCGGATGGCGGCGGAGGAGCACTTCGGCGGTGGCGCGGACCGGGTCGACGGGCGGCACCTCGGACCACTCGTCGCGGAAGCCCGTGAGCAGCGCCTCCGCGCGCGCGAGCTCCGAGCGCGTCAGCCCCATGCGCGAGCGACGCGTCAGCGCCGACAGGCACTCGACGGGGCTTCCCCACCACACGACCATCGGCCCGGGGTCGCCCGCGAGGGACCGCATCTCCTCCGACTGCGGCTCGTTCACGAGCAACGGCAGCAGCGCTGACGAATCCCAGTAGCGCATCAATGACCCTCGCGCCGCTCCTCGAGGAGGATCTCCACCACCGACGGACCGTCGACCGGCCCGGGCAGGGGCACGCGCAGCAACTCGGGCAGGCGCTCCGAGCGCTTCGGCAGCACCAGCAGCCCGCGCTGCGCGAGGTCGATCATCTGCGGCGTCACGCCCGGCATCTCGCCGACCGGGGTGAGCTTCGCCACGGGGACGCCGCGATCGGTGATGTAGATGACCTGCCCGTTCCGCACCTCGCGGAGGAGCGCGGAGAGCTTGTTCTTGGCGGAGGAGACGGATTCCTGTCGCATCTGGCCATGATAGCCAGATGCTCATGGCCATGCCAGCCATGTTGCCGTGACCGTTGATGACGAATCGGACCGCATGCTAGGCTGACCAGTCTGACCAACCGAGGAGCTTCCATGCCCCGCCATGTCTCGCTGTACGACGCCAAGGCCCGCCTCTCGGCGATCGTGCGCGCCGCGGGCCGCGGCGAGCGGGTGGTGATCACGGTGCGCGGCACCCCCATGGCCGCCATCGGCCCGCTCCCGGCGGCGGAGCCCGGCGAGACGCTCGCCGCCCGGCTCGATCGCCTGGCCGCCGACGGCACGCTGCAAGGTGGCACGCGGCCGCCGAGCGAGGCGTTCCGGGCGCCGGTGTCGCCGCGCCGCACCGGTGCGCTCCAGCGCTTCCTCGACGACCGGTGAGGGTCGCCTTCGCCGATACCTCCGCCGTGCTCGCCGTCTCGCTCGGCGAGGCGAACTGCTGGCATCTTGCGGTCGCCCTCTTCGTCGCCGAGCGGCCGAAGGACGTGACCTTCCTGACGCTCGACGTCCAGCAGCGGGAGCGGGCGAAGGCGCTGGGGTTTCGGACGTAAGGGCCAGGGGCCGGGGGCCGGAGGAACTTCCGCCCGTCCGCCCGTGCGCTCGTCCGCCTCCCATCTGGCGCAATTCCTGCCGATAACGGAGCTTCCACAGGGAGGTGGACCGTGCTGCGGGACCTGCTCGTGACTGCCGTCGTCCTCGTTGCCGCCCAGCGGTGGGCCGCCACCGGCCCCCTCGGCGCGACCCTCGCCGCACCGTCGCCGCGGGCGCATCTGGTGCATCTGCCCGTGCAGGACGCCGTGGCCGCCGCGCCCGACGACTGGATCAGTTCGACGCTCGTCGCCCTAGGCACTTCGCCCGCGCTCGCACGGCACGCAGCCGAGGCCCGCGGGCCCGAGATCACCGGCCCCACCGCATTCCACCTGACGTTCGACGGCGCGTCGACCGACGAGCAGGTGGTGGTGGACGCCCGCGGACGCCTCCTCCTGCATGTGACTGGTCACCCCACGTCACGCCGCCAGGCGATGCGACTCGCCGGCGCGCTGCGCACCGCGCTCCGCTCCCCGCGCTGACGCGCCGCGCAGGCGCAACGGCATGGGCCGCCTCGGGTTACCTTGCGCCCGATGCCTGCATCGGGCCTCCTCGATCCACTCCAGACCGCGCTCTCCGGCCGCTACGCGGTCACCGGCGAGATCGGCCGTGGCGCGACGGCGATCGTCGTCCGCGCACGCGACCTGCGCCACGACCGCGACGTGGCGATCAAGGTGCTGCTGCCCGAGCTCGCCGTCGCGATCGGCCCCGAGCGGTTCCAGCGCGAGATCACCATCGTCGCGCGCCTGCGCCACCCCCACATCCTGCCCCTGCTCGACGCCGGCGAGAATGCCGGCCTCCTCTGGTACGCGATGCCGTACGTCGAGGGGGAGTCGCTGCGCGCGCGCCTGCACCGGCTCCGCCGCCTCCCCGTGGCGGAGGCGGTGCGCTTCGCGTGCGAGGTGGCGGCCGCGCTCGACCGCGCGCACCGTGACGAGGTGGTGCACCGCGACATCAAGCCCGAGAACATCCTGCTCGACCGCGAGGTCGCCGTCGTCACCGACTTCGGCATCGCGCGCGCGCGCGGCGCGCCCGCCGCGGGCGACGCGGTGACGCCGCAGGACATGCTGATGGGGACGCCGCCGTACATGAGCCCCGAGCAGGTCACGGGCGCCACCGACCTCGATGCGCGGAGCGACGTCTACAGCCTCGGCTGCGTGCTGTACGAGATGCTCACGGGCGCGGCACCCTTCCGCGGCCCGGCGACGGAGGTGCTCGCGCACCACGCGCTCACCCCCGCGCCCGACCCGCGCATGGCGCGCGCGGAGGTGCCCGAGAGCGTCGCCGCCGCGGTGCGGCGCGCGATGGAGAAGGACCCCGCGCAGCGCTTTGCGGGCGCGCGCGCCTTCGCCGAGGCGCTCTCGGGCGGCGGCGGCGCGAACGCGACGCCGTCGATGCTCGGCCGGCTCCGCTCCGCGTTCGCGACGTCCGCCTCCGGCACGCCGTCGCCGGCCACGCCGCCGGGATCGCCCGCCGCACCGCTCGGCACGACGCCTCCGGGCCGCGCGCCGATCGAGTCGCTCGCGGTGCTGCCGTTCGCCGCGCAGGGCGGCGAGGAGGACACGGCGTGCCTCGCCGAGGGGATCGCCGACGGCATCATGTCGAAGCTCGGGGGGATCGAGGGGCTGCGCATCGTGCCGCGGTCGGTCGTGTTCCGCTACGCGGGGCAGACGGACGACCCCATCGGCATCGCGCGCGAGCTCGGCGTGCGCGCGGTGGTGACGGGGCGGCTCCACCAGCGCGGCGAGCGGCTGCACGTGAGCGTGGAGCTGCTCGACGCCTCGCGCGAATCGCCGCTGTGGGCCGAGCGGTACGAGCGTTCGATGCACGACATCCTCGCGCTGCAGGAGGAGATGGTCGCCGAGGTGGCGCGCTCGCTGCGGCTCCGGCCGAGTGGCGAGGCGCAGCGGCGGCTCGCCCGGCGCCCCACCGACGACCCGGTCGCCTACCGCGCATACCTGCGGGGCCGGCACCACGTGCAGGCGCGGACGGTGGAGGGGCTGCGGCAGGCGATCGCGCACTTCGAGGAGGCGATCGCGCACGACCCGTCGTTCGCGCTGGCCCACGACGGCCTCGCCGACGCGTTCCACCTCCTCGGCTGCCACAACACGCAGCCGCCCATGGAGGCGTTCCCGCGCGCGACGATGGCGTCGCAGCGCGCGCTGGAGCTCGACCCGGCGCTCGCCTCGGCGCACGCCTCGCTCGGCTACGCGCGGCTCGTCTTCGACCGGGACTGGGCGGGCGCGGCCGCGAGCCTCCGGCAGGCGCTGGCGCTCGACCCGCGCCATCCGACGGCGCACCAGTGGCTCGCGTGGCTGCTGATGGCCGCCGAGCGGTTCGACGAGGCGCTCGCGAGCCTGCAGCGCGCGCATGACCTCGACCCGCTCAACCTGACCATCAACGACCACCTCGGCTACGCCCTCCTGCTCGCGGGGCACCCGCACCCGGCGCTGCAGCAGCTGCAGCGCACGCGCGAGCTCGACCCGACCTTCCCGTGGACGTACGGGCGCCTCGGCGACGCCTACACCGCGCTCGGCCGCCACGACGACGCGGTCGACGCCTACGGCACCGTGGTCGAGCGCACCGGCGGCGGCGTCGGGCTCGGCTGGCTCGCGCTCGCGGAGGCGGCCGCGGGGAACCCGGCCGGCGCGCAGGCCGCGCTCGCGCGGCTCGAGGCGCAGGCGCTCGAGCGGTACACGTCGCCATTCGAGCGGGCGATGGCGCTTGCCGCCACCGGCCGCGCGGACGAGACGTTCACCGCGCTCGACCGCGCTGCCGACGAGCGCGTGAGCGACCTGGTCCGCCTCCGCCTCGTCGCCTGGCCCGACGCGATCAGGCAGGACCCGCGCTTCGACGCGCTCGCCCGCCGCCTCGGCCTCCCCGCGACGCTGCCGCCCGCCTGACTCGCGGCGCCGCCGCGAGCTCGAAGCTCGGCCCCACCGTCGTCCCGTCCGCCTCGCCCGTCGGCACCGCCATGAGCGCCTGCGCGCGATGGCGAAGGTCGTGCATGATCGGGACCGCCTCGCGCAGCCGCGCGGGCCGGCCGTTGAACGCGTCGTGCAGCGCGCGGAGCAGGTCGGCATAGCGCGCGTTGCAGGCGAGCATCAGCGCGTGCACGTCGGGCCGGCCCCGGTACCGCGCCATGCGCGGGTCGGGGCGCATCGGCCAGACGCCCGCCCAGTCGATCGCCGGCTCCGCCCCCGTTGCCCACGCCGACCGCGCCTCCGCCTCGCAGGTCGCGGGGTCGTGCCGTTGCCGCTGCCCGCTCACCTCCGCGATCGCCGCGAGCGCGCTCGCCACGTCGGTCACGACGACGACGCGTCCCCCGCCGGCGCCGTCGTACGCCTCCGGCCCCACCTGCCGCGTGCGGCGACCGCGAAACAGCCGCCGCTCGCCGACGCGCGCTGCCACGCGGCGGAAGCCGTCGGCGATCGCCGCGTGGAACTGCCCGATCGTCTCGTACGCGTCCCCCTCGGGCGGCGGCCCCGGCGGCGGCGCCGGCCGCTCGATGGCGCGGAACGTCTCGAGCGCCGCCGGCGAGAGCGGGCGCAGGTGCACGCGGATCCGCCCGTTCGAGTGCGGCAGCGTCGTCGGGTACGACGGGACGAAGCGCGAGTCGTCGAGCGCCGGCTTCCCTCCGATCGCGTTGAGCAGGTTCGCGACGAGCGTCAGGTGTCGCATCTTCTCCAGCACCACCGAGCGGATCGCCTCGGCGGCCTCGGCGTTGGTGCCGGGGCGGATGGAGTACAGCGCGCAGAGGTACGGCGGGATCGTCGCGTGCTCCAGCTCCAGCGCCCACTGGAGGTGCCGCGCGAGGCTCGACCGCGTCGTGATCGGCATGGGCCGCCTCCTCAGGCGTGGTCGCGCAGGGGGGCGCGGTCGGGCGGACCGGCGGAGGTGGGCGTCGGCGTCACGTGGGCCAGGTGCGCGAATGGTACCGTCGCCACCCGACTCGCTCCGACGAGCGATACCCTCGCCGGCACCGCTGCCGTAGCCTCCCGCAACCCCCTTGATCGCGCTCGGCGACTCCCGGGACGGCACGTTCCCCCGGAGGCGCACAATGGATCTGCTGACGTGGCTCGCGGTCGGCTTCCTCGCCGGCCTGCTCGCCAGCTTCATCGTCGGCGGCGCGGGCTTCGGCCTCATCGGCGACATCCTCATCGGCATCCTCGGCGCCGTGCTCGGCGGCTGGCTCGCCGCGCTGCTCGACGTCAGCGCGTCGTTCGCCGGGCTGGGCGGCGGGCTCATCATCGCCTTCATCGGCTCGGTCGTCCTGCTGCTCGCGCTGCGCGCGATGCAGGAGCGGCCGCCGGTGCGGAAGCGGTCGCGCTGAGCGACTCGCTCCATCGAGCGATACCTCGCGGCGGTCCCGCCGGGTACGCTTGCCCCTGCACACGGAGCGCACCACCGGAGCACTCGGCGCCCGGGTGAACGAGCTGGACACCCGGCCCGCGCGATCGCGGGCGACTGCACCACCGCAGGAGATCGACCATGACCGACCACACCACCGCCCCGACCGCCACCGCCGGCGGCGCGAAGCCCGCGCACTCGACGACGAAGAACGTCGTCGAGCTCGCCATCGCCGACGGCCGCTTCAAGACGCTCGCCGCGGCGCTCACCGCCGCCGGCCTCGTCGAGACGCTCGCCGGCGCCGGGCCGTTCACCGTCTTCGCGCCGACCGATGCCGCGTTCGAGAAGCTCCCCGCCGGCACCGTCGACGGGCTGCTCAAGGACGTGCCGACGCTGACCGGCATCCTCAAGTTCCACGTCGTCGCCGGCCGCGTCATGTCGGCCGACCTCGCCAAGTCGGCGGGCACGAACGGCAAGGCGTCGACGAAGACCCTCCAGGGCGGGGAGCTCGCGCTCCACGTCGCCGGCACCGCCGTGCACCTCGGCGCCGACCAGAAGACGAGCGTCACGCAGGCGGACGTGCGCGCGAGCAACGGCGTCATCCACATCATCGACACCGTGCAGATGCCGAGCGCGTAGGTCGCGGCACGGCAGGCACCGCAGCTGCCGGCACCGCCGGACCGGCCCTTGGGGCTGGTCCGGCGGTTGGTATGTGGGGCGGGAGGTGAGGTGGACGGCACGGTAGGGAGAGCTGAACACCATGAAAAACGAGCAGACGGTGACCGATTATCTATGGTTGCTGCCTTGGGCCGGCGCGCAGTGACAGCGTTGCTGGACGGCGCTGGACGGGGTACCCGAAGCGAATCCTGCATGCGCGCGTCTTGCAGGCGAGGGCCCCGCGAATAGATTTAGCGACATGTCTGCCCCGCATCTGCCGACGGCAGGTGCGCATGTTCGCCCCGAAGAGCCCGCGAGGGCTCTTCGCATTTACCCCCCCCCGGCGGAGCGACCGCATGCGCGTACGCATTTTCGTCGACTACTGGAACTTCCAGCTGACGTGGAACGACCGCACACAGAAGGCGCCATGCGATTGGCGCCGGCTGCCAGGCGAGCTGCTTCGAGCGTCGACCTCCGTCACCGAGTCCGCGGAACTCGGCGCTCTCTCCCTGGAGGAGACCCGCGTCTATGCCGGGTACGAGGCGGGACGTGAAGGGAAGCTGAAGGACTGGCTGCACAACTGGCTGGATCGGCAGCCCGGCATCCGAGTCTTCACGTCGGAACGGCACTGGCGCGAACAGCCCGTGCACTGTCGTGCGTGCCGCGAGGATTTCGTCTCCTGCCCGGCATGCGGCAGCGCGTTCGGCCGAGCCGCGGAAAAGACGGTCGACGCCAGGATCGTGACCGACCTCGTCGGCCTCGCGTGGGAAGACGCCTACGACGTGGCCATCCTGGTCTCCGGCGACAAGGACTTCATCCCCGCGGTGGACTTCGTCCAGCGCAAGAACTACAAGGTGATCAACGCCTGTTGGCGTCGTCGAGGCAACGAGCTGGCGCAGCTCAGCTGGGCGTCGCTCGAGCTCGATGCGCTCCTGCCTAGGCTGATCCGAGGCGACCGGGCTCCCTGAACCAGCGCTACGCGCTGTCGGAGCGGGTGGACGTGGTGCCGCTGGCGGCGTTGGCGGAGGTGGAGGGGGTGTTCGCGGGGCGGTAGCGGATGCTCATCCCGCCTCCGCCTCCAGCGCCTCGGCGGCGGCGCGGACGGGCATCGCCGTGAGCTGGTCGTCCATGGGCCACTGCTCCGCACCGGCATGCACCACGAGCGCACGCTCCGGCTCAAGTGCTCCCACGGCGAGACGCAGGCCCCTCGACGCCGTCGGCGCGGTGGAGCGCTTGATCTCGATGCAGTACGCGACGCGCGTACCGCGCTCGAGCACGAGGTCGACCTCGGCGCCATCCGCCGTCCGATAGAACGACGCCGTGAAGCGGTCACCGGCGGCAGCCAGCAGCGTCTCCAGCACCATTCCCTCCCAGGACGCGCCCGCGACGGGATGCCCGGTGACATCGTGCCAGCTGCCGAGATCGAGCAGCGCGTGGACGAGTCCGGCGTCCCGCACGTACACCTTCGGCGACTTCACCAGACGCTTGCCGACGTTGCCGCTCCACGGAGGAAGCCGGCGGATGAGCAGGAGATCGGCGAGCAGGTCGATGTAGCGCGTGACGGTCGATGCGGCGACACCCAGCCCCGAGGCGAGGCGCGCCTGGTTGAGGAGGCTGGCCTGCCCATGGGCCAGCATCCGCCAGCATCGCTCGACCGTGGCGGCGGGCAGCCGGGGGGCGAAGAACGGCACTTCGCGTTCGAGATAGGTGCGGATGAGGTCGCGCCGCCAGCGGAGGCTCGTGCGGTCATCCGGCGCGAGCAGGCTCTCCGGATAGCCGCCACGCACCCAGAGCCGTTCGAGGTCGGGGTCGCCGGCTGCCGGCAGTTCGCGCGCGTCGATCGGCCCGAGTTCGACGTAGCTCGCGCGACCCGCGAGCGACTCGCTCGACTGCCGCAGCAGGTCGAGCGACGCGGAGCCGAGCAGGAGGAAGTGACCGATGCGGTCGCCGCGCCGGCGTCGCGCATCGATCAGTCCGCGCAGCACCGGAAACAGCCCCGGAGCGCGCTGGATCTCGTCGACGACGACGAGTCGGCCGCGCTGCGCGTCCAGGTATCGCGCCGGGTCGGCGAGGCGCCGCAGGTCATCGGGGGCCTCAAGGTCGAGGTAGCGCGCCGAGTCGCCGCGCGCATCCGCGATGGCACGCGCGAGCGTGGTCTTGCCCACCTGCCGCGGGCCGAGCAGCACGACCGCCGGTGCGACCCGGAGGCGCTCTTCGATGAGGGTTTGGGCGTGCCGGGCGAGCATATGCCCGTAAATATAGCGTCTGGCGCACGATTTACGGCAATCAACCACACCGAGCGAGCAGGCGATGGCGGTGGCAAGCGCCTCCGGCACGCGACCGGTTTCGCGCGAGGCGGCTTGCTCACCCCGCCCGCGGCCCCGCGAACCGCGGCAGCGGCGCGGGCCCGAGCCAGCGGCGCGCGAGGGCGAGCGTGTGCCGCCAGTGGCGGACGACGAGCTTCTCCTCGTCGGTGTGCTCGTTGGAGTAGCCGACACTGAGGTTCACGCCGGGGATCACGCCGCACAGCGTGCAGATGTCGGTGAACGAGCGGCGGTCCGGCTCGGTGTAGCCCGTCTGCCCGGCGACGTAGGCGCGGAACTCGTCGGTGCCCACATCGTAGCACTTGAAGTCGCGCCTGCCCCGGCGGTCGAACTGCACGGCGAAGTGGTGCGTGTTCACCAGCTCGGCGAGCGCGGGATCGGCCATCAGCTGCTGCGCGCCGAGTCGGCCGCGCTCCTCGCCGTCGGTGACGAGGAGCGAGTGGCCGAGGTGCCGGAGGAGCCAGAGAATGGCGCAGCCGGCGCGGTCGTCGGCGCCGAGGCCGCCGGTGGTGGCGCGGATGACGCCGTCCTCGATGTCGAGCTCCGTCGGCACGTGGTGCCCGGCGTCCGGATCGTCCCAGACCGTGTCGGCGTGGGCGACGAGGAGCACGCGGTCGCTGCGGGTGCCAGGGACGAGCACGAATCGGCGCGGCGTCGTCCCGCGCGCGATGGCGCCGGGGAGCGTCGCGAAGCGCGCGAGCACGGCGTCGGCGCTCGTGAGCGGGGTGCGGAGGAAGGTGAGGAGGGTGTCGAGGGCGGGGGGCATGGGTGCGCGGGTCACGCGCGGGCGCCTCGGCGCGTGCGGCGGAGGGCGGCGGTGCCGCGATGGCCGGGCATCAGGCCGGTTCGGGGTCCTCGCCGAGTGCCTCGATGTCGGCGAGATCCTGTCGGCGTCCGGCCGCGCGCTTGTTCCGGAGGAGCGCGTTGCGGCCGAGGAAGGGCACGCGCACACCGCGCACGTCGCGCTCGAGGCGATCCGGCCAGGCCTCCGCGAACGTCGGCACGCCGGAGATCGCCGTCAGCACGTCGATGCGGGCGGGCGGGAGGCCGATCTGGACGACGACGCCGGGTGTGCCGAGGTCCCCTGGCGTCACCCCGAGGTCGGCGAGGGGCGCACCGAACGCGGCCAGGGCGGCCCAAGCGCGGAGCGCATTGTCGGGAGCGTGGTCGATCCAGTCGTCCGTCACGCCGGCCGGATGATGCGCACGGGCATCGTGGCCCGCGTGTACGACGGAAAGGGGCGGCCGGTGAGCTCCCACATGCTGCGCGAGTGCGTCAGGACCATTTCGAGCCGCTCTTCCGGCGTGGTGACGGCGGTCAGGTCGTCCCGCGGCTCGGCCCCGAGCCGGAAGATCCGGACCGGAAGCGTGCCTCGCGGTGGCGTGCCGGCGTCGGTCATGGGGTACGGGGGGTGGAGGCGGCACGGGGCCGTGCAGCGTTGCAATGCATGCTAACCGATCAGTCCGCTGGTCGTCGGCATCGCGGTGCGCGTGGCTGTGGGCCATCAGGAGCGCGCGGCCGGTGCGGGCGCCGGGGGGAGCACGAAGCGGTGCGGCGAGGTGGCGCACGTGGCGGGGGTGGTTACGAAACCCCGGGCGCTATTTCAGTGAACTGACGTAGGTCACTCGCTATTTCAGCGAAGGTGCGGAAGCTGAAATAGCGCGGTTCCCGGGCGGGGGGATTCCAGCCCGGGGGCGATGTGATGCCCGAGGTGCCGTCAGGCTGCGGCGATGGCGTCACTGCAACAGCACCACCTTCGGCACCGCATCAGCGCCGGCCCGGACGATGCCATCCTGCTCGTGCGCCACTGATCAGTTCCCGAAGGCGGCCAGGTGCAGCGGCACGTCGCCGTGGAAGAGACCGGCGCCGAACAGCTCCGCTGACGTGACGGAGAACGCTGCCGACGTGCCGGTGCCGGGGCGAGGCACCGGGCGTGTGGCGACGAGCGACGCGAGCCAGCCGTCCGGCTGGTGTCGGGCGGGTGGAGCGTGGCGCTGGTGATGGCGGCCGCGGTGCGGCGTGCCGGGGCGGCGCCGCTGGCGGCGGCGCTCGAGCAGGTCGAGGCTGGCAAGCAGGTACGAGCGTTCGAGGAGCTCGGCGATCGCCGCCCAACTCGCGGAGTGGCCAAACAGGTCGAGGGCGACGAGCCGGCCGCGGAGGCAGGCCATCAGGCCGACCTGGCTCGGCGCCCGGGGAACGCGGTCGAGCATGGCGAGCACGTGGGGCCGCAGCCGGAGAGCGACGTCGCGGTAGCTGGCGGTGCGCGAGGGCACCCGGTGTCGGGCGAGCACGCGGTCGATCGACAGCCACAGTGCGCCCTGATCGGCGCCGCCCTGCGGCGTGGTGTGCGTAATCCTCCGGCGGCGGAGCGGATCCAGCATCTCGGGCGTGGCGGAGAAGCCCGTTGCGCCGACGGGTGCGCTCCAGCGCAGGTGCTCGATGCAGCTGACCGTCACCGATTCCCGCGCTCCGGCGCCGAGGACCGCATCCTCGATCATCACGCGATCCTGCAGTCCGCCGGCGATGATCTGGCCCGCCATGAGCAGCACGGGCGCGCTTCCGGTGTTGCATACGTCGAGCCGACCAACGGCAGGAGCGCGCATCTCGTCGATCCGGAGGACGCGCTCCGACATCGCCTCGTGCATGAGCATGGGCGCGGGCGCGAACGGGCCGGGGTGCGTGATCGGCGTGAGGTCGAGCGCACCGAGGCGGACGGTGGTGCCGGGGCGGAGCTGGGCGAGCCAGCTGCCGGGGACGGTGGGGCGCGGAGGATCGTGCGCCGGCGTTCTGGAGGCGGCGCGGCGGCGCAGCGAGGCCAGCGTGCGCGCGCGCAGCTGGGCGATGATGCGCGGGTCCGCGGGTGTGGGCGAGGGCGTCCGGGCGGACGCGCCCGTGTCGGGTGCGGGCTCCGGTGCTGGTGCGGCGAGCAGGCACGGCATGGTGGTGCTCCGATCATGGGATGGCGGGAGAGTCGTGCCGGCTCGCGGCGGGCGCGTGCGAGCGGCGGCGGCGCTCGCGACGCGCGAGGCTTCCGCCACAGTATGGATTTCCGGTGCGGAGCGCAAGAAGCACGTTCAGCCGGAGCGGCGCGGTGGGCCGCTCGCTTCAGCGCAGCAGCACCAGCCTCGGCACCGCATCGGCGCCGGCCCAGACGATGGCGTTCTGCTCGAACGCGGTGCCGAGGGCGCGGGCGTCGAGCGT
Organism: Gemmatimonadales bacterium; assembly: GCA_033764615.1. Lineage (GTDB taxonomy): Bacteria > Gemmatimonadota > Gemmatimonadetes > Gemmatimonadales > GWC2-71-9 > JANRIU01. The sequence goes on along the minus strand of JANRIU010000091.1, from coordinate 5,137 downwards.
GAGGCCGAGGGCGAGGACGGACGGTTCACCGGGCCAGTCGTTGGAGGGGTGCTGGCCGATGCCGGGGAGGAAGGGCACGCCGCGGCGCGCGAGCTCGGCTTCGAGGCGGTGCTGGCGGGCGGCGTTCTCGGCGTCGTTCAGCTTCTGGCTGAAGGGGTTCCAGGCGGTGAGGTATGCGCTGGCGGTGACACGGTGCGCGGTGTGGAGGGCCAGGAGCTCGGGGCTGGGGGCGTCGATGCGGAGGGTGAACCGCGTGGCGGCGGAGACTTGGTAGTGGGTTTGGTGGTAGGCGGTGAGGAGCGAGGCGGAGAGAGTCGAGGGGGTCATCTTGGGTTGTGCATGGGAGGATGAAGCGGAGCAAGCGGCCCGGTGCCGCTCTGCGGCCAGATCCGGAAGGTACGGTCACGACGGAGTGAATCCGCGAGAAGTCCCTACGAGAGACCATGAGAATATGCGGCGCGCGAGGGGCCATCCTCGCTTACGCAGGGAACGCGGCGTGGAGCGGCACCGATTCGAAGCCGGTGGAGGTGTATCCCCGCTCGCGCGGGGAACACCGCGATCGCGCGCAAGGGCTCGAAGCGTTCGGCGGTCCATCCCCGCTCGCACGGGGAACACGCTCGCGGCACCCTGAACACGCGCTCGATGGCGGGTCCATCCCCGCTCGCGCGGGGAACACTGATTGCGAGCCGGGTTCGCGTGCGTGGCCATCGGTCCACCCCCGCTCGCGCGGGGAACACCTGTCGCACGAGGCCGTCGGCGCGGGCGCGGACGGTCCATCCCCGCGCGCGCGGGGAACACGTGCTCGCGCTCCACCGCCGCCTGCGTGTGCAGGGTCCATCCCCGCGCGCGCGGGGAACACACATCGTGACCGCGATCCGAGCAGAGCGAGCCTGGTCCATCCCCGCGCGCGCGGGGAACACTCCTCGGCAAGGGCCGCGGCGTTGAACGTGCCCGGTCCATCCCCGCGCGCGCGGGGAACACGCCACAAACACCGTCGTGGGGTGGCACAAACGCGGTCCATCCCCGCTCGCGCGGGGAACACGACGACGTGGCGCCGGTCGCGGGCGCGGGCCTGGGTCCATCCCCGCTCGCGCGGGGAACACAACACGGCGATGAACGACCAGATGCTCGATGCGGGTCCATCCCCGCTCGCGCGGGGAACACGCCGCAGCGGAGCGTCTGGGCGTCCCGCTCGCCGGTCCATCCCCGCTCGCCCGGGGAACACGGGAACTGGGGCACCGTCGACGAGTGGGGCCTCGGTCCATCCCCGCTCGCGCGGGGAACACATGGACGACCTCGAACTCTCCACGTTCTTTTTCGGTCCATCCCCGCTCGCGCGGGGAACACGGGGGAGACGCGAGGAACGCCTCAACCTTCATGGGTCCATCCCCGCTCGCGCGGGGAACACGGCACGTCGGCCGATGACTTGGTGGCGGCGTGGGGTCCATCCCCGCTCGCGCGGGGAACACGACGGCCGGCGCTGACGGGGTGACGGTGGCCGAGGTCCATCCCCGCTCGCGCGGGGAACACGAGCGACCCCAGCGGCCCGCCGTGGCGCCAACGGGTCCATCCCCGCTCGCGCGGGGAACACATCACGCCGGAGATCGCGGCGTGGCTGGACGAGGGTCCATCCCCGCTCGCGCGGGGAACACCGCCGCTGCGCGCAGCCGCCGCGCACGGTGAAGGGTCCATCCCCGCTCGCGCGGGGAACACCTAGGAGCACGCATGGCCGTGGCCGCTGGCACCGGTCCATCCCCGCTCGCGCGGGGAACACCCGTACGCGACCTCCGTCGCCTGCCCCTGCCAGGGTCCATCCCCGCTCGCGCGGGGAACACACCATCTCGGGCACCGGCATATCGTGGCCGACGGGTCCATCCCCGCTCGCGCGGGGAACACCGCGTCTCATCCACCATCTCCCACGGCGAGACGGGTCCATCCCCGCTCGCGCGGGGAACACCACAGGTGGACGACGGTCTTCAGCCGCGCGTTGGGTCCATCCCCGCTCGCGCGGGGAACACGCGCAGTCGCTCGGCTCGGGTGGCACCCAGCGCGGTCCATCCCCGCTCGCGCGGGGAACACGCATCATTACGTGCTTATGCCTGTCATCGACCGGGTCCATCCCCGCTCGCGCGGGGAACACGACAGGTTCGCGGGCTCGATTCTCCGTTGCGACGGTCCATCCCCGCTCGCGCGGGGAACACTGCACGGCCTGATAGCGCACCCCATGCGCGGTGGGTCCATCCCCGATCGCGCGGGGAACACGGCCGCGCGCTGGAGCGGAGCGTCAGCCCCACGGGTCCATCCCCGCTCGCGCGGGGAACACTCCGTGGCGCCCTCGTCCCAGATGCGGACGACGGGTCCATCCCCGCTCGCGCGGGGAACACATCTCGTCGATCAGGAACACCCCGCCGCCCTCGGGTCCATCCCCGCTCGCGCGGGGAACACGTGGTCGGGAGCCACGGCAACTTGCACCGGGTGGGTCCATCCCCGCTCGCGCGGGGAACACAGCGCGCCGCCCGCAATGAGGCCGAGGTACAGGGGTCCATCCCCGCTCGCGCGGGGAACACGCCCAGAGTTCGTCGGCCGTCAGCGTCGCGCCGGGTCCATCCCCGCTCGCGCGGGGAACACCCCGGAAGGTTCGCCGACGCGTTCATCGCGCACGGTCCATCCCCGCTCGCGCGGGGAACACTCCGCGTGGACCATCCGCGCCTTGTCGACGCGAGGTCCATCCCCGCTCGCGCGGGGAACACATGCTCGCCCACGTGCCACCAGCGCGCCGCACGGGTCCATCCCCGCTCGCGCGGGGAACACAAGGCGGCAATAGCGACGCCGCAGCCCGAGCCGGGTCCATCCCCGCTCGCGCGGGGAACACACGATTGGGGCGGACTGCCATGCCGACCCTGGCGGTCCATCCCCGCTCGCGCGGGGAACACGCGGCGCTCGCGGGTCCTCCCGGCCCCCCCGTCGGTCCATCCCCGCTCGCGCGGGGAACACATGAACATGCGGCGCTCGGCCACACGCTTCAGGGGTCCATCCCCGCTCGCGCGGGGAACACTCGCCGCAGCAGCACCGGCCGTTGTCGCCGAGGGGTCCATCCCCGCTCGCGCGGGGAACACGCGGAGGAGCTCGCGCTGGCACAGCCAGACCAGGGTCCATCCCCGCTCGCGCGGGGAACACCTGGCGTCGCGAGGCTTCCCCGTCCGGCACGAGGGTCCATCCCCGCTCGCGCGGGGAACACTTCCTGCGCGAGCAAGGGCTGGACGTGCCCGCGGGTCCATCCCCGCTCGCGCGGGGAACACCCATCCTGTGTCACGAGGCGGCCGAGGATAGCGGGTCCATCCCCGCTCGCGCGGGGAACACATGGCGGGCGGAGACGGCGTCATGCCGAGACGAGGTCCATCCCCGCTCGCGCGGGGAACACGGCGATCTCGCCCAAGCGCTCGAAGCGTTCGGCGGTCCATCCCCGCTCGCGCGGGGAACACACGCTCGGCGCGACCGGCACGTTTGCCGGCGTCGGTCCATCCCCGCTCGCGCGGGGAACACATCACGATGCCGACCATTGCGCTGTGGCTCAAGGGTCCATCCCCGCTCGCGCGGGGAACACGCGCCACGTTCCGCCCCCCCGACCTGCCCCGAGGGTCCATCCCCGCTCGCGCGGGGAACACCCGCCTTCTGGAGAAAAGCCACAAGCCCACCGCGGTCCATCCCCGCTCGCGCGGGGAACACAAGCAGCACGGCGGCGAGGAGCACACCTACGAGGGTCCATCCCCGCTCGCGCGGGGAACACTGGATGCGCGCGTCGCCCCTGAACTCCTTCGCGGGTCCATCCCCGCTCGCGCGGGGAACACGCACAGACCCCACAGCCCCTTGGTGTTGCTCGCGGTCCATCCCCGCTCGCGCGGGGAACACTCGTGCGCTTCGTCACCACGCCGGCGTCCTGAAGGTCCATCCCCGCTCGCGCGGGGAACACGGGGAGTCATAGGGGGACACCGCGGCCCCACGAGGTCCATCCCCGCTCGCGCGGGGAACACCGGTGACGAGCTCACGACCACTCCCCCTGCAGGGGTCCATCCCCGCTCGCGCGGGGAACACCGGCGCAGCGCGCCGCGCACGGTCGCCGATCCAGGTCCATCCCCGCTCGCGCGGGGAACACCTCGGCCGCGCCTGCACCTCGTAGCCAGCGAGGGGTCCATCCCCGCTCGCGCGGGGAACACCAGAGCATCCGGCGCATCATCCAGGCCGCCGTCGGTCCATCCCCGCTCGCGCGGGGAACACGTGCCTCCCCTCGCCGCGCTGCATCCTCATGCGGGTCCATCCCCGCTCGCGCGGGGAACACGCGCGTGCGTGGCAGCGCTCGCCGCACGGGAGCGGTCCATCCCCGCTCGCGCGGGGAACACACAGGGCGCAAGGTGGCGCGTTTCAGGTGCATAGGTCCATCCCCGCTCGCGCGGGGAACACCGCGGCGTGCTCCTGCCCGGCCACGCCTACCCGGGTCCATCCCCGCTCGCGCGGGGAACACGGCGACGTGCTCTGGTTGCGCGGGGCCTTCACGGGTCCATCCCTGCTCGCGCGGGGAACACATGGCGCGCTTCCTGCTCACCGACCGAGGCGCCGGTCCATCCCCGCTCGCGCGGGGAACACACACGCTACCCGTCGTCAGCATCCCGACCGGGGGGTCCATCCCCGCTCGCGCGGGGAACAAGGCGCAGGCGCGGTGCCTGCGGCCGGTGCCGCCGGTCCATCCCCGCTCGCGCGGGGAACACACGTGGCAACCCGACGACCGCGACGAGCACCAGGGTCCATCCCCGCTCGCGCGGGGAACACCAAATCCCGGTGAGCATCAACAGGGGCTCGCAGGGTCCATCCCCGCTCGCGCGGGGAACACCACCTGAAACGCACCAACTTGCGCCTTGCCTGCGGTCCATCCCCGCTCGCGCGGGGAACACTTCCAGCGCAAGGTCTTCAACGACGGGGCCCGCGGTCCATCCCCGCTCGCGCGGGGAACACGACGTGAACAACGCCTTCCGCGCGCGGAGCGCGGGTCCATCCCCGCTCGCGCGGGGAACACCACCGCCTCGACGGTCCCGACGTTTTCTCGGACGGTCCATCCCCGCTCGCGCGGGGAACACAGCGCGCG
>JANRIU010000089.1:0-16326 GCA_033764615.1 Gemmatimonadales bacterium | reverse complement strand
CGCGCGCCCTCCTCACGCTCCTCACGCTCGTCACGCGGCGGGCGCGGCTCGCGCTCCTCGCGGGCGCCGGCGCGCGGCGCCTCGGCGGCGCGGGGGGCCGGCGCGCCGTCGAGCGGCGCCACCTCGTACTGCCCGTTCTCGAGCTTCGTGACCTTGAGCAGGCCCTTGGTGCCCGCCTCCATCACGAACTTGCTGAAGCGGTTGAACCCCGCGTTCCGCTCGTCGAACGAGGGGTCGAGCTGCTGCATCACCTGCTTGAGGCGGTCGGAGCGCATCACGTCGCGGTTGCGCGCCATCTGCGCCGCCGCCTCGCGCACGAGCTCCCACGGATCGCGCGGCGCGGCGCCGGGATCGCCCTCGCGCGAGAGGCCCGCGAGGTCCGAGTAGGAGTAGTACTCGTCGCAGTTCTGGACGAGGATGTCGCTCGCCGACTCGCGGATGCCGACGCCGATGACGAACTTGCCGTACTCCTTGAGCTTCAGCACGAGGCTCGAGAAGTCGCTGTCGCCGGAGAGCAGGATGAACGTCCCGATCTCGGGCCGCGTGAACACGAGCTCGATGGCGTCGACCGCGAGCCGGATGTCGGTCGCGTTCTTCTTCACCGACCCGAAGGCCGGCGCGAAGATCAGGTCGATGGAGCTCTCGGAGAGGGGGACGATGTACTGCGGGTACCGGCGCCAGTCGGCGTAGGCGCGCTGGACCGCCACCTTGCCCTTGATGACGTCGCTGTTGAGCAGCGTCCGCAGCTCCTTGGTGAGGTCGGAGCGGACACCGAGCGTGACGTTGTCGAAATCGATGAGGAGGGCGGCATTGGGAGCGTGCAGCGGCGGCTCGGCCGAACGGCCGGGCCGGAGGAGCGCGTGGGTCACGACGGTCTCGCTGGTGGCGCCGAGCCCCGTGGTCCCGCCCCGCGGCGGCGGCGTCGCGTCAACCCAGCGACACGCCGGCGAGGGGATACCCGAGGTCGGGCGGTCTCGGCCCGGCGCCCCATGCGCCGCAGCCGGGACGGAACATAGGCCGCGGTCCCGGGGGCGGCCAGCCCCGCGGCGCTACAGGAGCCCGTCCGGGGCCCGCGGCAGCTCCAGCTCGAACCAGAACCGGGTGCCGCTGCCGGCGGCGGTCTCGAGCTGGAGCGTGCTCCCCATCCCCTCCACCAGCCGGCGACAGATCGTCAGGCCGAGGCCGGACCCCGAGAAGGCGTAGTCGCCGTCCGCGTGGCGGCGGCGGAACGGCTCGAAGATCGACGGGAGGACGTCGGGTGGGATGCCCCGTCCCGTGTCGCGCACCACGAACGCGACGCGGTCGCCCGCCGCCGGCCGGCACTGCAGCGCGACCGTCCCCTCGTTGGTGAACTTCAGCGCGTTGGTCATCAGGTTGAGCAGCACGCGGTGGATGTGCTGCGCCTGCCCGACGCGCAGGCCGAGCGCGGGGTCGATCTCCAGGCGGATCTCGAGCCGCTTGCTGTCCGCCATCGGCAGCACGATGTCGCGGACCGCCTCGAGCGTCTCGTGCAGCGAGAACGGCGCCGCGTCGCGCTCGGCCTGCCGCGTCTCGGAGCGCACGAGCTCGAGCACGTCGCTCGCGACGGAGGAGAGGCCGAGCGCCGCGGAGTAGATGAGGCCGAGCTGGTGGCGCTGCACGGGCGTGACCGGACCGCTCCGCTCGCGCAGCAGCGCCTCGGCGAGGAAGAGGATCGAGGTGAGGGGTGAGCGGAGGTCGTGCGCGAGCTCGACCACCAGGTCGAGGCCGGTGCGGCCGGCGAGGCTGTCGGCGAAGCGCTGGGCGTAGTCGGGCTCGAGCGCGGCGCGAACGCGCTCGAACGCGGCCACGACGTCGAAGAGGTCGTCCGGCGCGGGGGGACCGGCCGCCTCCAGCTCGCGGACGAGCCCCGCGCGCAGTCGTGCGAGGATGCGGCGCGCGAGGATCGACCGTGGCACGTCGACCGGGTCGGTGGTGCCGGCATGGGAGTCGCCGAGCGCCGCCAGCACGGCATCGGCGGTGGCCTCGACCTCGTCGACGGATCGGGCGTGCGCGAGGAGCTGGCGGGCGTCGCGGCGCGTCGCCGCGGCAGCCGCCTCGAGCGCGCGGCGCGCCCCGCCCGCGCTCACTCCGCGTCGCGCTCGCCCGCCCGCTGGATCCCGTGCTTGTCCATGAGGCGGTAGAGCGTCGTGCGGTCGACGCCCGCGAGGCGCGCCGCGCGCGACATGTTGCTGTTCGCCCGCTCGACCAGCCGGGCCAGGAAGGCCTGCTCGAACTGCGCGACGACCCGCTCCTTCCCCTCGTGGTACGTGCCGTCGAGCTCCGGCGCCGCGACCGCGGCGGCGGACGGCGCGCCCTGCCCCTCCTCGTACGTCGGGATGTCGTCCGGCTCGATCATCTGGTCGGGCTCGGCGAGCACCGCCACATGCTCGATCACGTTCTGCAGCTCGCGCACGTTGCCGCGCCAGCGCCGCGAGCGCAGGAACGCCACCGACCCGTCCGAGAGGCGCGGCGGCGTCTCCCCCGCACGGCGGTGCCGCGTCCAGTAGTGCGTGAGGAAGTAGTTCGCCAGGAGCGAGATGTCCTCCGGCCGCTCGCGCAGCGGCGGCAGGTGGATCGGCACGACGCGCAGGCGGTAGTAGAGGTCGTTGCGCAGCACCCCCTGCGCCACCGCCTCCTGCGGATCCCGGTTGGTGGCCGAGATGAAGCGCACGTCCACCACGGCGTCCTGCGACTCGCTCCCGAGCCGCCGCACCACGCCGTCCTGGATGACGCGCAGGAGCTTCGCCTGCAGCGGCGGCGACATCTCCGTGAGCTCGTCCAGGAAGAGCGTGCTGCCGTGCGCCATCTCGAGGAGGCCCGCCTTGTCCCGGTCGGCGCCGGTGAAGGCGCCCTTCCGGTAGCCGAACATCTCGGACTCGAGGAGGTTGTCCGGCAGCGCCGCGCAGTTGATCGGCACGAGCGCCTTCTGCGCGCGACGGCTCTGCTGGTGGAGGAACTGGGCGATGACCTCCTTGCCCGTCCCCGACTCGCCGCTGATCAGCACGGAGGCGTCGGTCCCCGCCACCTTCCGCGCCACCTCCACCGCCCGCCGGAACGCCGGCGAGATGCCGATGAGCGCCAGCTTCTCGCTGTGCCCACCCTGCTGCATCAGCTGTACGCGCAGGTCTCGCGCCTCCCGCGTCGACATGACGGCGTGGGAGGCCCGGCCGATCAGGACCTGGAGGTGAGTTGCCGAAAATGGCTTCGGGAGGTAGTCCCACGCTCCCGCCCGCAGGGCCTCGATGCTGCTCGAGACGCTGGGGTTGCCGGTCATGACGACCACGATGGCGTCCTTGTTGAACTCCAGCGTGGACCGGAGGATGTCCATCCCCGGCACCTGCGTCATGTGGAGGTCGAGCAGCACGATGTCGAACCGCTGCCGCCGGACCACATCCAGCGCCTCGGCGCCACGGCCGGCCAGGGACACCTGGTAGCCGTCGACAGCCAGGACGGAGGCGCAGCTCTCGCGCAGCGTCCGCTCATCGTCCACGACGAGGATGCGGATGGACTGCTTGACCTCGTCCGGGATGGCCAGCGGGTCGCGCGTCGGGGCGGGCGGTTCGCCCGAAGGGATCGATTCCATCTGGTCGGGTGTGGCTGTCACGTCCCTTGTCCCGTGGTCGCGCATCCGGCGTGTCCGGTGCGGCACAACGCAATGGTGACTGCTGTTCTGGAACAGCAAGATATGGTGAAGTGATGCACACGTCAAACAGTGGTCGGCGCCGAGGCATCACTTTTTGTTGCATTTGTGCAACACCGGTGCGGTATTGTGACGCCAGTTGTACCTTAGCCGCCCCGATTGAGCGGTCACATGAACTCGGGAGCAGGGCGTCACGGAATGGGAACGACCCTTGCTCGACTCGGGACGGCGGGCGATACTTTGCAGCGCAAACCTTGGGGTGCGAAGGGCTGAGCTGACGGCATGACGTCGAATGCATTGGCAGTCATCGATTCGGGCAGCGGCGGGAATCTGCCGGCCGAGTTCGACCCGACCATGGCCGGGCCGCCGGCCCGTCCGTCGGCGCCCCCCGAGGCGAAGGGCGGCTTCAGCGTCGCGCGGGCGATGGCGGCGATCGCGCGTCACAAGTGGCTGGTCGGCGTCTGCGGCGTGCTCGGGGTGTTCGGCGCGGGCCTGACGGTCTGGCTGATGCCCAAGGAGTACACGGCGCAGTCGACGGTCTGGATCGAGACGCCGCCCCGCGACCGCGGCCCGATCGCGGCGGACGAACTGCTGAGCGCCGATGCATGGATGTCGCTGCTCACCACCTACGCGGTGCTCGACACCGTGGCCCTTCGCCAGCGGCTCTTCATCGAGCCCGCCCGGACGGCCGACAGCTCGCTCTTCCGCGACTTCCAGCTGAGCGAGCGGTTCCGCCCGGGGGCGTACGAGCTGCTCGTCCAGAAGGACGCGCGCAACTTCGAGCTGAAGGTGGACGGTTCGCAGGTGGAACGCGGGCGCCTCGGCGACTCGGTGGGCGTCATCGTCGGCTTCCAGTGGCAGCCGAACCCGAAGCAGCTGCGCGCAGGCCGCACCTACCAGTTCCGCGTGCTCACCCCCCGCGACGCGTCGGAGGAGCTGCGGAAGCGGCTCAAGCCGACGATGGCCGGGCTCAACAGCAACTTCCTCCGCATCTCCCTGCGCGACCGCAGCCCCACCCAGGCGGCCGCGACGCTGAATGCGGTGCTCGAGCAGTTCGTCAACCTCGCCAAGGACCTCAAGACGTTCCGCCTGCGCGAGCAGTCGAAGACGCTCGAGGAGCAGATGACGAAGCTCGGCGAGGAACTGCGCGGCTCCGAGGAGCGGCTGGAGCAGTTCAAGACGAAGGTCATCACGCAGCCGCGCGAGGGGAGCCCCATCGCGCCCGGCCTGCAGGCGACGCAGCCGACCGCGCTGACGAGCTACTTCGACCTCAAGATCCGCCTCGAGGAGCTGCGGCGCGACCGGATCGCGCTCGAGCGGATGCTCGAGGTCCCCGCCGAGGAGATGACCCCGGACCAGATGCTGGTGGTGCCGGCGGTCAAGAACTCCCAGGACCTGAGCAAGGCGCTGACCGACCTGACCGCCGCCGAGGGCGAGATGCGGCAGCTCACGCTCCGGTACACGGCGGATGCGAAGCCGGTCAAGATGCTGCAGGAGCGGATCGGCGAGTTGCGCACCGTGGCGGTGCCGCGGTATGCGCGCTCGCTCGTCACGGCGCTGCGACGCGCGGAGCAGGACATGGAGTCGCGCAACCGCGCCACCGAGCGCGAGCTGCAGTCGATCCCGGTGAACAGCATCAACGAGCAGCGGCTGTCCCGCGACGTCGCGTCGCTTGGCGCGCTGTACACCGACGTGCAGGCGCGCTTCCAGGGCGCCAAGATGGCCGAGCTCAGCGCCACGCCCGACGTGCGCGTGCTCGACCGAGCGGTCCCGCCCGAGCTGCCCAGCAGCAACACGGTGTATGCGGCGGCGGCGCTCTGCATCCTGGGCGGCGTCGGCATCGGCGTCGGCCTGGCCCTGGTGCTCGACCGCATGGACAAGCGCTTCCGCTATCCGGACCAGGTGACCGGCGAGCTGGGCCTGCCGATCCTCGGGTTCATCCCGCAGGTGCGCACCGGCCGCCGGGACGGCGACGCCGACGCGGCGCAGCAGCTGCTGGAGGCGTTCCGCGGCGTGCGACTGGGCGTGACGGGCGCCTACGGCGCCGGCCCCTACCTGCTCACCGTGTCGAGCCCGAACGCGGGCGACGGGAAGTCGTTCGTCGCGGCGAACCTCGCGCTGGCGTTCGCCGAGGCGGGGCTGCGCACGCTGCTCGTGGACGGCGACATCCGCCGCGGCGAGCTGCACCGCACCTTCAAGGTGGAGCGTGTCCCCGGGCTGCTCGACCACCTGGGCGGCACGGTGGCCCTCGACGACATCCTGCGGCCCACGCACCACGCGAACCTCACGCTGCTTCCGAGCGGGAAGCGCACCCAGCGCGGGCCGGAGCTGCTCGGTTCGCCGGCGATGCGCGAGATGATGGCGACGCTGAAGGGGCGCTACGACGTGGTGCTGGTGGACACGCCGCCCCTGGTGGCCGGCGTGGACCCGTTCATCCTCGCGGCGACGACCGGGAACCTGCTGCTGGTGCTGCGCACCGGCGAGACCGACCGCCAGCTCGCCGAGGCGAAGCTCCAGATCATCGACCGGCTGCCGATCCGCGTCCTCGGCGCCGCCCTGAACGACGTGCGACCGGACGCCATGAACCAGTACTACACGTATTACAGCTACGATGCGGCGTACGCGCTGACGGAGGAAGGGGACGGCGCGGGGCGACTGACCGCCGGGAGCGCGGCGGACGCCTGAGCGTCCGCCGGACCCCTCAGGCGGCCGCGAAGATGCGGATGACGCGCGACTCGGCCGGCAGCTCGAGCGCGGAGAGCTCCTCGACGGCGGCCTGCACGCGATGCACCAGCTGATCAGCCTCGACGGGAGCCTCCGGCCGGGACGGCGCCTCGGCCAACCCCACCACCACGGACATGCGGGGCCCCTCGGCCTGCGACTCCTCGACGGCGCGGCGCAGGCGGCCGATCATCCGCTTGGCCGACTCCCCGATGGTGCCGGGCGCGATGACGGTGAACTGGTGTTCGCCGAGTCGGCCGATCGCATCCTCCGTGCGGCCCACCTGGCGCAGCAGCTGGCCGAGGCGGAGACCGAGCACCTCCCGCTCCCCTCCCGACAGGGTGGCGGGCGCGCGTCCCTCGAGCACCGGGACCATCACCACCCACGACAGGGGCTGGCGGCGCCGGTACGTCTCGCGGGAGATCTCGGTGGCGCGCCGCAGCAGGCCGCGCCGGTTGTACAGGCCGGTCTCCGCGTCGAGCATGACCTGCGCCCGGTAGCTCGCCGCCTCGGCGGCGGCGTCGGCGTAGTTGCGCACCTTGAGCAGCATCGTGTCCACGTCGAGCGGCTGGCTGAAGAAGTCCCAGGCGCCCGCGCGGAGCGCCTCCAGTCGCTCGGCCCGGCCCGCCGGTCCGGCGGTGGTGACGATGATCGGCGTGACACTGCCGAACCGGTCATCGCCCCGCAGGACGCGACAGACGTCGAAGCCATGGAGGTCAGGGAGCTGAGCATCAAGCACGACGACGTCCGGCCGCAGCTCGCGAGCGGTGTCCAGCGCCTGTCGGCCCGTAAAAACCCTTGACACCGCGAAACCGAGCGGGGTCAGCACGCTCTCCAGGGAGCGCCCTGCCCACTCGTGGTCATTCGCGATGAGGATGGTCGGCTGTCTCACGGTGATGATTCCTACGCAATTCTGCTGCCCAGCGGTTCGCGGCGGCAGCCGTCCGCCCTGCCGGCGCTGCCGTGGCGATGGGGCGCAAGTCGACAGGTGCGTTCGGCATGGGGAGTGCACCGTTGCGCGAATGACGCAACACCTGATGCGCCGGTCCAACAACAGTACTCGAAAGACGGGCGGATCGCGCGGAATTGTGACGAAGCTAAATCGTGTAGAATCAGCGACTTCGACGCGAGTGTGCCGAGATTGCATCGTTCGGCGAAACGTGCCGATTGCGGCGTCAACCTTGAAGGGGAGTAAGGGGGCGGGATGAGGATGAATTCAGTGTTGCAGAATGCCCCGGTGGTTGTCGTGCGGCTGCGGGCATGTCGGCCGGCGGTGATGCCGGTGGTGATCTGGCTCGCAATGTGTGTCGTCGGCGCGACAACGTTGGAGGGCCAGGACAGCAGTCAGGTGGTCGGTCCGGTCAGCGCGAAGTCGCTGTTGGCCTCGCGCGATGAGCTCGAGGACGTGTTGAGCCGGCTGAAGCCGGAGAGCAACGAGGCGATCCTGCTTCGCGAGCGGCTGGAGCAGGGTGACTTCGAGCCGAACGATCGTCTGGTGATGCGAGTCAATGGCGAGCAGTCACTCACCGATACGTTTACGGTGCGTACGGGCCGCCTGCTGGAGCTGCCAGGCATCGGACAGGTGTCACTTCTTGGTGTCCTGCGGTCCGAGGCCCAGGATGTGCTGAAGAAGAAGGTGGCGACGCAGCTGCGAGACCCCGAGGTGGTCGTGATGCCGCTGATGCGTCTGGCGGTGGTCGGGGGGGTCGGCAGGCCCGGGTACTTCTGGATGCCGGCCGACCTGGTGCTCGGCGACGCGGTCATGCGGGCGGGGGGGCTGTCGCAGGACTCCCGGCCGGACAGGATCAAGGGTCGGCGGTTCCGTCTGGGGCGGCCGACCCCGCTGAGCGAGATGCAGTTGCGGGACGGGCTGGCGCGGGGGTTGTCGCTGGACCAGTTGAACCTGCAGAGCGGGGATGAGCTGGAAGTGGGCAAGCGAGGCCAGCCGTGGACGACGTACATCTGGCCGGTGAGCCTCCTGCTCGGAGTCATCGCAACGGTCCGGAGCTTCTAGCTCCGGAGACACAGGGAAGGCACAGGAACGCAATGCATGTGACGGCTACGCCCCGGACGACCGAGCTCCTGCACCGCCGCGAGGCGGGACGCGAGCGCGCCGCGCGCGTGACGACGGCCGCCGACGCGCTGCCGCAGGGCAAGGATGGTGCGGCGCGCGTCCTCAACGTCCTCGTCGCCGCGACGGGGCTGGTGGTGCTGTCGCCGGTGTTCCTGGGCGTCGCGCTCGCGGTGCGGCTCACCTCGCGGGGGCCGGTGGTCTACACGCAGACGCGCGTCGGGATGGACCGTCGCCGGCGTCAGGCGGGCACCGGCGCGTGCCGGCGCGTGCAGGACCTCGGCGGGCGGCCGTTCACGATCTACAAGTTCCGCACGATGACGGTCGACGCCGAGCAGCAGAGCGGCGCCGTCTGGGCGAAGCAGGCGGACCCGCGGGTGACGTCGATCGGCAAGTTCCTGCGGAAGACGCGCCTCGACGAGCTGCCGCAGCTGGTGAACGTGCTCCAGGGCGACATGGACATCGTCGGCCCGCGCCCGGAGCGCCCGTCGATCTTCGCGGACCTGCGCACCAAGATCGAGCACTACCCGCTCCGCCAGCGGCTCCGCCCGGGCATCACCGGCCTCGCGCAGATCAGCCAGGCGTACGACTCGTGCCTCGACGACGTGCGGAACAAGGTCGACTACGACCTGCAGTACATCCGCAAGGCGGGCTTCTGGGAGGACCTGCGCATCATGGCGCTGACGCTCCCGGTGATGATCTTCCGCAAGGGTGGGTGGTGAGGTGACGGTCGTCGCCCCCGAGGCGCCTGGGGAAGGCGCCCCGGCCGAGCCGAGCACACCGCGCGCCGAGTCCGGGCGCGCGTTCCGTCTGGACCCCGCGGCGCTGGCGCCGTTCGCCGCGGCCGCCGTGGCGTTCATCGCGCTGTTCGCCCCGGTCATGCAGAAGCTGGCCTCCGACTGGTGGACGCAGCCCGATGCCGGGCACGGTCTCCTGCTGGCGCCGGTGGCCGTGTGGCTCGCGTGGCAGCGGGGCCTCCTCGTCCCGTTCACCGAGCGGCAGGGCAACGTTCCGGTCGGCCTGGGCCTGCTCGTGGCGGGGGTGCTCTTCCGCTACCTGGGCGCCCTCGCCTCCGAGCTGTTCACCATGCGCTTCGGGCTGGTGACGGTGGTGGTCGGCCTCGTTGTCTTCTGGTTCGGCATGCGGCAGGCCCTCGCCTGGTGGCTCCCGATCGCGATGCTGTTCTTCTCGATCCCGCTGCCGACGCTGATCGTGAATGCGATCGCGCTGCCGCTGCAGTTCAAGGCATCGCAGCTGGGCGCGGCGCTGCTGACGTGGCGGGACGTGCCGGTACGGCTCGAGGGCAACGTGATCCTGATCCCCGGGCAGCGCCTGTTCGTCACCGAGGCGTGCAGCGGGCTCCGCTCGCTGACGGCGCTCATCGCGCTCGGCGTGCTCACGGGCGGGCTCTGGCTCCGTCATCCGGTCAGCCGCCTGCTCCTGCTGGCGGTGGCGATCCCCGTGGCGATCCTCGTGAACGGCGTTCGCGTCTTCCTCACGGGGTTCCTGGTGCTCTTCATCGATCCGTCCCTGGGCGAGGGGTTCATGCACCTCTCCGAGGGGTGGCTGCTCTTCATCGTCTCGTTCGGCATCCTCGCCTCGGCGGCCTGGCTCATCGGCCGCCTCGAGGGCCGCATCCTCCCGGCGGTGCGTCATGCGTCCTGACCTCAAGAGCTGGCTCCCGGTGGCGGTGCTGCTGGGCGGCCTCGGCCTCATCGCGACCGTCGCCCGCCCGGTGGAGATGGCGCTGCGCGCGCCGCTGGAGGGGATCCCGGCGTCGTTCGGCGAGTTCCGGCGCGTGAAGGACCTGGAGATCAGCAAGGACGAGCAGGCGGTGGCGGGCATGTCGAACTACGTCATGCGCGTCTTCGAGGTGGATTCGCTGCGCAGCTTCAGCGTGTACGTCGGCTACTACACGTTCCAGCGGCAGGGCAAGACGATCCACTCGCCCAAGAACTGCCTGCCGGGCGCTGGCTGGGAGGTGCTCGACCAGTCGACCGTGCCGCTCGCCTCGTCGGCGCCGACGTCGCCCGTGGTGAACCGGTACTACCTCGCCAACAAGGGTTCGAAGGCGCTGGTGTACTACTGGTACCAGGGGCGTGGCCGGATCGAGGCGAACGAGTTCCGCGTGAAGTGGAACCTCATCCAGGACGCGGCGGCGACCGGTCGCACCGAGGAGGCGCTGGTGCGGGTGGTGATCCCGATCACGCCGACGATGGACGAGAAGGCCGCGGACCGGCTGGCGCGCGAGATCGCCCAGCCGCTCGCCCGGGGCGTGGACCAGCTCCTCCCGACCTACCCGGGCCGCACGGCCATCTCCTGAGTGCGGGCGCGCGCCGGCGGGTCCGGCGCGCGCTTTTGTGTTCCGCCCCCCGCTCGCCGATACTTCTCCCCGTGCATGCCGCCCCTCCCGCCCCCGCCGTCGCGGCCAGCTCCGCGGCGCCGCCGACCCGTCGCGGCCGGCCGGTGCGGGTCACGTTCTTCGTCGATTCGTTCGAGGTGGGCGGCACCGAGGTGAACGCCGCGCGGACCGCGGAGCACCTCGATCCGTCCCGCGTCGCGCTCTCGGTGGTGCACCTGCACGCCGACGGGCCGCTGCGGCGCCGCTACGAGGCGCTCGGGGTGCCGCTGCGGCACCACGCCGGCGGGCCCCTCTGGCATCCGCGCACGTGGGCACGCGTGCCCGGCCTGGCCCGCTGGCTGCGCGCAGCGGGCACGGACGTGCTGCACTGCCACGACCTCTACACCAACATCCTGGGCGTGCCGGCGGCGCGGCTCGCCGGCGTGCGGGGCGTCATCGCGAGCCGTCGCTGGCTGGACGCGGCGCCGCGGCCGGGCCTGCACCAACTGAACGGCTTCTCGTCGCGCCGCGCGGACCGGGTGCTGGCCAACAGCCGGGCGGTCGCGGGGATGTCGCGCGATCTCGACGGGATCCGCGCGGACCGGATCGTCACCGTGTCCAACTTCGTGGACGACGGTGCGTTCGCCCCGCTGCCGGCGGCGGAGCGCGCGGCGACGCTCGCTCGGCTCGGCGTGCCCGCGGGGGTCCCGGTGATCACCTGCGTGGCGCGGCTCGCCCCGCCCAAGGACCAGCGCACGCTGGTGCTGGCGGCGGCCGCGCTCGCGCGCGAGGGGCGGTCGTGCCACGTGCTGCTGATCGGGGATGGTCCGCAGCGCGCCGCGCTCTCCGCGCTTGCCGCCGAGTGCGGGATCGCCGCGCAGGTCACGTTCGCGGGCACGCTGACGGCGCGCACCAACCTGCACGGGCTCGGTGACCTCTCCTGCCTCCCGACGCTGAGCGAGGGGTTCCCGAACGCGGTGGTGGAGGCGATGGCGGCGGGGCGGCCGGTGGTCGCGAGCGACGTCGGCGGGGTCCCCGACGCGATCGAACCGGGCGTGACGGGCCTGCTGGTGCCACCGGCGGACGTGGACGCGCTCGCGGCGGCGCTGGCCGGCCTGCTGGCCGACCCGGCACGGGCCGCGGCGCTGGGCGCCGCCGCCGCCGTCCGGGCCCGCGACCGCTTCAGCGCGCCGGCGGTGGTCGGCGGGCTGATGGCCGTGTACGAGGCGCTGGCCGCATGACGGCGGCCGGCCTCCCCCTCTCGCCGCGCGCCGCGCGAGTCGCACGCGCGAACGCGCCCGCCGCCGGGCCGGCTGCGCCCGCCCGACCGCGTGCCGCCGGTCCGACGTGGACGCTCTCGTTCCTGGCGCTCCTCGTGTATGCCATCTCGGTGGTGACGCAGCGCGCGCCGCTCGGCACGGGCACGTGGTCGGTCGCCCTGGCGGCGGCCGGACTGCTCCTGATCGCGCCGTGGCGGTGGACGCCGCTCACCAAGGGGCTCGTGGCGTTCCTGCTCTGGTCGGGCGTGGGCGTGCTCTCGTCGCGCTATCCGGACGTGAGCGCCGAGCAGTGGATCGAGTTCGCCAAGATCGTGATCGTCTGCTTCATCGCGACCAACGCGATCCGCACGTGGCGGCAGGCGCGCGTGTTCGGCTGGGTCTTCCTCGCGGCGTACATGGTCTATCCCGGCCGCGGCGCGGTGCTGAACTACTTCGTCGCGGGGCACACGAAGGCGGGGCGCGCGGTGTGGAACGGGATCTACGACAACCCGAACGACCTCGCCGCGCTGTCGGTGCTCATCGTGGTGGTCTCGTACGGCATCGCGCTCTCGGAGCCGAAGCGCTGGTTGCGCTGGGCCGCGCTGGGGTGCGCGGCGTACGCCTCGGGCGTCGTGCTCCTGACGGCCTCGCGCGCCGGCCTGCTCGGCCTCGCGATGCTGGTCGCGGCGCAGGGGTGGCGCGCGGTGCGCCAGCGGCGCTGGGGGGTGATCGGCGGGCTGGCGCTCGCCGCGGTGGTCGGCTGGACGGTGGCGCCGAGCACGCTCAAGGCGCGCCTCATGCCGGACGGCGAGGTGGACGCCCCGCGGTCGCGCCTCGACCAGATGAACGCGAACATGGCGGCGGTGTCGAGCGACCTGCGCAAGCGCGTGGTGCTCGCGGGCCTCGACCTCTTCTCGAGCCATCCCGTGCAGGGGACGGGGATCGGTACCTTCTACATGCTGACGGGCGAGGTGGACGAGCAGCTGCGCGGCTTCGACACCCACAACACCTACGTGAACGTGCTGGTCGAGACCGGGCTGGTGGGCTTCATCCTCTACATCATGACCATCGGACGCACATTGCTGCCGTGGGGCCTGCGCGGGCGCGATCCGGTGCCGCCCGACTCGCCGGAGGGCCGCTGGCTGCAGACCCTGCGGGTCGGCATGCTGGGCTTCCTCGTCTGCGCCACCTTCGGCTCGTACTCGCGCCTCGCGATGGTGTACCTCTTCCTCTGCCTCTACGCGGCGCTGACGGAGCAGGTGCGCGACCGCGTGGCTGCGCCGGCGCTGCCCGGCCGTGGCGCGCGCCGGGCGGGCGGCTGAGCGATGTGCGGCATCGCGGGCTTCGCCGGGTGGCCGATGGCGCCCGAGGCGGCCGAGCGCGAGCTCGGCCGGATGTGCGGCGCGATCCGGCACCGCGGCCCCGACGACGAGGGCCGCCTCGCGACGGACGGCGTGGCGCTCGGCATGCGCCGCCTGTCGATCATCGACGTGAGCGGCGGGCACCAGCCGATCGCCAACGAGGACGGCACGAGCCACATCGTCTTCAACGGCGAGCTGTACAACCACCACCCGCTGCGTGCGGAGCTGCAGGCGCGCGGGCACGTGTTCCGCACGCGCACCGACACCGAGTCGATCCTCCACTGCATCGAGGAGTTCGGGCCCGACGGCGTGCACCGGCTGCGCGGCATGTTCGGCTTCGCGGTGTGGGACGGGGTGCGCCGCCAGCTGGTGCTCGCGCGCGACCGGCTCGGCATCAAGCCGCTCTACCTGTGGGAGACGCCGGGCGGCGGGCTCGCCTTCGCGTCGGAGCTGCGCTCGTTCCTCGCGCTCGACCGCTTCACGCCCGAGCTGGACGAGGACGCGCTCGCGGCGTACCTCGCGTTCGGCTATGTGCCCGACCCCGCCTGCATCTTCCGCGGCGTCCGCAAGCTGCCGCCGGGGCACCTCGCGGTCTGGCGCGCCGGCGCGCCACTGGAGGTCCGCCAGTACTGGGACCCGCGCACGATCACGCCCGCGCCGATGGACGAGCAGGAGGCGGTCACCGAGCTGCGGCGCCTGCTGGACGACGCGGTCGCCTCGCACCTGGAGGCCGAGGTGCCGCTCGGCGCGTTCCTCTCCGGCGGCCTCGACTCCTCCACGGTCGTGGCGCTGATGGCACGGCACGTGCCCGGCCGCGTGCGCACGTTCTCGATCGGGTTCGACGAGGCCGACTTCAACGAGGCCGACGACGCCCGCCGCGTGGCCGAGGCGCTCGGCACCGAGCACCACGACCTCGTGGTCCGGCCCGACGCCGACGCACTGATCGACCACCTCGTCGCCGGCTTCGACGAGCCGTTCGCCGATTCGTCGGCGATCCCGACGTTCCTCGTCTCGCGCCTCGCGCGCGAGCGCGTGACCGTGGCGCTCTCCGGCGACGGCGGCGACGAGCTGTTCGGCGGCTACTCGCGCTACGCGCTGATGCAGCGGCGGCGGCCGCTGCCGCCGTGGCTCCGCCCGGTCGCGACGGGGCTCGGGCGCGCGCTGCCGCACGCGGCGCCGGGACGCGGGCTGCTGCTCGACCTCGGGCGCGGCCGCGAGGGGCGGTACGCGCAGACGGTGCTCCTCCCGGTGCACGGCTACGAGGGTGGCGTCGCGGCGCCGGCGCTCGCCGAGCGGATCCGGCCGATGGACACGGCGCTGGGGGACTGGTTCGCGCCGGTGGCGGAGCGCGAGTTCATCGAGCAGCTGGGCCTCGTGGACCTGGCGACGTACCTCCCGGGCGACATCCTGACGAAGGTGGACCGGATGAGCATGGCGGTGTCGCTCGAGGCGCGGGTGCCGCTGCTGGACCACCCGCTGGTGGAGTTCGCGATGGCGCTGCCGGGCAGCACGCGGATCCGCGACGGCCAGGGGAAGGCGCTCTTCCGGAAGGCGATCACGGGGATCGTGCCGCCCGCGGTGCTGACGAAGCGGAAGCAGGGCTTCGGCGTGCCGCTCGAGCACTGGTTCCGCGGCCCGCTCCGCCACCGGATCGAGGCGATGGGCGACCGGTCGGCGCCCCACTGGCGCGCGACCGACCCGGCGGCGTTCCGGCGCATCGCGGGGGAGCACGCCTCGGGGCGCCGCGACCACAGCCACCTGCTGTGGCGCCTGCTCGTGCTCGACCTGTGGCTGCGGCACCTGGACGCGGGCCGCCTCCGGGAGCCCCTCGACGGGCGCGCGTGGTGACACCGCGCGTGCTGCTCATCGGGCCGTCGGCGAGCGTGGTCGGCGGGCAGTCGGTGATGTGCGCGCGGCTGCTGGCGGACCTCTCGGCGAGCGGCACGGCGACGGTGGAGTTCCTGCCGACCAATCCCGCGCTGCCAGGACCGCTCGCGCTGCTGCAGCGCATCCGCTACGTGCGCACCGTGGTGACCCTCGCGTGGTTCTGCCTGCTGTTGCCGCGGCGCGTGCTGCGCGCCGACGTCGTCCATGCGTTCTCGCCGAGCTACTGGGCGTTCCTGCTCGCGCCGGCGCCGGCCGTGCTCGTGGCCCGGCTCCTCGGGCGCGCCGCGGTGCTCCACTACCACAGCGGCGAGGCCGACGACCACCTGACGCGCTGGGGCTGGCATGCCGTCCCGCTCCTCAAGGTGGCGCACGTGCTCGCGGTGCCGTCGCGCTGGCTCGCGTCGGTCTTCGCCCGGCACGGGCTGCCGACGGTGGTCGTCCCCAACCACATCGCCCCGTCGCCCGCGACGCTCGCGGCGCCGCTCGCGCCGCCGCCCGGCGCGGGCGCGCGCGTGCTCTGCAACCGGATGCTGCACTGGCACTACGGCGTCGACGACGTGCTGCGCGCGTTCCGCGAGGTCCGCGCGGCACGCCCGGACGCGACGCTGACGATCACCGGCGGCGGGCCCGACTGCGGGGCGCTGACGCAGCTGGCGCGCGACCTCGGCCTCGAGGGCGTGGACTTCGTCGGCGTGGTGCCGCACGACGCGATGCCCGGGCTCTACGCGCGCCATGACGTGCTGCTGAACCTCTCGGTGGTCGACAACCAGCCGGTGTCGCTCCTCGAGGCGGGGGCGGCGGGGCTGCCGGTCGTGACCACCGACACCGGCGGCATCCGCGACCTGCTGACCGACGAGGTGGAGGCGCTGCTCGTGCCGTCGCGGGCGCCGGAGGCCGCGGCGCGCGCGGTGCTTCGCGTGCTGGGCGACGCCGGCCTCGCGGCGCGACTCGGCGCGGCGGCGCGCGAGCGGGTGCTGCGCGAGCACCGCTGGCCGGCGGTCGAGGGACGCTGGCGCGCCACGTAC
>JANRIU010000086.1:0-3909 GCA_033764615.1 Gemmatimonadales bacterium | reverse complement strand
GCCGCGCTTGCCGTCGCCGGCCGGCCGTGCGCCTGACGCGCCGTCCGTCGCCGCCGGGCGCTGTGCCGGTCCGCCCGTCCGCCCCTCCGCCAGTCCGCCCGCCGCGCGCTGGTCGGGCGCGGCTGCGGGCGCCGTCGCCGGCGCGGCGAGTTCCTCCTGCAGCTCGACGAGCGTGATGATGCGGGGCCCCGCCTCGGTGCGGAGGAAGACGCGCTCGCGGAAGATGTCGATGGCGACGACCTTCGCCGGGCCGGCGGGGAGGGCGAGCGTCTTCCCCTCGCGGGGGAAGCGCTTGCGGCTCTGCACGTAGAACTCGTGCTCGTACTTGAGGCAGCAGAGCAGTCGGCCGCAGCCGCCGGAGATCTGCTGCGGGTTGAGCGACAGGTGCTGGTCCTTCGCGAGCCCGAGGCTGACGGGCGACGGCTCGGTGAGCCACGTGGAGCAGCAGTACTCGCGGCCGCAGCGGCCCACGCCGCCGAGGCGCGCCGCCTCCTGGCGCGAGCCGATCTGGCGGAGGTCGATGCGCGTGCGGTAGGACGAGCCGAGCTCGCGCACGAGGTGGCGGAAGTCGACGCGCGTCTCGGCGGTGAAGTAGACGGTGAGGCGGCTGCGGTCCCACTGCCACTCCGTGTCGCTGATCTTCATCGGGAGGCCGTGCGCGCGCACCTTGGCGATGATGGTGCGGCGGTCGGCCTCCTCCTGGCGGCGGAGCTGCGCATGCTGCGCGAGGTCCGGCTGGGCGGCGCGGCGGAGGACGCGGCGCACCGGCTCCGCCGCCTGGCTCTGCGCCTCGCCGACGGCGCAGCCGGTGCAGGCGCCGGCGCACTTCGCCTCGGCGGCGGGGCCGACGGCGGTGACCCGGCCGAGGTCGCTGCCGCGCTCGGCCTCGACCACCACGGCCTCCTGCATGTGCAGGGGCTCGGCCTCGTCCTCCCAGTGGAAGTACGCCTTGCGGGTGCCCTTGAAGCGGACCTCGACGGTCTGCGGCATGTCAGCCTTCGCGGACCTGCCCCATCGCGGCGTACTTCTCTGCACGCCGCTTGACGAGCTTCTCGGCCCCCACCTTGCGGAGCGCCGCGACGTGCCGCACGAGCGACTCGCGCAGCCGCTCGCCGGTCACCTCGGGGTCCTGGTGGGCGCCGCCCGCCGGCTCGGGGACGATCTCGTCGATGAGCTTGAGCCGGAGCAGGTCGTCCGCCGTCAGCTTGAGCGCCTCGGCGGCGCGCTCGCGCTGCCCGGCGTCCTTCCAGAGGATCGCGGCGCACCCCTCGGGCGTGATCACGGAGTAGACGGAGTTCTCGAGCATCACGATGCGGTCGGCGACGCCGAGCGCGAGCGCGCCGCCCGAGCCGCCCTCGCCGATGACGACCGCGACGATCGGCACGGGGAGCAGCGACATCTCGAGGATGTTGCGCGCCAGAGCCTCGGACTGCCCGCGCTCCTCGGCACCGAGGCCGGGGTAGGCGCCGGGGGTGTCGATCAGCGTGACGATCGGCGCACCGAAGCGGGCCGCCTGCTGCATGAGGCGGAGCGCCTTGCGGTACCCCTCGGGGTGCGGCATGCCGAAGTTGCGCTTGATGTTCTCCTTCGTGTCGCGCCCCTTCTGGTGGCCGATCACCATCACCGACTGCCCGTCGAGCCGGGCCCAGCCGCCGACGATCGCGGGGTCGTCGGCGAAGAGCCGGTCGCCGTGCAGCTCGATGAAGTCGGTGAAGATCGAGCTCAGGTAGTCGAGCGCGTACGGGCGCCGGGGGTGCCGCGCGACCTGCACGCGCTGGATCGGCGTGAGGTTGCGGTAGATCTCGGCGCGCATCTCCTCCAGCTTGCGCTCGAGGCCGCCGAGCTCGGCGGCGATGTCGACCTCGGTACGCTCCTCGTGCAGGCGCTTCAGGTCCTCGATCTGGCGCTCCAGCTCGACGAGCGGCTTCTCGAAGTCCAGGGTGAAGGAGGCGGGCATCGTCAGTTCGCCTTTACGTACTGCACGGCATCCTGGCCGAGCAGGCTCCGGAGGTCCCGGATCAGGTCGTCCTCGAGGGCGACGCGCTGGTTGCGTGAACGGAGCCGGACCGTGACGCCCTCCCCGTCCGACCACTCAATATAGACCGCGGCGGGGCCGGGATTCGCCGAGCAGAGCGCCGCGACGCGCCGCAGCGCATCGGGCGCGGGCGGCTGCGGCGCGCCCCAGCGGATGTTGAGCGCGACGGCGCCGCTGCGGCGCAGCTCCTCCAGCGGACGCGCGCCCTCGACGATGAACGGCGCCTGGTCCTCCCCGCGGTCGCGCTGGCTGTAGCCGCCGGTGAGCAGCAGCGCGGCGTCCGGCGCGATCGCCTGGTTCAGCTTCGCCCATGCCTCGGGGAAGACGATCGCCTCGGCGGTGCCGTGGAAGTCCTCCAGCACGAGGCGCGCGTACTCCTTGCCCGTCTTCTTCGAGATCTGCCGCTTCACGGCGGTCACCACGATGGCGACGGTGACCGGGTGCTCGCTCCACTGGCCGAGCGTGGCGGTGGTGCGCGTGCCGAACAGCTCCACCTCGCGGCGGAACCGCTCGAGCGGATGGCCCGAGATGAAGAAGCCGAGCAGCTCCTTCTCCTTCTGCAGCCGCTCCTGCTCCGTCCACGGCGGCACGTCCGGCAGGCCGCCGCGTGCCGGGCGCGCCTCGACCGGCGCCTCGCCGAAGAGCGACGCCTGCCCCGCGTCCCGCTCCTGCTGCGCGAGCTGCGCCTCGGCGAGGAGCTGGTCGAGCCCCTCCACCTGCTGGCGGCGGTGGCCGCCGAGGGCGTCGCACGCGCCGACGGTGATGAGCGACTCGATGACGCGGCGGTTGCAGAGGCGCAGGTCGATGCGCTCGACGAACTCCGCCAGCGTCGCGAAGCGGGCGGTGGCGCGCGCCGCGAGGATCGAGTCGATGGCGCCGGCGCCAACGTTGCGCACCGCGCCGAGGCCGAAGCGGAGGCGCCGCTCGCCGGTGACGGTGAACTTGTAGCCCGACTCGTTCACGTCGGGCGGCAGGACCTCGAGGCCGAGCTCGCGGGCCTCGTTGATGTACTGCACCACCTTGTCGGTGCTCCCGATCTCGCTCGAGAGGAGCGCCGCCATGAACTCGGCGGGCCAGTGCGCCTTCAGCCAGGCCGTCTGGTAGCTGAGCACCGAATACGCCACCGAGTGCGACTTGTTGAAGCCGTACCGGCCGAACGTCTCGATCTGCCCGGCGAGCTCGTCGATGAGCGGGGCGGGGTGGCCCGCGGCGAGGGCCCGCTCGCGGAAGCGGCCGAGCTCCTTGCGGATGAGCTCCGGGTCCTTCTTGCCCACGGCCTTGCGCAGCACGTCGGCTTCGGCGAGCGAGAAGCCCGCCATCACGTTCGCGATGCGCATCACCTGCTCCTGGTAGGTGATGACGCCGTAGGTCGGCTCCAGCACCTCCTCGAGCAGCGGGTGCGGGTAGCGGACCGGCTCCTGCCCGAGCTTGCGGCGGATGAACACGAGGTGCATCCCCGCGTCGAGCGGGCCGGGGCGCAGCAGGGCGTTCGCCGCCACGAGATCGTCGAAGCGGTCGCAGCGCATCTGCCGCAGCGTGTCGGTCGCGAGCGGCGACTCGAACTGGAAGACGCCGGCCGTGCGCCCGCGCCGGAGCAGCTCGTACACCTTCGGGTCGTCGAAGGGGAGCGCGCCCATGTCGATCCGCTCGCCCGTCCGCGCCGCGATCATGGCCACGGCATCGTGGATGACCGTCAGCGTCTTCAGGCCGAGCAGGTCCATCTTCAGCATGCCGACCTTCTCGAGCGGCCCCATCTCGAACTGCGTGACGACCGAATCCTCCCCGGCCGCCGCGCCCGCCCCCTTGCTCTGCACGGTGCAGACCGGCACGTACTCCTGCAGCGGCCCCGGCGCGATGACCACGCCCGCGGCGTG
>JANRIU010000078.1:0-10207 GCA_033764615.1 Gemmatimonadales bacterium | reverse complement strand
GCCGCGGAAGCGCCCGCCGCCGCACCCGGCGCCGCGCCGGCCCGCACCGAGGCGGCCACGCAGCGCGTGGAGCAGGCGCGCCTCGACCGCCTGACGCGGGAGGTCGGCGAGCTCCTCGTGATCCGCGCCGCGTTCCCCCTGCTCGCCGCGCGCGCGGCGGCGGACGGCGCCGCGCCCGCGTTCGTGCGCGACCTCCGGGATGCCACCGCCGCGCTCGACCGCCTCACCGACGCCCTGCAGGACACGGTGCTGGGCATCCGCATGCAGCCCGTGCACGGCGTCTTCCAGCGCTTCCCCCGCCTCGTGCGCGACCTGGCCCGCAGCCTCGGCCGGCAGGTCGTGCTGACGATCGAGGGCGCGGAGACCGCGGTCGACAAGCCCGTGCTGGAGCAGCTCGCCGACCCGCTCGTGCACCTCGTGCGCAACGCCATCGACCACGGCATCGAATCGCCGGCGGAACGCCGCGCGGCCGGCAAGCCCGACGCCGGCCGCCTCACGCTCCGCGCGGCACGCGCGGGCAGCGGCGTCCTGATCGAGATCGCGGATGACGGCCGCGGCCTCGACCCCGAGCGCCTGCGGCGCCGGGCGGTGGAGAAGGGCATCCTCACCGCCGAGCGCGCCGCCCTGCTGGGCGACGCGCAGGCCCGCGAGCTGATCTTCGAGCCGGGCTTCTCCACCGCCGCCGCCGTCACCGACGTCTCGGGCCGCGGCGTCGGCATGGACGTGGTCCGCGCCAACCTCGCGCGGGTGCAGGGCACCATCGCCATCGACAGCGCGCCGGGCTCCGGCACCACCTTCCGCCTGCAGCTGCCCGCGAGCCTGATGGTGCAGCGCGGCATGCGCCTGCAGGCCGGCGCCGAGGAGTACATCGTGCCGCTCGACGTGCTGCACGACCTCGTGCGCATCCCCGCGCACGCCGTGCGCGCCGTCCCCGGCGGCACCATCGCCCTGGTCCGCGGCGAGGCGCTCGCCCTCACGCGGCTCGATGTCGCGCTCGGCCTCCCGCCCGGCCCCGAGGCCGGCGACGAGTGGCTCGTCGCCGTCGTGGAAGGGGCCGAGGGCCGCACCGGCCTCGTCATCGACCGCTGCCTCGGCGAGGCGGCCGTCGTCGTCCGCCCGCTCGCGTCCGCGCTCGGGCCGCTGCCCCACCTGCTCGGCTCCGCCGTGCTCGGCGACGGTCGCCTCGTCCTCGTGCTCAACACCGCCGGCCTCGGCACGCGCGGCCGCCCCGCCTGACGCGCGTGCCCTGAACGGCGACGGCCGCCCCCCGCAGCGGGAGGCGGCCGTCCGAGGCCGGCAGCGACCGGCGCCTGCCTACAGCCCGCTCTTGCCCAGCCAGCCCTGCGCCGCCGTCACGTCGGCCTGCGCGAGGGAATGCCCGCCCGCGTGCCACTCCAGCGTGACCGTCGCCCCGCAGTCGGTCAGGATCTTCGCCAGCTTCTCGCTGTTCGCCCGCGGCACGATCGGGTCGGAGCGGCCGGCGCGCATGAGCACCGGCTTGCCGGCGAGCTCCGGCATCTTCGCCGGCTCGAACGGGACCATGCCGCGGAACAGCACGGCACCGGCGAGCGCGTTCGGCTTCCGGAGCATCAGGCTCGACGCGATGTTCGCGCCGTTCGAGAAGCCGACCGCCAGCACGCGCTTCTTGTCGAAGCCGTACTGCTTCGCCGCGTCCGACAGGAACGCCGCGAGCTCGTCGGTGCGGCGCTTCAGGTCTTCCTGGTCGAAGGTGCCGTCCCGCTCGCGGCGGAAGAAGCGCGGCATGCCCTGTTCCAGCACCTTGCCGCGCGGCGCGAGGAGGTTCGCCTTCGGGTCGAGCGAGCGACCGAGGGGAATGAGGTCCTCCTCGTTGCCGCCCGTGCCGTGGAGGAGCAGCAGGGTCCGCGTCTTGGCCTCGCCGCTGGGCAGCCACCGATGGACGAACGTCGTCGCGTCCTTCGTCACTGTCATCATGCCTCCGTGGCCGCCGCCCCCGGCAGGTGCAGGGGCGGCAGGTCCCGTTCGAGTTCCGTGCGCATCACCTCGAGCTCCGGGGGCAGCATGAGCATCTCGCCCAGCCGCTCGGGCGCCTCGTCCCGCGCGAACCCCGGAAGGTCCGTCGCGATCTCGAACAGCACCCCACCCGGCTCCCGCAGGTAGACCGAGTGGAAATATCGCCTGTCCCGGACCGTCGTTGCAGGTGTCCCCTGCCGACGGAGCGCCTCGGCGAGCGCGGACTGGTGGGCCAGGTCGTCCGCACGGAGCGCGACATGGTGGATCGTCCCCGCCCCCGGGGCCGCCCATGGCGCCCCCGGCACGGTGCGGACGTCGACCACGCCCGAGCCGCCGACCGAGCCGAAACGCGTCAGCTCCCCGTCCTGGCCCAGCGGCCGGAATCCCGGCATCCCGGTCAGGAACGCCCGCGTCCCCCGGTCGTCACGCTCGGTCAGGGTGACGCCGTGCAGGCGATGGATCGCGGCCTCCGGCGGCACCGTCGCCCCCGGGAACGCCTCCGCCGCGCCGAGCCCGCGGACGAACACCAGCTCGATCGGGGTGCCGTCCGGGTCGGCCAGGCGCAGCACCGCCTCGCCGAAGCGGCGAGCGGGCCCGTCGAACCGGACGCCGTGCCCGATCAGCCGCTCCATCCAGAAGCCGAGCGCCCCCTCCGGCACCGCGAACGCCACGGCCGTGGCCTGGCCGGGTCCCGACCGGCCCGACCGGGCGCCATCGATGGGGAAGAAGGTCAGCAGCGTGCCGGGCCGGCCGAGCGCGTCGCCGTAATAGAGGTGATACGTCCCCGGGTCGTCGAAGTTCACGGTGCGCTTCACGAGCCGCAGCCCGAGGATGCCGGCGTAGAAGTCGAGGTTGCGCTGCGCGTCGCTGGCGAGGGCGGTGACGTGGTGGAGGCCGGCGGTGGGACTGGGGGCGGTCATGGCGGGGTCCTTCCGGTGGAGCGGGGGGTGCGACGGGAAATACATGGAGATACGATAGTTGTTATCACGATAGCTGTCAATGAGCGAGGTTGGCAGCCGCGGGCCGGGGGCCACGGGCCGTGCATGGTGACGATCGCCTCCGAAGCGTCACCCGCCCTGAAGCCCCGAGCGCCCAGCCCCGAGGCCCCTGACCCCTCGCCCCCGGCACCCAGCCCCCAGCCCCCAGCCCCTCAAGCTTCCCCCCTTCCCGCCGATGCTCTAATTCCGATGGACCAGCCCCTGCCGCGCGAGAGCGCCAGCCTCGACCCCGAAGGGATCGCCCGCCTCCGCCGGCTCGGCGGCGACGCGCTGATCGCCAAGGTGCTCACCGCCTTCCTGCGCGACATGCCGGCGCGGGCGGCGGCGGCGCGGGCGGCGCTGCGCGCGCGCGACTCGGTGCGGCTCGCGGGGGCGCTGCATCCGATGGTGTCGACGGCGTGGAACGTCGGCGCGGTGGAGCTGGCGGCGCTCGCGCGCGAGGCGGAGCACGCGGCCAAGGCCGAGGCGTGGCCGGCGCTGTTCGACCTCGTGGGGCGCACCAGCGCCACGGTGGCAGCGGTGTGCGACGCGCTCGAACCGCTGGTGCAGCGGCCGGCGGCGTGACGCCGCTCGCGCTCGTGGAGGACAACGAGGACAATCGCCTCGTCTGCGAGGCGATCCTGGGCGACCGCTACGCCATCGCGGCGTACGAGGACGGGCCGGCTGCGCTCGCGGGGATCGCCGCGGCGCCGCCGGCCCTCGTGCTGCTGGACATCTCGCTTCCCGGCATGGACGGCCCCGCGGTGCTGCGCGCGCTGCGCGAGCTGCCGGGCGGCGCCACCCTGCCGGTGGTCGCGCTCACGGCCCACGCCATGCCCGGCGACCGCGAGCGCTACCTGGGCCTCGGCTTCGACGCCTACGTCACCAAGCCGATCGTCGACGAGGAGGCGCTCGTCGCGACGATCGAGCGGCTGCTCAGTCCGGCGCGCTGAGCGGGTCGGCCGCCGCCGCGGCCGGCATCCCCGGGGGGCGGACCGCCCGCAGCTCGCCCGTCACCTCGGCCACGGCCTCGGCATCCCCCAGGTACTCCGCACGGTACATCACGATCAGCTCGAAGAAGTACGAGATCGCGAGGGGCCCGACCAGCAGGCCGAGCAGGCCGAAGTACTGGATCCCCGCGAACGCGCCAATCACCGTCGTGAACGGGTGGAGGCTCGCGTAGCGCGAGAAGACCCACGGCCGGATCACGTTGTCGACGTTGGTCACGAGCAGCACCGACCACGCGGCGAGCCCGATCGCCTGCGGGTACTTCCCCTGCAGCGCGAGCGTCACCACGCCCGGCACCCACACGAGCCCGCTGCCGACGAGCGGCAGGATCGACAGCACCGCCGTCGTCACGCCCCAGAGCCCCGCGTTCTTCAGCCCGGTCGCCTTGAAGGCGACGGCGACGAGCACGCCCTGCAGCGATGCCGTGAGGAAGGTGCCGAGGAGCGTCGAGACGGTGACGTCATGGAAGCGCCGGCGGAGCCGCTCGCTGTTCTCGGCGCTGAACGGGATGTACGGCTGGACGGCATGCCACGTCCCCTCGGGCGCGGCGAGCATGTAGTAGAGGCCGAAGAGCGCGATCGTGACCGACACCGTGAGGTCGGTCGCGGCGGAGACGAGGCTGAGCGCCGAGCTGCCGAGGAGGCCGGCGGCGCGCTCGCCGATCGTCTTGAGCTGCGCCCCCACGTCGACGCCGGCGACATGCATCCCCTGCAGCCGCGCGAGCAGCGTGCTGCCCTGCAGGTTCGCCGCGATCTGCGGCGCCTCGGCGGCGATGAGGGAGACGAGGGAGAGGCCGGGGCCGACGATGAGGCCAAGCGCCAGCACGAGCGCGATCCCGGCGGCGGCCGCCGCCGGGATCCGGCGGGCCATCCAGCGATGCAGCGGCGCGAAGACGACGTACAGCACGGGCCCCCCGATGAGCCCCGTGGCGAACGGCCACAGGGCGACGGCGAGGCCGGCGCCGAGCACCAGGATGAGCGCGGCGGCACGGGTGCGCTTGTCGTCGAGGAAGGACACTTCCGGAAGATACGCTCAAGGGGAGCCGTCCGGTCGCCGATGCTGACCCGGTGACCCTTGCGCTCACCGCCCCCCCCGCGACCGTCCGCGTCCTCGTCGTCGAGGACGCGCAGGAGTACCGTCGCCTCGTGCGCGCGATGCTCGAGCGCCACGGCGACGGGCGCGTGCTGGTGGAGATGGCGGAGACGGTCGTGGCGGGGGTGGCGGCCGCGGCGAGCGGTCGCTACGACGTCTGCATCGTCGACTTCGTCCTGCCCGACGGCACCGCGCTCGACTTCCTCCAGCGCCTCCGCCCGCTGCAGCCGACGACGCCCGTCATCATCATCACCGCCATGGCCGGCCACGACGACGGGCTCGCGGCCGCCGACGTCGGCGCCGCCGACTTCCTGTTCAAGGACGGGCTCGACGCCGACCAGCTCGAGCGCTCCATCCGCTACGCGCTCGCGCACCGCGCCGCGCTCGACCAGCGCGACCTGCTGCACAACGCGGTGGACCAGGCGGCCGACGCCGTCCTCATCGCCACGCGCGACGAGGACCGCCTCGAGACGGTGTTCGTGAACCGGGCCTACACCGACATCCTCGGCTACGAGGCGGACGAGGCGGTGGGCCGGGTGCCGCACTTCCTCGAGTCGGTCCGGCTGGACCCGACGGTCGCCTCGCGCGTGCGGCAGCTGCTGGAGCGCGGCGAGCGGCTGCAGATGACGGGCACGGCGTACCGCAAGGACGGGCGCGAGATCGCCATCAGCTGGCACGCCGGCCCCATCGCCGACCGCCGCGGCGAGGTGACGCACTACGCCTTCGCGCTGCGCGACGTCACGGCGCAGCAGTCGGTGGAGCTCCGGCTCCAGCAGTCGACCAAGATGGAGGCGGTCGGCCGGCTCGCTGGCGGCGTCGCGCACGACTTCAACAACCTGCTGACCGCCATCGTCGGCTACACGGAGCTGCTGCTGCGCGCGCTCCCCGAGACGGGGGACCTGCGCGCCGACGCGCTGGAGATCCGCGCCGCCGCCGACCGCGCCGCGGCGCTCACGAAGCAGCTGCTCGCGTTCAGCCGCATGCAGATCCTGGAGCCGCAGGTGCTCGACCTGAACGGGGTCGTGCGCGACATGGGGCGGCTGCTCCGCAGCATGATCGGCGAGGACGTGGAGCTCGTGCTCCGGCCGGGCGGCGGCGCCGCGCACGTGCGCGCCGACCGGAGCCAGCTCGAGCAGGTGCTGATGAACCTCGCCGTCAACGCGCGCGACGCGATGCCGGGCGGCGGCCGCCTGCTGGTCGAGACGATGGAGGTCGAGCTCACGCCGGCGTACGCGCACGACCACGTCTCGGTCACGCCGGGGCCGTACGTGCTGCTCGCCGTGAGCGACAACGGCTGCGGCATGACGCCGGCCACGCGCGCGCGCGTCTTCGAGCCGTTCTTCACGACGAAGGACGTCGGCAAGGGGACCGGCCTCGGCCTCGCCACGGTGTACGGCATCGTGAAGCAGAGCGGCGGGAACATCTGGGTGTACAGCGAGGCCGGCGTCGGGACGACGTTCAAGATCTACCTGCCGCGCGTGGAGGCGCCCGTGGCGGCGCAGCCGGCGCCGGTCGCCGCGCCGGTGGGGGGCGGGCGCGAGACGCTGCTGCTGGTGGAGGACGAGCCGTCGGTGCGGCGCCTCGCGCGGCAGGTGCTGGAGCGCGACGGCTACGAGGTGCTGGAGGCGGCGGACGGCGAGGAGGCCGCGGGCGTCGCGGCGCGGCACCCGGGCGGCATCGACCTGCTCGTGACCGACGTGGTGATGCCGGGCGCCAGCGGGCCGGAGGTCGCCGAGCGCATCGCGCGCTCGCGGCCGGCGCTCCGGGTGCTGTACATGTCGGGGTACACGGAGCAGGCGTCGCTGCACGTGACGCCCAGGCGCCCGAGCGGCCCGTTCCTGCAGAAGCCGTTCCTGCCGGAGCAGCTCTCGCGGATGGTGCGGAAGGCGCTCGAGGGGTAGGCACGGGCTACCGTCCCTGCAGCACCGGCCCCAGCACCTTCCACACGTGCGCCGCCACGAGGCGCTGGCCCGCCGCCGTGGGGTGGATGCCATCGGCCTGGTTGAGCGAATCGACGCCGGCGACGCCCTCGAGCAGGAACGGCAGGTACGTGGCACCGTTGCGGCGCGCGACCTCGGGGAAGACGGCGCGGAACCGCTGGCCGTACGCGCGCCCCATGTTCGGAAGCGCCTCCATCCCCACCACCACCAGCTTCGGCGCCGGCACCTGCCGCTTCGCATGGTCGAGGATCGCCTGCAGGTTGGCGGCCAGCGAGTCGATGTCCTGCCCGCGCAGCCCGTCGTTGGCGCCTGTCTCAACCACCAGCACCGCCGCGGGCTCGCGGAGCACCCAGTCGATCCGCCGCAGCGCCCCCGCCGACGTCTCGCCGCTCACGCCCGCGTTCACCGCCTCCCACGCGAGCCCCGCGGAGTCCAGCTTCTCCTGGATGACGGCCGGATATGCCTGCGACGGGTCGAGCCCGAGCCCGGCGGTGAGCGACGTGCCCAGGAAGACGAGGCGCGGGCGCGCGGGGGCGGACGAGCGGACCGGCTGACCGGCGGACGAGGAGTCCGCGATGGCGCCGACATTCGCTCCACCCGATCCCATGACCGCCCGTCCGCCCGTCCGCCCGTCCGCCCCGCCGCCGCCGCCACAGGCGCCGAGGACAAGCACGGCGGCGGCGGCGGCAGCAGCGACGGTGGCGGGTATCATTCTGCCCATGCTCGAAGTCCGCAACGTCTCCCAGGTCTACCAGTCGGGCGGTCGCCCGCTCACGGTGCTCAACGATATCAGCTTCACGCTGGAATCGGGGGGCTTCCTCTCCATCGTCGGGCCGTCCGGCAGCGGGAAGTCGACGCTGCTTGGCCTCCTCGCCGGGCTCGACCAGCCGGCCAGCGGGCGGATCCTGCTCGATGGCGTCGACCTCACGGCGCTCGACGAGGACGCGCGCGCCCGGCTCCGCGGCGAGCGCGTCGGCTTCGTGTTCCAGTCGTTCCAGCTGATCCCGACGCTCACCGCGCTCGAGAACGTGCTCGTGCCGCTCGAGCTGCGTGGCGAGCGCGGTGACGCCCGCGCGCGCGACCTGCTCGCGCGCGTCGGCCTCACCGACCGCTTCGACCACTACCCCACGCAGCTCTCCGGCGGCGAGCAGCAGCGCGTGGCGCTCGCGCGCGCCTTCGCCAACCGGCCGAGGCTGCTCTTCGCCGACGAGCCGACCGGCAACCTCGACGCGCGCACCGGCGCCACCGTCGTGGAGCTGATGGGCGAGCTCAACCGCGAGACGGGGACGACGCTCGTGCTGGTCACGCACGACCTCGAGCTCGCGCACCGCGCGCGCCGCATCATCCGCCTCGCCGACGGCCGCCTCGTGAGCGACACGCCGACGACGTCCGCCGCGCCCCCGGTCCCCGCCGCCGCCACCGCATGAACGCCGGCTTCGTCTGGCGCATGGCGCTGCGCGAATCGCGCGCCGAGGGGCGGCGCGTGCTGCTGTTCACGACGGCGGTCGCCGTCGGCGTGGCGGCGCTCGTCGCGATCAACTCGTTCACCGACAACCTCACCGCCTCGGTGCGCGACCAGAGCCGCGCGCTGCTCGGCGCCGACCTCTCGCTGCAGGGGCGGCGGCCGTTCGCCCCGCCGGTGCGGGCGATCCTCGACAGCGTGGGCGCCGGTGGCGCCCGCGCCGAGGTGGTGACCTTCGCGGCGATGACGTACGTGCCGAGCCGGCCCGGCGCGCGGCTGGTGCAGGTGACGGCCGCCGAGCCGGGGTACCCGTTCTACGGCGAGATCCAGACGGCGCCGAAGGGCGCGTGGGCGACGCTGCAGGACGGCGCCACCACGCTCGTCGACCCCGCGCTCCTCACCGCGCTCGGCGCCGCCGTCGGCGACACGCTCGCGCTCGGCGAGGCGCGCTTCGTGATCCGCGGCACCGTGCTCAATGCGCCGGGGGATGTCGGCATCCGCACCGCGTTCGGACCGCGGCTCTTCATCCCGCACCGCATGCTGGAGCGGACGAAGCTCCTCGGCTTCGGCGCGCGCGCGCAGTACGAGGCGTTCGTGAAGGTGGGCCCCGGCGCGGACGCCGACCAGCTCGCCGCGCGGTACCGCCCCGCGCTCCGCCCGGAGCGCGTGCGCGTCCGCACCGTCGCCGACGACCAGCAGAACCTGACGTCGCTGCTCGATCGCCTTGGCAGCTACCTCGGCCTCGTGGCGCTCGTGGCGCTGCTCCTCGGCGGCCTCGGCGTGGCGAGCGCGGTGGTCGCGTTCGTCCGGCAGAAGCTCGACACCATCGCCATCCTCCGCTGCGTCGGCGCCACGGCGGGCACCGTCTTCGCCATCTACCTGCTGCAGGCGGGCCTCATGGGACTGCTCGGCTCGCTCGCCGGCGCCGCGCTCGGCGTGGGGCTCCAGCAGCTGCTGCCCGCGGTGCTCGCGGACGTGCTCCCGGTCGACGTGCGCACCGTGCCGTCCCTTCCCGCGATCCTCATCGGCGTCGGGACCGGCCTCTGGATCGCGGTGATCTTCGCGCTGCTGCCGCTGCTGCAGGTGCGGCGCGTCGCCCCGCTGCAGGCGCTCCGCCGCGACTACGGCGCCGCGCCCGCGCGTGACCCGTGGCGCGTGCCGGCGGCGCTCGCCCTCGCGACGAGCGTCGTCGCGCTCGCGGCGCTGCAGGTCGGCAACTGGCGCTCGGGCGCCGCGTTCGCCGGCGGCACGGGCGCCGCGCTGCTCGTGCTCTGGCTCGCCTCGCTCGCGCTCATCCGCGGCGTGCGGCGCTGGTTCCCGTCGGGGTGGCCCTACGTCTGGCGCCAGGGGCTCGCCAACCTGTACCGCCCCGCCAACCAGACGGTGACGGTCGTGCTCTCGCTCGGCTTCGGCGCCTTCCTGCTCGGCACCCTCTACCTCGTGCAGCACAACCTCCTGCGGCAGTTCGCCATCGACAAGGCGCCCGACCGGCCGAACCTCGTGCTGTTCGACATCCAGCCCGACCAGCGCGCACCGCTCGAGCAGCTCCTCGCGAGCGAGCGGGTGACGCTGTCGCCCGTCACGCCGATCGTGCCGATGCGCATCCTCGCCGTGAAGGGGACGCCGGTGCGCGAGCTGATGGCAGCGGCGCCGGCCGCGGAGCCCGAGGACGACGAGTCGGCGCCGCCGGCCGCCCCCGACAGCGCGGCGCGCGACTCCGCGCGTGCCGCCGCGGC
>JANRIU010000068.1:0-19821 GCA_033764615.1 Gemmatimonadales bacterium | reverse complement strand
CGTGCAGCGCGAGGCGCGCCGCGCGGAGGCCGCGGCGCAGCGTGCGGCCGGCGGGCGGTGCCCATCGCTCCAGCGCCGCGAGCCACGCCGCCGCCGGGACGCCGATCGCCGGACCGAGCGCCTGCCGCCACGCGGCGCGCCAGAGCGCGGGCCCCGCCACATGCGAGAACACGCTGAACCAGCGCTTGGCG
The DNA here is from genome assembly GCA_033764615.1 of Gemmatimonadales bacterium. GTDB lineage: Bacteria > Gemmatimonadota > Gemmatimonadetes > Gemmatimonadales > GWC2-71-9 > JANRIU01. Next base: position 19,630 of record JANRIU010000068.1, on the reverse strand, counting down.
CCCGCGTCATCCGGGCGCAGCCGCGGATCCGGGGCGAGCCGGAGCCGGTAGTTGGCCATCGCCACGCGGCGGACGAGCGGCGAGGTCGGCCGCGCCTCCCCGGCGAGCAGGCGCGCCAGGTCGAGCACGGCCTCGAGCGGCTCCGCGAGCGGATCGGCGGCGATGCGCTGCTGCAGCTGCGTGCGGCCCCCGGCGCCGAGCCGCTTCCACGCGTCGGCCACGAGCAGCGCATCGCGCAGGGCGCCGAGGCGCGACGGGTGCCCCGCGGTGACGTGGCGGAGCACCATCCAGGCGTCGTCGAGCGGCGCGAGGCGGCGGAGGGGCGGTGCGCCGGGCAGCGACTCCGCCGCGGCGAGGAGCGCGCGATCGGGGGCGCTGCCGACGTGCTCCAGCCAGCGGTGCAGCTCGATCGCCATGCCGTCCGGCGCGCGCCGCGCGGCGAGGTGGTGCGCCTCGTGGTCCGGGCCGTCCGGGCGGTAGCCGGCGGCCTCGAGCGCCGCGGCGAGGCGTGGCAGGTCGGGCTCTGGGGCGAGGAGGTCGAGGTCGGCGACGTCGAGCGCGTCGTCGGTGGGGAGCAGGGCGCCGCCCTTGAGGACGATCGGCGCCGCGTCGGTGTGCTCGGCGGCGCGCGCGGACGCGGCGAGGTGTGCGCGGGCGAGCAACACCCGTTGCGTCTCCTCCACAGCGAGGGCACGGAGCGGCGTGGGCAGGTCGGAAGGACCGGGCAGTGCCGCGAGGCGGCGGGCGACGCGCTCGGTGCGCAGGAAGGCGTGCCAGGCAGGCTCGCCTGCCTCGGGTACAGGGGCGCGCACTCCGGCCGCAATCGACGTGACCGCCCACTCACGCAGGCTCATCGCCGCCACCGCCTCAGTGACAATGCTGGCCTTCTGGCGGTTGGGCGAGTTGGGCACGTGTGTTGCTCCACCAGCCGTCATCAAGTTTGACATCTGGCGCCCGGCGGGCGTCCTTTGTGCGCGAAACATGACCTCGTGACGAGGGGGATGCGTGAACGACGACCAGGGTCGAGACCCTGTGAAGGGCGAGCAGGCGCCGGAGGGACCGGCGCGTGCCCCGTGGGTCGCCCCGGAACTGCGGCTTCTTCCCAGCCTGACCGACCTCACCCTCCAGACCGGCGGCGGCATCGGCGGCGGCGGGATCGTGGGCGGCGGCGGATCGACGGTGTTCTGATGCGTGGATTGACGAAGGGTGCCCTCGCGGCACTGCTCATCGGGCTGGCGGCGTGCGGACGCGAGTCGTCGCCGGTGGAGCCGGTGCCGACCGCTCCCGGAGCTGCGGAGGCGGCGCGCAAGGTCACCTGCGAGGTGCAGGTGGCCGAGCGGACCGTGCGCTGCGGCGAGCCGGGAGCGGCACGCACGCTGGCGTACCTCACCATCGGCGGCCAGGGGCGCTACGTCGAGCTCCTCTCCTCCAACGTGACCGTGGCGAGCAACACGTTCAGCTTCAACCTGCGCGTGCGCAACCTGACGGCGCAGATCCTCGGCGTCGACGGCAACGGCAATGTCGATGCGGCGGGCGTGCGCGTCTTCTTCCTGAACACCAGCCCCGCGATCACCGTCACCGGCGGCACCGGCTCCGTGTCGGTGGCGAATGCCGATGGCACGGCGACGTTCACCGCGCCGGGCCAGTCGTACTACCAGTTCAACGGCGGGGTCGGGCCGTTCGACTCCACGGCGTCCAAGTCGGTCCAGTTCACGCTGAACACCGCGTCGACGGTCACCTCCTTCTCGTTTGACGTGGCCGTTTCGGCCGCCGCCCCGAACGAGGCAGGCGTGCTGCGCTGGCAGGGGGCGGGCACGCACGTCCTCGGCGCGCTCAACGGCATCTGGTGCGCGTCGGCGAGCGACTGCTTCGTGGTCGGCCGGGCCGGCAACGTGCAGCGCTGGAACGGCTCCGCGTGGTCGCCGATGGTGTCGAACACCATCTTCGACCTGTACGACGTGTGGGGCACCGCGGCAGACAACGTGTACGCGGTCGGCGCGGGCGGGACGATCATCCGATTCGACGGCACGCGCTGGCGGAGGATCGCGAGCGGCACCACGGTGCTGCTGAGGTCGATCCATGGCCGCTCGGCGAGCGACATCGTCGTCGGTGGCCAGCGCGAGATCGGCACGAACGGCCTCGTCATCCGCTTCAATGGCACGTCGTGGACGAAGACGTACCTCGACGAGATCAACACCGATGGCGACGACGTGTGGATGGCGTCGAACGGGGACGCGTTCGCGGTCAGCGCGCAGGCCGGCCACATCGGCCGGAGCGTCGGCGGCGGGGCGTGGACGACGCTCCAGGCCGGCACCGTCGGCCCCGAGGCGTTCAACACCGTCACCGGCCTGAGCACCAGCAACGTCTTCGCACTGGGCGAGAACGGCCTCGTCGTCCGCTGGAACGGGACGACGGCAGACAGCACGTACGTGTCGGGACCGCCGGTGTTCCGCGCCTCGAGCGCCGTGGACGCCAGCAACGTCTTCGCCATCACGTCCGACGCGCTGTACCGCTTCAACGGCACTTCATGGAGCGTCGCCACCGCGCTGCCCAGCCTCGGCACCGAGGTCGGCGTCTTCGCGCGCACGGCGACGGAGGTGTACATCACGGGCGAGACCGGCGTCGTGCTCCGCTGGAACGGCTCGGCGCTCACGACGCTGCTCGGTGCCGCGGGCACGGCGTACGGCGCCGTGTGGGCCGCCGCGCCCGACAACATCTACGTCGCGGGCGGCTCACTCAGCAGCAACCGCCGCTGGAACGGATCGACGTGGCTCGCCGACACCGCAGGCTTCAGCGGCTTGACGCCTGCGGGGGTGACGCGCGTGGGCACGCGATGGTTCGTCGTCGGTGGCGGCGTCGCGCGCACGCGCTCCGGGGAGAGCGGCAGCTGGTCGGCCGTCACGGGCACGGGGCTCAGCGGCGCGACCGGCGTGGCGCCGTTCGACACCGACTCGGCGCTCGCCGTCGGCAGTGACGGTTCGATCGCGCGGGTGCGGAGCGGGAGCATCGTCACCGACGGGGCCGGCCTGAGCGGCTTCCAGTTCAACGCCGTCTCCGCGGCCGGTGGCGGCGTCTTCTTCGCCGTCGGCGACGGCAACCGCGTGTACCGGCGCGCGGCGAATGGCACGTGGAGCCAGCTGACGGTTCCGAGCGGCACGCCCAACCTCCGGGCCGTCTTCGCCTCCAGCGCCGACCTGGCGTACGTCGGCGGAGCGAGCGGGACGTTCTACACCTGCACGGCCACCGCGTGTTCCGCCACCACGTTGCCGGGCATCACCAGCGTCGTGCGCGGCATCTGGGGCACGGGCAACGTGGTATACGTCGTGACGCAGGGGAGCGAACTGCTGCAGCGGGTAGGGAGCGGCGCGTGGACGGAGATGATCAGCGCGTCGTCGGGAGTGGAGTACGCGGCCGTGCACGGCTCCAGCGCCAGCCACGTGGTGGTGGTCGGGGACGGCGGCAGCATCCTGGTCGGCTCCCGCTAGCTACATTCCGGGGCTCATGACGAGCCCCGCCTATCGCGCGCCCGATTTCGCGTCGCCCCGGTTCGCCGGGGCGCCGCTCGCGCGCTTCGAGCCCGCCCCCGCCGACGGCATCAACCCCGAAGGCTTCTTCGCCAGCTCCAACCTCCCGACGTATGTGCACTTGCCGCACGGCTGGGTGATGCCCGACCGGCCGCGCATGGACGGCGTCATCGTCCGTCGCGGCGACGGGGTGGAGGTCACGGAGGCGCGCCGCCTCCGCCGCGGCGACCCGGTCCTCATGGGCTTCGAGGAGGACGGCTCCGACGGCGTCTACGTCCACACCGCGGGCTGGCTCGGCACCAACGCCTCGCAGGACGCCGAGTTCGCGTTCATGAGCTCGGAGGTGAGCCGCGAGCGGCCGGTGAACTACGACCTGCTCGCCGAGTCGCTCATCCAGCAGAAGGACGACGGCGGCTTCGTCGTGTGGGTCGCGGGGCCGGCGCTCGTGCACTCGCGCGCGCGGCACGACTTCGAGTGGTTCATCGCCAACGGCTTCGTGCAGGCGATGCTCGCGGGCAACGCCGTCGCCGTGCACGACATCGAGGCCGCCGTCTTCGGCACCACGCTCGGCATGGACAACCAGGGGAACCCGACCCGCGGCGGCCACGGCCTGCACCTGCGCGCCATCAACCGCGTGCGCGCCGCGGGCTCCATCGCCGCGGCGGTGCGGCAGGGGATCATCGGCAGCGGCATCATGCACGCGCTGGTGACGCACGGCGTGCCGTTCGTCCTCGCGGGTTCCATCCGGGACGACGGGCCGCTCCCGGACGTGATCACGGACGCCATCGCCGCGCAGGATGCGATGCGGGAGGTGACGGTGCGGGCGACGGGGGTCGTCGCGATCGCCACCGCGCTCCACACGATCGCCGTGGGCAACATGACGCCGACCTACTACATGGAGGATGGCGTCCCCGAGCCGCTGCTGACGATCTGCGTGGACCAGGAGGAGTTCGTCGTCACCAAGCTCAAGGACCGTGGCACCCACCAGGCGTTCGGCGTGGTGACCAACGCGCAGGACTTCATGACGGTGCTGCGGCTCTGCGTGGAGCGGCAGCTCGCGGCGCGGCGGGGCGCATGAGCGTGCCCGGCCTCGGCTGGCCGAAGCTCGCGCCGGTGGTGGCGGAGCGGCTCGCGGTGCGCGAGATCGACGCGCTGTGGGCGTTCCCGCCGGTCAAGCGCGACCGGAACGAGTACGGCACCGCCATCGTCTCCACCGTGGCGGGGGACCGGCGGCGCATCTTCACCGCGCGCTACGTGCTCGCGATCAAGGGGACCGACCGCGGCCGCTTCAGCGCCGAGGTGGAGGAGGTGGGCAGCGGCCCGTCCGACGCGCTGCCGCAGCTGCTGGACGGCGTGCGCCGCCGCCTCGACGACCTCGACCCGCCGATCCCGGTGCCGCCGGAGGCGTGGTGGCCCGAGCTCGCCCAGCCCGTGGCGGAGGCGGATGCCGCGCCTCACGCGTGACGAGGCGTTCGCCCTCCTCGACCGCTTCCGCCGCTACCTGCGGGACCACCGCCTGCCGGTGACGACGCAGCGCGAGCAGGTGGCGCAGATCGTCTTCCTGGCGGACGAGCACCTGTCGGTCGAGGGGATCGAGAAGCGGCTCCGCGAGCGCGGCGCCCGCGTCGGGACGGCCACGGTGTACCGCACGCTCGAGGTGCTCATCGAATCGGGGCTCGTGCGCGCGCACGACTTCGGCGAGGGGTTCAAGCGGTACGAGCCGATGACGGAGCAGGCCGGCACGCACGAGCACCTGATCTGCGTGCGCTGCGGCAAGGTGGTGGAGTTCCAGCACGAGCGCCTCGAGCGCGTGCTGCCGATCATCGCCGACGAGCAGGGGTTCACCCTGCAGCGGCACAAGGTGGAGCTGTACGGGCTCTGCCGCGACTGCCGGCGGCGCGACCTCGCGCCCCTCTCCGCCTGAGGCCCTGATGCAGGAACCCGCCACCCTCGGCCTCACCGTCGCCTTCCTCGCGGGCGTGCTGAGCTTCCTCTCGCCGTGCGTGCTGCCGCTGGTGCCGAGCTACATCGGCTTCCTCACCGGCATGACGCTCGAGGAGGCGACGACGCGGCGGCGGAACGCGTTCCTCCATGCGCTGCTCTTCGTGCTCGGCTTCGCGCTCGTGTTCATCGTCCTCGGCGCCACCGCCACCGCGCTCGGGCGCGCGCTCAAGTTCTACCAGGTCTGGCTCGCGCGGCTCGGCGGGCTGCTCATCATCGGCTTCGGGCTGTGGAGCCTCGGCGTGTTCCGCGTCGATGCGCTCATGCAGGAGCGGCGCGTGCACGTGCAGGAGAAGCCGGTCGGCATGCTCGGCTCGGTGCTGGTGGGGATGGCGTTCGGCGCGGGCTGGACGCCGTGCATCGGCCCGGTGCTCGGCGCGATCCTCGGCCTCGCCGCCACCTCGGGCGACGTGCAGCGCGGGGTGCTGCTGCTCGCGGTCTACTCGCTCGGGCTCGCGGTGCCGTTCCTGCTCGCGGCGGCCGCGGTCGACCGCTTCCTCGCCTGGTTCGCCGCCTTCCGGCGGCACCTGCCGCTGGTGCAGAAGGCGAGCGGCGTGCTGCTCATCCTCGTCGGCGCGCTGCTCGTGTCGGGGCAGTTCACGCGCCTCGCGGGATGGCTGCAGGGGCTCACGCCGGAGTTCCTCCGCAGCCGGATCTGAGCGCGGCGCGCTCAGACCGCCTCGACCTCCTCCTCCAGCGCCTGCTGCCGCGCGAGCGACGCGAAGCGCCCGCCCGCCGCGAGCAGCGCGTCGGGCGGGCCCGCCTCCACCACGCGTCCCTCCTCCAGCACGAGCACCTGCGCCGCCTCGCGCGCCGCGGCCATCCGGTGCGACACGACGAGGCTCGTCCGCCCCGCGAGGGCGCCGCGCAGCGCGCGGAGGATGCGCGCCTCGGTGTGCGCGTCGACGGCGCTCAGCGCGTCGTCCAGCGCGAAGACCGGCGGCGCCTTCGCGAGCGCGCGCGCGATCGCCGCGCGCTGCTTCTGCCCGCCGCTCAGGTTGATCCCCCGCTCGCCGAGCAGCGTGTCCCACCCCTGCGGCAGCGCCGGCAGCGCCTCGGCGAGCTGGCTCGTCTCGGCGATCGCCTCGAGCCGGCCGTCATCCGGGCTGCCGAGGAGCACGTTGGCGCGCAGGGGCTCGGAGAAGAGGAACGTCTCCTGCGGCACCACGCCGACGGCGGCGCGCAGCTCGGCGAGCGGCAGCTGGCGGATGTCGACGCCGTCGAGCAGGATGCGCCCGCGGTCGGGGTCGTAGGAGCGGACGAGCAGCTCCACCAGCGTGCTCTTGCCGGCGCCGGTCGCGCCGACCACCGCGAGCGACTGCCCGGCCGGCACGTCGAAGCTCACGTCCTGCAGCACCCAGCCGCGGTCGGCCGCGTTCGGGTAGCGGAACCAGACGTGCTCGAACGTGACGCGGCGCGCGCCGGTGTGCGGCGGGAGCGCCGACGGCGCGGCGGGGTCGGTGATCGCGGGCTGCTCGTCCAGGATCGCGCGGATGCGCACGAACGCCGCCTGGCCGCGCTGGAAGAGGTTCACCGCCCAGCCGAGCGCGATCATCGGCCAGACGAGGAGGCCGAGGTAGACGCTGAACGCGATCAGCGCGCCGACCGAGATCCGCCCCTCGACCACCAGCGCGCCGCCGACGCCCAGCACCACCGTGCCGCCAAGCCCGCCGAGCATGGTGAGGATCGGGTGGAAGGCGCCCTGGGCGCGGGCGAGCGCGAGGTTGCGGCGGACGTACTCCTCGTTGAGCGCCTCGAAGCGCCGCGTCTCCGCCTCCTCCTGCCGGTACGCGCGCACGACGCGCACGCCCGCTAGGTGCTCGTGCACGTGGCGGGTGATCTCGCCGAAGTGGTCCTGGATGGCGAGCGAACGGTGGTGGATGCGCTGGCCCAGGGTGACCATCGCCACGGGCAGGCCGAGGAGCGGGATGAGCGCGAGGCCCGTGAGCGGCGGGCTCACCGCCAGCATGGCGGGGATGACGAGCGCCGCGCGCACCACCGTGTCGACGAGGTACATGAGCGCGGGGCCCGCCACCATGCGCACGGCGAGCAGGTCGTTGGTGGTGCGGGCCATCAGGTCGCCCGTGGGCGACCGGTCGTAGAAGGCGGGCGAGAGGCGCAGCAGGTGTGCGAACAGGGCGTTGCGGAGGTCGAGCTCCACCTCGCGGCTGCCGCCATTCAGGTGCAGGCGCATCAGGTACCGGCACCAGCCGCCGAGCGCCGCCACCGCCACCATCCAGCCGAGCGGCGCGAGCACCGCGGCGCGGCCGCCGCCCGCGCCGAGGCCGTCGATCGCCTGCTGCAGGAAGCGCGGCGAGAGGGTCGTCGCCACGTTGGAGACGAGCACCATGGCGAGCCCGAGCAGGAACACCCGGCGGTGACGCCGGAGGTACGGGGCGAGGTTCCTGAGGAGACCGAGCATCCTGTATACTACCGGCCACGACCCCGACCCCCGGAGTGCACCGTCATGCGCCGCCCCGTCGCCGTTCCCGCGTTCCTCGCCCTGCTGGCCGTCCTCTCCGCGCTCCCGCTCGCCGCACAGCAGCGGCAGCGCCGCCGCCCGAAGGCGGGCGCGCCGGCCGCGAAGCTCTCGCTCCCTTCGGGTGCCGCCATCGCCGGCACGACCACGGGCCAGCTCTCGTCGGCCGTCAACAGGAAGGGCGACCAGGTCACCGTCACGGTGGACGAGGACGTGAAGGACCGGGCGGGCAAGGTGGTGATCCCCGCCGGCTCGACGATCAACATCGTCGTCGACTCCATCCGCCACTCGGAGAACCGCGACCAGCGCACCGTCAGCGAGCTGCTGGTGCTGCGCGTGAGCGGGGTGACGGTGGCCGGGAAGACGAGCGAGCTCCGCGCGAACGTCGACAGCGCGCAGTACGAGTTCAAGGGGCGCGGCGGCGCGGTGGGCGACGCCTCGAAGGTGGCGGCTGGGGCCGCGATCGGCGCGCTGGCGGGCCGCGTGCTGGGCGGCGACTCGAACCGGACGCGGAACACGCTGCTCGGCGCTGCCGCCGGCGCCGCGATCGGCACCCAGCGCGCCATCGAGACGAAGGACGCCGACATCGTGCTGCCGGCAGGCAAGAAGGTGTGGCTCTCGCTGACGGCGGCGTTCACGAGGTAGTCGGAAGTCGCTCGCCGGGGGTCGGGGGCAGAGGCGGCGAACTGAGGGAGTCGCGACCCACGACCTACGGCCCTCGACCTCCTGCCCTCGACCCCCTCAATCCCCCGCGCCGCCGCCTCCCAGCCGCGGATCACTCACGCCCTGCCAGCCGCGGGGGGTCCGGATGATCGCCTCCACGTCGCCCCACTGGCGCCGCGTGGCGATGGCGTGGCCGAGCGCGCGGAGTGAGTCCAGCACCTCGGCGCGGAAGCCGCCGGCCTCCACGGTGATCGAGTCGGGCAGCGCCTGATGGTGCAGGCGCGGCGCCGCGACGGCATCCGCGAGCGACATGCCGTGGTCGATCACGTTCGACAGCACGTGGAAGACCATGGTGATGATGCGCGGCCCCCCCGGCGTCCCCACCACCATCTTGAGCTGCCCATCCGGCCCGAGCACGATGCTCGGCGTCATCGCGGAGAGCATCCGCTTGCCCGGCTCGATGCGGTTCGCCTCGCCCTGCACCAGCCCGTAGACGTTCGGCTTCCCCGGCTGCGTGGCGAAGTCATCCATCTCGTTGTTCAGCAGGAAGCCGGCGCCCGCGACCGTCACGGCGCTGCCGTAGCTGCCGTTGAGCGTCGTGGTGCAGCTCACCGCGTTCCCCTCGGCGTCCACCACAGAGTAGTGCGTGGTGCTGGTGCCCTCGCGGAGCGTCGGGTCGAACGGCGGCGTCGGCGTGGCGCGCTCGCCGATGGTGGCGCGCAGCGAGTCGGCGTGCGCGCGCGACAGGAGGCGGTCGAGCGGCATCCGCACGAAGTCGGGGTCGCCGAGGTAGCGGTTGCGGTCGGTGAAGGCGCGTCGCATCGCCTCGGCCTGCAGGTGCAGCAGGCGCGCGGAGCCGAACGGCGGCAGCGTCTCGTACCCGGCGAGCATGTTCAGCAGCTCGGTGAGCACCACGCCGCCGCTCGACGCCGGCGGCATCGAGTGGATCGTGTGGCCGCGGTACGGGATGGTGATCGGCGTGCGCCAGCGCGCGCGGTACGCCTTGAGGTCGCGCTTCGTGATGAGCCCGCCGCCGCGCTGCATCTCCGCGACGATCAGGTCGGCCGTCTCCCCCTCGTAGAAGCCCTTCGGCCCCTGGTCCCGGATGCGTGCGAGCGTGCGGCCGAGCTCCGGCTGCGCCCAGGTGGTGCCGGGCATCGGCGGCGCGCCGCCGGGGAGGAACTGCGCGCGCGAGGTCTCGAAGCGGCGGAGGCGCGCGCTGTCGCTGGCGATGGAGCGGTGGCGGTAGTCGTCGACGAGGAAGCCGTCGGCGGCGAGGCGCACCGCGGGTTCCACCACGTCCCGCCACCGGAGCCGGCCCAGGCGCCGGTGCGCCTCGTGCATCCCCGCGACGGAGCCGGGGACGCCGGAGGCGAGGTGCCCCGTGACCGAGCGGTCGGTGAGGCGGCCGTCCGGGCCGACGTACATGTCGCGGCTCGCGCCGGAGGGGGCCGTCTCGCGGTAGTCGATGGCGCGGACCGTGCCGTCCTTGAGCCGGATCACCATGAAGCCGCCGCCGCCGATGTTGCCCGCCTCCGGGTGGGTGACGGCGAGCGCCATGCCCACGGCCACCGCGGCGTCCACCGCGTTGCCACCGCGGCGCAGGATCTCCCGCCCGACAGCGCTGGCGATCGGCGAGCCGGAGACGACCATCGTGCGCGTGCCCTCGGTGACGCGCGCCTGGCCGGCGAAGCGCCACGCGGGGTCGGCCTGGGCCGCGAGGGGGGACGCGCCGAGGAGCGCCGCCGCCGCGACGAGGGCGTGCCGCCGCGCGCGCGGCCGCCCGGAGGCAGGGAGGAAGGTCACGTCCGCTAAGATACGGCGTGCGCCCGCGCTTCGCCGACCCGCGCCTGACCGAGCAGCGGAACCCCGCGTCCGTCGCCCTCGACACGGCGACGCCGCTGGAGCTCGTCCACCTGCTCAACCGGGAGGACCGCCGCGTGGCCGACGCCGTCGCGGAGGCGGCCGAGCCGATCGCGCGCACCATCGCGCGCGTGGAGGCGGCGTTCCGCGCCGGGAAGCGGCTGCTCTACGTGGGCGCCGGGACGAGCGGCCGGCTCGGCGTGCTGGACGCCGCCGAGTGCCCGCCGACGTTCGACTCGCCGCCGGAGCAGGTCGTCGGCATCATCGCCGGCGGGGCGGCGGCGCTGGTGCGCTCCGTCGAGGGGGCGGAGGACGACGAGGCGGCCGGTGCCTCGGCGATGGACGCGCACGGCGTCGGCGCGGGTGACGTGGTGCTCGGCATCGCCGCCAGCGGGTCGACGCCGTACGTGCACGCCGCGCTCGCCCGCGCCCGCGCGCTCGGCGCGGCCACCGCGCTGCTCGCGATGAGCGACCCGCCGGCGGCCGCGGCGGCGGCAGTGGACGAGTGCATCGTCGTGCGCACCGGCCCCGAGGTCGTGACCGGCTCCACGCGGATGAAGGCGGGCACGGCGACGAAGCTCGTGCTGAACGCCATCACCACCGGCGCGATGGTGCGCGTGGGGAAGACCTGGGGGAACCTCATGGTGGACGTGCAGGCGTGGAACGCCAAGCTCGTCGACCGCGGCACCCGGATCCTGATGGAGACGTGCGGCCTCGAGCGCGAGGCGGCGGCGGCGCTGCTCGCCCGCGCCGGGGGCCGCGTGAAGCTGGCCATCGTGATGCAGCATCGCGGCACGGACGCCGACGGCGCCCGCGCCCTCCTGGCCGAGCACGGCGGGCGCCTGCGCCCCGTGGTCGGCGACCCGCCGGGCGTGACGCCCACGGAGCCCGCATGACCGAACGCCCCTCCCTTGGCGTGGGCCTGATGTCGGGCACGTCGCTCGACGGCATGGACGCGGCGCTGGTGCGCTTCCACGGGCCCGACCGCGCGGAGCTCGTCGCCTTCCACACCCGTCCCTACACCGCCGCGGAGCGCCGCCGCCTGCTCGCGGCGCTCGACGGCGCGCCGCCCCGCGAGACCGCGCGCGTGCACGCCGACCTCGCGCACTGGGCGGCGGAGGCGGTCGAGCGCGTCCTCGCCACGGCGCGCGTCCCCGCGAGCGACCTCGCCTTCATCGCGTTCCCCGGCCAGACGTACTGGCACGAGCCGCCGCACGTCTCGCTCGCGCTCGGCGAGCCGGCGATCCTCGCCGAGCGGTTCGGCGTGCGCGTCGTCTCGGCGTTCCGCGCGCGCGACGTGGCGGCGGGCGGGCAGGGCGCGCCGCTCGTGCCGATCGCCGACGTGCTGCTCTTCGCCGCGGCCGACCGGCCGCGCGTGCTGCTCAACGTCGGCGGGATCGCCAACTTCACCTTCGTCCGCTTCCGGGATGACGACGAGGGGGCGTTCGCGTGCGACACGGGCCCCGGCATGCTGGTGATCGACGCGATCGCGCGGCTCGTCGACCCCGAGCTCCCCTACGACGCGGACGGCCAGCTCGCCGAGCGCGGCCGCGTGCACGACGACGTGCTCCAGGAGCTGCTCGCCGACCCGTTCTTCGCGGCGCCGCCGCCGAAGAGCACGGGGCGCGAGCGCTTCGGCGAGGCGTACGCGCGCGCGCTGCACGCGCGCGTCCCCGGTCCGGACGGGGTCGCGACCGCCGTGGCGCTCACCGCGGAGACGATCGCGCGGGCGATCGTCGCGCACACCCCGGCCGACGCCGAGCTGGTCGTCTCCGGCGGGGGCTACCGGCATCCGGTGCTGATGCAGCAGCTCTCGCGCGCGCTGTGGCGCCTGCGCGGGCGGCCGATCCCCGTGCTCGGCTTCGACGCGCTCTTCTTCGACGGCGACGCGAAGGAGGCCGTGGCGTTCGCGCTGCTCGGCTACCTCGCGGCGCACGGCCAGCCGGCCAACCTGCCCGTCGCCACCGGCGCGCGGGGCCGCCGGCGCCTCGGCGCCATCACCGAACCGTGAGCGCGTGACCCCCGGCCGGCTGCTCCTGCCCGCGCTCCGCGCGGCGCCGGACGGCACCTTCGACCACGAGCAGGCGGCGATCGCGGCGCTGCTCGAGCACGGCGCCGGCGGCGTGATCCTCTTCGGCGGGTCGCGCACGACGGTGCGCGCGCTGGTGGCGGAGCTGCAGCAGCGCGCGGGGCGCGCGCTGCTCGTCGCCTCGGACCTCGAGCGCGGCGCGGGGCAGCAGGTGCAGGGGCTGACCGAGCTGCCGCCGCCCGGCGCGCTCGCCGCGCTCGACGACCCCGCCGCCGTGCGCGCCGCGGGCTCGCTGACCGGCGCGGAGGCGCGCGCCGTCGGCATCAACTGGGTCTTCGCGCCCGTCGCCGACCTCGACCTGCTGGCCGCCAACCCGATCGTGCAGTCGCGGGCGTTCGGCGCCGATCCCGCGCGTGCCGCCGCGCTCGCGCACCAGTGGATCCTCGGCTGCGAGCGCGCGGGCGCGCTGGCCTGCGCGAAGCACTTCCCCGGCCACGGCCGCACCGCGCTCGACTCGCACGAGGTGCTCCCCACCGTGGACGTGCCGCTCGCCGAGCTGCTCGCGACCGACCTCGCGCCGTTCCGCGAGGCGGCCGACGCGGGCGTCGCCTCGATGATGACGGCGCACGTCGCCTTCCCGCGCTGGGACCCGTCGGGCGTGCCGGCGACCCGCTCCGCACCGATGCTGCAGTGGCTCCGCCGCGAGCTCGGCTACGACGGGCTGCTCGTGAGCGACGCGATGAACATGGCCGGCGCGCGTGACGGGCGCCCCGAGGGGGAGGCGGAGGTGGACGCGCTGGCCGCGGGGGTGGACCTGCTCCTCTACCCGACCGACATGCCCGCGATCCTCGCGGCGATCGACCGCGCGATGGCGTCGGGCCGGCTGTCCCGCCAGCGCGTGGACGAGGCGCTGCGCCGCTACCAGCGCGCGCTCGCACGCGCCGGCCGCTCGCCGCTGGCGCCGCCGCCCGATGCCTCGGCGCTCGCCGACGAGCTGGCCGACCGCGTGCTGGCCGCGACGTGGCCAGCCGCGCTCCCGGCGCTGCGCTGGCCGCTGGAGGTGACGGTGGTCGATGATGACGTCGGCGGCCCGTTCGCGCCGAACGATCCGGGGGCGCTCGCCGCCGGCCTCGCCCAGGCGGGCGTGCCGCTCGGGACGGGCGGGAGTCGCGTGCTGGCGGTGTTCGCGGAGCCGCGCGCGTGGAAGGGCCGGGCGGGGCTTGGGCCGGCGGCGCACGCCGCCCTCGCGGCCGCTGGCCCCGTGGACCTGGTCGTGCTGTTCGGCCACCCGCGCCTCTCGGCGGAGCTCGGGACGGCCGCTCCGGTGCTCGTCGCGTGGCACCGGCAGCGCCTCATGCAGCGGGCGGTGGCGCGTCGGCTGGCGGCGTCGCGCGGCTGAGCCCGGGCACCAGCAGCAGGGCGGGGAAGGCGAGCGCGAGGGTGAGCGCGAAGAAGGCGGGATGCCCGAGCCGCTCGTCGAGGCGCCCGGCGAGCGGGCCCGCGAGCGCCCGCGTGGCCGCGAGCGCCGCCGAGAGCAGGGCATACTGCGTAGCAGCGAAGCGGCGGTCGCAGACCGACATGAGGTAGGCGACGAACGCCGCCGTCCCGAGCCCGCCACACAGGTTCTCGAGCACCGCTACGGCGACGATCCCGCCGAGGCCGGCCCCCGTCGAGGCGGCCCACCAGTACCCCGCGTTCGAGAGCGCCTGCAGCGCGCCGAAGCCGAGCAGGCCGCGCCGCAGCCCGAGGCGCGACGTGAGGACGCCGCCGATCACCGCGCCGAGCGTGGTGCCGACGAGCCGTCCGGTGGTCACCGGGCCGCCGATCTCGGCGGGTGAGAGCCCGCGATCCACCCAGAACGCGCGCGCCATCGGGTCGAGCAGCGCGTCGCCCAGCTTGAAGAGCAGCGCGAAGGCCAGCACCGGCGCGATCCCCGGCCGCCCGAGCAGCTCGCGGAGCGGCGCGCCGAGGTCCGGCGCGGGCCCGCCGGGCAGCGGCCGGTACTCGGGCGAGCGCCACGCGATGCACGCGAGCAGCAGCAGCACGGTCGCCGCCGCCGCCAGCGCCGCGTCCCACGAGACGAGGCCCGCCAGTGCCACCAGCGAGCCGCCCCCCACGAACATCGCCGCGCGGTAGGTGCCGATCCGCACCGCGTTCGCCGTGCCCAGTTCCTCCCGGCGGGTGGACTCGACCGTGTAGGCGTCGATCGCGATGTCCTGCGTCGCCGAGAGCGCCACGAGCGCGAGGAGCGCCAGCCAGAAGCCGGCGCCGGGCGCCGTGGGGTCGAGGGTGCGGAACGGCAGGAGCAGGAGGCAGATGCCGACGAGGCAGCCGACGATCCAGGCGCGCCGGCGGCCGATGCGGTCGACGAGGGGTGCCCAGAGGAACTTGAGCGTCCATGGGAGCTGCGCGGCGGACAGATCGCCGACGGCCGCGAGCGAGGCGCCGCGCGTGCGCAGCAGGACCGGGAGCGTCTCGGTGACGAGGCCGAACGGGAGGCCGGAGGCGGCGGCCATCGCCGCGAGCCGCGCGAGGCGGGGGCCGATCGGGCCCGACGGCCCCGCGCCGCCGTTCAGCGGAGGAGCAGCAGCGCCGCGAGCCCGAGGATGACGGCGGCCGCGAAGAAGACGCCCGCCTTGAAGACCGGACTCCCGACCTCCACCGCCGGGCCCGCGACGGCCGCGAGCGCGTCCGGCGTCCCGTCCCTACCGCCCGCGGCCTCCGGCCCGCTGGAGACGACCGGATGCTCGGCCGTCGGGATGTCGTCCTCGTCCACCGCGAAAACGTGGTGCCCGACCTCCTCCGTGGCATCGGCCGGCTCCGGCAGCGCCTCGCCGTCGAAGCGCGCGATGACCACGGTCACGTTGTCCGGCCCGCCGCGCGCGTTGGCCAGGTCGATGAGCGCGCCGCACGCCGCGTCGAGGTCCGGCAGGTGCTGTGCCACCGTGGCGCCGAGTTCGTCGCGCTTGACCACGCCCGACAGGCCGTCGGAGCAGATGACGAGGACGTCGCCGCGGCAGAGCCCCTGGTGCGTCAGGTCGACCTTCACCCGCGGGTCGGGCCCGAGCGCCTGCAGGATGATGTTCCGCCGTTCGCTCTGCTCCGCCTCCTCCTCCGTCAGCTCGCCCGCGTCCACCAGTCGCTGCATGAGCGACTGGTCCTTGGTGAGCTGGCGCGTCTCGCCGGCGCGGAGCAGGTACGCGCGGCTGTCGCCGATCTGGGCGAGGTAGAGGTCGGGGCCGAGCACGACGACCGCGGTGGTCGTCGTACCCATGCCGCGCACGTCGGGGTGGTCGAGCGAGTACTGGTGGATGCGGCCGTTGGCGATCTCCACCGCCTCGCGCAGGCGGTAGGCGAAGCGCGTGCCGGAGCCGTCGGCGTCCTCGGGCCAGGCAGTGGTGAGGTGCTCATAGATGGCCGCGGATGCCATCGCACTCGCCACCTCGCCCGCCGCGGCGCCCCCCATGCCGTCGGCCACCATGAACAGCGATCCGCGCGGCCCCACCTCGTGCTCCACGACCTCGACGAGCGTCGGGTCGGAGCGGCGAGTCGAGAGGTCCGCCACGAGGAACGTGTCCTCGTTGTGATCGCGGGTGCGTCCGAGGTCCGTGCGTCCGCGTACGGAGACTCGAACGGTGCCCTTGCTCACGCGTGACGTGTCCTTGGTGAGGGTAAGGCAATCTAGGGTTCGTCCGGCGAGGAGGTCAACGTGCCTCGTGGTCTAAGTGGTGGCCCGATGGTACGTTGCGCCCATGACGGCGCTCCCCGTCGCCGCTCGGCGCCCCGGCGCGGCCGCTCTCGGGCTCCTCGCAGCGCTCGTCGCTCCCCTGCCCGCACAGGCGCCGGTGCGCCGGCCTGCCCCCGCCCCCGTCGCCGGCCTGCCGCCCGTGCCCCTCGTCCGGGGCGCCCCGCGCGTGACCGTCCTCTATCCGGCACGCGGCCAGCTGCTGGACATCCGCGACTCCACGTTCCTCTTCGGCTCCGTCGGCACCGGCGAGGCACGCCTCGCCATCAATGGCGACCCGGTGCGCGTCTGGCCGAACGGCGCCTGGCTCGCGTGGGTGCCGGTGCCGGATGACACGCTGGTCCGCTTCGAGCTCGTCGCCGAGGCGGCCAACGGGCGGGACATGCTGGTGCACCAGGTCCGCCGGCCTGCACGGCGGCAGCGGCCCGGGGGGCTGTGGGTGGACGCGGCGTCGGTCCGCCCGCGCGGGCGCGTGGTGGTGCCGCCCGAGGAATGGCTGCCGCTGAGCGTCCGCGCCTCGCCCGGCGCCGCCGTCGTGCTCGTGCTCGGCGACGGCACGCGCGTGCCGCTCGTGCCCGACCCGACGCCCGAACCCCTGCCTGACCCCGTCCGCCGCGCCGAGGGCGACGAGGAGCGCCTCGCGCCGCGCCCATCCGCCGGTGACCGGTACGTGGGGCTGCTGCGCGGCCGCGCGATCGCCGCGGGCAGCGCACGCCTCGTGGCCCGGCGCGGGTCGGATTCGGTCGAGGTGCCCTGGCCGGCCGACCTCGTCCTGCTCGATTCGCTGCCGCGCGTCGTGCGATTCGACGACGACACGGGCGGTCGCGGCGACACCGACTCCACCACCATCGGACGCCCCACGCCGGACGGCACGTACACCTGGTTCTTCCCGACGGGCACGCGCGCCGTCCTCACCGGTCGGCGCGACGACATGGTGCGCGTCAGGCTCTCCCGCGCCGCCGAGGCCTGGGTGCCGGTCGAGGACGTCTGGGAGCTGCCGCGCGGCACGCCCCCGCCCGCCGCGACGCTCGGCTCCCTCACCCTCGCGCCAGGGGCGGATCGGCTCCTCCTGCGGCTGCCGCTCGACCAGCGCGTGCCGTTCCGGGTCGACGAGCGGGCCGACGGCCTGGCCGTGCTGCTCTACGGCGCGCGTGCCGACGCCGACCGGGCGCGCACCGGCGCCACCGACCCGTGGGTGGCCGGGCTCGGCTGGAGCCAGCGCGCGGCCGACGAGGTGGAGGTGGTGCTCGCGTTGCGTCGCGCGCCGTGGGGTTGGCGCGCGCGCTGGCGCGGCACCGACCTGCTGCTCGAGGTGCGCCGCCCCCCCGTGCTCGAGGCGCGACGCCCCCTGCGTGGCCGGCGCATCGCGATCGACGCGGGGCACCCGCCGGCCGGCGCCACCGGCCCGACCGGCCTCCGCGAGCGCGAGGCGAACCTGGCCGTCGCGCGGCGCGTCCAGGCGCTGCTCGAACGCGCGGGTGCCACGGTCCAGATGATCCGGCAGGACGACCGGCCGCTGGCCCTGCCGGAGCGGACGCTCGCCGCGGAGCGCGCCGGCGCCGACCTGCTGGTGTCGATCCACAACAACGCCCTGCCCGACGGCGTCGAGCCGTTCGGCAACAGCGGCACCTCCGTCTTCCACTTCTGGCCGTCGCATCGCGCGCTCGCGGAGGCGCTGCAGGCCGCCCTGCTGCGCCGGCTCGGCACCGCCGACCTCGGCGTGGCCCGCGCCGACCTCCACATGGTGCGGCCGTCGTGGATGCCGTCGGCCCTCACGGAGGGGCTCTTCATGATGCTGCCGGAGCATGAAGCGGCGCTCCGCAGCGCGGCGGGGCAGCAGCGGTACGCCGAGGGCGTGGTGGCGGGGATCGAGGCGTTCCTCCGCCAGCGGGCGGCCGAGGGGGCCGAACGCCCGCTTTCGGGGCCGGGGCCGACGCGATAGGTTCGCATTCACGCCCGAGTCACGCGGAACCGATACCCATACGGAGTCCCGCATGTCCCTGCCACCCGAGCCCCGGGCCGGACGATGAGCGATCCCAGGACCCCCGGCGGTGACGAGCGCACGGTCGAGGTGAGCGCGGTGCCGCGCCCCGACACCGAGCTCGACATCGTGCGCCGCGAACTGGGCGAGCGCTACGAGGTGGCCCGCGAGCTGGGCCGCGGCGGCATGGCGATGGTCTTCCAGGCGAAGGACCGCGGCCTCGAGCGCGACGTGGCGGTGAAGGTGCTGCCGTTCGAGCACCTGTACGACCAGGGGCTGGTCGAGCGGTTCCAGCGCGAGGCGCGCACGGCCGCGCAGCTCGAGCATCCCAACATCATCCCGATCTACTCGGTCGACCGCGTCGGCCGCGTGGTGTTCTTCGCGATGAAGTTCCTGCGCGGTGGCTCGCTCGCCAAGCTGCTCGAGCAGCGGAAGCGCCTCACGCCGCCGGAGATCCGCCGCGTGATGCACGAGGCGGGGAGCGCCCTCGCGTACGCCTGGTCGCGCGGGGTGGTGCACCGCGACATCAAGCCGGACAACATGATGTTCGACGAGTTCGGCCGCGTCGTCGTGGCCGACTTCGGCATCGCGCGCGCCAACTCGTCGCAGAAGCTGACGGGCACGGGGATGGCGATCGGGACGCCGCACTACATGTCGCCCGAGCAGGTGCGCGCGCAGCCGCTCGACGGGCGGAGCGACCTCTACTCGCTCGGCATCGTCGCCTTCCAGTGCCTCATCGGCGACGTGCCGTACGACGCGAACGATGCGTTCACGGTCGCGCTGAAGCACCTGCAGGAGCCGGTGCCGCAGCTGCCCCCGGCGCTCGCGGAGGATCCGGACGCCGTGAAGCTGTACGCCGTCATCGAACGGATGATGGCGAAGGAGCCGGAGCAGCGCTTCGCCGACTGCGAGGCGATGATCCGCGCGCTCGGCGACGACCCGGTGGCGCCGATCGGCTTCCGCGTGGAGGGGATGGGCGTGACCGGGCCGATGTCGCCGATCCCGGCCTCGCGCGCGCTGGGCCCGTCGATCCGCACCGGCACCCCGCCGGCCAACCCGCCGTCTCCCGCGCCGACGGCCCCCTCGCGCGCGCCGGCGCCGGCGGTCTCGGCGACTCCGGCGTCCACCCCCGCCGCGGGCGGCCGCTCCGGTGCCCTGCTGATCGGCGGCGGGCTCGCCGCGGCGGCGGTGGTGGCGTTCCTGATGCTGCGCGGCGGCGGCAGCGCCGCCGTGGCGCCGGCGGCCGATTCCGTGCAGGCGCCGGCCGTCCCGCCGGCAGTGGCGTCCTCGGCCACGGCTCCGTCCGACTCGCTGGCTGCGGCGGCCGGCGCGGGCGCGGCGCCCG
>JANRIU010000061.1:0-97585 GCA_033764615.1 Gemmatimonadales bacterium | reverse complement strand
CGATCCGTGGCGTGCCGGTCCATCCACGCTCGCGCGGGGAACACGGTGACCTGATCGTCCGCGTCGGCCCAGGTCGCGGTCCATCCCCGCTCGCGCGGGGAACACAGGCCAGTCGCCGGCGGCGTGGCCGGCGCCGAGGGTCCATCCCCGCTCGCGCGGGGAACACCTAGGAGCGCCCATGGCCGCCGCCTCAGGCACCGGTCCATCCCCGCTCGCGCGGGGAACACCCGTGGCGGCTCGCGCACTCGCCGCGCTTGGCGGGTCCATCCCCGCTCGCGCGGGGAACACAGCGCCGGCATGTCCTCCATCTCGACCACCGGGGGTCCATCCCCGCTCGCGCGGGGAACACCTGGTGCTGACGTGGGCGGCACCGACCACGCCCGGTCCATCCCCGCTCGCGCGGGGAACACCTCCACACCATCGCTGAGGCCGACGAGGCGCTGGGTCCATCCCCGCTCGCGCGGGGAACACGGAGTGTGTCGAACGCGGCGCCGAAGGTCTTCAGGTCCATCCCCGCTCGCGCGGGGAACACTCACCCAGCGGCTTGAGCCGCGCGTAGGTGAGCGGTCCATCCCCGCTCGCGCGGGGAACACCACATCGCGACGTGGCGCGTCGAGCACCTCGCCGGTCCATCCCCGCTCGCGCGGGGAACACCGTGTACGCAGCATCGTCATTCACACGGAACGGGGTCCATCCCCGCTCGCGCGGGGAACACGTGTGGAGATTGAAGCGCAGCGTCGCCTGCCGAGGTCCATCCCCGCTCGCGCGGGGAACACGCGCCACGTCGCGCTGCGACAGGCCGAGAGCGGGGTCCATCCCCGCTCGCGCGGGGAACACGGCGCGCCGGTCGCCTATCACATCTGGGACGGCGGTCCATCCCCGCTCGCGCGGGGAACACGTGTGGAGATTGAAGCGCAGCGTCGCCTGCCGAGGTCCATCCCCGCTCGCGCGGGGAACACCTCCACACCATCGCTGAGGCCGACGAGGCGCTGGGTCCATCCCCGCTCGCGCGGGGAACACCTCGCGCGTCGTCATGCCAGCAGGCGCCAGCCGTAGTCCATCCCCGCTCGCGCGGGGAACACATGAACATGCGCCGCTCGGCCACACGCTTCACGGGTCCATCCCCGCTCGCGCGGGGAACACGTGGTGCCCGCGTTCGCGCCTTCGGCGCCGCAGGGTCCATCCCCGCTCGCGCGGGGAACACTCGTGCGTGATGTCGGTCCACCCCCGGAGGGTGGGTCCATCCCCGCTCGCGCGGGGAACACATGGCCGAGCTCGCCGAGCCGCGATCGATGGCGGGTCCATCCCCGCTCGCGCGGGGAACACGACTGTCTGGCGGACGCGAACACGGGCGCGGGGGGTCCATCCCCGCTCGCGCGGGGAACACGCGATCTCCGCCGACAACGCCAGGGCCGGCCTGGGTCCATCCCCGCTCGCGCGGGGAACACCGCACGTCCTCGACGATGCCGATCTGCTCGCCGGGTCCATCCCCGCTCGCGCGGGGAACACGGGGTCGGGAGTCGCGCGAACCGGCCCCGGGTGGGTCCATCCCCGCTCGCGCGGGGAACACCGGGCCGCCCGCGAGACGTGGGAGACCGGGACGGGTCCATCCCCGCTCGCGCGGGGAACACGAGATGACCACGACGACCACCCCGCCCCTGCGGGGTCCATCCCCGCTCGCGCGGGGAACACCGGCACTACGACGCGCTGCTCCGCGACGCCGGGGGTCCATCCCCGCTCGCGCGGGGAACACGCATGGGGGCCGGTGGTCCGCCGGCTCGCGGACGGTCCATCCCCGCTCGCGCGGGGAACACGCCTCGGCGCGCTTGGCCGTGGTGAGCAGCTCGGGTCCATCCCCGCTCGCGCGGGGAACACCCGCCAGGACCTCCCACGGCGTCGCCTGCCACGGGTCCATCCCCGCTCGCGCGGGGAACACCTCTCCAGCACACCATCGACGCCGAGGAGGCCGGGTCCATCCCCGCTCGCGCGGGGAACACACGCGCAACAAGGCAGACATGATCGGCAGGCTGGGTCCATCCCCGCTCGCGCGGGGAACACACCTCACGGAGGCCCCATGCCTGGACTGAGCAAGGTCCATCCCCGCTCGCGCGGGGAACACGCGCCGGCCGTGCTGGCGCGCGTGCGCTGGCACGGTCCATCCCCGCTCGCGCGGGGAACACGGCGGCGACTTGGTCGAGGCGAACCTGCGCGTCGGTCCATCCCCGCTCGCGCGGGGAACACTCTTCCGCCAAACAATTGTAGTAGATGGAGTTACAACGAAGCCCCACGACTACCGATTCTCGTCCTCGCGATCGAGCCAGAGGCTGATGACCAACCCCTCGCGCTCCTGAAGCCGTCTCCGCGGCGAGCCGAGCTGCGCGAAGCGCAGGCCCTGTTCCTCGTCGGACCGTCCCCAGATCAACACGGCGGCCAGCCTGTCGTCAGCCCAATCTTGAAGCTGCGCCCAGATCGCCTCCCTCGTCGCCGCCGGAAGATTGGCGACGTAGACGCCGGTGGCCACCTGCAGGCACCACGAGGAGAGGTATCCCCGGATGCGTTGGCTCGCCCGTTCAACCACTATCACCAGCATCCAGAAGCTTCTCCACGTCAGCGACGATGCGCTCCACGAGCTTGCCCTCGCGGAACTCGTCCCGCATCAGGCGCCGTACATCGCTCTCGAGAGTGGCCCAGGGCTCTCCATCCGGCGCCTTGCGGGAGACCAGGCCGAAGCACGCTGGAATCGCGAGTTCGGTCTTGTAGAGGTCAGCCACATCGAGCACGAAGGCTACGGCGCTCCCCGAGTGGATGAAGCCGAGTCCCGGACTGGCGCCCAGGGCCTGAACGGCCACCTCGGCAATGCCGTAGAGGCAGGTGTTCGCGACATTGAGCGCGCGATTGGGCGCGTCAAAGTCGCTGGACGGGCCGCCACCAGGATACCTCCGCCCGGTCCACCGAATGCCGAAGGCAGTGGCGGCCTGCTTGTAGAACTCCCGCACACGCGCGCCCTCGATCCCGCGGAGTTGTTCCAGCGAACGGCGCTCCACGGAGTCGTGGAACCGCATCCCGAACATCTTGCGAGCGACGCCGAGGCGCGAGACAGGGTCGCTCCAGAGTGTCACCTGCCGCTCAAGCCAGCGGGACAGCTCGGTCCACGCTCG
The DNA here is from genome assembly GCA_033764615.1 of Gemmatimonadales bacterium. GTDB lineage: Bacteria > Gemmatimonadota > Gemmatimonadetes > Gemmatimonadales > GWC2-71-9 > JANRIU01. The sequence goes on along the minus strand of JANRIU010000061.1, from coordinate 94,427 downwards.
CCCCGCCGAGTAGCAGCGGACTCCGTGCTCTCCCGTCCAGATGAGCTGAACCCCGTACGCCGCCGCGAGACGGACCGCCTCGGTCGTTACCGAGGTTCCCGGGCCGATCATGATCACGGTGGTCGCGCGCGCAGGCACTTCGAAGCGTGCGCCGTTGACGCCGTCGGCGAGCACGAGACATGCGTCGATGACGGCGAGGGTACCGCGCTCGACGTAGAAGAACGAGAGCCGATGCCGGACCTGCAGCATCACGGTCTGCGATGAAGACGCCCCGCCGGCAGCAGGCACATGAGCCCGCAGCCGAATGCCCGTGCTCGCCCGATGCCCCGCACAAGCAACGCGGTAAGCTCTGCTGGCTGCCTGACTGTCAGGGCGCCGATGATGCGGGTCCGGACGAAAACCATCGGCGCCTCCCGACCCGGCCGGCGCACGCGCATCAAGCCGCGCTCGGCCACCTGCCCCGACACCAGCTCCGCCGCGCCATTGAGCTGGCGCGACAGCCAAGCAGCGTACACGTCTGCCCGATCGACGTCCTCGTGATCCTTGCTCGCGAAGACGACGTCCCATACGTCCACGCGTCGCTTGCGGCCTGCCCCGTCCGTCACCACCGAGGCAGCGTTCACGACCAGATCGAAGTCCACGCCTTGTCCGGGCTTGAGCGGTGGCGCGAACCGCTTCGTCACAACTTCACCAACCCAACGCCCCGGCGCGATCTCCGACGTCCGCCGTGGGGGCACCGAACTCAGGACGAGAAGGGTCGATGCGCCCCCGCTCTCCTCCAATACCCGATAGAGCGGCCGCGCCTCATCCTGACCGAGGAACAGGGAAGCGACGGCCTGATGGCGGAGGTACTCCGCAGAGGTGCGTTCACCGGGCCTCGACGGAACCTGAACGCGCACCCGGGAAAGCAGCGCATCATTCACGCGAGCCACCTCCGCCAAGCACCAAACGCCAGGCTCGACTTCCCGCCGCCCAACGATCCGTTCGGAAATCCCGATCGTCAGTCTCGACGACATCGCCCTGCTCGCCGTCGTTGTGCCAGATCGCGATCGCGTCCGCGACCCACGCCCGCAGGGCAACGTAGGCCGAGACCGCCGACACTCGCGCACCGAGGATCGGCATGCTCGGAAGGCAGGAACGGCGTCCGAGAAACAGCGTCCGCGCAGGCCTGCGTAGGGCATCCTCGAGTTCTTGCACCGTTACCGGTGCGTTGGCGCGCAGTCCAACAGCCGCACGGCAGCTCACATTTGCGCGATACTGCTTGCGGAGAATGGTGGTGCCGTCCGAGTTATCCCCGGTGCGGCCTTCGGAGCCACGCCTCGTCCAGCCCCGGTCGGTGATGCGCAACCGTGCGGTCTGGTAATCGTCGAACAGCTCAGCTCCCGGCAGCTCGAGGCGACAGCACGCGAGCCGTAGCGAGCGCTTGAGGGCCTCCGTCCGCTCGGCATCTTCGTAGCGCCAACCCACTGCGTTGGCCAGAAGGCCGGTGATCGCCGAGACGCCCGGCACCTCGGCGGAAGGCCGGCGCCCGTCGCGAGCGGTCCCGCCCCAGCCCAGCATGGGGCCGTCGAGGTGGAGCAGCAGGAATGCGGCTTCGCTCATACGGCAAGCACGGCCTTGATCGCCGCGTGCAGCGGCTGGCGGGGCAGCTCTTCGCTCGCCGGGTGGGTCGATGCGACGACCACGCGCTCGCTCGACACCAGCTCTCCGTACATCGCCTCGAGGCGCTTCCGCTCCCCTAGCAATGCCTGCACCGCATCCGCAAGCACATCCTGGCCCGAGTTGAGGGGGAGCGCGCTCCGAAAGGCGTTCGCCAAAGTCCGAGGCTGGGCAGAGCCCCGCTCGAGCAGGACGAACTCGGACCAGGCGTACGGAGCGGTGGAGCCCCTCTTGGCGCCCGGGCTGACCGTCGCGATGGCCTCGACCAGCCACGCCGCCAGCGGCTCCGCCAGTTCCTGCCGCCCGGGAAGGTTGTCGCGCAACTGGTCGAGGTCGATGACGACGTAGACGTAGAAGACACCGGACGTCAGCTCGGCATCGCCCACCATCGCCGCGCCTCTGGCATCGAGCATGTCCACCGCGGTGAAGTAGTCGGTCTCCGCCTGCTCGCCGTGCACCGTGAAGGCGTGAGCAACGCTGGCAGCCGCGTCCACCCGGGCGAGGAGCTCGCTGGTGACGAAGCGCCCGAACAGTGCCATGTCGAAGGAGCCGCCGATGGATCGGAGTTCTTCCTGATCCTCTTTGCTCAGGACTTCGGCACCCGTCTTTGCCTTGCCCTTGGCACCCTTGGCCTTCTTCGGCGCGTCCGGGCGCTCCTCGCCCGACCCTTCGGACTTCGCAAGCCGGAGCGCCACAGTCCGCAGGCGATCGATCTCGGCGCGGCTGAGCACGATGACCTGCCCCGTCTTCAGCTCGTCGGCGGCCTCGCCATCGCCGTCCTGACCCTCATCATCCGCGGCCGGCTTGTCCTCCTGCTTCTCCTTCGACTTCAGGACGACATCAGCGAGCCGCCGCACCGCGCTATCGGCTGCCGCGGGCGAGACGCCTTCCTGCTGCTCCAGCCAGTCCCGTATCTCCCTCGTGAGGATTTCGCGGCTGCGGACCGCAGCCGGCAGCTCGGGATGACGCGCCGCCACGGCCTCACGCCAGTGCTTCTTCAGGCACTGGGACGACACACGGATACGTACGGCATCACCGAATGGCAGCCGCTTGGCCAGCCCGACGTCGTCACGATTCAAGAGGACGCCGGGGTAGGAAACGAGACTGTGGATCTGCAGAAAGTCACCCATGGTCACTCCGACGTCATGATGGTGGGAACAGGCGCCCCCGTCTTCGTCGGCGCCTGACGATAGAACTCTCGTGCGAGCGTGAGTCGGTCCGAATCACTCCAGCGATACAGCAGCCGCCCGAGTCGGACCACATCGAGCGCCTCGCAGCGACGAATCAGGGCGCGCGACTGCTCAACGGCTACATGTGCGGGGGAGCGGAGCCAGCGCTCGAAGCGTGTCGACGAGATCTCCGCCGCCTTGAAGGCGACGCCGGGCCTCAGTCCGGGACGATGTCTCGCCATGGCCGCGAGCGGAAGGAACCTCAGCAGGAACTCCTCCTCATGCCGCGTTGCCTGCATGGCGTCGGCGATGACGAAGAAGGATTCGCCGGGCATGACCCCCTTGCCAAGCCGGCGCAGTTCCGCAAGCCGCCCTCGATCCGCGTTCGCGCGCCAGCGCTCCACGAGTCGCACGGCGCGCTCAAGCGCCGGAAGCACGCCGACCGCGACGACACCCTTGTCAGACATGCGCAATCTCCTCGAACACTGGCACCACCTCGGGCTGATCACCCAGCAGACCGGCGCGTCGAAGTCGTGCGGAAAGCACTGAGTTTGCACCCACGCGCCGCTCATGGCTTATTGAGACTCGGGTTGGCGTCGCGCGCATCACCCGCTCCAATGCCCCTCGACACTCCTTCACGAGGCGCCGGCGCCAATCCTCGAGCATACGCTCAATCCACTCATCGCCCTGACGACCATGCATGCGGGGGAGCAACTCGATGAAGGCGCGATCCACGCGCGACGTGAGATCACCGCGCAGTCGCTGGATGCGCGCCAGATCTCCGCTGCGGGGCTTGGGCGTACCAGATAGCCAGGTGCGTATCGCGGCCTCGAGTGCACTCTCCGCTTCCTTCGCCGCATCGAGCAGACTCGCCACGAAGACCGCGATTGGCGCGGGGTCGGCGGCGACCTCGGAGGGGAGCTGAACGACGCGCCGATGGAAACCGAGGGTCTTTCCCTGATCGAACGCCATGCCCTCGAGGAGAACCGGCACGGTCGGCTCGTACGACGACTGCGCCGCATGCTCGACGGCGAATGAAGGCGCACCGGCCCGCCCTGTAACTTGGACTCGTAGCAGCAGGCGCGCGACCTCACGGTAGTCGAAGCCATTGCTCATCACCCCTCGCACCTTCTGCCTGGTCCCATCCGCAACGAAGGGCGTGAACGGATCGCCGAGGCCGGAGCCTTCGGTGTGATCCGCCACCCGGGCGGCGGTCGTCGGTTTGAACCAGATGCGCGAGAACGCACCAGAGGCATCCGGTGAAGCGAGGCGAACCTTGCGTGCCAAGGGCACGAAATGTGGTGACAGTAACTCTGCGGGCAGTGGGGGATCGCCCGAGTCCCACGGCAGCGTCCAGAGCGCCCACACCGAGCCAGTCAGCCCGAGGACGTCCCTGGTGTAATCGGCCCTCGCAAGCGACGCGGCAAGATGAGCGCGGAACGTACGGCCCAGATCAGGCCACCACGGTGCCATGAATGGTGAACCACTGCCCTTCCCACTGCTCGAACCCATGATCTGCGATGCGTAGTTCATCTTGGTATACACGGAGCCAAACTGGTACTCGAGCAGCGATAGCAACACATCCGTCGCCGAGAGGCTCACAAGGGCGCCTCGCTTGAACTCATGGTTCTTGTCCCCGGGCACCACGGTCAAGCGGGATGTTGCCTCGGGCTTGAAGTCCACGGGGGCCCCTTCCTCCATCTGAGCCGGAGGCTGGAGAAAAGCCGCGCCGCCGTCGGGACGGTAAAGGTCCCATGCACCCGGCGCCCCCGCCGCCTCGACCAGAATCTCGCGCAGCCGGTCTGCGTGCTCCAAGCACCCTCGCTCGGCTTCCGAAGCGTGCGCGGCGACGCGCACGAGAAAGCGCCAGAGGTACTGCCGCTGGATCGACGAGACACCGAGCAGCGCCTGCAGATCGCCTCGCCAGAGGGCCACGAGCAGCTCGGGCAGGGGAAGGTGCGCTTCCCCCTCTCCTCGCTGAACGGGGAAGAGGGCATCTGTGAGCAGATTCATGTCACCCCCAAGTTTGCAGGCAAGAGACTGCCCCGCGACCACCAAGACAAGGTACCTTGCTCCTGTGACAACCCAGGACCGAACATGACACCCATCGCGCCTCCCGTCTCGAACATCCCGCACGGCGCCTTCTGGGCGAAGGCGCGAGGTGGCGGCTGGCATCCGCTCGACGCTCACCTTATGGATGTCGCTGCGGTGACCCGCGTTCTTCTGGCGCCTGGTACCGCACTCGGTCATCGGCTGGACTCGCTGACCGGCCATCCGGCTCGTGCGGAAGCGGTCAGGCGCCTGGCAGTGTATGCCGCCCTCGTACACGACGTCGGCAAGGTGCACGCCGGCTTCCAAGAGCAGCGCGACGGATTCCGCAACTTTCCGCGCACGAGCCACGTGCAACGTCTCATCGTCGAACTTCACTTGGCCCGCGATCTTGGTCAAGCGCGGATCGCCCTGCAGGAGTTGCGCAGCGCCCTGGTCAGCCCTCTTGCGCCGGGAGAGCCAGAGGCGCCGACTCCCGAGCAGTGGATCTACGAGGTCATCGCGCATCACGGACGACCATTCGCGCCTGGCACCGTGATGCCCCCCGAGGCATGGAGGACCGACTGGCTCCCCTCGGGTGGACGAGACCCGCGCGCCGAAGCGCTTCGGCTCGTCACCCAGGCCCTCAGATTATCGCAGATCGAGGATGCCACTCCTACGCCATCGGGGCCGCTCACCCAGCTCCTCGCTGGTGTCCGATCGCTCGCGGACTGGCTCGGCTCCACGGCCGAGATCTTCCCCCCGCTTTGTCGGACCGTCGACGACCCCGACGCATACTGGGCAGAGGCACAGCGACGAGCCGCATGGGGCCTGGCCACGACCGGAACACGACGCCCCCTGCCGAGACGGATCGACTGCCGTTGGCGCTCGCTGTTCCCGAGACTTGCCATGAGACCGACGGCCTTGCAGCACCACGTGACCGAAGGACCGCTCCCCCTGCCGGGAGAGCTCTGGGTCATCGAGTCGGACACAGGGAGCGGCAAGACGGAGGCTGCGCTCGCCCTGTACGCCCGGCTCCGGGACGCTGGCGTCGTGGATGGCGTCTTCTTTGCGCTTCCCACTCGTGCCACAGCCTCCGCGATGCGCGACAGGATCGAGGCGTTCGCCCGCCACGTCAGCCCCGAGGCAGCGGCAAGCGTCGTCCTCGCGGCAGGCGGCATTCCCTCGAGGCTGCCGGGCCTATCCGAGATTCCCACTGACGCTGATGCACAGCAGGGCGAGTCCCTCACGCGATGGGCCTCAGAGTCACTTACGCGGGCGCTCGCAGGGGAGCTGGTGGTCGGGACCATCGATCAGGCGCTGCTGGCGGCACTCCCCGTCCGCCATGCCCACCTGAGGCTTGCCTCGCTCGGACGACTTCTCGTTGTGGTTGACGAGCTACACTCGTTCGACACCTACATGCTCTTCATCCTCCAGGAGCTTGTCGCATTCATTCGCCAAGCCGGCGGCATCGTGATCACGATGTCCGCGACCCTGTCCGATGGAGCGCTGGGACGCATCGCTCGCCTCGACTCGCGGCGATCCCTCATGGAAGCCAGTACTGAGCCGTTTCCCAGCGTGACCGTCGTGGCGCGGAATGATGCCCGTCGGCGCGTGGCCTTGTCGTCCAGCCCGTCACGCTGTCGGCACTATCGAACCGAACGCATGGGTGAGGCTGCCGCGCTCGACCGAGCTGCCCAGCTTGCTGCGGAGGGCGCTCGCGTCCTCGTGCTGAGGAACACCGTCCAGAAGGCCACGGATACCTTTGCCCACCTTGCAGCGCGTGGCGGAACCGCGCTGTTCGGCGTGCCCAGGCGTCCACCGGCACCATACCATGCCCGGTACACGGACGCTGACCGCGTCGCCATGGACGAGGCAGTGAGGGCAGGCTTCGGCCTGGGCGGCACAGCGGGCGCGGGCATCCTCGTGGCCACGCAGGTCGTCGAGCAGAGCCTCGACGTTGACTTCGACGTGCTCATGACGGACCTCTGCCCCATCGACGTGCTGGTGCAGCGGCTGGGCCGAGTCCATCGGCATGCCCGCCAGCGGCCGGGTTGCAGTACCGAGCCTGCCGCCATCGTCATCGCGCCCGAAGTGCCGCTGCTGGAAGCCGCTCAGGGGCGAGTTGCTTCGCTGGCAGCGGCAGGTTTGGGATCCGTGTACGAAGACCTGGTCACGCTCGAGCTGACGCTCAGCCTTCTCGATCGCGATCCCGAGTTCGACATACCCGAGGCCAGCCGCCGGCTCATCGAGCGGGTGTATCACCACGAGGCACGCGAGGCGCTTGCCGCCTCCGATCCACGGTGGGAGCGCTACCTCCTACAGCAGGACGGAAAGGAGAGCGGAGAGCGTTCATTGGCTGCCAGGCTGCGCCTTCCGCTCACACGGCACCGCTACGGAAGTCGCGAGATGTGCGAGGCATTCCGGATGGCGGCGGACGAGGAGCTCAAGGTGCGGACGCGCCTCGGGGACGATCGGGTGGTGATTCCGCTGCCGATCCCCGTGAGGCATCACTTCAGCGATGCCCCGCCCGCGAAGGAGCTGGCGATCGAGTGGCGCAAGCTGCGGCTCCAGAAGGCCTCCGACGCACCGCCCCAGGCGACGATCGTGCAGGAAGAAGGTCCCTACACGATCCGGATCGGCCGGAGCCGCTTCGCTTACACGACGTTGGGGTGGGTGCGGGAGCCCGCCGGCCAATGAGGGAACAACGGGCCTTGGTGTTGAACCGGCCTGGGGATTGGGAGGGGACTATGCATCTCGAGAGCTGGTCTTGGGCGTTGGCCAACCAGCGGCAGGGTCAATCGGCTCGACAGAGGCGGCTGGCTGCACCCGTTCGCTGTCGCCTACGAAGGCGCTCTTGGCTCGGCATGCTACCGACTCGCTGACGACTTCGCCCGAGGGCCACCCTCGTTGACGCACGGCTTGCTAGATTGCCACCGATGTGCGTGACCGGCCGCATCTGCCCTGTGGCGGAGGATCGCTGACGGGTCAGTGGCTTGGTGGACCCCCGTGGCGTGTTCACCTCGACGGTGCGGCGCTCTTGCAGCACGCCAGCGTTCAGTCGCGCCGCCGTTTCCTCTCGCTACTCAGCCGATGCGACCTGCCTCGAGCCCCAGCGGCATGAACGACGACGCAGCCCAGCTTTCTCCTTTGCTGGAGAGACTGCGGCGGCGCCTGCTGGACCTCACCGGCAACAACGCCCTGCTCAACTACCGGCACCCCAAGGCGACCTCTCTTCGGATCGTGGATGAGGTACCTGCTCAGGTATTCGAGCGCCTGCTGGAGAACGACAAGCTCTCCTTCGCATCGCTGGACGAGCCCTCCGGGGGCCCCCGCGTTCGTACAGCGGACCAGCGCGATGCGGCGCAGCTCGCCCTCGAGTCCAACGTCGACCCTCGGATGCGCGCGCGCGAAGAGCGTCGCGCAAGCCAGGCCCGGCGCGACGCTCGCCGCACGGCGAGCGCCGCCGAAATGGGCGTCTCAGTCGACTTCGAGCTTCCGAAGGTGGTGACCAGCTCGCACACCAAGCATCAAGACAGGAAACTGCAGACACTGTTCTTCCCAGACGAACTGGAGGAGCAGCTCCGCAAGATTCATCGGACCGCGACCACGTCACTCGAGGAGACGGGCGCCAATCGCCTGCACTTGCTCTGTGGCTTCATCGAATGGTCGGAAGCGGGCTATTGTGACTCGGAGCGTATCGTCCGCCTCGCCCCCTTGGTACTCGTGCCCGTCGCCCTGCAGCGCCGGGATCTGGACCGCGATACGAACACCTACCGCTATACGCTCGAGCGTACCGGGGAGGACTGGAGCGCGAACGTCACCCTCCAGGAGAAGTGCCGTGTCGACTTCGGCTTCCAGCTTCCCGACATGGTTGATGAGGACAAGTCACTCGAGCACTACTTCGGCCGGGTCGAGAGCCTGCTCAAGCGCGCGCAGCCGTCCTGGCGCCTGCGCCGGTATCTCACGTTAGGACTCGTCTCGTTCGGCAAGGTCCTCATGTGGCGGGACCTCGATCCCGCCAAGTGGCCCGCCGCACGCCCCATCTTCAGCAGCACTCCGCTCCGAGAACTGCTTGGGGCGAGCCGCGAAGTCGACCACGAAGGCGCGGCGGCGAAGGCGACGGGAGAGGAGTATCCGCTCGACCAGCTCGACGAGAGCCCCGGGAGCCTTCCACCGACCGTCATCGAGGCGGACAGCTCGCAGCACAGCGCGCTGGTTGACGTCGAGCGCGGCCTTAATCTGGTGCTCCAGGGACCGCCGGGCACCGGGAAGTCTCAGACGATCACGAATCTCATTGCTGCCGCCATCAAGCAGGGCCGCAAGGTGCTCTTCGTCGCCGAAAAGAAGGCCGCGCTCGACGTGGTCTTCACCCGCCTCGAGGCAGCCGGCCTCGCGGAGTTCTGCCTGCCTCTGCACAGCCACTCGTCGGCGAAGCGCGAGTTCGTCGCGGCCCTCGGGCGCCGGCTCGCCTTGCGCGACGAGCCCCCGAGCCGCCCCAAGGACCTTGAGATTCTCACAGAGCGCCTCCTGGCGGCGCGAAGCGAGCTTGCCCGGCCACTCAAGGCGCTGCACGAGCCGTTTGGCGCGGTCAAGATGACCCCGTACGACATCTTTTGGCGAGCCCGTCGACTCGCTTCGGCCATCCCGCCTGACGTGCTGAGCGAAGTTCAGGAACTGCGGATCCAGAGGGTGACGCAGGCCTCACAGCAGACGGTCGCTGCGCGCCGTGACCTCGTGGACAACTTCGCGGGTGCCTTCGAGAATGTGCGTTCGGAGGGGCCGACTCTGGACCAGCACCCGTGGGCTGGCATCACGAACGAGGACATTCCCCACGCCGAGGTCGACGACCTGCTCGAGGCGGCTCATTCGTGGCGCACGGCGCTGCGGGAGCTCGAGGCCGAGGTCTTCGCGCTGAACACGATGCTGGGGCAGGCGACGGCTCCGCCGGTCGCTGATTTGCGGTGCATCGCGGAGGGGGTGCAGCAGCTCGTCCAGCTGCCAAGTCACGTGCCCGGCAATCTGCCCCACCGGATACTCTCCTCGACTGAAGTGCCCAACGTACGTGCCGCGATCGATGCGGTGCGAACCGCACGTGAGCGCTGGCTCGCCATTGATGGTCCGTGGGGAGTGCCCGGAGCGGTGGCACGCCACGAGGCGGGCAAGGTGCAGGCCGCACTATCGGCGATCGAGGACCGCTTTGGTGCTACGGACCTCATCCGTACGGTCCGGGAGGTCGCATCAGAGTTGCCGCAGCTGTACGCGCTCGTGACGCATGCCGATTCCGTCGTCCGCGACCTTGTCGAAGCACTCGGCGGTGTCGGAGCGAGTCGTTCTGCTGCCGTTGGCGACGGCAGCGCCCCTTTGGGCGCAGCCCTCGCTGCGGCGTTGGCTGCCAGCGTCCGGGAGGGCATGGAGCTGGATCCGCGAGCACTTGCCCTCCTCCAAACCCAGACCGCCGATGTTCAGGCCCGTGCCCGCCTCGAGGTCCTGGGCGCGCGCGCAGCGGCACTGCGCGAAACCCGCGACGCCCTGCGAGCCCGCTTTCAGCCGAGCTTCCGCCCCCCAATGGAACAGCTTCGGCTCACGGCGACGGTGCTTGCGACCGCGCCGCGCCTTCTCTCGTGGCTTCTCTCCGGCAGCTACAGAAGCGCGGTGAAGCTTTACCGCGACATGAGCGGGGGGCTCCGCGAGGATCGCGAAACGATGCTGCGCGACGTGCGGGCGCTCGTCGTGAACCATGATGCCACACGGGAGTTTGGGACCGACCCGCTGCTCACGGACATGTTCGGTGCTCAGGCCTCTGGCGTGGACTCCCCATTCGATGCGGCGCTCGCCGCAGCGGACTGGCACGCTGCCGTCCGTCGGGCATGTCAGCCGCTTGGCAGCGCCGGGCGCGATCTGACGTCCTTCCTTTCGGCTGCCTCTCCGGTGCAGTGGCAAGGTGCGGTGGAGCGCGCGAAGGGCGCGGGGGCGCGCTGGGAGGCAGCGATTGCGCTGCCGTCTCTATTCGACCGGTGTGCCGTCGCGCTGCGGCAGCCGTTGTCGACTCTGGCAGCGCAGTCGCTTGCGGAGATCGCCGAGCAGCTGGAGGCCCTCCTGAATCGCTGCCAAGCGTTCCTCGCCGTGGCGGACTCGACCGGACTCGGACATGAGGCCACCCTTCAAGCGATCAGTGAGCGCTTCGCCCGAGTGCAGGCAGCGTGGGATGCTGAAGACCGGGTTGTCGCGAGTGCCTCGGTCCTCCAGATGCTCGACGTGGGCGTCGCGGGTGCCAGCACCGAGATCGACGCGCTCGAGGACGCGCTGCTGTACATCACCCGGGTGGAGGCGGCAGACCTTCCGCCTGCAATCGAGGCATGGCTCCTCGGTCCGGAGGCTCCAGATCGCCTCCACGCCATGCGGGAGCGCACGACTCGGCTGGCCTCGGCCCTAGCACGGTGCCAGGAGAGTGCCGCGCCGCTGCGGACCCGTGGCATGCTCGACGACGCAGCGTGGATCGGCGCGCTTGGCGCCGAGGCTGCTGCCTGGCGGGAAGCAGATGACCCGCTGCACGAGGTACCTGTCCACCTGCTGAAGCGTCGACTCGACTTGGCGCTGAGTCGGGAGAGTGCGCTCTATCCGTGGGCAATCTACCGCCGCTCCCGTGCCGAAGCCGTGGCCGAGGGACTTGGTGAAATCGTCGCGCTCGTCGAATCAGAGCGCCTCGCACGAGATCGTGCCGGCGATGCTTACGAGGCAGCCTTCTTCCGCAATCTTTCCTCGGCTGCCCTGCGGGAGATCCGGGTCCTGGACGCGTTCGACAGCGGCACCCACGCCGAGGTACGTCGCCGCTTCGCCCGCCTTGACGCCGATCGTGAGATCCTCACCCGTGCCGCCATCGCGGCAGAGCTCGCCCGCACGCCGGCGGTCCCGGGCTGCAAGGGTCCGCTCGTGAGGGACATGACCAACGAGCCGCTCATCCTCCACCAGGCAGGGCTGCAGAAGCGCCATCTCGCCATCCGGGAGCTGTTCGTTCGCGCGGGGCGCGCGATTCAGTCGCTGAAGCCGTGCTTTCTCATGGGGCCCCAGGCTGTCGCACAGTACCTGCCGGTCGGTCAGTTCGATTTCGATCTCGTCGTGATGGACGAGGCTTCACAGATGCGCCCGGAGGATGCGCTGGGTGCCATCGCGCGCGGCCAGCAGATTCTCATCGTCGGGGACCCCATGCAGCTCGGCCCGACCCGGTTCTTCGACCGGCTGGATGCCGGCGACGAGAATGAGATCCCGGAGGACAGCCCGGACGGGCCCGAGGACAGCGATGCTCAGCCCGTTTGCGAGCAGGGCCCGACGCCGGTCGCCAGCGGCGTCACGGTGCTGGAGCGGTCCGAGAGCATCCTGCTGGCGGCAGCTGCGTGCTTCCCGGTCCGCATGCTCCGCTGGCATTACCGCTCCCGCCATCCACGCCTCATCGCGTTCTCCAATCGCGAGTTCTACCATGATCGACTGATCATCTTCCCGACGCCGACCAATGGGAGAGCGAGCGCTGGAGTGGTGCGACACCTCTTCGATGACGCAGTCTACGTGGGGCGACGCAACATGCGCGAAGCAGAAGGGGTGATCGCCGAGGTTCGCCGTCATGTGCGCGAGTGCCCTGAGCAATCGCTGCTCGTAGCGACGCTGAACGCCGAGCAGGCAGATCTGATCGACGGGCTGGCGCAGATCCTAGAGAAGAACGACCCTGCCTTCAAGGACTTCTGCGCCCACCACGCGGGCACGCAGGAGCCGTTCACTGTCAAGAACCTTGAGAATGTACAGGGAGACGAGCGAGACCGGATCATGGTCTCTGTCACGTTCGGACCCAACGAGGCAGGGCAGCTGCGCCAGAACTTCGGCCCCATCAACCAGGCCGGCGGCGAGCGCCGCCTGAACGTGCTCTTCACCCGCGCCAAGCATCGCCTCGACGTCTTCCACTCGTTCGACCCGAACAACCTTCGTGTGAGCGAGTCCAGTCCGAGGGGTCTACGCGTTCTGCGCGACTACCTGCGGTACGCGAGCGGCGAGCTCTGGTGGGCCCGGGGCACCGAGACTGGTCGCGCGCCGGACTCTGACTTCGAGATCGCGGTGGCGATGGCGCTGCAGGCTCGGGGCTACGAGGCGCGCGCGCAAGTGGGCGTGGCTGGCTACTTCATCGACCTCGCAGTAGTGGATCCCTCCAAGCCCGGAGACTTCCTGCTGGGCATCGAGTGCGATGGCGCGACATACCACAGTGCGAAGAGCGCCCGGGACCGCGACCGGCTGCGGCAGCGGCAGCTCGAGTCACTCGGCTGGACGCTGCACCGGATCTGGTCGACCGACTGGTTCAAGGACCCTGACGGGCAGATGGAGCGGCTCGTCCGTCGCATCGAGGAGCTGCGTCAGCAATCTGAAGTCGTCTGAGCTTCCTTCTGACGCGCCGTGGTGCTGGTGCCTCTGTGGCAGTCCATGTGCGAGCCTCATTCTTCATGCAGCTCGAATCTGGCAGATATCGAGGGGATCGCGGCAAAGGCCTGCGACGAGTCCGCTGCAGCAGACCTTCGCAGGCGCAGCCTTTTCCTCACGCCCCGTCTACCACCGCACAATGAGCGTCTCCAACCTGCGCGACCTTCCCCCCGCGTGGATCATCGCATGGCAGTTCGCGCACACCAGCGCGAGCTCCTCCAGGCGGGGCCGCTCCCCCTTCGCCCAGTCGCCCAGCGGCTTCATGTGATGGATCTGGATGTATCCGCGCCTGGCCGCGCCGTAAGTCCTCTCGAAGTCGAAGCCGCAGCCTGGCACTTCGCAGCGCAGGCGGCCATCGCGCGATCGCGTCAACGCCTCCGCGATCTTGGCCTCGCGAAGCCCGCGCTCGCGGCGGCGATGCGCCACGAGCTGCTCCCGCCGTGCGCCTTCGACCGCCGTACGGGGCAGGTCGCGCCGGGGCCGCGGGGTCCGGGCGCCGCTGCGCACCCAGCCAAGCGACTCGAGCGCCCTGCAGACCTCGGGACGCATCCGGAACGAGAACTCACCGAGCGCGTCGATCGGGTCCTCAGGGTAGGTCGCCAAGGTACCGAGCTCGAGGCCGAGGAACGGCAGGCCGAGCTCCAGCCGCACGCGCTTCGCCAGTCCACCGTAGATGAGGTTCCCCGCCCGATACTCGGCGGGCCGCCCGATGGCCGCACACAGATACCGCATCGTCGCCACATGCCCTGACATGGCGTAGTGCGCCGCGAGCATCGTACGGCAGCTCTCGGCGAGGCCGCGCTCGGCGAGGGCGGCGAAGGCGGCCTTGTAGGCACTGGCAGGGGCGAGGCGCGAGGTCACGCGGATTCCTCCACGAACAAGGGTATCGGCACAGCGTCACCGGCCCAGCGCCGAACTGCCGATGCCGCAGGCAGGACGCGCGCTGCGGCGGCCGACGGTGACGTTACAGCAATCGCAGGCCCGCGCCCGGCACCTGACGCCCGGGCTGGCCGCCCGCCGAGTGTGCAAGATCAACCGGCGAAAGTGGGCAACATCGACCGGCGTTGACACCCGGCTCCATTGAAGCTCTGGCGGCGCTGGCCGCTACCACCATCTTCGGGTTTCCGCGTCGACATCGACGCAGCTGGCCGGGGGGCGGGGCAGAACCACCGCCGCGCGAACGACAGCTCACCCGCGTCAACCTGACCGTGTTATGCGGCGAGCGGGCCACTTGACGAGGCCCGCCCCCCTCACGGCGCGAACATCTCTCCCAGTACCGCCAGGACCTTGCCAAGCGTCGTGGCAGTCAGCGAGCCCAGCCGCTCCAGCAGCCGCTCCCGGTCCACGGTGCGCAGCTGGTCGAGCACGACGTGGCCGTCCTTGCCGCGGAAGCGGACAGGCACGCGGAACGGATAACGATGGCTGCCCGTCGTCAGCGGGGCGACGATGAAGGTGCCCATGTGCGCGTTGAGCTCATCAGGTGACACCACCACGCAGGGCCGCGTCTTGCGGATCTCGCGGCCGCGGGTCGGGTTGAGCTCGACCAGCCACACGTCGCCCCGCCGGACCGCTGCGCCTACCACGTCCAGTCGCGCTCGTCGAACGTCGTGGCGGTCGCCGCATCGAGCAGGCCGGCGGGCTCGACGCCCGCTGCCGCAGCCGCCCAGCCGGCACGCGGCGACCCCACGGCGGCGATGGTAATGGCACCAGGCTCGACGCGGATCTCGACCTCGTCCACGAGCCCCGCCTGCTGGAGTACCGGCTTCGGGAGCCGGACGCCTCTCGAATTGCCAATGCGGATGAGGCGGGTCCTCACGTGCCGCTCCTGTCCTAGGGTAATCACATCGTACTTACGTCAGCGGCCACAGGCAACGGCGACCCCTGCCCGTCCTGGAGCGCTTTCCTGGCGCACGCCAGCATGGTTGCTTCGGCCGCTCCGCGGCCTCGCAATGACCTTCCAAGAGCTGTCATTGCGAGCTCGCGCAGCGAGCGAAGCAACCTTCTTCGCGCGCACCGGTGGGTCGCGTGCTGCCGCGGTCCCGGCGCTCGCCGGCAAGGTTGCTTCGGCCGCTCCGCAGCCTCGCAATGACAGCCACTGAAGAACGCGCATCTCGCCGACGCCAGCAAGGTTGCTTCGGCCGCTCCGCGGCCTCGCAATGACAGCGGCTCCAGGGACCGCTCCGGGCCTCGCAATGACAGGGGTCAGCACCCCCTACCTTCCACCCCGTGCTCCACCTCAACCCCCTCAGCGCCGCCCTCGCCTTCGGCGCCCTCAACGGCGCCGCCGTCGCGGCACTGCTGCTCCGCACCACGCACAACCACGCCGCCAACCGGCTCCTCGCCGCGCTCCTCGGCGTGCTGGTCCTCCGCCTCGTCCCCTACATCATCGGGTACGCCGGCGCCTACGACGCGTACCCCTGGCTCTCGTTCGCCCCGTTCGACCTGCCGCTCGCGATCGGGCCGCTGCTCTGGCTGCACGTGATCCGCCTGACACGCGGCACGCTCCCCCCGCGCTGGTGGGCGCACCTGCTCCCCGCCGCCGCGCACTTCACCACCTACTTCACGCTCTTCGCCTTCGTCCCGCTCGAGACGCGGCACGAGCTCGTCCGGACGCTCATCGACCCCGTCGTCGCCCCCGCCATCACGGCCGCGACGCTCGCCGGCCTCGCCACCTACGGCTGGCACGCGCTCGCCGCCCACCGCGCCTACCAGCAGTGGCTCGACGACCACCTGTCCAACCGCGAGGAGTTCCGCCTCCCATGGCTCCGCACGCTGCTCCGCGTGATGGCGGCACTCACCGCGCTCTGGATCGCCGTCGCGCTCACCGACCGCTTCATCCGCCCGCTCTCGTACTTCGACGAGTTCCCGTTCTACCTCGCCCAGGCCACCATCGTCTGGCTCCTCGGCCTCGCCGCCTGGCGCGACGCCGAGCTCCGGTACCCCAGCCGTGCCGATGAGCCCGACGCCGAGCAACCGATCGCAGCCGGAGAGCCGCCGCCAAGCCCCGAGCCCCAGGCCCCCGACCGCCCGCGCGGCCCCGACTGGCCCGCCCTCGGCGCCACCTACCTCGCCGCCCTCCGCCAGCACGAGTGGTGGCGCGACCCGCAGCTCACCCTCGCCCGCCTCGCCCGGCACCTCGCCACCAACGAGTCGTATGTGTCGAAAGCGCTCAACCAGGGGCTCGGCCAGGGCTTCAACGAGTGCATCAACCGCCTCCGCGTCGAGGCGGTCGCCGCCGCCATCCGCGCCGGCAGCACGCTCGACCTGGTCCAGATCGGCTTCGACAGCGGCTTCAACTCCAAGGCATCGTTCCAGCGCGCCTTCGTGCTGTACATGAACCAGACACCGAGCGCCTATCGCGACGCCGTCCGCGCCGCCGCCACGTCGCAGCCCGCCGAACCCGCCCGCTGAGACGTCCCGACTTCCGGCAAACCCCCATCAATCCATGCGTTGCGACCCGCCGAGCCCCTCGGCGCCGTACCGTGTCGCCGTCCCGCTCACCGGAGCACCGCATGCCCGTCCGCCGTCCGCTGCTCGCCCTCATCCCCCTGGGCGCCACCCTCGCCGCCGCCCTCGCCACCGGGCCGTGCGCCGCCCAGAAGCCGGCCCCGCCGCCGCCGCTCCCGGCCGACTCGGTGGCGGCGCTCCGCCAGGCCCCCCTGACCCCGGAGGCGATGCGGGCCGACCTCGACCGGATCGACGCCGCGTTCCGCGCGCTCCACCCCGGCCTCTTCCGGTACCACACCGACGCCTCGTGGCGCGCCGCGCTCGCCGAAGCGCGCGCGTGGGCCGGCGTGCCGCGGCCGACGGGGGAGGCGTTCGTCGCGTTCTCGCGGCTCGTCGCGTCGCTCCGCTGCGGGCACACCTACCTCAGCTTCTGGAACCAGCCCGCCGCCGTGCACCGCTGGCTCACCGACGGCGCCGACAAGCTCCCGTTCGAGTACGACCTCGCCCCCGGCGACGTCTGGGTCGTGACCCGCTCGGCGACGTTCCTCGCCGGAGACTCGCTCGCCATCCTGCCGGGCGACACGGTGACCGCCGTGAACGGCGTCGCCACGGCCGCGCTCGTGCGCGAGCTGCTCCCCCTCCTCCGCGCCGATGGCGACAACGACGGCAAGCGCCGAGCGCTGCTCGACTTCCGCCACCGCAAGCAGTACGAGGCGATCGACGTCTTCCTGCCGCTGGTTCATCCGCCGGAGGCGGGGCGCTACACGGTCACGCGGCGCCGCGGCGGGGAGACGCGCACCGTGACGGTGGCGGCGATGCCGGCGGCGAAGCGCATGGCGGAGGCGCGGCCCGTGCCGCCCGTGCGGCCGGCGTACGAGCTCACGCGCCTGCCCGACGGCTCGGCGCTGCTGCGCGTGGACGGCTTCGAGTACGGCGAGGGGAGCGACCAGTGGGCGCCGTTCGTGCGGCGGACGTTCCGCGCGCTCCGGCAGGACGGCGTGACGCACCTGGTGGTGGACCTGCGCGAGAACGAGGGGGGCTCCGACGAGGGCGCCGCGCTGCTGCTGCAGCACCTCATCCGCACCCCGGTGACCCTGCCGCCGCTCCGCCGCTTCACCGTGTACGACACCGTGCCCGCGGCGCTCCGGCCGCTGCTCTCGACGTGGGATCGCGGCTTCTACGACCGGCGCGGCCGCGTGACGCCGAAGGGCGACGGCACCTTCGACCTCAGGGAGAAGGGCGACTGGCCCGCGACGATCCCCGTCGCACCCGACGCCTTCACCGGCCGCATCACGCTGCTCACGAGCTACGTGAACAGCTCCGCGTCGCACCTCCTCCTGCGCCTCCTCGCCCGGCGCCCCGGCATCACCCTCGTCGGCGACCCGACCGGCGGCAGTCTCCGCGCGCACACCGGCGGCAACCTCTTTTTCATGAGGCTGCCCGGCACCGGCTTCGAGGTGGACCTGCCGCTCATCGCGTACGACTGGGGTGCGGATCAGCCGTCGGGTGGGGTGGAGCCGGACGTGCGCGTGCCGGCGAAGGAGGCGGGCCGGCGGGCAAGCGGGGAGGCGGGGCGGCCCTGAGGGCGAGCGCTGGGTGCGGGCGGAGTCCTCGCCCGCGCTGCGCCCGACGAGCGTCATTGCGAGCTCGCGCAGCGAGCGAAGCAACCTTCTCCGAGCACACTGGTGGGTCGCGTGCCAGCGCGGTCCCAGCGCACACCAACAAGGTTGCTTCGACCGCTCCGCGGCCTCGCAATGACAGCGCGGTGGGGGAGCTGCGCCCGCGCAGCGCTCAACCAGCTGTCATTGCGAGCTCGCGCAGCGAGCGAAGCAACCTTCTCCAAGCGCACCGGTTGGTCGCGAACCAGCGCAGTCCCAGCGCACACCAACAAGGTTGCTTCGGCCGCTCCGCGGCCTCGCAATGACAGCGCGGTGGGGGAGCTGCGCACGCGCAGCGCTCAACCATCTGTCATTGCGAGCTCGCGCAGCGAGCGAAGCAACCTTCTCCAAGCGCACTGGTGGGTCGCGCACCAGCGCCGTCCCAGCGCACACGGACAAGGTTGCTTCGGCCGCTCCGCGGCCTCGCAATGACAGGAGTAGTGCCCACCCCCGCCAGCAGCGCTCACCCGCCGCCAGCAGCCCTCACCCCCCCGCCCCGCGGAACGCCGGCGCGAACACCTCCGCCGCGAACTGCTCCAGCGTCGTCGGCGTCGTGTTCGCGGCACTCCGCCCCGCGAGGCTCACCAGGTTCCCCGCCTCGTGCCCCGTCGCCAGCTCCACGAGCCCCGCCGCCATGCTCGGCGACATCCCCATCCCCACCATCGCCGCCTGCGCGTCGGCGGCGGGGAACTGCACGTACTGGAGCTCCGGCTTCCCGATCGCCGCGCCCACGATGCGCGCCGCCTCGACCTGCGTGTAGTCGCGCGGCCCGAGGATCTCGTGCACCGTCACCCCCTCGAACGCCTCCTCCGCGAGCAGCCGCGCGGCGTACGCGCCGATGTCGCGCGTCGCCACCATCGGCACCGGCCGCGTCGCCGACCACGGCCCGCCCGCCACGCCCATCCCGCGGATAGTGCCGATCGACGAGAGCAGGTTCTCCATGAAGAACGTCGGCCGCAGGATGGCGAGGTGCAGCCCCGGCACGTCGCGGAACGCGGCCTCCGCGTCGTACAGCGCGCTCACGACGCCGTTCCCCTCCTCGCGGTCGGCGCCGAGCGACGAGAGCAGCGCCGCGCGCGGCACCTTCGCGATGCGGAGCGCGCGCGCGATCACCGCCGCCGTCCCGCCGATGTAGGCGCGCGCGTCGGGCGCGGTGTAGTTGGGCGGCATCAGCGCGAACGCGGCGCTCGCCCCCTCAAACGCGCGCGCGAGCGCGCCGAGGTCGTTCACGTCCGACGCGCGGAACTCCGCGCCACGGTCGGTGAAGGGGCGCAGCTTCTCGGCGCTCCGGCCGATGACGCGCACGGCGATCCCGCGGTCGAGCAGCGCGGTGGCGATGACGGAGCCGACGTTGCCGGTGGCACCGAGCAGGGCGATGGGAGGCATGGCAGGTCTCGTTCGGGTGTGAGGGTCGGGAGGGATGATGTCGGATCAGGGGGCGCGCAGCGCCGCGAGCGCCAGGGTGACGCCGCCGTCGAGCCACGCGCGCCCGTGCCCCGCGCGCGCGCCGACCGCGAGGCCGTGCAGCGTGGTGAGGAGGAAGCGCGCCGACTGTCGCGCGTCGAGGCCGGCGCGGAGCGAGCCGTCGGCAATGCCGGCCTGCACCACCTCGCGCAGCACCGCCTCGAGCGCCGAGTCGTGCGCGCGGACGAGTGCGGCCACCTCCGCATCGCGCGGGGCCAGCTCGATGGCGGTGTTCACGACCAGGCAGCCGCGCCGCTCCCCCGCCTCGCACTGGCCGCGCACCACCCCGCCCAGCCAGCGCGCCAGCCGCTCCGCCGCCGGCGCCTCCCCCGCGAGCCGCGCCCGCACCGCGTCCAGCATCGTCGCCTGGTACGCCGCGAGGGCCCGCAGGAAGAGCGCCCGCTTGTCGCCGAACGCGGCGTACAGCGACCCCTTCTGCACCCCCGCCGCCTCGCACAGCGCCTGCACGGACGCCCCCTCGTACCCGTCGCGCCAGAACACCTCCAGCACGGCGGCCACGGCGTCGGATTCGAGGAAGAGGCGGGGGCGGGGCATCCTGGGCGGACGGGCGGTCGGGCGGACCGCATGAGGCGGACGGGCGGTCGGGCGGACGAGCGGACTGTTCTTTACCGCTCGGTACACTATCCCTGCGCGACCTCGTCCGCCAGTCCGCCCGTCCGCTCGTCCGCCTGCGAAGCCCCGTCCGCCAGTCCGCCCGTCCGCCCGTCCGCTCGTCCGCCTGCGAAGCCCTTAGGCTTCGCCAATGCGCATCCTCTCCCTCCTCCCCGGCGCCACCGAGATGGTCTGCGCGGTCGGCGCGGAGGCATCGCTCGTGGGCGTCTCCCACGAGTGCGACCATCCGGCCAGCGTCGCGGCGCTGCCGCGCGTGACCGTGACGCCGATCGACCCGTCGCAGGCGAGCGGGGCGATCGACGCGCAGGTGCGCGCCGCGCGCGACGCGGGCCGGGCGGTGATCGGCGTCGACGCGGCGCAGCTGCAGGCGCTGGCCCCCGACCTCGTGATCACGCAGGCGCTCTGCGACGTCTGCGCCGTCGGCGACGGCGCCGTGCAGGCGCTCGCGGCGGCGCTGCCGCGCCCGCCCAAGGTGCTGGTGCTGGGCGGCCGCACCGTCCCCGGCGTCGCCGACGACCTCCGCGCCGTCGGCGCCGCCACGGGCCACGCCGACGGCGCCGCGCGCGCCGCCGACCGCTTCCTCCGCGAGATCGAGCAGCTCGCGCTCTCGGGGAAGCGGCCGAGGCCGCGCGTGCTCTGCCTCGAATGGGTCGACCCGCCGTTCACCGCGGGGCACTGGGTGCCCGACCTGGTGCATGCCGCCGGCGGCGTCGACGTCGCCGCGCAGCCGGGCGACCACTCGGCGCGCCGCACCTGGGCCGAGCTCGCGGCGCTCACGCCGGACGTGATCGTGGTGATGCTGTGCGGCTTCGACGTCGCGCGGTCGCGGCAGGAGCTCGACCGGCTCCCGGCCGGCACGCTGCCCGAGGGGCCGCCGGTCTGGATCGTCGATGCCAACGCCTACACGTCCCGCCCCGGGCCCCGGCTCGCGCACGGCGCGCGGCTGCTGCGCGCGGCGCTCGAGGGGGGCCCCGACCAGGAGGGTCTCGCGCGATGGCGGTGAACGACCCGCTCCAGCTCCGCGAGGACCGCGGCGACCTCGGCCTCGGCCGCGTGCTCGCCAACACGCGGCGGCAGCGCCTCCTGAACCGTGACGGCACGGTCAACAGCCGGAAGATCGGCCTCGCGGGCCAGGCGTGGCATCGCGCGTACCAGCGCGCGCTCGACGCCGAGTGGCCGCGCTTCCTCACGTGGGTCGCGGCGCTGCTGCTCCTCGCGAACGGCGTCTTCGCCCTCGCCTGGATCGCGCTCGGCCCCGCGGCGCTCGCGGGTGGCGAGGCGACCGGGCTCGCCGACCCGTTCCTGCGCGCGCTCTTCTTCTCCATCGCCACGTTCACCACGGCCAGCACGGGGGCGATGCATCCGGTGGGGCTCACCGCGCACTGGGTCGCGGCACTGGAGACGCTCGCGGGCGTGTTCGTGCTCGTCACGCTCGGTGCGCTCATGCTCGCGCGGCTCACGCGCCCGCGCGCGCAGGTGCGCTTCAGCCTCTCGATGGTGGTGGCGCCGTACCGCGGCGGGCGGGCGCTGATGTTCCGGATGATCAACACGCGCCCGAGCGAGATGATCGACGTCGAGGTGCGGCTCAACGTCGGCCTCTTCGAGATGCTCGACGGCCAGCGCGTGCGCCGCTTCCACAACCTCGCGCTCGAGCGGTCGAAGGTGGAGTTCTTCACGCTCCACTGGGTGATCGTCCACCCGCTCGACGAGCGGAGCCCGCTGCGCGACCTCACGCCCGACACCCTGCGCGACGGCGACACGGAGTTCTTCGTGCTGGTGACGGGGCTGGAGGAGATGTTCTCGACGATGGTGCACGCCCGCACCAGCTACCGCGCCGAGGACGTGCGCTTCGACGCGAAGTTCGCCGACATGTTCGTCCCCACCCCGGACGGCGTGGTGACGGTGGACGTGGAGCGGCTGGATCGTACCGAGCGGGCCTGAGGGCCCGCTCGGTGGGCGGACGGGCGGTCAGGCGGACGGGCGGACGGTGGTCCCGCGCCGGTGCGGCGTCTGGAGCGCTATGCCCGTCCGCCAGTCCGCCCGTCCGCTCGTCCGCCTATCGGGCCTCCCCCATCCCGATCCGCATCGCCTCCACGTCCAGCTCGCGCTCCAGCTCGTGCAGGACCTCGTCGCCGATGACGCCCTCGTTCCGGAGGCGCACGAGGGCGCGGCGCTCGGCGTCGATCGTCTCCCAGCGGAGGCGGCGGCGCGCGGCGGCGTCCTCGGCGGCGGCACCCTCCGTGTGGGCGAGCTCGGAGACGACCTGCACCTTGCGCCGGTACTGCGCGCCCAGCGTCTCCACGTGCTCGGCATGCACCCACGGCTCGTGCCGGAGGTCCTCCAGCCGGTCGAGCGCGTGGCGCACCGCCTCCGCGCGCGCCACGCGCTCCTCCTCGTGATGCGCCGTCTCGGGCGGGAACGCGAACGCGCGGATGATCGGCGCGAGCGTGAGCCCCTGCGCCACCAGCGTGACCAGGATCACCAGCATCGTCACGAGCAGGATCTCGGTGCGGAACGGGAACGGCGTCCCGTCGGCGAGGGCGAGCGGCAGCGCGAGCGCCGACGCGAGCGAGACGATGCCGCGCATGCTCGTCCACGCGACGAGGAAGGTGTGCTTCGCAGGCGGCAGCGGGTCCCGCCGGGCGAGCGACGGGGAGAGCCAGCGCGGCAGCAGCGTCGCGAGCGGCACCCAGGCGAGCCGCGTCACGATGCAGACCGCACTGATGGCGAGCCCCGCGCCGAGCACGCGCGACCCGGTGCCGGGCTCGAGCGAGCGGACGAGGTCGCCCGCGGAGAGGCCAAGCAGCAGGAAGATCAGCGCGTTCAGCACGAAGACGAGCATCTGCCACACCGCGCGCGCCTGCAGCCGCGACGCCGCCGACACCACCGTGCTGAAGTGCTGCCGCACATACAGCCCGCCCGCCACCGCCGCGAGCACCGCCGACGCGTGCAGCAGCTCGGCGATCACCCACGCGAGGTACGGCCCGAGCAGCGTGAGCAGCACCTCGGCGAGCGTGTCGTCGGTGCGGCGGCTCACGGCCACGAGCAGCCAGCCGACCGCGACGCCCACCAGCACGCCGACCCCCGCATCGATGAAGAAGCGCACCGTCGCCTCGCCGGCGGAGAAGCTGCCCGTCACCGCCGCCGCGACCGCGGTGCGGTAGAGCGTGAGCGCGGAGGCGTCGTTCACGAGCGACTCCCCCTCGAGCACCGTGACGACGCGGTGCGGCACCGGCAGCCGCTTGATGATCGCCTCGGCGGCGACGGCATCCGGCGGCGAGACGATGGCGCCGAGCGCCACGGCCGCCGCCCAGGGCATGCCGGGGAAGAGCGCCCGCGCCGCGACCGCCACCGCGACCGTCGTCACGATGACGAGCCCGATCGCGAGCAGGCCGATCGGGCGGAGGTTCCGGCGGAAGTCGCGCAGCGAGGTGAAGTACGCCGCCGCCCAGAGCACGGGCGGGAGGAAGACGAGGAAGACCACGTCGGGGTCGAGCGACGGTACCGCGAGCCCCGGCACGAAGCCGAGCGCGAGCCCCGCGAGCAGCTGGAGGATCGGCACCGGCACCGGCAGCCGCCGCGCCAGGGCGCTCACCGCGAGCACCGTGGCACCGATGCCGACGGCGAGGAGGAGCTGGAGGAGTTCGGGATGCATCCGATGAAGATGGCGGACGGGCGGACGGGCTGCATGGGCGGACGAGCGGACCGGCGGACGGGCGGACTGTATCGGGGCGGGAGGCTAGCTTCGGAGGCCGGGCCGCGCGGTCAGTCCGCCGGTCCGCCCGTCCGCCCACGGTGCCCGTCCGCTCGTCCGCCCTTCCGCCCGTCCGCCTCCGATGAGCTTCGACTTCCTCAAGACCCTCCTCGACACCCCCGCCCCGTCCGCCTTCGAGGCGCCGGCGGCACGGGTGTGGCGCCGCGAGGCGTCGCGCTTCGCCGACCACGTCGATGTCGACGCGTCGGGGAACAGCTACGCCACCGTCAATCCGCAGGGGACGCCGCGGGTGATCCTGATCGGCCACATCGACGAGATCGGCGTCATCATCCGCCACATCGACGAGGACGGTTTCCTCTCGTTCGACGGGATCGGCGGCTGGGACAGCCAGGTCTTCGTGGGCCAGCGCGTCCAGCTGCTCGGGCGCGACGGGCCCGTGGTCGGCGTCATCGGCAAGAAGGCGATCCACCTGATGGACGCCGACGACCGGACGAAGGTCTCCCGCATCACCGACCTGTGGATCGACATCGGCGCGAAGGACCGGGGCGAGGCCGAGTCGCGCGTGCGCGTCGGCGACCCCGGCGTGATCGCGAGCCAGGTGCTCGACTTCCCGAACGGCCGCATCGTCAGCCGCTCGCTCGACAACCGGATCGGCGCCTGGGTCGTGCTCGAGGCGACGCGGATCCTCAAGTCGCGCGCGATCCGGCAGCCGTGCGTCACCGCCGTCGCCAGCACGCGCGAGGAGATCTCGGCGACGGGCGGCGGCGCGCGCCCCTCGGCGGCGATCACCGGCGCGCAGGTGGCGATCGTCGTCGACGTCACCCACGCGACCGACTACCCCGGCCTCGACAAGCGCAAGCACGGCGACCACAAGCTCGGCTCGGGCCCGGTGATCGCCCGCGGTGCGTCGGTGAGCACGCTCGTGAGCGACGCGCTGATCGAGGCCGCCGAGGGGGCGGGGATGCCGTTCACCATCGAGGCGATCGGGCGCGACACGCACACCGACGCGGAGGCGGTGTTCAACGCGCACCGCGGCGTCGCCACCGGGCTCGTGAGCGTCCCGAACCGGTACATGCACAGCCCCAACGAGATGATGGCGCTCGAGGACCTGACGCGCACGGCGGAGCTGCTCGCGGAGTTCTGCGCCCGGCTGCTGCCGGACACCGATTTCGTGCCCCGCTGACGCGGCGGACGGGCGGACAAGCGGAGGAGCGGACGGGAGCGTTGATGACGGGACGTGCATGGGGGGTGCACCTGCTGCTTGGTGTGGGTGCGGCGATGGCGGCGACGCCGGTGCTCGTGGCGCAGCCGGCTTTCGCGGTGCCGGCGCCGATGTCGGCCGGGTGGTGGGTGATGGCGGCGGGGCTCGTGGTGCACGCGGCGGGCGGGCTCGCGGCGATCGCGACGGCGCTCCAGGCGCTCGCGCGCGAGGTGGCGCCACCGCTCGCCGCGACCGAGAGCCTCGCCGACTGGCGCGGCGACAGCGGCGCGCTCGCGACGGGTGCGCCGCCCTACGAGCGGGTGGCGGCACGGGTCCGGCGGCAGGCCCGGCTCGCCCGCGTGGTCGCCGCGATCCTCGCCGGCGCGGCCGCGCTCACGCTGCTGCCGGCGGTGGCGCTGGTGCTCGCCGAGCATCGCGCCGGGCGCATCGGCGCGCTCGCCGCGACGCTCGGTGCCATCACGCCCTCGTTCCTGCTGCTGTTCATGCTGCCTGCCTCGCGCGCGCTCGCGATTCCGCGCGGCGGCACCGAGCCGGTGTCGGCCGAGCCACCGTTGCCGCTCATCCCGACCATCGCCGACCGCCTGCTCCTCGCCGGCCTCGCCGCGGCGGGTGGGTGGGCGCTGCTCTCCGCAGCGTGGCTCGCGGCCGTGGCGCTCGTGGCAGTGCCGACGACGATGTAGCCGGTGCCGCGCGCCATGGCGCACTACCAGCCGCGCCGGCAAGGTTGCTTCGCTCGCTGCGCGAGCTCGCAATGACAGGTGGGTGGAGTCGCGGGGTGCGCTGCGCGAGCCTGCAATGACAGGTGGGTGGAGTCGCGGGGTGCGCTGCGCGAGCCTGCAATGACAGGTGGGTGGAGTCGCGGCGTGCGCTGCGCGAGCCTGCAATGACAGGTGGGTGGAGTCGCGGCGTGCGCTGCGCGAGCTCGCAATGACAGGTGGGTGGAGTCGCGGGGTGCGCTGCGCGAGCTCGCAATGACAGATCTCAAGCGCCGTCATCGCGAGGGCCCGCAGGGCCCGAAGCGACCTTGCCGGCCCCCGCCGGTGGCCCGCCCCCCTTCCTGTCACCTCTCCGAGGCGCCCAGCTCCCGGCCCCCGGCAGCCCCATAACCAATGCGATACAAACAAACTGTTGCTTTTCGCCACACATGAAGCTATCCTTCATCCGCTGCTTCGAGTCGCCACGGATGGCGTTGGCAGGTCAAACGTCATCCGGAGGCGACGCAGTATGTTCCGCAACTACGCCATCGCTGGTCTCTCCATCGTCGCACTTGCGGCGTCCGGCTCCCCCGCCGAGGCGCAGCCCTTCAAGAACACGGGCGCCACGCTCGCCGCGACCGACCCGGACTGGTCCGTCTCGGTCCGGCGTCTGGTCGGTGGCACGTACACCGAGTTCCAGCCGAACGCGACCCGCATCACCACCATCCCGTCGGCGCCCTGGAACCCGAACAGCGCACCGAGCTTCAGCTGGATCGGCCTGCGCTCGAACGGCACCCTGCCGCTCGCGGGCGTGAGCGGCGACAACGTGATGCGCTTCGAGTACCTGTTCCGCACGACGGTCTTCATGCCGACGGCGGGCACGGTCTCGGGCCTCATCGGCTTCGACAACCGCTTCCTCGGCGCGTACGTGGGCGGCACGGTGTCGCCCGGCTTCGTCTTCTCCGGCGGCACGATGGTGCTCTCGCCGACGACGCTGCTGGGCGCGGGCAACGAGAACCGCTTCGGCTTCTGCCGCAACGGCGACGGGATGTTCGCCGGCAGCGCGTTCCCGAACTGCACGAAGGCGTACGCGTTCAACCTGGACGCGGGGTTCAACACCCTCACGTTCGTCCTTCGCGGCGACGGCCAGACCGACGGCCTGCTGATGAACGGCACCACGGGCGGCTCCGTCGTCCCCGAGCCGGCGACGATGGTGCTGTTCGGCACGGGCATGCTCGGGCTGGCGCTGGTGGCGAGGCGTGCTCGGGCGGACGAGCGGACGGGCGGACAGGCGGTCTGACGAGCGAGCAGACGAGCGGGCGAGCGGCCTGACCGGCGGGGGGCACGACGCACCGGCGCCCCCTGCCACGCGACCGACGACCCGCGACTCACGACTCGCGACGCCCCAGCACCAGCTCCCTCCCCCCCACCACCTCCCGCAGCCACGCGTCGTGCGTCACGCAGATGACCGCGGCGCCGCGGGAGGCTTCCTCATGGATCGCCTGCGCCACGAGGTCGCGCGTGGCGGGGTCGGTGCCGGCGGTCGGCTCGTCGAGCACGAGGAGCTGCGGCGTGACCATCAGCGCGGTGCCGAGCGCGACGCGCTTGCGGAGCGGGAGCGGGAGGTCGAGCGGGTGCGACTCGGCGGCCGCCTCGAGGCCGAGCCGCGCCAGCACCTCCTCCGCGCGTGCCGCCGCCCGTTCGCGCGGCCAGCCGAGCACGCGCGGCCCCCACGCGAGCTCGCGCCGCACCGTGCGCTCGAAGAGCTGCACGCCGGGGTCCTGCACCGCCGTCCCCACCACGTCCGCCAGGTCCTCCGGCCCGCGCCCCCGCGTGTCGCGCCCCGCGCTCGTCACGCTGCCTGACACGGGATGCGCGAGAGCGGTGACGAGCCGGAGGAGCGTGCTCTTCCCCGCGCCGTTCGGCCCGAGCACGAGCAGCACCTCGCCCGCCAGCACCTCCAGCGAGAGCGCGTCGAGGACGGGGCGGTCGGGGGCGTAGCGGAAGCTGGCGTCCGCCAGCTTCAGGCGGACGGGCGGACGAGCGGACGGGCGGACAGGGACGGCTGCCCGCGGGCTGGACGCCCGCGGGGACGCCGCGGCGGGGTGGGGCTGCCAGACACGACCCGCCTCCAGCATCACCTCCCTCGCTGGCGGACCGCTCGCCGCATCCCCGTCCGCCTGTCCGCCCGTCCGCCCGTCCGCCACGAGCACCGCCGCCCCCCGTCCCGCCTCGTCCCGCATCCACTGCTCCACCCGCTCGCGCCACTCGGCGTCGAGCGCGGCGGTCGGCTCGTCGAGCAGCCAGACGTCCGGTGCGAGCACGTCGAGCGCGGCGAGCAGGAGCCGCTGCTGCTCGCCGCCCGAGAGCTGCTCGGGGTGCCGGCCGGCGAGCGGCACGAGGCCGAACCGGTCGAGCGAGGCCCACGTCGCGCGCACGATGTCGTCGGCGGGCCAGCCGAGGTTCTGCGGCGCGAACGCCACCTCGGCGAAGACCGTGTCGGCGACGCCCGAGAGCTGCGTGCGCGGCTCCGCGCCGACGTAGCCGAGCGTGCCCGCGCGCGTGACGCGCCCGGTGAGCGTCCCGCCCGTGTGCCGCGGCGCGAGCCCGGCCGCGACGAGGAGCAGCGTGCTGCACCCCGCGCCCACCTCGCCGCGGAGCCAGGTGAGCGTCCCCGGCTCGACCGCGAGGTCGCAGTCGCGGAGCGCGGGTGCGGGGGCGCCCGGGTACGTGAACGTCACGCCGTCCAGCCTGAGCCCGCTCATCCGCGCACCCGCCACGCGAGCGCCGCCAGCACGAGCGCGAGCGCGCCCCAGCGGAGCAGCCGGTCGCGCGCGGTGTCGGGCGGCGGCGCGATCGCGGTGCGGCGCGCGACGCCGAGGCCACGGAGCTCCAGCGCCATGGCGCGCGCGTCCACCTCCTGCAGCGCGCCGACGGCGAGCGGCACCGCGAGCGGCAGCAGCGCGCGCGCGCGCACGAGCGGACCGCCGCGCACGCGGAGCCCGCGCAGCCGCTGCGCCTCGAGGATCCGCTCGGCGCGGGCCGCGAGCCGCGGGATCGCCTGCAGCGCGGCGACGACGAGGTACGCGAGCTGGTACGGCCATCCGCGCGCCGCCGCCGCCTCGAGGAAGGCGTTGCCATCGAACGTCGCGAGCAGCGCGGCCGATGCCGCGAGGATCGCGTAGAGCCGCGCCCCCTGCGCCAGTGCCACCGTCCAGCCGTCCGCCGCGCCGAGCACCACGTGGATGACGACGAGGAAGCCCCACGGCAGTATGCAGAACGCCGTCGCGCGCCCGAGCGCGCGCGCCTGCCCCGCGCCCGCGAGCGCCACCGCCACGACGCCCGCGAGCCCCACCGGCCCCCACGGCGGCGGCAGCAGGTACGCGAGCAGGAGGACGGCGAGGGTGAGGGCGAGCGCCGTCGCGCCGGCGCTGGAGGCGGACGAGCGGACGGGCGGACGCTGCGCGGGCGGACGGGCGGACGAGCGGTCGGGCGGACGCTGCGCGGGCGGTAGGGCCGACGAGCCGACGGGCGGAAGGAAGGGCGAGCGGGCGGAGCCAAGGTCCCACACGGATTCGCCGGCTGCCGCGAGGAGCGCCCGTCCGCCCGACCGCCCGTCCGCCCGTCCGCCCGCCAGCACCCCCGCCACCAGGCCGAACACCACCACCTTGTCGAGCACGTCCGTGCTGATCGACGCGGCGGCGACGGCGAGGTCGAGGGGGAGGCCGAGGGCGCGGAGCGTGGCGGTCACCATCGAGACACCGGGCGCGGTGACGCCGCCGAACAGCGTGTACGCGATCCGGCTCGACACGGCCCCCGCGAGCGCGCCCGTGAGCGCGCCGGCCAGCAGCGCGGTCGGCAGGCGGCGGAACGCGCCCGCGCGCGCGGCCAGCGCGCCGCACGCCGCGATGAGCAGCTGGAGCGGCGCGAACGCCAGCATGAACGCGCCGACCTGCAGAGCGGTGATGAGCTGGCTCACGAGCCCCGCCGCCATGCCGACGCGCGCGCCGAGGAGCGCCGCGCCGAGGAGCGTGCCGAGCGTGTCGAGGAAGACGGGGAGGCCGAGCTGGCTCGCGAGCACGCCCATCGCCACGTTGAGCGCGACGGCGAGCGGGATGAACGCGAGCTCGCGCAGCGGCGGCGGCGGCGCGCCGGTGGGCGTGTCGGCGGGCGCGCCGGGGGGCTTCTCGGGGGGCATGCGGCCCGAAAGGATAGGCTAGACTTGGGGCCATGACATGCCGCACCCCGCTGGCGCTGGCGCTCGTCGCCGCCGCCGGCCTCGCCGCGCCGCTCCGCGCCCAGTCCTCCGCCCAGCTCGACGACCTGAAGACCCTCGCGAGCGATGCGTGGGGCGGCCGCCTCACCGGCTCCGCCGGCGCCGACTCGGCCGCCGAGTTCCTCGCGCGCCGCTTCCGCCAGGCCGGGCTCCGCGCGCCGAAGGAGGGCTGGTTCCAGCCGTTCACGGTGAACCCCGATGCGCCCGCGGTGAAGGGGACGCCGCTCGCCGGCGTGCAGGGGCGGAACGTCATCGGCGTGCTGCCCGGCAGCGACAAGCGGCTGCGCGGCGAGGCCGTGATCGTCGGCGCGCACTACGACCACCTCGGCCCCGGCCCGTTCGGCGCGCTCGACCCCGACTCGACCGGCCGCCCGCACAACGGCGCCGACGACAACGCCTCCGGCACCTCCGCGCTGATCGCCATCG
Source organism: Gemmatimonadales bacterium (assembly GCA_033764615.1). Classification (GTDB taxonomy): domain Bacteria; phylum Gemmatimonadota; class Gemmatimonadetes; order Gemmatimonadales; family GWC2-71-9; genus JANRIU01. The sequence goes on along the minus strand of JANRIU010000061.1, from coordinate 63,575 downwards.
CCGAGCGCCTCCGCAAGGCGAAGCCGAAGCGCACCGTCGTCTTCATCGCGTTCAGCGGCGAGGAGCTCGGCGTGCTCGGCTCGTCGTGGTACGTGAAGCATTCGGCGTGGCCTTGGGACTCGACGACGGCGATGGTCAACATGGACATGATCGGCCGGCTCAAGAACGAGCGGCTGATCGTCTACGGCGTGGAGACGGCGCGCGAGTTCCGGCCGCTGCTCGACTCGCTGAACGCCACCTACAAGTTCGACCTCAAGGCGCAGGGCGACGGCTTCGGCCCGAGCGACCACAGCAGCTTCTACGCGGCGAGGAAGCCGGTGCTGCACGTCTTCACCGACCTGCACGAGGACTACCACCGCGCCACGGACGACTGGCAGAAGATCAACGCCGACGGCCTCGCGCGCGTGACCGCCTACACCGCGGACGTGGTGCTCGCGCTCGCGAACCGGGCGGCGCCGCTGACCTTCGTGGACATCCCGCCGCCCGCGCCGCGCCCCGTCGCCGCGACGGGCGCGAAGGGCGCGTCGCTCGGCACCGTGCCCGACATGGCGGCCGGCGGCCCCGGCGTGACGCTCTCGGGCGTGCGGCCCGGCGGCCCCGCCGACGCGGCGGGGATGCGGGCGGGCGACGTGCTGGTGAAGGTCGCCGGCCTCGAGATCGCCGACCTGCAGGCGATGACCGACGTGCTGCGCGGGCTCGACGCCGGCGCCGAGGTGGAGGTGGTGGTGCTCCGCGAGGGGAAGCCCGTGACGCTCAAGGCGACGCTCGGCGCGCCGCGGGGGCGCTGATGCCGTCCGTCATCGACACCGAGCGGCTCGTCGCCGCGCTGCGCGGCGCCTTCTGCCGCGACGTCGGCCGCCAGGCCCTGCTCGAGCTCGCCGCCGAGCGGATGCGCGAGAGCGGCGCGCCGTACACCTCCGTCTACATGTACATGCTGCACGGCGACGAGCTCGTGCTCGAGGCGTACAGCGGCCGCGACACCGACCACACGCGCATCCCCGTCGGCAAGGGCGTCTGCGGCACCGCGGTGGCGACGAAGACCGACCAGAACGTCCCCGACGTGCGCGCCATCGGCAACTACATCGCGTGCAACATCTGGACGAAGTCGGAGCTCGTGGTGCTCATCCGCCGCGGCGACCTGATCCTCGGCCAGATCGACGTCGACTCCGACGTGCCCGACCCGTTCACCCCCGACGAGCAGGCGGCGGTGAAGGTGGTCGCGGATGCGCTGGCGGTGCTGCTCTGACGTGCGGGCCTGGACGTCCGCGCGCTTCACGATCCCGCTCCCCGAGGGCCACCGCTTCCCCGCCGGGAAGTACCCGCGCATCCGCGACGGCATCCTCGCGCGCGGGCTGATCGCCCCCGCCGACCTGCTGGAGCCCCCCGCCGCCGCGGCCGACGACCTCCGCCTCGTCCACACCGACGCCTACATCGGCGACATGTTCGGCGGCACGCTGCCGGCCGCCGCGCAGCGCCGGCTCGGCTTCCCCTGGTCGCCCGAGCTGCTCGAGCGCTCGCGCCGCACCGCGCAGGGCACCGTCGAGGCCGCGCGCGACGCGCTCGCGACCGGCGCCGGCATCAACCTCGCCGGCGGCACGCACCACGCCTTCGCCGACCGAGGCGAGGGCTTCTGCTGCTTCAACGACGTGGCGCTCGCCGTGCGCGTCCTCCGCCGCGAGGGGCGGCTCGGCCGCGTGGCGGTGGTCGACCTCGACGTGCACCAGGGGAACGGCACCGCGCGCCTCTTCGCCGACGACGCCGACACGTTCACGTTCTCGATGCACGGCGCGGGGAACTACCCGTTCGTGCGCGAGCGGAGCGACCTGGACGTGGAGCTCCCCGACGGCACGGGCGACGCCGCGTACCTCGCCGCGCTCGACCGCCACCTCGACGCGGTGCTCGACCGCGCCGCGCCCGCGCTCGTCTTCTTCCTCGCCGGCGCCGACCCGTACGTGGACGACCGGCTGGGCCGCCTCGCGCTGTCGCAGGCGGGGCTGCGCGCGCGCGACCGCGCGGTGTTCGCCGCGTGCCGGCGCCGCGGGCTGCCGGTCGTGCTCACGCTCGCCGGCGGCTACGCGCGCGACCTCGACGACGTCGTCGCGATCCACGCCGCGAGCGTGGAGGAGCTGCGGCGCTCGCATGGGTGAGCCGCGCGTGGCGGACGCGGAGCGCCACGTGCGGGGCGTGACGCTGTTCGAGCGGCGCGTCGGCGAGGGGCCGCCGGTGGTCGTGCTGCACGGCGGCCCCGGCGCCTCGCACGACTACCTGCGCCCCGGCCTCGACGTGCTCGCCGAGGGCCGGACACTGGTGTACTACGACCAGCGTGGCGGCGGCCGCTCGGCGGTGGGCCGCGACGTCGCGGCCGGCTGGGCCGAGCAGGTCGCCGACCTGGAGGCGCTGCGCGAGGCGTGGGGGCTCGAGCAGCTCGCGCTGCTCGGCTACTCGTGGGGCGGGCTGCTCGCGCTGCTGTACTGGCTCGCGCATCCCGCCCGCGTGGCGCGCCTCGCGCTGCTGGCACCCGCGCCCGCCTGGCGCACGGCGCGCGACGCGTTCGAGGCGCGCTTCGCCGAGCGCTCGCTCGCGCCGGCGCTGCAGGCGGCGCGCGCGGAGCTCCGCGCGAGCGGGCTCCGCGAGCGCGACCTCGCGGCGTACCAGCAGCGGCTGTTCGAGCTCGCGGTGGCCGGCTACTTCCACGACCCCGCGCGCGCGCGCGACCTCGTGCCGTTCCGCGTGGTGGAGCGCGTGCAGAAGGCGGTGTGGGAGGGGCTCGGCGACTTCGACCTCCGCCCCGCGCTCGCGGAGGCGGCCGCGCGGCACCCGGTCGCCGCGCGCGTCGTGCATGGCGAGGACGACCCGATCCCGCTGGAGAGCGCCCGCGCCGTCGCCGGGCTGCTTGGCGCCCCGCTCGTGGCGATCCCCGCCTGCGGGCATGTACCGTACGTCGAGGCGCCGGACGCCGTCCGGGCCGCGCTCGATCCCTTCCTGCCCCGGCACGCATGACGAACCGCCTCACTCCGTGGGACCTGGTCTTCCGCGAGCTCGCGCCGGAGCGCTTCCCCGGCATCACGCAGGCGCTCGAGCGCGCGGCGGCCGATGCCGCCGACCGCGACCGGTTCCTGATGCTGCGCCCCGTGGTCCAGCTGCTGCACGAGCTCCGACCCGCCGGCGGCGTCGGCGACGCCGTGGACGGGCTCGTGGCGCTCGTCCACCACGCCTACCTCTACTGGGCGGAGGGGCGGCCGACGTTCCGCCTCTCGCCCGACATGCTGGGGCGCGTGCTCGGCGGCGCGCTGCCGCACGGCGGCGAGGGGCACGCGCCGAGCGCGTACTACATTGAGGTGCCCGAGCGGCAGGTCTGGTCGCAGGTGGTGCCGGAGGCGCCGCACGAGCCGCTCGACGGCTGCTTCCTCAGCCATCGGCCGGACGGCGCGCTCAGCGTGCTGGGCGTGTTCGGCGTGCGGCCGGGGCGCGCGGGGTTCAGCCTCGCGGAGGCCGCGGGCGCGCGGCCGGCGGCGCTCGCGCGCGGCGCCGAGCTGTTCGAGCCGGTGCTGCCGGGGGGTGCGGAGGCGGGCCTCTCGTCCATCGTGGGCGAGGAGGAGCTGCTCGAGTTCGGCTGGCGGGCGCACCTCCTCGCCGGCGCGACGGTCGCCTGAGGGCCGCGGGAGACGGCATGGCGATGATGGACAAGAAGGCGGTCGCGAGCGTCCTCGAGCAGGTCGCGAGCTTCATGGAGCTCAAGGGCGACAACCCGTTCCGCGTCCGCGCGGTGCGCACCGCCGCCCGCACCATCGAGGGGCTCGCCGTCGACCTCGACGCCGCCCTCGCCGACGGCCAGCTCGCGGGGACCCGCGGCATCGGCCCCGCCACGCTGCAGGTCATCACCGAGCTCGTCCGCACCGGCCGCTCGTCGCTGCTGGAGGAGCTGCGCGGCCAGGTGCCGCCCGGCCTCGTCGAGATGCTCGACATCTCCGGCCTCGGCGTCGCCAAGATCCGCCAGATCCACGAGACGCTCGGCATCGACTCGATCCCCGAGCTGGAGGCCGCGGCGCAGGACGGCCGCCTCGCCGCCCTCCCCCGCTTCGGCCAGAAGACCGCCGAGAACATCCTGAAGGGGATCGCCTTCCGCCGGAAGGCGAGCGCGTTCCGCCTCTTCCACCATGCCGCGGAGGAGGCGGAGATGCTCGCCGCGGCGCTCGCGACGCTGCCGGGCGTGCTCGCCGTGCACGTGGCCGGCGAGGTGCGGCGGCGGCTGGAGGTGGTGCAGGAGGTGTCGCTCGTGGTGGTGGCGGACGTGGCGCCGTCCGAGCTGTTCGAGCGGCTCGCGCAGCTGCCCGGCGTCTCCGAGTTCGCGGGGCGCGACGAGCGCTCGGTGACGCTCCGCACCGCCGCGGGCGACCGCGCGCAGGTGATCGTCACGACGCCGGTGAACGCGGGCGCGGTGCTCGCGCAGGCGACGGGCTGCGCGCGGCACCTGGAGCAGCTCGCGGCGCACGCCGCCTCGCGCGGGCTCGCCCTGACCGGCGCGGCGCTCTGGCGCGGCTCGGTGTTCGTGCCGACGCCCGACGAGACCGCCTTCTACGCGGCACTCGGCCTGCCGTGCATCGCCCCCGAGCTGCGCGAGGGGCAGGACGAGGTCGCCGCCGCCGCCGCGGGCGCGCTCCCGCGCCTGCTGGAGCGGGGCGACATCCGCGGCTTCCTCCACTGCCACTCCACCTTCTCCGACGGCGCGAACACGGTGGAGGAGATGGCGCGCGCGGCGCAGGCGGCGGGGTACGAGTACCTCGGCCTCACCGACCACTCGCGCACCGCGGCGTACGCGGGCGGCCTCTCCATCGACGACCTGCAGCGGCAGGCCGACGAGGTGGACGCGGTGAACGCGCGGCTCGGCCCCGGCTTCCGCGTGCTGAAGGGGATCGAGTCGGACATCCTCGTCGATGGCGCGCTCGACTACCCGGACGAGGTGCTGGCGCGGCTCGACTTCGTGATCGGCTCGATCCACGGCCGCTTCAACCTGCCGAAGGCGGAGATGACGGCGCGCGTGCTGCGCGCGCTGGAGCACCCGCGGCTCACGATCCTCGGGCACCCGACGGGGCGGCTGCTGCTGAGCCGCGAGCCGTACGCCATCGACCTCGACGCCGTGATCGCGAAGGCCGCGGAGACCGGCGTCGCGCTCGAGATCAACGCCGACCCCCACCGGCTCGACCTCGACTGGCGCATGGTGCGTGCGGCGCGTGCCGCGGGCGCGCTCGTCTCCATCGGCGCCGACGCGCACAACACCGCCGGCATCGCCAACGTGCCGTACGGCGTCGGCATCGCGCGGAAGGGGTGGCTCCGCCCGGAGGACGTGCTGAACACGCGCGACGTGGCGGGGTTCCTGGCGGTGGCCAGGCGGCGTGGCTAACGCGGCGGACGGGCGGTCGGGCGGACGGGCGGACCGTCGGCAGGCCGTGGCAGCTTCCGCCCGTCCGCCAGCCCGCCTGTCCGCCCGCGCCGAGCGCGCGGGCCGCGCGCTCGAGCGCCTGAAGGCCGCCTACCCCGATGCGCACTGCGCGCTCGTGCACCGCGACGCCTTCGAGCTCCTCTGCGCCACCATCCTGTCGGCGCAGTGCACCGATGCGCGGGTGAACATGGTGACGCCGGCGCTCTTCGCGCGGTACCCGGACGCGGCGGCGCTCGCGGCGGCGCGGCAGGACGACGTCGAGGCGCTCGTGCGCTCGACCGGGTTCTTCCGCAACAAGGCGAGGAACCTCATTGCGATGGCGCAGGCGCTCGTCGCCGACCACCGCGGCGAGGTGCCGGCCGACATGGAGGCGCTGCGCGTGCTGCCGGGCGTCGGACGGAAGACGGCCAACGTCGTGCTCGGCAACTGGTATTGCCTGAACGTCGGCATCACCGTCGACACGCACGTGACCCGGCTGGCGCGGCTGCTCAAGCTGACGCGCCACACCGACGCGGAGAAGATCGAGCGCGACCTGATGCCGCTGGTGCCGCAGGCCGACTGGGCGCTCGTCTCGCACCTGCTGATCTTCCACGGCCGCCAGGTCTGCATCGCCCGGCGGCCGCAGTGCGGGGCGTGCGTGCTGGCGGAGATCTGTCCGTCGGTGCAGGTGGGGTGAGGGTCGCGGGTCGTGAAGGTGTAGCTTCCGGGCGTTCCGTGCAGCCCTTCCCTGACGCACGACCCTCGACCCTCGACCCCCGACCATGAAGACCGCCACCATCATCACCGCCCGTGGCACCATGACCGCCGAGCTCTTCGACGCCGAGACGCCGAACACGGTGGCGAACTTCGAGAAGCTCGCCAACAGCGGCTTCTACGATGGCACGCGCTTCCACCGCGTCATCGCCGACTTCATGATCCAGGGCGGCGATCCGCTCTCGAAGGATCCGGCGAACCCGCGCGTCGGCACGGGCGGGCCGGGCTGGACGATCAAGTGCGAGACGCACCTCAACACGCACCAGCACGTGCGCGGGACGCTCTCGATGGCGCACGCCGGCAAGGACACGGGCGGCAGCCAGTTCTTCATCTGCCACGGGCCGCAGCCGCACCTCGACCGCAAGCACACCGTGTTCGGCCAGGTGACCGACGGCCTCGACGTGGTCGACCAGATCCGCAAGGACGACCTCATCACCTCGATCCGCGTCAGCTGAGCCTGCAGCTCGACTTCGCGGTCCTCAGCGACTACGCCCTCATCGACCAGCAGGGCAAGCTGAGCGTGCTCGGCATCTTCGGGCACGTCTGGGTGGCGCAGTTCCCGACGGTGCACCCGCGCACGCACCTCGTGCTGCGGGTGCGGGGCCGGCGCACCGAGATCGGTGCGCACACGATCGGCATCCGCTTCGTCGACGACCAGGGGACGGAGCTCCTGCACGGCGAGGGACAGGTGCAGATCGGCGAGCCACCCGCCGGCGTGACCGACGTGGAGGCGGGCGCGGTGCTGATGTTCGACATCCCGCTCCCGAAGGCCGGCGCCTACCACTTCGAGATCAGCGTCGACGGCGCGCTGGTGACGCGGCTGCCGCTGACGGCGGCGACCCAGTAGGGGCGGACGAGCGGACGGGCGGACGGGCGGACGGGCGGACCGGTGATGCCGGCTGTCCCGCCTCTCCTGGAAGGCCAACGGCGGAACGCCCCGCGCCATCGCGTCCGCCTGTCCGCTCGTCCGCTCGTCCGCCAGTCCGCCCTTCCGCCCGTCCGCCCCCCCTTGCCCTCCCCTTCCCCGTCTCGTAACATCTGCGTCCCTTTGCCCACCCCTGTGTCCTACGACAATCCGGACGTCCGTCACCGTCCTCCCTCGGGAGCCCGCATGGTGCGACTCGTTTCCCGCTGTGCCCTCGCTCTCGGCGCGGGCGCGTTCGTGCCGTCCGCGCTCCTCGCGCAGGCGACGGCGATCGCCGAGCAGTCCGCCTGCGCGCAGGCGCGCGCCGGCGCCGGCGTCGCCTCCCCGTGCGCGGACGGCTCCGCCATCGTCTACAACCCCGCCGCGATCGGCGCCGCCGGGAACCAGCTCTCGGTGAGCGGGATCGGCACGGCGCCCGGGGGCTCGTTCACGCGGCCGTCGACCGGCGTCACGGACGACCTCCGCGGCGCGGCGAACGGCATCCCGACCGTCTACCTCACGCGGCGGCTGACCGACCGCGCGACGTTCGGCGTCGGCGTGAGCCTGCCGTTCAGCAGCTCGGTCGAGTGGGCCGACAACGCGGCGGGGCGGTTCGTCGCGTTCCAGTCCGGCTTCCGCCGCACCGACCTGACGCCCACCATCGCCTACCAGCTGGCGAAGGGGATCACGCTCGGCGTCGGGGCGAACGTCGGCTTCTTCTCGACGCGACTGCGCGAACGGCTGGACCTCGCGCGCGTGCCCGCCCTCGTGACGCCCGGCGGCCCGATCACCTTCGGGCAGGCGGGCGTCGCGGCGAACACGGACTTCGCGGACCAGGACATCGGCGGCAACGGCGTCGGCATCGGCGGCACCGTCGGCCTGCTCCTCGAGCCGGTCAAGTGGGCGTCGCTCGGCGCGCGGTACCAGTCGAGCCAGTCGGTCGACATCACCGGCACCGCCGACTTCACGGCGGTGCGCACCGGCCTCGTCGTCCCCGCGAACATCCCGAGCCCCACCAACCCCGCGCAGACGGCGATCCCGCGCGGCGCGTCGGTGGACGCGATCCTCGGCCCCAACTTCATCGGCACCGGCGCCTACACCGACGGCGCCGTCGCCTACCGCGCCCGCACCCCCGACCAGGTGACGGTCGGCCTCGCCCTCGTGCCGACGAAGTCGGTCCGCGTGCTGGCCGATGCGCAGTACACGTGGTGGTCGAAGGTGGACAGCGTGCGGTACGACTTCGCGAACGCGCTCACCCCCGACTTCACGGTGCAGCAGCGCTTCGCGAACACGTGGGCGTGGCGCGGCGCGGTGGAGTGCACCGCCGTGAAGGACATCGCGTTCCGCCTCGGCTACGCCTGGCTCGACGCGGCAGTGCCGGCGCAGAACGTCACCACCGAACTCCCCGAGGCGTCGCGCCAGCTCTTCTCGGCGGGCGTCGGCTACCAGGTGAGCAAGGGCGTCAAGCTGGACGTCGGGTACACCTACCTGCGCCAGCCCGACCGGATCGGCCGCGCCGGCGACGGCAACCTCCCCGTCCCGACGACCGCGCAGAACGACGGCCTCTTCCGCTACCAGACGCACCTCTTCGCCGCGACGCTCGCGTTCGCGTACTGATCGAGGCGACCATGCGATTCCCGACGCTGTTCCCGCGCTTCGCCGCCCCCGCGGCGCTCGCGCTCGCGGCCGCCTGCGCCTCCGACGAGGTGGCGCCCAGCGGCATCACGAACCCGCAGTTCACGGCCAACACCGGCGTGCTGACGCGCTACGTCGCGCTCGGCAACTCGATCACCGCGGGCTTCCAGTCGAGCGGCATCAACGACTCGACGCAGCAGCGCGCCTACCCCGTGCTCTTCGCCCGCGCGGCGCGGATCCCGTTCTACTACCCGTCGCTCGCCGGCATCGGCTGCCCGCCGCCGTTCACGATCAACGTGACGCAGGCGCGCGTCGGCGGCGGCGCCGCGACGACGTGCGGCCTCCGCAGCCCGAACGCGTTCCCGTACCTCAGCAACCTCGCGGTGCCGGGCGCGCGCATGCTGGACGCCGCGAACAACTTCGCGCCGACCTCCGCGGCCAACCAGCTCACCCAGTTCATCCTGGGCGGGCGCACGCAGCTGCAGGCGCTCCGCGCCGCGAACCCGACGCTCGTCTCGCTCTGGCTCGGCAACAACGAGATCCTCGGCTCGCTGACGAACGTCAACACGGCGAACCCGGCGGCGTCCCAGCCCGGCGACTCGACCCTCGTCGTCCCCGTCGCCACGTTCCAGGCGCAGGCGAAGGCGGTGCTCGACACGATCCAGATCCTCGGCGCCCAGGCGGTGATCATCGGCGTCGGCGACATCTCGAGCCTCCCGTACGCCTCGACCGGCACGCTCTACCACTGCCTCCGCAACGGCGGCTGCCCCGGCATCACGCCCGCGCTGCCGCCCGCGCTCACGGTGACGAACTGCCTGCCGCCCCGCGCGGACTCGGTGCTCGTGCCGTGGCCGATCGGCATCGGGCTCGTCAATGCGGCGGCGGGGAACATCCCCGTCACGCTCGACTGCAACAACACCGCCCAGGTGGTGACGCCCGCCGAGTTCCGCTTCCTGCGGACCACCGTCGCCGCGTACAACGCCTACCTGTCGAGCGAGGCGACGGCGCGCGCCTGGCCGTTCATGGACCCGAACCCGATCCTGCAGCAGGGGCGCACCATCGCCGGCGCGGTGCTGCCGTTCCCCGCGCTCCCGAGCCCCCAGACCGGTGGCAACCTGCTGTTCGGCACCTGGTTCTCGCTCGATGGCGTGCACCCGAGTTCGCTCGCGCACCGCATCTTCGCCGACTCGCTGATCTCGCTCGTCAACCGCCGGTACGGGCGGACGATCGGGTTCATCGGGCAGACGCCGTAGGGGGGCGGACGGGCGGACGGGCGGACGAGCGGTCAGAACGGAGGTCCGGTGCGGGGTGGCCGGGCCTCTTTTTTTGGGGCCAGGGGCGGAGGGCCGGGGACTGGGGGCCGTCATTGCGAGCGCGCAGAGCGCGCGAAGCAACCTTGCCGGCACTGCGGGGGACGGCCCACCGGCGGCGGCCGCCAGGGTCGCTTCGGTCGCTTCGCGACCTCGCGATGACGTCTCCCCGGCCCCCGGCCCCCGGCCCGCTGGCCCCCCATCGCCCTGTCCCGCACCCCCCATTACCTTCGCCCCTCCGTGAAAACCCGGATGGATCGCGCCGAGGCGCTGGCCCTCGTCCAGGAATGGACGCCGAGTGAACCGCTCCGGCGCCACATGCTGGCGGTGGAGCTGGCGATGCGCACCTATGCCCCCCGGTACGGTGGCGACCCCGAGGAGTGGGGGCTCGTCGGTCTCCTGCACGACTTCGACTACGAGCGGTACCCGAACGCCGACCGTGCCGCCGACCGGGAGCATCCCGCGGAGGGGGTGCGCCACCTCCGGTCGCTCGGCGTCCCGGAGCCGTGGCTCGAAGCGATCCTGGGGCACGCCGCGTATACCGGAGTACCCCGCGTGACCCCGCTCGCGAAGGTGCTGTACGCGGTCGACGAGCTGTCGGGGTTCCTCGTGGCGTGCGCGCTGGTCCGGCCGTCGCGCTCCCTGGCCGACCTGGAGGTGGCATCGGTGCGGCAGAAGCTCAAGGACAAGGCGTTCGCCCGCGGGGTGGACCGCGACGACGTGCACCGGGGCGCGGAGGAGCTGGGCGTGGCGCTGGACGACCACATCGCCACGCTGCTCGCGGCGTTCCGGCCCGCGGAGCGGACGCTCGGGCTCGGCGGCCCGGCGTGATCCGCCGCGTGCCGGGGTCCGGGCGGCCGGGCGCGCCGCAACAGGGGGCGGGCGGACCGCGTAGTGCCCCCATGACGGACGCCGAGTTGGCGCTCTGGGCCGCGGAGGGGGACCGGGACGCGTTCGGCGTGCTGGTCGAGCGGCATGCGGCGACGGCGCGCCGGCTGGCGCGGGCGATCCTGCTCAACGGCGAGGACGCGGACGATGCGGCGCAGGACGGCTTCCTGTCGGCGTGGCGCGCGATGCGGGACTTCGACGTCGGCCGCCCGTTCCGCCCGTGGCTGCTGCGCATCGTGGCGAACGCGGCGCGGGACCTGCGCCGCCGCCGCCGGGTGCGGGAGGCCGAGCCGCTGGCGCCTGACGTGGCGACGGCAGGCCTCGGTCCGGACCGCGAGACCGACCGGGTGCTGCTGCGCGAGGCGTTCGCGCGGGCGCTCGCGGCGCTGCCGGAGCGGCAGCGGGTGGCGCTGACGATGTACGACGCCGAGGGGTATCCGCACGCGGAGATCGCGACGGTGCTCGGCGTCGCGGAGGGCACCGTGCGTGCCGACCTGTTCCACGCCCGCCGCGCCGTGCGCTCGGCGCTGGCCCCGTTCCTCGAGGAGGGACGCGATGCACGCTGACGAGCGGGACCCGCTGATCGGGTCGCTGCTGAAGGCCGAAATGCCGCTGGGCGGGGACGCCGCGTTCGCCGCGCGCGTCCGCCTGGCGCTCGACCCCGCGGAGCAGGTGACCGACTGGGACATCCTCGCGCGCTGGCTCCGGCCCGGCGTCGCGGCGGCGGCGTTGCTCGCCTTCGCGATCGGCTGGTCGGTCGCGCGGGCGCGGGCGGCGGAGGTGGCGGCCGGCACGCAGGCGCCGCCGCACGTCTATGCGTCGGAGGCGGCGCCCGAACGGGACGTGCTGCTGGCGGCGTTCGTCATGGAGGCGCGATGAAGGGGACGCGGGGCAAGGCGCTGGCGCTGCTGGGCGTGGCGTTCGGCGTGGGGGTGCTGACCGGGGCGGCCGGCATGGCGATGGCGGACGGCCGCAAGGCGCCGGTCGCGCCGGGTCGCGGGCCCGACTACTACCTGCAGCGCCTGACCGGCGCGCTCGACCTGAGCGCGGGCCAGCGCGACTCGGTGAAGGCCGTGCTCGACCGCCATGCCCCCGAGATGGAGCGCGTCTGGGACGAGGTGCGCCCGAAGATGACCGCGGTGCGCCAGCGCATCCGCGCCGAGATCCGCGTGCAGCTCTCGCCGGTGCAGCTGAAGCAGTACGAGGCGCTCCTCGCGCGCGACGACGCGGAGCGCGCGCGCGCCCGCGCGGCCGCCGTGGCGCGCGACACCACGGGCGTGGCGCGTGACGGGCGGTGAACGGCGCGGCATCGCCGCGCTCCTGCTGCTCGCCGCCGCCCCGTCGCTCCACGCGCAGGGGGCGACGCTCCGCGCCGCGCCGGCGTGGGCGCCAGACGCCGGCGGCGCCGCGCCCACCGTCACGCTCGCCGAGGCGCTCGCGCGCACCGAGAAGGTGCAGCCGGGGATCGCGCAGGCGCGGGCGTCGCTGCTCAACGCCGACGCCGCGAAGCGCGCCGCGTTCGGCCAGTGGCTCCCGAACGTGAACGCCAACTCGTCGCTCGGCAACCTCTTCTCCGAGAACGCGCGCCCCGACCCGATCACCGGCGTGCCCGTGGTGGCGGGCAGCTCGCTCACCTCGGTGAACGTCGGCGTCAACGCCTCGCTGCTGCTGTTCACCGGCTTCCAGCGCGGCGCCAACACGCGCGCGGCCGGCGCGCAGGCGAGCGCGTCCGAGGCGTCGCTGCTCAACGCGCGCTTCCAGGCGCGCCTCCAGACGACCAACCAGTTCTTCGCGGCGCTCGCGGCGGAGCAGCTGCTCCGCGTGCGGGCGGCGTCGGTCTCGCGCGCGGACGAGCAGGTGCGCGCCGCCGTGGCGCGGCTCCGCGCCGGCTCCGCGACGCGCTCCGACTCGCTCCGCGCCACCGTGCAGCTCGGCACCGCGCGCTCCGACCGCGCCGTCGCCACCGCCAACCTCGCCGGCGCCGAGGCGATCCTCGGCCAGCTCGTCGGCGCGGACGCGCCGGTGAAGGCCGCCGACGACTCGGCGTACTACCGCGTGCCGAGCCCCGAGGAGCTGGAGCGCTTCGTGGCGGGCGCGGTGGAGTCGGCGCCGCAGGTGCTGACGGCCGAGGCGAACGTGCGCGCCGCCGAGGCGCAGCTCACCGCGTCGCGCTCGCAGTACTGGCCGACGCTGCAGCTCACGGGGAACACCTCGTGGAACGGGAACAGCCGGCTGAACGACTACCAGCTCTTCAACCAGCGGCAGTTCACGCTCCAGTTCACGTGGCCGCTGTTCAACCGGTTCCAGCGCGAGCAGCAGATCGCGGTCAACCGCACCGCGGCCGACGTGGCGTCCGCGCAGGCGGCGGACGCGCGGCGCGCGGTGCGCGCGAACCTCGCCGCGCAGCTCGCGCAGGCCGAGGCCGCGAGCGAGCGCGTCGCGATCACCGGCGCGAACGTCGAGGCCGCGCGCGAGGACCTGCGCGTGCAGCAGGAGCGGTACCGCCTGGGTGCCTCCACCATTCTGGACGTGCTGACCAGCCAGGAGGCGCTCACGACCGCCGAAGTGAACGAGGTCAACGCCCGCTTCGACTTCCTGCGCGCGAAGGCGCAGCTCGAGGCCCTGCTCGGGAGGTCCCTGTGAGCGCCCCTGCCGTCGCCGCCCCCGCCGTCGCCCCGAAGGGCGGCGGCCAGTACCCGCCCGGCACGCCGGACGATGCGGTCATCGTCACGCAGGACCTGCAGCGCGAGTACGTGATGGGCGAGGAGACGGTGCGCGCGCTGCGCGGCGTCGACCTCGTCATCCGGCGCAACGAGTTCGTCGCCATCATGGGCCCCTCGGGCTCCGGCAAGTCGACGATGATGAACATCATCGGCTGCCTCGACACGCCGTCGAAGGGCGAGTACTGGCTCAACGGGCACCGCGTCTCCGAGCTGAGCGACGACGCGCTCGCGCGCATCCGCAACAAGGAGATCGGGTTCGTCTTCCAGACGTTCAACCTGCTCCCGCGCGCGTCGGCGCTGCACAACGTGGAGCTGCCGCTCGTGTACGCGGGCACGGGGTCGAAGGAGCGGCGCGACCGCGCCGCGAACGCGCTGGAGCGCGTCGGCCTCGGGCACCGCAAGGACCACCGTCCCAACGAGCTCTCGGGCGGCCAGCGGCAGCGCGTGGCGATCGCGCGCGCGCTGGTGAACCACCCGAGCATCCTCCTCGCCGACGAGCCGACGGGCAACCTCGACTCGGCGACGAGCGAGGAGATCCTGAAGCTGTTCGAGGCCCTGCACACCGAGGGCCAGACGATCGTGCTGGTGACGCACGAGCCCGACATCGCCGCGCACGCCCGCCGCCAGGTGCACCTGAAGGACGGCCGGCTCGAGCGCGATTTCCTGACCCCGAAGGAGACCGCCCGGTGACCCCGTTCCGCATCCGCCGCCCGCTCGCCGCCCTGCCCGCCCTGCTGGCGGTCGCCGCCGCGTGCAAGAAGGAGGCGCCGCCGGTCGTCTACCAGGCCGTCGCCGTCGAGCGCCGCGACATCGTCGTCTCCGCGCAGGCCTCGGGCCGCATCGTCCCCGACACGATCGTCGAGGTGAAGTCGCGCGCGTCCGGCGAGGTGCTGGAGATCGGCGTGGAGAGCGGCCAGCAGGTGAAGCGCGGCCAGCTGCTCCTGCGCATCGACCCGCGCACGCCGCGCAACAACGTCGAGCAGGCGACCGCCCAGCTCGAGGTCGCGCAGGCGCAGCTCTCCATCGCCGAGAGCCAGAAGAAGCGCTCCGACGAGCTGCTCAAGGCCCAGACGATCACGCAGCAGGAGAACGAGTCGGCGCTGCTCACCTTCGCCAACGCGAAGGCCGCGGTGGTGAGCGCGCGCGTGGCGCTGGAGAACGCGAAGATCGCGCTGGAGGACACCGACGTCCGTGCCTCCGGCAACGGCACCGTCATCGAGAAGGCGGTCGAGCGCGGGCAGATGATCGCCTCCGCCACGCAGAACGTCGGCGGCGGCACCGTGCTGCTCCGCATGGCCGACCTCTCGCTCGTGCAGACGATCACCTACGTGGACGAGACCGACATCGGCAAGGTGAAGCCGGGCCTCGAGGCGACCGTGACGGTCGACGCGTACCCGAACAAGCCGTTCCGCGGCACGGTCCTCAAGATCGAGCCGAACGACACCACGATCCAGAACGTGACGATGTACCCGGTGCGGATCCGCATCCCGAACCCGGACGGGCTGCTGCTGCCGGGGATGAACTGCGACGTGGAGATCGCCGTCGGCCGCCGCGAGGGCGTGCTCGCCGTGCCGACCTCCGCGCTCCGCACCCGGCGCGACGTCGCCTCGGCGGCGCAGGTGCTCGGGCTCGACATGGCGAGCGTGGAGCAGCAGCTCGCGCGGGGCGCCCCCGCCCCGCAGGGCCCGACCGCCGGCGGCGACACCGCCGGCACGCGCTCCGTCTCCCTCGGTGCCACGCCGCCGGGTGGCGCCGCGCCCTCGGGCCCCACGATGACGACGAGCGACGGCCGCGTGATGAAGCTGCCGCCGGGCGTGAAGGAGGCGCAGGTGAACGCCATCTTCGCCAAGTTCCGCTCGGGCGAGGGGCCGTCGGAGGACGACCGGAAGATCCTCAACGCGCTCCGCGCGCTGAACGGCGACCTCCGCGGCGGGCGCGGTGGCGCGGGCGGCCGCGGCGGGCGCGAGAAGGCGCAGGGGAGCACCGTCGGCGGCGGCGCGTACATCGTCTTCGCCAAGCGCGGTCCCGCGCCCGAGGCGGTCAACATCCGCACCGGCCTCACCGACCTCGACTACGCCGAGGTGGTCACGGGCCTCGCCGAGGGCGACTCGGTCATGGTGCTGCCGAGCGCGAGCCTCGTGCAGAGCCAGCAGGAGTTCAAGAACCGCATCAGCCAGATGACCGGCGGCGGCATGCCGGCCGGCATGCGCCAGCAGGGCGGTGGCGCCGGCGGCCAGGGCGGCGGCGCCCGGCCCGCGACGGGAGGGCGCTGACCATGCAGTTCGGCGAGACGTTCCGCGTCGCGTTCTCCAGCATCCGCGCCAACAAGCTGCGCGCGCTGCTCACCACGCTCGGCATCATCATCGGCGTCGCCGCCGTCATCACGATGGTGGCGCTCGGCACCGGCGCCCAGCGCGCCGTCGAGGCGCAGATCAACTCCCTCGGCGCCAACGTGTTCAGCGTCGTCCCGGGCCAGAGCTTCCGCATGGGCGTCGCCAGCGACAACCGCGTCGCCCTCACCGTCGACGACGCCGCCGCCCTCCAGAAGGACGGCACGCTCCTCGCCGGCGTCGTCCCCGAGATGTCGACCAACGCGCAGGTGAAGTACCTCAACAAGAACCTGAACGTCTCCATCCTCGGCGCGACGGCCAACTTCGACGAGGTGCGCAACTACACGCTGGCGCACGGCCGCATGTTCACCGCCGGCGAGGACGCCGCGCGCCAGCGCTACGCCGTGCTCGGCTCCTCGGTGCCCGAGCAGCTCGGCGCCAACCCCGCCGCGCTCATCGGCACCCAGATCTCCATCCGCGGCGTGCCCTTCGAGGTGATCGGCGTCTTCCAGCCGAAGGGCTCGCAGGGATGGCAGAACCCCGACGAGCAGATCCTCATCCCGCTCAACACCGCGCGCTACCGCGTCATGGGCACCGACCGCCTCCGCACCATCGGCATCCAGGTGCGCGACGGCATCCCGGTCGAGCAGGGGATGGTGGACATGGAGCGGATCCTCCGCCGCGAGCACAAGATCCGCCCCGGCGGCGAGAACGACTTCTCCATCCGCAACCCGAAGGACATCCTCGCCACGCAGGAGGCGGCGACGAAGATCCTCGGCGCGCTCCTGCTGTCGATCGCCGGCGTGTCGCTCATCGTCGGCGGCATCGGCATCATGAACATCATGCTGGTGTCGGTCACCGAGCGCACCAAGGAGATCGGCATCCGCAAGGCGCTCGGCGCCACGAAGGTGAACATCATGCTCCAGTTCCTCGTGGAGAGCATGGTGCTCTGCATCACCGGCGGCGCGGTCGGCATCCTGCTCGGCACGGGGCTGAGCTACGCCGTCTCGAGCTTCATGAAGTGGAACACGTTCGTGAGTCCGGTGGCCGTCGCGGTGTCGTTCGGCTTCAGCGCCGCGGTCGGCATCATCTTCGGCCTGCTGCCCGCGCAGAAGGCCGCGAAGCTCGACCCGATCGTCGCGCTGCGGTACGAGTAGGCGACGGGCACGGATGCGGACGCGGACAGGGGGTGCCGGGGTCAGCCCCGGCACCCCCTGATGCTTCCCGCCGCCGGCCGCTCCGCCGGCGCCTCGAACACCGCGAGGTAGCCGTCGGCCGGTGCCAGGTCCCGGAACGACACCTCGCGATACCCCACCGCCGCCAGCTCGCACCGCAGCCGCGCCGGCGGCGTGCCGTGCCACTGCGTCGGGCGGTCCATGTCGAGGATCGCGAGGCGCCCGCCCCCCGCGAACGCCGGCGCCAGGTTCCACAGGAAGCGGTACGGCTCGCTGATCTCGTGGTACACATGCGAGAGGATCGCCACGTCCAGCGACGCCGCGGGGAGCCGCGGGTCGTCCGGCGTCCCCGCGATCACCTGCACCTGCGCGAGCCCCTCCTTCCGCACGCGCGCCCGCAGCCGGTCGAGGTACTCCGGCAGGATGTCCTCCGCATACACCGGCGTCTCCTTCCCGACGCGGCGCGCGACGCGCACCGCGTAGTAGCCGAGCCCGGCGCCCAGGTCGGCGACGCGCACGCCGGGGCGGACGCCGAGGAGGTCGAGCACGGTGGCCGCCTCGCGCTGGCGGTCGCGCGTGGCCTCGTCGCTCCACTCGGGGGAGACGATGGTGGCGATGGGGCGGTCGGCCGCCGGCAGCTGCGCTGCCAGCGGGGCGGGCGGGCGGACCGGCGGACCGGCGGACTGGAGCACCAGCAGCACGATGGCCGCCCGCACGACGCGCCCCCAGTCCGCCTGACCGCCCGACCGCCCGTCCGTCCCGCTGGCCCCCCTTGCCCCCCCGCCCCCCTGCCCCCAGCTTTGCGGCCCTTTCATCCATCCCTCCCATGCCCTCGTCCGTGTTCCTCGGCACCGGTCGCGCCCTGCCCGACCGTATCGTCACCAACGATGACCTCGCGCAGGTGATGGACACCAGCGACGAGTGGATCCGCCAGCGCACCGGCATCGAGGAGCGCCGCTGGTGCGTGCCCGGCGAGACCGGCGCCGGCCTCGGCCTGCAGGCGACGCGCCATGCGCTCGAGATGGCGAAGCTCGACGCCGGCGACCTCGACGCCATCGTCTACGCCACGAGCTCGCCCGACCACTTCGCCCCCGGCAACGGCGTCTTCCTGCAGCGCATGCTCGGCGTCGACACGATCCCCGCGCTTGACATCCGCGCGCAGTGCGCCGGCTTCGTCTACGCGCTCTCGGTGGCCGACGCGTGGATCCGCGTCGGGCTGTACCGGCGCGTCCTCGTCGTGGGCCAGGAGCTGCAGTCGACCGGCATGGACGTCTCCACCGCCGGACGCAACACCGCCGTCATCTTCGCCGACGGCGCGGGTGCCGCCATCCTCGGCGCGAGCGACGAGCCCGGCCGCGGCCTCCTCGCGTTCGACCTGCACAGCGAGGGCGCGCACGCCGAGAAGCTCTGGGTCGACATCCCGGGCGCGATGTACCACCCGCGCATGCCCGAGGATCGCCTCGCCGCCGGCGGCGGCTTCCTGCAGATGGAGGGGCAGGAGGTGTTCAAGCACGCCGTCTCGCGCATGCCCGAGTCGACGCTCGCCGCCCTCGCGAAGGCCGGCCACCAGCCCACCGAGATCGACCTGCTGATACCCCACCAGGCCAACCTCCGCATCTCCGAGATGGTGGCGCGCCGCCTGGGGCTCTCGGAGGGGCAGGTCTACAACAACATCATGCGCTACGGCAACACCACCGCCGGCACCATCCCGATCGCGCTGGATGAGTGCGTCCGCAGCGGCCGCGTGCAGCCCGGCCAGCTGCTGGTGCTGACCGCGTTCGGCTCGGGGTTCATGTGGGGGAGCTGCGTGGTGCGGTGGTAGGAGCGGTCGCACATCGAGCGTCGCGAGTCGGGACGCGCGACCCTCGACCCCCTGACGCCCTACACCTCGCCCGGATACTTCCGCGCGTAGTACTCCCGCGACCGCTGGGCGCGCGCGCGGAAGAGCTCCTGCTCCTCGTCCTGCGCGTCGTAGACGAACAGGTTGAGCGCGCCGGGCCAGAGGATCGCCTGCACGGTCCACTCCACGTGCGGCGACGAGAGCGCCCACTGCAGCGCGCCCCCGCCGGCCTCGGTGAGGTGCACGTCGCTCGTGCGCTCGAGGCCGATGGTGAGGGGGAGGCCGGCGTCGCGCGCCTCGCCGGGATCCAGGTCGGCGCGCCCGCTCGCCCAGTCCTCGAAGACGATCGTCGCCTTGAGGACCTTGTCCCCCTCCGCCGGCTCGAACTCGGCGTGCCACTCGCCGAGCAGGTCCCAGGCGTGGTCCATCGGACCGATGTTGGGCACCACCACCGTCGGATGCTTCGCCATCGCTCCTCGTGAATCCGGGGGGCGTCCTGTTCCGTAGTGGAACATGGACCCGTTCCTGGAGGGCCTGCATGTTCGGTACCATCGCGGCGCTCGGCGCCTTCGCTCTCACCGTCGCCGCCGGGCTCGCCGGCTTCAACCTGTCGCGCACGTTCGTGCGGACGCGCCTGCGCTTCGTCGATGCGATCCGCTCGCCGCTGGCGCCGTGGATCGCGGGGCTCGGCGCCTTCCTCGTCGCGTGGCCCGTGGCGGCGCTGCCGCTGGTCTCGGTGGGCACGGCGATCACCTTCGGCATCGCGTGCGGCCTGGGCACGGCGAGCGGCGCGCGCGCCGTGGCGCGCGGCGAGATCGTGTCGCGCCCCCTGCTTCGCTAACCTACCCCGCCCCCGGCGCGGCGGCTACGTTTCGCGCCATGAGCACCGTGATGTGCGTCCGCTGCGCCAGCGAGGGGCAGCGGCTCGCGTTCCAGCCCTTCCAGAACGACCTCGGCGCGCGCGCCTACCGCGAGATCTGCTCCGCCTGCTGGGGCGAGTGGCTGCGGCTGCAGCAGCAGCTGATCAACCACTACGGCCTCAACCTGCGCGAGCCCAAGTCGAAGCAGTTCCTCTTCGAGAACATGGACCGCTTCCTGTTCCAGGGGGAGCAGCAGGTGGTGCAGGGCGAGGGGCCGGTGGGATGAAGGCGGACGGGCGGTCGAGCGGACGGGCGGACCGGTCGATGCGCGATGCCTGCGTCCTGCTCCTCCTCGCCTTGACGTCGATACCCCATGCCCGGCTGCACGCGTGGGCACCGCCGTCGACCACCCCGTCCGCCAGCCCGCCTGTCCGCCCGTCCGCCCGGCTCGCCAACGGCGAGCCGCCCACCCTCACCTGGCGCCTCCTCGCCGGGCTCGACATCGCGACGGGCACGCCGAGCGACACGCTGCGCAAGCTCAACGGCCAGGTGGTCCGCATCCCCGGCTTCATCGTGCCGCTCGACGACGGGCTGCGCGAGGGGAACGAGTTCCTGCTGGTGCCGTACTACGGCGCGTGCATCCACACGCCGCCGCCCCCGCCCAACCAGATGGTGATGGTCACGATGGCCGACCGGAAGCCGGTCGCCCTCGACCTGTTCCAGGCGGTGACGATCGAGGGGACGCTCAGGATCACGGAGAGCGACTCGCCCTACGGCCTCGTCGGCTACGACCTGCAGGCGGTGCGGCTGCTGCCGTACGGCAAGGCCGCGCGCTGAGCGACGCGGCGATCGAGGCCGCGGGCCTCCGCTTCGCCTACCCCGGTGGCCGCGACATCCTCTCGCTCGACACGCTCGCCGTGGCGCGCGGCGAGCGGCTCTTCGTGGTGGGCCCGAGCGGCTGCGGGAAGACGACGCTGCTCGGCCTGCTCGCCGGCGTGCTCGTCCCCACCGCGGGCACGCTCCGCGTCCTCGGGCGCGACCTCGCCGCGCTGGGCCCCGCGGGGCGCGACGCGTTCCGGGCCGAGCACGTCGGCTACGTCTTCCAGCTCTTCAACCTGCTGCCGTACCTCACCGCGCTCGAGAACATCACGCTGCCGTGCGCGCTGCACGCCTCGCGCCGGCGGCGGCTCGGCGGCGCGAGCCCGGAGGCCGCCGCGCGCGCGCTCGCCGAGGCGCTCGGCATCGCCGACGTGCTCGACCGGCCGGCGCCGCGGCTCTCGGTCGGCCAGCAGCAGCGCGTCGCCGCCGCGCGCGCGCTCCTCGGCGCGCCCGAGCTCCTCATCTGCGACGAGCCGACCAGCGCGCTCGACGCCGACGCGCGCGAGGCGTTCCTCGCGCAGCTCTTCGCCGCCGCGGGCACGGCCGGCGCCACCGTGGTGTTCGTGAGCCACGACCGCGCGCTCGCGCCGCTCTTCACCGCCACCCTCGCGCTCGCCGCGCGCCCCGCCGCGTGACGCTCGTCACGCTCGCGCTCCGCTCGCTCGGCAGCCGCCGCGTGCCGACCGCGCTCACCATCTGCTCCGTGGCGCTCGGCGTCGCGATGCTCGCGGGGGTGGACCTCGTGCGCCGCGGCGCGCGCGCCGCGTTCGATGGCGCGCTGAGCGGCACCGACCTCGTCGTCGGCGCGCGCGGCGCGCCGCAGGCGCTCGTGCTCGGCACCGTGTACGGCATCGGCCAGCCGCAGGGGACGCTCTCGCCCGCCGCCCAGGCGCGGATCGCCGCGCATCCCGCCGTGGCGTGGACCGCGCCCGTCGCCCTCGGCGACAACGTGCGCGGCCTCCGCGTCCTCGGCACCACGCCCGCGCTGCTGCGCCACTGGCGCTACCGCGGCGACCGCACGCTCCGCCTCACAGCGGGCGACACCCTCGCCGGCCCGCGCGACGCCGTGCTCGGCGCCACCGCCGCCGCCACGCTCGGCCGCGGCGTCGGCGACACGCTGACGCTCGCCCACGGCCTGCTCGACAGCGACCTCGCCGCGCACGAGGGCCATCCGCTCCGCGTGGCGGGCGTACTCGCGCCCACGGGCACGCCGCTCGACCGCACGGTGCTCGTCACGCTCGACGGCCTCGCCCAGGCGCATGAGGACGGGCTCAGCGCACCGGTGGCGCCGGGCACCGCGAGCGCGCTGCTCGTCGGCCTCCGCGCGCGGCGCGACGCGCTCCGCCTCAAGGCCGAGCTCGAGCGCGACATCGCCGAGCCGCTCACCGCGGCGCTCCCCGGCCTCGTGCTCGCCCAGTTCTGGCGCGACCTCGGCGTCTTCGAGCGGACGCTCGAGCTGCTGGGTGCCGCCGCGGTGCTGCTCGCGCTGCTGGGCATGCTGGCCGCGCTCCTCACCGCGCTGGACGGCCGGCGCCGCGAGCTCGCCGTCTTCCGCGCCCTGGGCGCGCGCCCCGCGACCATCGTCACCCTGCTGCTGCTCGAGGCGTGCTGCGTGTCGGTGCTTGGCAGCGCGGCCGGACTCGGCGTCGTCTACCTCGGAGCGGCGGCGGCGGGCGGCGCGGTGGAGCGCGCGTTCGGCGTGCCACTCGCCGTCGCGGCGCCCGACCTCCGCACGCTGGCCACGCTCGCCGCCATCGTCGCCGCCGGTACGCTCGCGGGGCTGTGGCCCGCGTGGCGTGCGTATCGTACGTCACTCGCCGACGGCCTCGTCACCCGGACCTGACCCGGAGTCGCCATGTCCCGCTTCGTCCGTCCCGCCCTCGCGCTCGCCGCCCTCGCCCTCGTCGCCCCGCGCGCGCATGCGCAGCGCCCCGGCCAGGAGCCGGCGTGGAAGCCGGTCCCGCAGGCGCTGCCGATCCCCGCCGAGTCGCTCCCCGCGTGGGTGCGGAAGACGGCGCCGGCCGACCCGGTGATCCAGCGCATCTGGGACGAGGGGATGCAGCGCTCGCAGGTCACGCGGCTTTCGCAGGAGCTGATGGACGGCGTGGGCGGCCGCCTCACCGGCTCCCCCGCCGGCGTGCAGGCGAGCGAGTGGGCGCAGCGGCAGTACCGCGGCTGGGGCGTGACCGCGCGCGCCGAGCGGTACGGCACCTGGCTCGGCTGGGAGCGCGGCGTCTCGCACATCGACCTGGTGGCGCCGCGCGTGAAGACGCTGGAGGGGATGACGCTCGCGTGGAGCCCCGGCACGAACGGCAAGGACGTCGAGGCCGAGGTGATCATGGTGCCGGAGGTGGGCACGCCGGAGCAGTTCCAGGCGTGGCTGCCGCAGGCGAAGGGGAAGTTCGTGCTGACGAGCGCGCCCCAGCTCTCGTGCCGCTCGCCGCAGCAGTGGGCCGAGTTCGGGACGCCCGCCTCGCAGGCGGCGATGAAGGCGGCGCAGGACACGCTGCGCGCCTCGTGGGCGCAGCGGCTCGTGGCCGCCGTCGACATCCACGCGAAGCTCGACGGCATCCGGGCGCGCGGCGCCTTCAGCATGCAGTTCAGCAACTACCCCGGCATCAACAAGATCTTCGGCACGCCGCGCCAGAAGGTCCCCACGATGGACCTGTCGTGCGAGGACTACGGCCTGCTGTACCGCCTCGTCGAGCGCGGGGAGAAGCCGCGTGTGCGGATCCGCGCCACGTCGCGCCTCACGGGCGAGCAGCCGGTGTGGAACACGATCGCCGAACTGCCGGGCGGCGCGAAGCGCGACGAGTACGTGGTGCTCTCGGCGCACTTCGACTCGTGGACGGCCGCGTCGGGTGCCACGGACAACGGCACCGGCACCATCACGATGATGGAGGCGATGCGGATCCTGAAGGCGGTGCTGCCCAACCCGACGCGCACGATCCTCGTGGGGCACTGGAACGGCGAGGAGCAGGGGCTCAACGGCTCACGCGCGTTCGCGGAGGACCATCCGGAGGTGGTGGCGGGGCTGCAGGCGCTGTTCAACCAGGACAACGGGACGGGGCGCATCGCCGGGATGGGCCCCGGGCCGTTCCCGAAGGCCGCGCCGGTGTTGCAGCGCTACCTCGGCGAGGTGCCGGCGGAGCTGACGCAGTACATCCGCTTCGGCCCGCCCAGCGGCCCGGCGGGCGGCGGCAGCGACCACGCAGGCTTCCAGTGCCTCGGCGCGCCCGCCTTCTCGCTCGGCGCGCTCTCGTGGGACTACCCGTGGACCACATGGCACACGAACCGCGACACGTACGACAAGGTGGTGCTCGACGACCTGCGGGGGAACGCCGTGCTCGTCGCGATGCTCGCCTACCTCGCGAGCGAGGACCCGGAGCGGATGCCGCGCGAGAAGCTCGACCCGCTGCCGGCCGACCCGCGGACGGGGAAGAGCCCGGCGTGGCCCGAGTGCGCGAAGGCGATGCGGTCGGTCGCGGAGTACAAGCGGTAGTCCCGCATCACGGGTGGGCGGGCCCCGGGGCCCGCTTCCACCCGCCCCGCCGGAACAGCAGCGCGCTCACCACGGCGAGCGTCGAGAACGCCAGCGTGATCGCGAGGAAGACGCCGCGCGGCCCCAGCGGGGTGCGCACGGCGAGGACCCACGCGAACGGGATCTCGAACAGCCAGAAGACGCCGAGGTTGATGAGCGTCGGCGTCAGCGTGTCGCCGGCGCCGTTGAACGCCTCGGTGAGCACCATCCCGAACGCGTAGAACGGGAAGCCGGCGGCGATGATGCGCAGCGTGTCGACCGCCACCGACGCGACCGCATCGTCCCGCGTGAAGACCGCGACGAGCGGCCGCGCCGCGAGCACGAACACCAGCCCCAGCACGCCGAGGAACGCGAGGTTGTACCGGCAGGCGAGCCACGCGGCCTGCTCGGCGCGTTCGGGCTTCCGCGCGCCGAGCGCCTGGCCGACCATCGTCGCCGCCGCGTTGGCGACGCCGACGGCCGGGAGGATGGCGAAGATCACGATGCGGATCCCGATCGTGTAGCCGGCCAGCGCCGCGCTCCCGAACGGTGCCAGCACCCGCGTGAGCCCGATCCAGCTCGCCGTCCCGATGAACACCTGCAGCGTGGCGGGCCCGGCCAGCGCGAGCAGGGCGCGGAGCACCGCGCCGTCGGGCACGAGGTGCGCGCGCCGGACGCGGAGCCGCCCCGCGCCGCGGAGCAGCACCCACAGCTGCAGCAGCACGCCGACGCCGCGGCCCGTCGTCGTCGCGACGGCGGCGCCGGTCACGCCGAGCTCGGGGAACGGCCCGATGCCGAAGATGAGCAGCGGGTCGAGCACGATGTTCAGCACGTTCGAGACGATGAGCACCCGCATCGCCACCGCGGCGTCGCCGGCGCCGCGGAAGGCGGCGTTGATGAGGAACAGCAGGATCACCGTCGCCTCGCCGCCGAGGAGGACGCGCGTGAAGCCGGTGCCCGTTCGGATCACCGCCTCGCTCGCGCCCATGAGCCGGAGCAGCTCCGGCGCGTACGCGATGCCGAGGGCCGAGAGCACGATGGCGATGGCGAGGCCCGCCACGATCCCCTGCACCGCCGCGCGTGCCGCGGCGTCCCGGTCGCCGGCGCCGACGTGGCGCGCCACGGTGGACGTGACGGCGATCGAGAGCCCCATCGCGACGGTGTAGACGATGGTGAGGAGCGACTCCGAGAGGCCGACCGTGGCGACGGCGTCCGCGCCGAGCTTCGCGACGAAGAAGGCGTCGGTGACCGCGAACAGCGACTCCATCATCATCTCGACCACCATCGGCACGGCCAGGAGCAGCACCGCGCGGCCGACGGGGCCGTCGGTGAAGTCCTGGTCGGAGCCGCCCAGCGCCTCGCGCAGGTCGGCGAGGAGCCGGCTCAGAAGCGCGCGCCGACCCGGAACGTGGCGTCGATGGCGGGGCCGCTCGGGCTCAGGTCCTCGGTGAGGGCGAACGTCCACTCGGGGCCGCGGCGCGGGCGCACGAGGAAGCCGACGTCGATCGAGAGGTCGGTGTCGTCGAGCGGGGCGAGCGCGGTGTTGCGGTACGGCGCCGAGTGCCACCAGAAGGTGGTGAAGGCGGAAAAGGCGCCGGCGAAGCGCCAGCGGCCGCCCGCGCTCGCGCTCGCGAACGTCGTCGCCTGGTAGGCGGCGAGGGCGCCCGTGGCCGGCGTGTAGCCCGCGCCGAGCGAGCCCTCGAGCAGCAGGCGGGGCGTGAGCGCGGTGCGGCCCGTGAGCGTCGCGTTCACGGAGACGGTGCCGCGCGAGTAGACGCGCGCCGTGGTGCCGGCCGTCGCGGCGGCCGGGCCCGCGACCGCGGCGGTCGGCGCGGAGGACGTCGGCAGCGTGACGGAGCCGACGAGCTGCACGCCGCGCGCGAGGCGCCAGCCGGCGCCGAGGCGCACGTCGTTCAGGTGCAGACCGCTGGTCGGCGCCGTGGCGACGAGGCCGCCGCCGAACGGCTCGACCTGGAAGCCGAACTGCCCGCCCTGGAAGCGCTGGCGGTCGGGCGTGGGGAAGCCCCAGAGGTCGTGGTACCAGGTGAGGAAGCCGTCGAGGAAGCCGCCGTACGCGCCGCCCACCGACACGTCCGCGAGCAGGAACGCCCGCGGCGAGAGGTCGCGGGTCAGGCGCGCGCCGAGGCGCAGGAACTCGCCGTCGACGAGGAGCAGGTTCCGGTTCTGCGCCGTGAAGCGCACCTGCTCGGTGGCGCTGGCGTAGTCGGTGTAGATCGCGACCTGCAGGCCGGGCTTCGCGGGGACGTACGGGATGAACGCGAGCCCGGAGCGCGCCTGCATCAGCGGGTTCGTCGGCTCGTACCACGGCAGCCCGTCGGCGAGCGTGGTGAAGTCGCGCCCCGGCGCCACCTGCTGCGCGGCGACCGGCGCGGCGACGAGGGCGAGGACGAGGAGGGGGAGAGGCGGGCGGGGAGGCATGGCGCGGAAGGTAGGCGGACGGGCGGACGAGCGGACGAGCGGACGCGCCTGACGGGCGGAGCTCCGTCGCGTCCGCCCGACCGCCCGTCCGCTCGTCCGCCCTCCTTGACATACCCCCCGCCCCCCGCGCACCTTCCCTGAATGCAGCGACAGGCGTGGTACGGCTACTTCTTTACTGACCCGCGGGGCGTCTCCCACGGGCCCGGTAGCGTGTAGTCGCCGAGCCCACCCGCACTGAACGAGACGCCCCGCCACCACCGGCGGGGCGTTCGTGTTCCAGGGGTCCGGCGGCGCCGGCCCCGCACCGATCCACGAGCGGCACCACTTCGAGGAGCAGCGATGCGCATCGCGATCCAGGGCACCCACGGCGCGTTCAGCGAGATGGCGGCACGGCGGCGCTGGCCGGAGCTCGAGCCGGTCTTCTGCCACGACTTCCGCGCCGTCGTCGCCGCGGTGCACGACGGGCACGCCGACGCCGGCATCCTGCCGCTCGAGAACTCGCTCATCGGCTCGGTGACGCAGACGTACGACCTGCTGCACGAGGCGTTCGAGGACGGCGTGCTGCACCTCACGCACGAGGTGCTGCTCCCGGTGCAGCTCGCGCTGCACGCGGTGCCCGGCGCCACGCTCGCCGGCATCCGCAAGGTGATGTCGCATCCCGTGGCACTCGGCCAGTGCCGCGACTGGCTCGAGAAGCACCTGCCCGGTGCCGAGCTGATCACCGAGTGGGACACGGCGGGCTCCGCGGAGCTCGCCGCGCGCCTCGGCGACCCCACCGTCGCCGCGATCGCGAGCGTGCCTGCGGGGGAGCGCCACGGCCTCGCGACGCTCGCGACGCGCATCGAGGACGACGCGACCAACCAGACGCGCTTCCTCGTCTTCGCGCGCGCCGACGCCGAGCTTCCCTCGGCGCGCGCCGCGAACGGCGGCGGCCCGCTGATCCACAAGACGTCGCTCATCATCACCGTCGACCACACCCCCGGCTCGCTGGCGTCGTGCCTCCAGGCGTTCGCGGCGCGCGGCGTGAACCTCACGGCGCTGCAGTCGCGGCCCGAGCGGTCGTCGCCGTGGACGTACCGCTTCTACGTGGACATCGAGGGCGCGCGCACCGACCACCGGCTCGTCGAGGCGCTCGACACCGTCGAGGCGCTGGCGGCGAACCTGATCGTGCTCGGCAGCTACGAGGCGTGGACGGAGGGCGCGGTGCTCTGGTCGACGCCGCGGCCGGTGCCGCCGCACTACCGGAAGAAGCCGGACATGCCGCTCTTCGACCGCCGGCAGTACCCGGACGGCACGACCGTGCAGGTCGGCAGCCTGGTGTTCGGCGCGAAGCCGCCGGTGCTCATCGCGGGGCCATGCTCGGTGGAGGACGAGGAGCAGATCATCACCACGGCGGTGGCGGTGGCGCAGGCGGGGGCCGACATGCTGCGCGGCGGCGCCTTCAAGCCGCGCACGTCGCCGTACGACTTCCAGGGGCTCGGCGTGCACGGGCTCCGGCTGCTGCAGGAGGCGCGCGAGCGCACGGGGCTGCCGTTCGTGACGGAGGTGATGAGCTGGGAGGAGGTGCCGCTCGTCGCCAAGTTCTCGGACATGCTGCAGATCGGCGCGCGGAACATGCAGAACTTCGCGCTGCTGCGCGCCGTGGGGCGGAGCGGGAAGCCGGTGATGCTGAAGCGCGGCGCGGGGGCGACGGTGGAGGAGTGGCTGCACGCCGCGGAGTACATCCTCGCCGACGGGAACCCGAACGTCGTGCTGTGCGAGCGCGGCATCCGCACCTTCGAGCGCGCGACGCGCCACACGCTCGACCTCAACGCGGTGGCGCTCGTGCGCGAGCGGACGCACCTGCCGGTGATCGTCGACCCGAGCCACGCGGCCGGCGTCGCCTCGCTCGTGCCCGCGCTCTCGCTCGGCGCGCTCGCCGCGGGCGCCTGCGGCCTGATCGTGGAGGTGCACCCCGACCCGAAGACGGCGAAGAGCGACGGCGCCCAGTCGCTCGACCTGCCGACGTTCGCCGAGCTCGCGCGCCAGGTGCATCCCGATCGCTCGGCGCGGGCGCGGGCGGCGGAGGCGTGGTTCGCGTGAGGGCATGAGGGCAGGCGGGCAGGCAGCCGTGCGGTCCGAGGTGGACCCTGGCCTCCGGCCCGCTGGCCCCATGGGCCGCCTAGCTTCCAGCCATGCCCCGCTCGCTCCTCCTCGCCGCGCTGCTGCTCGTCCCCGCCGCCCTCCCCGCCCAGCAGGACTGGACCGTCACCGGGCGGGTCACCTCGTCGGCCACCAGCGCGCCGATCGCCCTCGCCGAAGTGCGGACGCTCGACGGGAAGCGGTCGGCGTTCACCGACGCGGCGGGGCGGTACACCCTGCGCAACGTGCCGTCAGGGCCGCTGACCCTGCGGGTGCGGCAGGTCGGCTTCAAGTTCCGCGACATCCCGGTCACGCTGCCCGCCGATGCCGCGGTGAAGGTGCGCACGGTGGACGTCGCGCTCGAACCGGTCGCGTTCGTGCTGCCGGAGCTGGTGACCAAGAGCGCCTGCGAGCAGGGCGGATTCCTCCTCACGCAGGACGAGCGGCTCCGCTCCATCTTCGAGCAGGTGCGCGAGGCGTCGGTGCGCTTCACGTCGCTGGTGAAGGCGTACCCGGCGGTGGTGACGGCACAGCGGCCGACGTGGCGCTACACCTCGCGGCTCCGCCAGCTCATCAGCGACCAGTCGATCCCCGACAGCCTGGAGGGGGCGGCGTACCGGCGCGGCGGCATCCTCAAGCGCACGGGGAACGGCGGCTGGTCGGCGCCGATCCCCGACCTCGGCTCGCTGGCGAGCGACGAGTTCGACCGGAACCACTGCTTCAGCTATGACGGCACGGAGGACGCGCCGGCGGGGAAGCTGATCCGGGTGCGGTTCGAGCCGCTCGTCGGCATCGGGAGCCCCGATTGGGAGGGCGTGATCTTCATCGATGCGACGACGGCGATGCCGCGGCGGATGGAGTGGCGCCTGACGAAGCTGGACCCGAAGCGCGAGCCGACCAGGCTCGAGGTGGTGACGATCTTCTCCGAGCTGTATCCGTCGCTCATCATCAGCGACTCGTCGGAGGCGCGGTTCTGGTACGCGCCGGAGAACCGCGAGGCGATGGGGAACGACCCCGACCGGATCCAGGCGGTGATCGCGCGCGGGCTCACGTTCCTCAAGGACGAGCCGGACGTGGCCCCGCTGCCGCGCGGCCGCCAGCTGCTCGGCCCGCTCTGGCGCCCGAAGAAGAAGCCGCCCGCCGCGGCGCCCGTCGCCGACACGAGTGCCGCGGCGACGGTGCAGCCGTAGGGGTTCGATCGTCATCGCGAGGCCGCGGTGCCCGCCCGAACGCGATGACCGCCATCGCCGTCATTGCGAGGTCGCGCAGCGGCCGAAGCAACCTTGCCGGCGAGCGCTCGTACCCCGCGCACTCGCCCGCACGGCCGCAGAAAAAAACAAACCGGGCGGAGCCGATCGGCTCCGCCCGGTTGCACCACACTGCGCGCGCGAGCTACCGCTTGCGCCGCGCTGCCGCGACGAGCGCCACGAGGCCGCTCCCCATCAGCACCACCGTGCCGGGCTCGGGGACGACCGTGTTGGGCCGACCATTGAAGTCGGTCACGAGACCCCACTCCTCGAACGCGGTGCCGAAATCATGCACTCGGCTGAAGTCGGCGGAGCCGCCGTTCATGGCTTCGAGGGAGGCGCTACCGCCGGTCGTGATGTTGGAGACGATGTCGACGAGGAGGTTCCCCGCGCCCGGGTTGTACGAGAACGCAGCGCCCGAGAAGTAGACCTGCGTGGCGGTGCTCCCGCTGGGGATCACAAGGGTCGCGAAGAGCACGTTGTCCGCGCCGCGGTTCGCATCGAAGCTCACGGAGCTGATGCCGGCGGGGCCGTCGACATTGAGACCGAGCGTGGTCGTCGACAGGTACATCTGGAAGGTGCCCTCGTTGAGCGTGCCGGCCGACGGGTTGCGGAACGCGACACTGGTGATCGACACGGGGCCGCTGAACGCGCCGGCGCGGTACACCTGCTGGTAGCGCGTCGACGTGCC
This sequence comes from Gemmatimonadales bacterium, assembly GCA_033764615.1. Classification (GTDB taxonomy): domain Bacteria; phylum Gemmatimonadota; class Gemmatimonadetes; order Gemmatimonadales; family GWC2-71-9; genus JANRIU01. The sequence continues at coordinate 32,820 of JANRIU010000061.1, read as the reverse complement.
GCTCTGGCAACCGAACGGGAAGCAGTTCTGGCCGTTCGACGTGCCGATGGTGAACTGCGCCGACGCCGGCGCGGCGATGAGGCCGGCGAGCGCAGCCGTCGCGGAGAGGAGGCGGAGCTTCATTGGGAACCTCGGTGTGGGATTTGGAGAATCTGCCTCTTCTCACGCGCAAGTATCACGCCTGCGGCAAAGCCATCGATCACAAAGCGTTAGGCTGACGAGATAGTGGCAGTGCGGGCTTCCAGCCACAACAGATATTGCAGCACCACCACACCTTTCGGCGACGCCGGTCGGCAGATGAAGCGCCCCGCGTGCGCGCGCGGCAAGAGATTGATTTGTCAGTGCGCGGCCGCGAAGCGGCCGAAGCAACCTTGCCGGCATGCGCTGGTACGCCGCCTCGCCACGCCGCACCAGCCGCGAAAGCCGACGGGCGGCCGCGCCCCGCGCAGCCGCCCGTCAGCCCGTCATGCCGCCTTTGCTTCGCTACTCCCCCAGCCCGTCCCCGTCGCCGCGCATCCCGCCGCCGAGTGCGGCGAGCTTCCCCGTGACCGTCTGCTTCCGGCGGTCGCGGAGGATCTCGAGCTTCACGTTCTCACCCTTGTCGTACGTGCGCAGGATGCGCATGAAGTGGCTCGGTCCCGTCGGCTTCCGGCCATCGACGCTCACCACCACGTCGCCGCCCTTGAGGCCAAGCGGGCTGTCGGCCGGCGCGCTGACGACGAGCACGCCCTCCGTCGCGCCGAAGTACTTGCCGAGGTCCGAATTCAGCGACACGAGTTCCAGGTCGGCGAGCGGCCCCTCCATCTCGAACATGAAGGCACCGGGCCCGCCGGGCATGACGCGGCCGCGGATCTCGCGGCGGATGCGGTTGCGGAGCGCCTCGGGGCTCGGCCCACCGGGACCGCCGAATGTGAAGACGCGTGCGCCCTCGTCGTCCCGCCAGGCGCCATCGCGCATCACGATGTCGACGTCGCGGTCGCCGCCACGCTCGAGCACCGCCGTGGCGGTGCGCGTTTCGCTGCCACGCCGGTACTCGACGCTCACCGTGTCGCCCGGCTTGAGGCGCGCGGCGCGCTCCACCAGGCGCAGGCCCGGCACCGACTCGTCCTCCTCGGCGTCCCGGCGCGTACGCCCGCTCGTGAGCGACTCGCCATTGAGCTTCGTGATGATGTCACCACCGCGCAGCCCGGCCTTGGCAGCGGGGCTGCCGGGCGTGACCGCGTCGAGCGACGCGCCAATCGAGTCGGCGGCGGTCGCGCGGAGGTTCACGGCGACGCCGAGACGCTGGCGGCGGAAGTTCCCCATGATGCGCACGGCACCGGGCGGCAGCCCCTCCGGCCCGCCGAACATGAACATCTCGGCGTGGCCATCGCCCGGCTCCATCCGCCGCTCGACGCGCACCCGCTCGCGCCGCGTGTCGCGCTCCTTCTCCTTCTCCTGCGCCACCAGCATCGCGGGCACACCCGCGATCACGGCCCCGACCACCACCACCGTCAGCATCCGCATCCGAACCACTCCTCGTTGTTGGGGCGGACTGGCGGGCGGGCGGAACGTCCCCCTGCCCCCCTGATCGTCCGCCCGTCCGCCTACAGCCCCACCCGGCCCGCGCGCGTGACGTGCACGTCGACGAGCGCGTCCATGAGTCCCACCCGTTCGCGCCACAGCTCGGCGAGGCGCGCGTCGCGCGGCTCGACCCGCTGCAGTTCCACCGCCTGGAGCGTGCGATCGACGCCGGCGATCCGCTCCTCGAGCTCCGCCGCGATGCGCGCCGTGCGGCCGTCGAGCACGCGCACCTCGGGCTGCAGCTCCTGCAGCGTCGCCTCGAGCGCCGCGGAACGGGCGCGCGCCGCGGCGATCTCGTCGCCCGGCGTCACGACCGGTGCGGGCGCCGGCGGGCGCAGCACCACCGCCGCGATCCATGCCGCCGCGAGCGCGCCCACGGCGGCCCCCGCCCACCGCGCGCGGTGCCAGCGCCGCTCCGCCTGCACCTGCGCCCGCACGGCCGGCCAGCGGTCGCGCCCGGGGACGAGCGTCGGCAGCGCGCGGAGCCGCGCCACGCGCTGCTCCAGGCGGGCGAGCTCCGCGCGGCACTCGTCGCACGCCGCGAGGTGCGCGCGTGCGGCCGCGCTCCCCGGCGCCGTGTCCGGCTCGCGCACGGCGAGCAGCTGCTCCATCGTCAGGTGCGTCATGCGGGCTCCTCCTCTCCCAGCCAGCGCCGCAGCTTCTCGTGCGACCGCGCGAGCTGCGACTTCGAGAAGCTCGGCGTCTTCCCCATCATCCGGCCGATCTCGTCGTGCGTGTATCCCTCGACGTCGTACAGCCAGACCACCGCGCGCGCCGTCGGGCTGAGCCGCTCGAGCGCGGCTTCCAGGTCCATGCGGAGCCCCGCGTCGTCCCGGCGGGCGGGGGCGGCGTCCTCGAACAGCTCGTCGGCGTCACGGTACTTGTTGGCGCGGAGCCGCATGAGCGCCTTGCTGGCGGCGATCGTCCGCACCCAGCCCCAGAGGGAGCCGTCGGCCCGGTACCGGGCGATCGACCGGCAGACCTCGAAGAACGTCTCCTGGAGCACGTCCTCCGCGTCCTCGGTGGTGCGGCAGAGGCGGCGGGCGAGGTTGTAGACGGGCCGCTCGAAGGCGCGGTAGATCGCCTCCAGGGCGGAGGGATCCCCCACCCGGGCCCGGGCCAGCACCCGCTCCGCGTCGGGGACCGCATACGGCTGCATCGCCAGCGTCCGTGTGGTCATCGGTGGGAGGAATGCGCGAGGGGGCGAAAGGGTCGCACGGGGCTGGGGGCCGGGGGCCGGGGGCCGGGAACCAGGGGCGCCTCGTGGCTCCAGGCCCCCGGCCCCCAGCCCGTGGCCCGCGGCCCTCACCCCCCCAGCATCTCCCCCACCCGCGCCACGAGGTCGCGCGGGGCGAACGGCTTGGCCAGCACCACCGCATCCTCGGGGATGCCGCGGGCGCGGAGCTCGTCGACGGGGAAGCCGGAGATGTAGAGCACCTGCAGCGCCGGGCGCGCGCGCTGCAGCCGCTCGGCGATCTCGTGCCCCCCGGTGCCGGGCAATCCGACATCGGCGATCAGCAGGTCGATCGGCCCCTCGACCACGCGGGCCAGCTCCTCCGCCTCCACGCCGCCGCGCGCCTCGAGCACGCGGTAGCCGCGTGCCGTAAGCGCCTTGCGCACGAGGCCGCGGATCACCGCCTCGTCCTCGATGAGCAGCACCGTCCCCGTGGCATCGCGCACCGGCGCGACGCGCTCGGCGAGGGCCGGCGCCGGCGCGGGCACGGCGTCCGACGCCGGCAGGTCGATCGTGAAGCAGGACCCCTGCCCCGGCGAGGAGTCGACGTGGATCTGGCCGCCGGCCTGCTCGACGATGCCGTACACCGTCGCCAGGCCGAGGCCCGTGCCCCGGCCCAGCGGCTTGGTGGTGAAGAACGGCTCGAAGACCCGCGCCAGCACCCCGCGCGACATCCCGATGCCGCTGTCGCGCACGGTGATGCGCACGTAGCGGCCGGCCGCGGGCGGGGCGAGGACGCCGGGGCTCGTGCCATCGAGGGTCACCGTGCCGGTCGCGAGGGCGAGCTGCCCCCCGCCCGGCATCGCGTCGCGCGCATTGACCGCGAGGTTGGTCAGCACCTGCTCGAGCTGGCCGCGGTCCATGTGCACGACCGGCGCCCCGGGATCGAGCGCCATCTCCAGCGCGACCTCCGGGCCGAGCAGCCGCCGCAGCAGCCGCTCCAGGCCGAGCAGCGCGGCGTTCACGTCGAGCGCCTGCGCCGCCGGCGCCTGCCGACGGCTGAACGCGAGCAGCTGCGTCGTGAGGTCCGCCGCGCGCTCGGCGGAGAGGCGGATCTGCGCCACCTCCTCCTGCTCGCGCGCATCGGCCGGCAGCTCCTCGCGCAGCATGTGCACGGCGCCGAGGATCGCGGTGAGGAGGTTGTTGAAGTCATGCGCGATGCCGCCGGCGAGCCGGCCCACCGCCTCCATCTTCTGCGCGTGCCGGAACTGCTCCTCGAGGCGGCGGAACGCGGTCGTGTCGGCGAAGAGGGCGATGAGCCCGCCCCCGGCGCCGGCGCCATCGTGCACCGGCGCCGCCACGAGGCTCGCCGCCCGCTCCTGCCCGTCGGCGGCGTGCACCGCGAACGCCGGCACCTGCACCGCGTCCCCCGCCAGCGCACGCAGCCACGCCGCGCGCACCTCGGGCGCCGTGCCCGGCAGCTCGGCCGGGAGCGGCTCGCCCAGCATCGACGCGGCCGGCCGCGCGAAGAGCCGCTCCGCGGCGGGGTTCCAGAGCTGCACCCTCCCGGCCGCGTCGAGGGCGACGATCGCCGTCGGCGACGCGTCCACCAGGGTGCGGAGCGCCTCGGACGTGCGCTCGTGCCGCTGCCGCGCCGCGACATGCTCCTCGACCACGAGCAGCACGAGCCCGATGGCGGTGCCGGTGAGCAGCACGAGGTCGGAGACGGTGAGCGACATCTGCAGCAGCTGGGGCAGGTGGACGGGGAGCGTGCGTCCGCTGAGCACGTCCACGCTGTTGTACGCGTACGCGCCCAGCGAGAGCGCCCAGCCGATGCAGGCCCCGCCGAGCAGCCGGAACGCCCAGCCGTGCCGGGCCTCGGGCTGCCGCAGCAGCAGTCGCGCGGCGAGCGCGAAGACGACCACCCCGAGCGCCTGGCGGGGCAGCGTGCGCACGGCGACGCGCGCCGACGGACCCAGGTCGAGCATGTTGGACCACGGGACGAGCAGCAGCCCGGCGACCACCGCGATGCCGAGCGCCGCGCCGAGGGAGAGGCGCGGCGGGCGGATCGGCGTGCCGTCCAGGTCCGCGAGGCCGGCGTAGACGCCGCCGATGTTGAGCAGGCCGGAGGAGGCGGTGAGGAAGAGGAGGCCGAGCTTGAGCGGCGACAGCGCCGGGCCGATCGCGATCGAGATCGCCCCGGCCACCACGTACACCGCGTACGCCCCCCACCCGAGCGTCCACCATCGGAAGAACGGCCGCGGTCGCACCCGCCAGTACAGGGCGCCGACGAGCACGGTGACGACGAGTGCCTCGACGCTCTGGCTCAGCAGCGAGATCTGCAGCAGCGTCAGGTCCGTCGGCACGCCCGTCCAGGGTGGTGAGGGTCGCCGACATTAGCGCGCCGTACGGCCCCCCGCCACCGGCACGGCACGCCGTCGGGTTTCGAGACACCGGGGACGACGTGCCGTGGCGCCGACGCAACGGGTCCCGCCCGGCGGAGCGGACGGGACCCGTGCAGGTGACGCGCGCCGCTCAGAGCCCCACGCGCGCACCCACCAGGCCCCAGAAGGAATAGAACTCGTTCTGGTTGAGCCGGGCCGTCGTCTCGCCGAAGGTGTAGCGCAGCGGCTGGTTCGTGAGGTTCAGGAACTCGCCGAAGATCGTGACCTGCCTGGTGAGGCGCAGGCTGCCGGCCGCGTCGAGCTGGAAGCGCGACTCGTAGTACCGGTCGTTCTGCGCGTCGATCCCCACCGTGTCCAGGTAGCGGCCGACGAAGTTGCCGCCGACGCGCAGCGACACCGGGCCGCGGTCGAAGAAGACGCCGACGTTGCCGGAGTGCCGGAACTGGCCGGGGAGCGTCGTCTGCAGGTTGTTGCGGAGCGGGATCGTCGCCGACGACTGCGCGTACGTGTAGTTCGCGTTCACGCCGAGGCCCGAGAGGAAGCCGGGCAGGAACGAGAGCGACTGCTGCCACGCCGCCTCGAAGCCGTAGACCTCGGCGCGGTCGCCGTTGGTCGGCGTCGTCAGGAAGCGCGCGTCGGGGCCGAACTCGGTGTTGCCCGCGGCGAGCGGAACGGTGGCGGGGAAGATGAAGTCGTCGATGCGCTTGTAGAAGAAGCCGCCCGAGATGACGCCGACGTTGGTGAAGTAGTGCTCGGCGAGCAGGTCGAGGTTCTGCGCGCGGGCCGGCCGCAGCGCCGGGTTGCCGAGCGTCACGCCCGGCTGGCCGGCCGGGATGTTGATGTACGGCACCAGGTCGTAGAAGTTGGGGCGGAAGAGCGACGTGGTGGCCGCGAAGCGCAGGTTGGTGCCCTCCGACAGCTGGTAGCGCGCCGTGAGGCTCGGGAAGAAGTTGTCGAAGTTCACCGCGCCGGTCGTCGGCGTCGAGGCGGTGGCCGTCACGCGGTTGCCGAGCGTGGCGACCCGCGTCCCCTCGTAGCGCACGCCCGGGATGATCCGCAGCTTCCCGAAGTCGAGCGTCGTCATCACGTACGCCGCGTACACGTCCTCGCCCGCGGTCCAGGTGTTCGCGTCCGACGAGAGGCGGCTGGCCTGCGCGTTGACGGCGAAGCGGTTGAGGTAGCTGTCCACCAGCTCCTGCATCCGCGCGGCATCGGCGAAGGGCCCCGTGGTGTAGGTGCGCGCCGCGCCGCCGAGCACGATGTCGCGCGGGGGCGCCACGGAGAAGATGTTGAGCGGGATGTTGTTCGGGAGCGGGGTCGCCACGCCGGCGAGCGTCGCGCCGTTGGAGGCGAAGCCCGCCAGCGTGCGGTTCACCTGGATGCTCTCGCGGTTCCGGAAGCGGCCGAGCACGCCGACCTTGAACGCGCCGACGCCGTCGCCGAGGCGGAACGGGATGGTCAGGTTGGCGCGCGTGCTGTACGCGCCGTCGCGGACGAAGCGCTGCTCGCGCACCAGCGAGTTGTACGGGAAGAGCGACGCGTCGGTCTCGCTGCCGGCGGTGACGGTGTACGACGGGAGCTCCGGGTTGCTGAAGTCGTAGCCGAACCCGATGCCGTTCTGCCGCCACGTGATCGTGCTGACGCCCGGGCGGTCCTCCTTCGCCTCCGAGTAGCCCGCGGCCCAGTCGAGCTGGCCGCCCGCGAGCGGGTGCCGGCCGGCGAGCTGCAGGTTGAGGAGGTCCTGGTTCACCCGGCGCAGGCGCGTCTGGCGCTCGAGACGGCCGCCGGCGACCGTGCCCGTCGCGGGCCCCGTCGGCGTGAAGGTGCCGTTGTCGAAGCGGACGCGGTTGCGCTGCCGGACCTCGTCGTCCGAGAAGCGGCTGTAGGCGGCACGGAACTCGACCTCGCTCTCGGGCGAGAAGCGGACGTCGAAGGTGCCGTTGAAGCCGTAGCGCGAGCGGTTCACCTGCGGGTAGTCCCGGATGTCGAGCTCGGCGAGGGTATTGAGCTCGTCGGCGGCCGCGACGCCGCGGCAGCTGCCCGGGTTCTGGAAGCACCAGTTCGGCTCGATGTTCTGCGAGCCGCGGCCCGTCTCGTAGTAGGTGCCGCCGACGATGAGGCCGAACCTGTCGTTCGCGCCGAAGCGGCGCCCCGCGTTGCCGGTGACGTTCCAGATCGGCTCGCTCGTCAGGTCGTTGCGCCCGCCCGCGGCCGCGGCGTCGAACTGCCACTTCGACGAGATCGCCGTGCGCGTGACGAGGTTGACCGACCCGCCGATGGCGTCGGCGTCCATGTCGGGCGTGAGCGTCTTGCTCACCTGCAGCGCCGCGACCTGGCCGACGGGGATGACGTCGAGCGGCACCTGGCGCTGGTTCTGCTCCGGCGTCGCCACGCGGTCGCCGTTGATGGAGACGCCGGTCAGGTTCGCCGGCGTGCCGCGGATCAGCACGAAGCGCCCCTCGCCCTGGTCGCGCGTGATCGCCACGCCCGGCACGCGGGCGAGCGCCTCGGCGACGTTCTGGTCCGGCAGGCGGCCGACCAGCTCCGCGTCCACCACGTTCACGAGGTTGTCGGCGGTCTTCTGCACGTTGAGCGCCTGGGCCTGCCCGAGCACCTGGCCCTCGGCGGTGATCTCGGCGAGCTCCTTGACGCTCTCCCTGAGCACGAACGCGAGTGGCACCGTCGCCCCCGCCGCCACGGTGACGGACGCCGACACCGGCTGGTAGCCGATGTACCGGGCGCGGACGAGGACGGTGCCGGCCGGCAGGTTGGCCAGCCGGAACTCGCCCTGCCGGTCGGAGACGGCGCGGTACGCCGTGCCGGTGACCTCCAGGCTCGCGCCCGCGAGCGCGCGGCCCGAGGCATCGCGCACGGAGCCGACGATGACGCCGGGCGCCTGCTGCGCCACGGCCGCCGGAGGCGACAGGAGGAGGGAGGACACGGCAAGAGCACCCACGACGCGTGCGCGCATGGACCAGACCTTCGCGATGGAGTGGACAGGAACCCCGGTTCGGGGCCGCGCGGCGTCGCCACACGAGCCCCGAAAACCGGCGCGAAGGTCACTGCGGGATGTCACACGACCGGCCGCCGCGGGGTAACGGTCAGGTCAACGCGAGGGCAGCGTGGCGAGGAGGCGCCGCAGCTCGTCCTGCCAGAGCGCGGCCAGCGTGTGGGTGCCATGGCCCCGCGTCTCGGGGCCGGCGGGAAGGAGCACGAAGCGGCAGGTCGGGACCCGCGCACACCCCTCGCGCGCCGTGCCGATCTCGGGCGGGTTGAGGAAGTCGTCCGCCGAGTTGACGAAGGTCACGCGCGCCTGGACGCGCTCCAGCGCGGGCCACGGGTCGTAGTCGCGCGAGCTGTCGAAGTGGTACACGAAGTCGTTCGCGTCGCTGGTGCGGAGCCGCGCCCCGAGCCACGCGTGGATGGCGCTGTCGGCCTGGTCGCGCGTGGGCGCCTGCCGCTGCTGCACGAGCGGCGCGCTCCCCATCAGGAACAGCAGGTCGAGCGCGTGGCGCAGCCCGGGCGGCTGCACGGCGTACTCGCCGCCGCGGTACGCAGGGTCGAGCAGGATGGCGTCCATCGCCATGCGCCGCACCATCCGGTTCCGGCCCGTGATCGGCGCAGGCTGGCACGCGAGCGGCATCGCCGCCTCCACCGCGTCGGGCCGCGTCACCAGCCACGTCCAGGCGTGCATGCACCCCATCGACGTGCCGAGCACGAGGCGGAGCCGCGTGACGCCGAGTGCCTCGCGCAGCAGCCGCTCCTGCAGCGCCACCATGTCGCCGTAGGCGTAGCGCGGGAAGCGCGCGCGCAGCCCGTCGCTCGGCTTGCTGGAGGCGCCGTGGCCGACGTTGTCGGGGAGCACCACGAAGAAGCGCGCGGTGTCGAGCGGCTGCCCGGGGCCGAACAGCACCCCCGCGAAGCCCGCGCCGAGGAACTGCTGGTGGCTGCCGCCGGTGCCGTGGAGGATGAGCACGGCGTTCGTGGCCGTCCCCGTGCCGTCGCGGCGCAGGCGGCCGAGCGTCCGGTAGTGCAACCGGACGCTGTCGAGCCGCTCGCCCGAGGCGAAGCGCACGTCGCGCAGGATGGCGTCCGCCTCCTGCGCGGGCGCGGGCGCCGCGGCGGCGAGCGCCGCGATCGCGGCGCCCCAGGCGACGGCCCGCCTCACACGACGATGTTGAGCAGCCGGTTCGGCACGTGGACGACCTTGCGCGGCGTGGCGTCGCCCACGAAGCGGCGCGTCTGCTCGTCGGCGAGCGCGGCCGCGAGCACCTCGGCCTCGCCGGCGTCACGCGCCACCTGCACGCGCGAGCGCGTCTTCCCGCCGACCTGCACCACCACCTCCACGGTGGCGGCGCTCAGCACGGCCGGGTCGTGCGCGGGCCAGCGGGCGCCGAACACGGAGCCCGCCTCGCCGAGCCGCTCCCAGCACTCCTCGGCGAGGTGCGGCGCGAACGGCGCCACCATGATCACCAGGTCGCGCACGAGCGCGCGGTCGTGGCAGTTGGCCTCGCGGAGCACGTTGACGAACTCCATGAGCGCCGCGATCGCCGTGTTGTAGTGCAGCGCCTCGAGGTCCTCGGCGACCTTCTTCCGCGTCTGGTGCTGCTTCACCAGCACCTCGCGCCGGATCTCGCCCGCGGGCTCGGCCGCCGCGTCGCCGACCAGCGCCCACACCTTGTCCAGGAAGCGCCGCGGCCCCGCGAGGCCGTCGCTCCGGAAGTCGCCCCCCTCCTGGAACGGGCCGAGGAACATCAGGTACATGCGGAACGTGTCCGCGCCCCAGCGCGCGATGAACTCGTCGGGGACGATCACGTTGCCGCGCGACTTCGACATCTTGGCGCCGTCGCGGATGATCAGCCCGTGCGCCCGGAAGACGCGGAACGGCTCCTCGAACGCGCAGTGCCCCAGGTCGTGCAGCACCATCGTGATGAAGCGCGAGTACAGCAGGTGCAGCACCGCGTGCTCGTTGCCGCCGATGTAGCTCGCCACCGGCAGCCAGCGCGCCGTGCGCGCGGCGTCGAACGGCCGGTCCGCCACGTCGGTGCTCGGGTAGCGCAGGAAGTACCACGCCGAGTCGAGGAAGGTGTCGCTCACGTCGGTCTCGCGGCGCGCGCGCGCGCCGCACGAGGGGCACGGCGTGAAGTACCACTCCTCGTGCCGCGCGAGCGGCGAGACGCCGGAGTCGTCGGGCCGGAAGTCCGGGATGTTCGGCAGCTCGACCGGGAGGTCGGCCTCGGGGACGGGGACGGCGCCGCACGCGTCGCAGTAGACGATCGGGATCGGCGGGCCCCAGTACCGCTGGCGCGAGATGCACCAGTCGCGCAGGCGCCAGCGCTCCGTGGGCGTCGCCGCCCCCCGCTCGGCGAGCCATCCCACGATCGCGCGCTTCCCCTCCTCCACGCCGAGCCCGTCGAAGCGGCCCGAGTGCACCAGCACCCCGTCGCCGACGTACGCCTCGGCGAGCGGCGTGCCGGCGTCGGTGCCCGGCGCCGCGATCACGCGCGTGACGGGCAGGCCGAACGCGGCGGCGAACGCGAAGTCGCGCTCGTCGTGCGCGGGCACGGCCATGATGGCGCCGGTGCCGTAGTCCATCAGCACGTACTCGGCGATCCAGACGGGGATCGGCGCGCCGGTGGCGGGGTTCGTCGCGTAGCCACCGGTGAAGACCCCCGTCTTCTCCCGGTCGCCCACGGTGCGGCGCGCGACGAGGTCCCTGGCGGCGGCGGCCTGCCGGTACGCGTCCACGGCCGCGCGCTGCGCGTCGGTGACGAGCGCGTCGACCAGCGGATGCTCCGGCGCGAGCACCATGAAGGTGGCGCCGAAGATCGTGTCGGGCCGCGTCGTGTAGACGGTGATCGCGTCCGCCCGCCCGTCCGCCAGCGGGAACCGCACCTCCGCGCCCTCGCTGCGGCCGAGCCAGTTCTGCTGCGCCATCACCGTCGACGCCGACCAGTCCATCTTCGCCGGGTCCGAGAGGTTGGCGAGCAGCCGCTCGGCGTAGTCGGTGATGCGGAAGAACCACTGCTCGAGCGTGCGCTGCGCCACCTCGGAGCCGCACCGCTCGCAGAGGCCGTGCTCCACCTGCTCGTTGGCGAGCACCGTCTTGCACGACGGGCACCAGTTCACGTTCGCCGGCTTCTTGTACGCCTTGCCGGCCTTGAACAGCTGGAGGAAGACCCACTGCGTCCACCTGTAGTACGCGGGGTCGGTGGTGTCGACGACGTGGCGCCAGTCGAACATCCCGCCGAAGCGCATGAGCTGGCGGCGGAAGTTGGCGATGTTCCGCGGGATCAGCTCGCGCGGATGCACGCCGACCTTGATGGCGTAGTTCTCGGAGTGGATGCCGAACGCGTCGAAGCCGATCGGCTCGAAGACGTCGAAGCCCTGCAGCCGCTTGAAGCGGCCATACGTGTCGGCGCCGGTGAACGCGAAGAGGTTCCCGACGTGCAGCCCCTCGGCCGAGGGGTACGGGAACATCATCAGGTTGTAGAAGGGGCGGCAGGCGCCGTCGAGGTCGGCCTCGTTGGTGCGCGCGTCGGCCCAGCGCTGGGCCCACTTCGCCTCCACCGCCTGCGGATCGTAGGCGACGGGCGTGGTCGATTCCGGGGGCATCCGCGGAATCTATTGTGCCGCGTGATGCGAAGCCATAACTTCATGCCTTGACGTCACTTACCCCCACGCCCGACGACGAACTGCCGGCGGCCCGCTTCGCGCCCGGCCGGACGGCCGTCGGGCTCGTGCTGACGTTCGCCGCGGCGGGTGCGGCCACGGCGTGGCTCGCGCAGGGGATGCTCGCCGCCGCCTCGCCGCTGCTCGCCAGCGTCGCGGGCGCCGCACTCGTGGGCGGGCTCGCGGCCGCGCTCGCGTGGGGCGCGCTCGCCTGGTACCGCAAGGAGCTCGCCGAGCCGCTCGGCCACGCGGAGCGGATCGCCGCGCGGGTGGCGCAGGGCGATCTCGGCGTGGCCGGCGCGCCGCCCGACGTGCGCGACACGGTCGGTGGGCAGGTCGCCGTGGCCGTGGGCGACATGGTCGCCGCACTCCGCGCGCTCACCAGCGCACTGCAGGGCGCGGCCGGCGAGAGCGCGGCGATGGCCGGGCAGATCGCCGCCGCGACGCGGCAGATGACCGCCACCACGCGCGACGTCGCGCGCACCACGCACGAGCTCACCGCGCGCGCCCAGCGGCAGGCCGGGCTCGTGCGCGAGGCGGCGGACGACGCGGCCCGCATCCTCGCCATCGCCGAGCAGCTCGCCCGCGGCGCCGACGAGGCCGCGACCCGCACCACGGCGCTCGCCGTCGTCGCGCGCGAGCATCGCGACGGCCTCGCCCAGAGCGCCGAGGCGCTCGCCGCGTTCGAGCAGGAGGCGGTGCTCGGCGCGGCCGATGCCGCAGCCCTCGCCGAGCTCTCCGACGCCATCGACCGCTTCGTCGCCGCGACGCGCAGCGTCGCGCGGCGGACGCACCTGCTCGCGCTCAACGCCGCCATCGAGGCGGCACGCGCGGGCGAGGAGGGGAAGGGCTTCCAGGTCGTCGCGGACGAGGTGCGCAAGCTCGCGGCGCAGGCGCAGGACGCCGCGGCCGAGACCGGCACCACGGTGCGCGCCGTGATCGACCGCGTCGCCGCCGCGCGCGAGCGGCTCCTCCGGCTCGGCGCGGGGGGCCTGGCCGCGCGGCGCGCCGCGCTCGCGGCGGGCGAGGGGCTGGCGCGCGTCGCCGAGCAGGCCGACACCGACGGCGTGTGGGCCCACGGGATCGCGGGCTCCGCGGCGGAGCTGCGCGGCCTCGTCGACGGCATCGCGCGGCGGCTGGGCGAGGTGGCGACGGGCACGCAGGAGGCCGCGGCCGCCGCCCACCAGATCGCGGCCGCCGCGGAGGAGCTCGACACCTCCACGGGCGAGGTCGCCGGCGCCGCGGCGCACCTCGCCGAGGCGGGCCAGCGGCTCACCGGCGCCACCGGACGGTTCCGCCTCGCATGAGCCTCCTCCTCCTCCGCGACGCCCGCCTCTACGCCCCCGCCGCGCTCGGCCACGTCGACCTGCTCATCGGCGGCGGGCGCGTGCTGCAGGTGGGCACGGCGCTCCCCGCGCTCCCCGCTGGCGTCGCGCACGCGGAACACGACCTCGGCGGCCGCCGCGTCATCCCGGGGCTCATCGACGGCCACGTGCACCTCACCGGCGGCGGCGGCGAGGCCGGGCTCGCGAGCAAGGTGCCGCCGCTCCAGCTCACGCAGCTCACGCGCGCCGGCGTCACCAGCGCCGTCGGCGTGCTCGGCACCGACGACGTGACGCGCACCACCGCCGAGCTCGTCACCGCCGCGCGCGGCCTCGCCGAGCTCGGCTTCGGCGCCTGGTGCCACACCGGCGGCTACCACCTGCCGCCGACGACGCTCACCGGCTCCGTCCGCGGCGACATCGCCCTCATCGACCGCATCATCGGCGTCGGCGAGGTGGCGATCAGCGACCACCGCTCGAGCCAGCCCACGCTCGACGAGCTGCTCCGCGTCGCGGCCGACGCGCACGTCGGCGGCCTGATGACCGGCAAGGCCGGGATCCTCCACCTGCACCTTGGCGACGGCCCGCGCGGGCTCGACCTGGTGCGCCGCGCCCTCGACACGAGCGAGCTGCCGCCGCGCGTCTTCCAGCCGACGCACGTCAACCGCCGCCGCGCGCTGTTCGAGGAGGCGCTCGCCCTCGCGGCGCGCGGCTGCACCATCGACATCTCCGCCTTCGACATCGGCCCCGACGAGGACGCCTGGTCCGCCGCCGACGCGCTCGAGCGCGCGTGGGCGGCTGGCGTGCCCGCCGCGCGGCTCACGGTCAGCTCCGATGGCGGCGGCTGCCTGCCCCGCTTCGACGCCGAGGGGCGCGTCGCCGGCTACGGCGTCGGCACCTCCGCCACGCTGCCGGCGACGATCCGCTCCCTGCTCGACCGCGGCCACAGCCTCGACCGCATCCTTCCACCGTTCACCAGCACGCCGGCCGCCCTGTTGCGACTCGCCGGAAAGGGGCAGATTGCGGCAGGAAGCGATGCGGACCTGGTGGTCCTCGACGAGGGAGGGGGAGTGCACGACGTGATGCTCGGCGGGCGATGGGTGGTGCGGGCGGGTCGCGCGGTGGTGACGGGGCCGTTCGAGGCGGAGGCGTGAGCCCGGCCCGGAGCGCCGACGGCGCGCGCGGCCAGATCGTGCCGGTGGGCGGGGCGGAGGAGAAGCTCGGGAACCCGCGCATCCTCGCGCGCTTCGCGCGGCTGTGCGGCGGGCGTGACGCGCGGATCGCCATCATCCCGACCGCGAGCTCCCTCGCCGACACGGGCGATCGGTACGTGCGCGTCTTCGGCGAGCTCGGCGTGAAGCAGGTGAAGGTCATGCGCCTCGACAGCCGCGCCGACTGCGAGCGCGAGGAGGTGCTCGAGAAGCTCGAGCGCGCGGACGGCGTCTTTCTCACGGGCGGCAACCAGCTCAAGCTCTCCACCACGCTCGGCGGGACGCCGGTCGCAAAGCTGCTGCGGCGCCGGAACGCCGAGGGGATGCACGTGGCGGGGACCTCGGCGGGGGCGGCGTTCCTGTGCGAGCACATGATCGCCTTCGGCGAGGAGGGGGCGACGCCGCATGCCGGCGGCGTGACGCTCGCGCCGGGGCTCGGGCTCACCAACCACGCCATCATCGACCAGCACTTCCGCCAGCGGGACCGCCTCGGCCGCCTGCTGACGGCGCTCGCCTACAACCCGTTCGCCATCGGACTGGGCCTCGACGAGGACACGGCGGCGTTCCTCGGGCCGGACGGCACGGTGGACGTGGTGGGCAGCGGCGCCATCACGGTGGTCGACCCGTCGGGCGTGGAGTTCAGCTCGATGGACCAGGCGGAGCCGGGCGAGCCGGTCTGCCTCATCGGCGTGCGGCTGCACATCCTCGTGCACGGCGCCACCTACGACATGCACACGCGCGCGGCGCAGGCCCCGCAGGCCGCGTCGCGCTGACGCGGCCCTCCCCCGCCCCGGAGGCGGCATGAAGATCGTCGAGCGGTCCGTCTACGTCGGGCCGAGCGTCTACGCGCTCTTCCCCGTCATCCGGCTCGACCTCGACCTCGGCGTGCTGGAGGGCTGGCCGACGGGCCGGCTCGGCCCGGCGTTCACGGAGGCGCTCGTCGCGGCCCTGCCGGGGCTCGCCGAGCATACCTGCTCCTACGGCACCACGGGCGGCCTGCTGCGGCGGATGCGCGAGGACGAGGGGACGTGGCTCGGCCACGTGCTCGAGCACGTGGCGATCGAGCTGCAGACCCTCGTGGGGCAGGATGTCTCGTTCGGCAAGACGCGCGGCGTCGACGAGCCCGGGCGCTATCACGTCGTCTACGAGTACGAGCAGGAGGAGGTCGGCCTCGCGGCGGCGGAGCTCGGGCTCCAGCTCCTCGCGTCGCTCCTGCCGGCCGAGCTGCGCGCGCACGCGCCGCTGCCGGAGCGGTGGGACTGGCTGCGCGAGCGCGAGGCGTTCATCCGCTTCGCGCAGCGCCGCGCGCTCGGCCCCAGCACCGCCTCGCTCGTGAAGGCGGCCGAGGAGCGCGGCATCCCGTGGATCCGGCTCAACGAGGCGAGCCTCGTGCAGTTCGGCCACGGCCGCTACCAGCAGCGCATCCAGGCGACGATCACGAGCCGCACGCCGCACATCGCCGTCGAGCTCGCGAGCGACAAGGAGGAGACGAACAAGATCCTCGCGCGCCTCGGCCTCCCCGTGCCGGAGCAGCGGCTGGTGCAGCGCGAGGAGGACGCGGTGGAGGCCGCGCGCCGCATCGGCTGGCCGGTGGTGCTCAAGCCGTACAACGGCAACCACGGTCGCGCCGTCTCGCTCAACCTCACCACGCCCGAGCAGGTGCGCGCCGCGTTCGGGCAGGCGCAGGCCGTGAGCCGCAGCGTGGTCGTGGAGAAGTTCGTGATCGGCGACGACCACCGCATCCTCGTGGTGGACGGCCGGGTGATCGCGGTGTCGAAGCGGGAGCCGGGCCACGTGGTGGGCGACGGCATCCAGACGGTGCAGGAGCTGGTGGAGGAGGTCAACCGCGACCCGCGGCGCGGCGTCGGCCACGAGGCGGTGCTCACGCGCATCGAGTTCGATGCGCAGGCCGAGCGGCTGCTCGCCGACCGTGGCTACACGCGCGACACCGTGCCCGCGCGCGGCGAGCGGGTCTTCCTGCGCAGCACGGCCAACCTGTCGACCGGCGGGACCGCGACCGACCTCACCGACGTCACGCACCCCGACAACCTCGAGATGGCGGTGCGCGCCATCCGCGCCATCGGGCTCGACGTCGGCGGCGTCGACTTCCTCACGCCCGACATCACGGAGAGCTACCGCGACGTGGGCGGCGCCATCTGCGAGGTGAACGCGGCGCCGGGGTTCCGGATGCACCTCGCGCCGAGCGCGGGGAAGCCGCGCGACGTGGCGGGGCCGGTGCTCGAGATGCTCTTCCCGCCGGGGACGCCGTCGCGCATCCCGATCGCGGCGGTGACGGGCACGAACGGCAAGACGACGACGGCGCGCATGCTCGCGCACATCCACAAGCTCGCCGGGCGCACCGTCGGCCTCACCACCACCGACGGCGTGTACATCAACGGCCAGCTGACGGTGAAGGGGGACATGACGGGCCCCGTGGCCGCGCGCATGGTGCTGATGGACCCGGCGGTCGACTGCGCGGTGCTGGAGACGGCGCGCGGCGGCCTGCTGCGCGCCGGGATGGGGATGCGGCAGGTGGACGTCGGCGCGGTGCTCAACGTCCGCTCCGACCACCTCGGCCAGAAGGGGATCGAGACGCTCGAGCAGCTGGCGCGCGTGAAGCGGATCGTGGTGGAGACGGCGCAGGACACCGCCGTGCTGAACGCGGACGACCCGCTCGTGCTCCGCATGGCCGACCACACCCCCGCACGCACGATCTGCTACGTGACGACCAACCCCGCGCACCCGCTCGTCCGCGAGCACATCGCGCACGGCGGGCGCGGCGTGGTGCTGGAGCAGGGGATCAAGGGCGCGATGATCACCGTGTACGACCGGGGCGCGCACATCCCGCTGCTCTGGACGCACCTGATCCCCTGCACGCTCGAGGGGCGCGCGCTCCACAACGTGCAGAACGCGATGTTCGCGGCGGCGATGGCGTTCAGCATGGGCGTGAAGCTCGAGGAGATCCGCCACGGCCTGCGCACCTTCCAGACGAGCTTCTTCCAGGCGCCGGGCCGCATGAACGTCTTCGACGAGCATCCGTTCAAGGTGATCGTCGACTACGGCCACAACGCGCACGCGGTGGGCGCCATGTGCGACCTCGTGGGGAAGCTGGACGTCGCGGGGCGCCGCATCGTGGTGCTCGCGGCGCCGGGCGACCGGCGCGACGAGGACATCCAGGAGCTCGCGGCCACCGCGGCGGGCCACTTCGACCTCTACCTGTGCCGGCGCGACGACCGCCCGCGCGGCCGGGGCGAGGAGGAGGTGCCGCGGCTGCTCGAGCGCGGGCTCGTCGCGCACGGCGTCCCCGCCGACCGCATCCGCGTGATCCCGAGCGAGGAGGCGGCGACGCTCGCCGCGCTGGAGCTCGGCGAGCCCGGCGACCTCGTGCTGCTCTTCGCCGACAACCTGACGCGCACGTGGAAGCAGGTGATCGGCTTCCGTCCCCGCGTCGCCGCCGCCCCCGCGCCACGCCCGCGCCCGGCCGCGCCCGCGCCGGCCGCCGCGCAGGCGCTGCCCGACTTCGACGAGGGCGAGTTCATCCGCGATGCGCGCGGCGTGCGCCTCGCCGCGCGCGACGGCGCCTCGGGCGACGACTGACCCCGGCCGCGCGCCTCGCCCGGCCCCTCACCCGACGCATGCTCCGCACCGATTCACGCCGCCTCACGGGGCCGAGCCTGCTGCTCGCCGTCCCCGGGGCGATCCTGGACATCGACACCGCCGGCGCCGACGCCGCGGCGCAGGATGCGCTCACCGCCGCCTGGGAGGCGCGCGTGCGTGCGGCGATGGACGCGCTCGGCTGGCCCGCGCCGGCGCTCGCGTCGCGCCGCTTCGCCGGCGGGCTCTCGCTCGCGTGCTCCGCGCCGCTCGACCGCCTGTACACCGCCACCGAGGTGAACGAGTGGGCGTTCGACGGCGCGCCCGGTGCCACCGCGGAGGCGCCAGCGCCGCCGCTCGCCGATGCGCTCGAGGCGCTCCGGGCCGCCGAGGCGCGCGAGGCGAACCCCGGCTTGCTGGTGCTCGCCGACGCCGCGCGGCGGCTCGACCTGCGCCTGCTGGCGGACGACGCGAAGGTCACCGTCGGCGAGGGGCGGTACGGCCTGACCTGGCCCGCGCGCGAGCTCCCCGCGCCTAGCGAGACGCCGTGGAACGCGCTGGCCGACATCCCCACCGCGCTCGTCACCGGCAGCAACGGCAAGACGACCACCGTGCGCCTCCTCGCCGCCATGGCGCGCGCGGCCGGCCGCGTCACCGGGCACACCTCCACCGACGCGATCGTGGTCGGCACCGAGGTGGTGGACGAGGGGGACTGGGCCGGCCCGGGCGGCGCGCGGCTCCTGCTGCGCGACGCGCGCGTGGAGCTCGCCGTGCTCGAGACCGCGCGCGGCGGCATCCTGCGCCGCGGCCTCGCCGTCGATCGCGCGGACGTCGCCGTGATCACCAACATCGCGGCCGACCATTTCGGCGAGTTCGGCATCGCCGACCTGGAGAGCCTCGCCGACGTGAAGTGGGTCGTGACGCGCGCCGTGCGCGACGGCGGTCGCATCGTCCTCAACGCGGACGACCCGCACCTCGTCGCGCGCGGCCGCCGCCGCCGCGGCCAGGTGCTCTGGTTCTCGCTCGACGCCGCGAACCCCGTGCTTTCCGACCCGCGCTCCGCGGGCGCGGGCGCGGTGGTGGCGGAGGACGGCGCCCTCGTGCTCCGCGACGGGACGCGGCGCACCGTGGTGGAGCGGCTCGACCGCATCCCGATCACCTTCGGCGGCGGGGCCTCGCACAACGTCGCGAATGCGGCGGCGGCGACGGCGGCCGCGCATGCGCTCGGCCTCCCCCTCGCGGCGATCGCGGAGGCGCTGCGGCAGTTCGGCACCGCCGAGCGGGACAACCCGGGCCGCGCGAACCTGCTCGAGCTCGGCGGTGTGCGCGTGCTGGTGGATTTCGCGCACAACCCGCACGGCATGGACGCGCTCGTGCGCGCCGCCCGCGCGCTCCCGGCGGCGCGCCGGCTCGTGGTGCTCGGGCAGGCGGGCGACCGCGATGACGACGCGATCCGCGGCCTCGCCCGCAGCGCCTGGGCGCTCCGGCCCGACCGCGTGCTCTGCAAGGAGCTCGAGAAGTATCGCCGCGGCCGCGCGCTCGGCGAGGTGCCCGGGCTGCTGGCCGCGGAGTTCCGCGCCCTCGGCCTCCCCGAAGCAGCCATCGGCTTCGCCGCCGACGAACTGGATGCCACGCGGCAGGCGCTGCGCTGGGCCGCCGCCGGCGACCTCCTGGTGCTGGCCATCCACGCCAACCGCCCCGGCGTGATGACCCTGCTCGGGCGGCTGCGGGCCGCGGGCTGGACCCCGGGCCAGCCCGTCAGCGACGAGGCGTGACCGCGCCTTGACGTGGCCGCAGCACGGCCGTGGCAGCCGCCCCGGACGTTTCGCCGCGGACCTGTGCACGATGAGGTGCCGTGACCGAGCGCGATGACGACGGCTGCCAGCCCGTGGACCGCTGGATGCGCGCGGTGAACCTGGCGTTCCTGGCCGCGTGGGTGCCCCTGCTGCCGACGGCGCCGGAGGCGCTCCCCCTGGTCGTCGCGCACGTCGCCGCGCTCTGGCTCCCCGCCCTCCGCGCCCGCGCGGGCCGCCTCCGCCCGCCCGTCGCCTTCCTCTGCGACGTCTACCCGCTACTCTGGCTCGCCGCCTTCTGGGCGGAGCTCGGCCTGCGGCACGCGCACGTCAACACCGCGCTCAACGACGCCACGGCCGCCCACTGGGACCTGCTCCTCTTCGGGCGGCACTGGAACCTCGCGTGGGCCCCGGCGATGCCGATGGGATGGCTCAGCGAGGGGATGCATGCCGCCTACGCGAGCTACTACCTCCTGCTCGTCGGCGTGCCGCTGGCGGTGCTCGCCACGCGCGACGTGCGGGCGATCCGCGGGCTGGCGCTCCGGCTCGCGGTCACGTACGGACTCTGCTTCATCGTGTACGCCTGGTTCCCCGTTGAGGGGCCGCTCGCGTCGCACGCGCGCACCGGGCTAACGGACGGCTGGTGGCTGCGTCTCACATTGTCGGCCCATGCGGCCGGGAACTCGCTCGGCACGGCGTTCCCGAGCAGCCACACCGCCGGCGCCATCGCGCTGGCGTGGATCGCCTGCATGCACGCGCCGGCCGGGCTGGTCCGCCGGTTCGCCGGGCCGGCGACCGTGGCGCTCGCGGTGGCGATCGCCCTTGCCACGGTCTACACGCAGAACCACTATGCGGTGGACACCCTCGCGGGTATCGTGGTGGCCGTGGCGGCGAACCTGGTGGTGGTGCCCGCGCTCGCCGGGGAGCGCGTGCTGGCGGTGGGGGGCCGATGGACGGCTCCGCTCGAGGTGGAGGCTACGGTCGCCTGATGCGCATCGCACTCTTCTCCGAGGTGTACTGGCCGATGGTGAGCGGCGTCGCCGTCACGCTCGGCCGGCTGCATGACGCGCTGGTCGCGCGCGGCCACGCGGTGCGCGTCTACACCGCCACCTACCCGCTCCCCGGCGACGCGGGCGACCGGCCCGAGGTGTTCCGCTGCCCGAGCCGCGCGCTCTTCGTGGCGCCCGAGGTGCAGTGGGCGTTCCCGCGGCGCCGCGAGATCATCGACGACCTCGCCGCGTTCCGTCCCGACGTGGTGCACCTCGCGACCGAGTTCGCCATGGGCTTCGCCGGGCTCCGCGCGGCGCAGGCCGTCGGCGCGCCGATCGTCGCGTCCGCCCACACCGACTACGAGCGCTACGCCTCGCGCTATGGCCTCTCGCTCCTCGTCGCGCCGGGCTGGCACTACCTCCGCTGGTTCTACGACCACGCGGCGTGCGTCCTCGCCCCGACGCGCCTGTACGAGGCGCACCTGCGCTCGCGCGGGGTGCGGAGAACCGGCATCTGGAGCCGCGGCGTGGATGCCGCGCACTTCTCCCCGGCGCACCGCTCCGCGGCGTTCCGCGACGCCTGCGGCGCCGGGCCCGACGACGTGCTCGTGTCGTACGTCGGCCGCCTCGCGCCGGAGAAGGGGATCCCGGTGCTGCTCGACGCGTGGGAGCGGCTCGGCGCGCGGCGCGCGGGGGCGAAGCTGGTCTTCGTCGGCGACGGCCTGCTCGAGCCCGAGATCCGCCGGCGTGACCTCCCGGGCGTCCACCTCGCCGGCGTGCTGCGCGGCCGACCGCTCGCCGAGGCCTATGCGTCCGCGGACGTCTTCGCCTTCCCGTCCACCACCGAGACGTTCGGCAACGTGGTGCTGGAGGCGATGGCTTCGGGGCTCACGACCGTGGTGCCGTCGGTGGGGGGGCAGGTGGAGTTCGCGGAGGATGGCGTGAACGCGCTGCACGTGGCGCCGGACGACCCGGCGGCGCTCGCCGAAACCCTGGCGCGCACCATCGCCGATCGCGCGCTTCGCGAGCGGCTGGGCGCGGCCGCGCGGGCCACGGCGCTCGCGCGCGACTGGGACTCCATCTTCGACGGGCTGTGCGAGACGTACGCGGCCGCTGCGGGCGCCGAGGCGGACCAGGCCGTGGCGGCCTGAGCTCGGTGGCTGGGCCGAGGGGCGGAACGCGAACGGGCCGCGCCAAGAGGCGCGGCCCGTCGTGCGTCCGGAACGACGCTGACTAGCGCGAGCGGCGGCGCGCGGCGGCGATGATGCCGACGAGGCCGGTGCCGAGGAGCGCGTACGTCGACGGCTCGGGGATGACCGTCTGCGGCGTCGGCACGTTCGCGATGCCGAACGAAAATGCCGGTGAGCCGGTGCCGGTGAACAGCGCCGCGCCGGACACCGTGACCCCCTGCGCCACACACACGTCCTTCAGGTACCAGATTTGGTTGGGGGGGGCAGAGGGGCTGCCGAAGTCGAGCGACTCGCATCCGCCATTGTCGAAGTCGACGATCATCGAGCCCAAGTCCACGCCCCCGTTGACCACGCCCTGCGCCTCGAAGAAGAACGCGTTGGGCGTCGGACCACCCGTGGCGGACTGCGCCCAGTCGATCCGGGTCACGTCGGGATCGCTGAACAGCGACACCTCGGACGGGGCCCGCAGCTGGATCGGCCCGCCGATCGAGTTCACGGCCAGACTCGCGAGGAACGAGTCATCATCGCGGCGGAAGCGGAAGACATACGTGAACGCCCCCTGCCATTCGATGTTGCCAGAGGTGACGACGCGCGTGAGCGTCGGTCCGGCGAAGCCCTCAAGGCTCTGCTGGGCCGCCCCGTTGACCCGGCCGGCAACGATGAATGAGGTGCCGACGGGAACACCCGTGCCGGTCCAGACACCCGGAGACGGCGGCCCGCCGGCGGCAGACGCCGAGGACGAAGCCACTGCGGTCATGGTCGCCGCGAGCCCGACTGCGGCCTTCAGGAACGACTGCTTCATGGTGATTCACCCTCAGATGACGGTCTGCTTCCGTACGGCTGGCCCACACCGTGTGGTCCAAGCTCGACAAGCGCGGCGGGCGCTCCCTGCAGCCGCTACCGGAAGATGCTGCCCTCGCCTGCGTCCGACCCGAACCGCTCCGCCCGCGGCCTCACACGACCCGCGCACTCCGAACCCTCGAACATCGCATCTGTACAACAGAGCGTGGCAGCGGCGCCACAACAGCGAGGTTCCTTGGCGGGAAGCCTCAACGCAACTCAAGGCCGGGCAATCAGTTGCAAAGTAGCTCGCGAGCGGGAGTGACGCAAAACCGCTCCGCACTCCTGAACCCTGCAGAATGCGGGCCACGGGAGCGGCGCGGGAACGGGAACAGGCCCCCTCCAGTACATTCCCCGCATGCGCGATTTCGCCCGCCGCGACGCCCTCTCGTCCGCTGCCTGGGCCGTTCTGGCCTTCAACCTCGCCGTGATCGTCTGGGGCGCCTACGTCCGCGCCTCCGGCGCCGGCGCCGGCTGCGGCGACCACTGGCCGCTCTGCAACGGCGTCGTGGTGCCGCTCGACGCCTCGCTGAAGACGCGCATCGAGTTCGCGCACCGGCTGACCAGCGGCATCGCGCTGCTGATGGTCGTCGGGCTCGTGGCAGGTGCGCGGCGGCTCCGGCCACCCGGACACCCGGTGCGCCACGCCGCGGCCGCCTCGCTCGTCCTCATGGTGACGGAGGCGCTCATCGGGGCGGGACTCGTGCTTTTCCGGCTCGTGGCGGACGACACCTCCACGGCGCGCGCCATCGCGCTTCCCGTCCACCTCGTCAACACGTTCGCCCTCCTCGGCGCGCTCACGCTCACCGCGTGGCTCGCGAGCGGCCGGGCAGCGCCGGCCCCGAGGGAGGCGCGCGGGTCGGCGCTCGTGTCGGCCGGGATGCTCGGCGGCCTGCTCCTCGTCGGCATCACCGGCGCCATCGCCGCCCTCGGCGACACGCTCTTCCCGTCGGCGTCGCTCGCGGACGGCCTCATCCGGGACCTGTCGCCCACCTCGCACGTGCTGCTCCGTCTCCGCGGACTGCATCCGCTGCTCGCCGCCGCGGCGGGCATCGGCGTGATCGCCGGTGTGCTGCGCCTCTCGGCCGCATCGCCGGCGGTGCGCCCGTGGCGCACGGCGGTGATCGCGCTCGTGCTCGCCCAGTGGGGTGCCGGGATCACGAACCTCGTGCTGCTGGCGCCGACGTGGCTGCAGCTCGTGCACCTGCTGCTGGCGGACGTGCTCTGGGTGGTCACCGTGCTCGCCTGCATCGCCGCCCTCGGCCGGACGGCGCCCGTCGCGATGCCCGTGGCGCCCGGCGCCCGCGTGCCCGCGCCCGTCGGCGCGCGCTGACCCGCACCGGTGCCGATCGAGCGGCTCTTCCGCCGCGCCGCGCCACGGCCGGTCATCCACGTCGGCAACCTGCCGTTCCAGCAGGGCCGCACGTGGCCGGCCGTGCTCGGGTCGGTGCTGCTGCACGTGCTGCTCGCGGCGCTCGGCGTCGGCGTCTTCTTCGACCGGCCGGACAAGGAGCTGCAGCCCGCACCGCCGCCGCGCGAGGTGGAGATGGTGTACCTCCCGCCGCCGCCCGGCCAGCGTCCAAAGCCGCTGCCGCCGATCCCGCCGCCGCAACCGCCCGCCCCCGACGCCGAGACGGCGCCGACGCCGCCGGAGCCGCTCCGCCAGCAGGTCGCCGCCGCGACGCCGCCGCGCCTGCCGCAGCCGCAGCTCGGCCTCTTCAAGGCGCCGCCCGCGCCGAAGCCCGAGGGGGACCCGCGCCCCGAGCCCGAGCCGAACGCGCTGCCCGACGAGACGCCGCGCGACGGCGAGGGCGACCCCGCCGAGGCGCCGCCGGAGCCGGGCGCCGAGCAGCAGTCGGAGCAGCCGGCGCCGTCCGAAGCGCCGCCCAACGCGCCGCTCCCCGAGCCGAAGCCCGAGGACGCCACGAGCCTCGCACCGAAGCCCGAGGTGGCGCGCGCCGCGCCGACGATGGAGGAGGAGGCGCAGCGGATCTTCGGCCGCAAGCGCTCGGCCGGGGCGGAGTACGGGGAGCAGCAGGTGAGCGTGCGGCCGTTCAGCGTCCCGGGCCAGGGGGGTGGCACCGAGTGCCAGCCGATGGCGCCGATCCCGCGCGACGCGAACGGGAAGGCCCCGATGGGGCTGGCCGTGGGGCGGATCCTGAGGGAGGACAACGGGCTGCCGCTGGCGGGGGCGCACCTCCAGATGGTGGGCACCACCTTCACGGCGTTCACCGACGACGATGGCAACTACCGCTTCTACTACGACATTTCATTGGTGGAGAACTGCCGCACGCAGTTCGTGCGCGTCACGGCGCCGGGCTACCAGTCCCGCATGCTGGTGCTGATCGTCGGCGAGGACGTGCGGAGCGAGGACGTGGCACTGCGGCGGCGCTAAGTGGCGCGCGCCGCTCAGAACTCGCGCTTCTTCATCTCCTTGAAGATCGCCTTCGCGTCCTTCCCCTCCTCGGTGCGCTGGGGCAGCGTGTCGTCGTACTGGCGCCGCAGCTCGTCCTTGGGCTTGACCACCTTCTTCGCGTTCGCCTTGATCAGCTTGCTGATCATCGCATCCTGACGCTTCGACATCGGAGGCCCGCGCTCCCTCGAGGTTTGGGGGGGATGCCGCACGAAAGCGCGTGGGACGCGGCGTGGCAAGCGACGATCGTGCACGACTTGACCATTCGGTTTTTGTTCGGCATGTTGTCGCATGCCCTCCGCCCTCCCCGTCTTCGGCGCCCAGGCCGACATCCACTACCACGCGTACGCCGCGAGCGGCATCCTGAACCCGCCGAGCGCCACGGGGATGCCGTACTGGTCGCTCAACCCGTACGTCGGCTGCGCGTTCGGCTGCGCGTACTGCTACGCGCGCTTCGCGCACCGGTACGCCGCGGAGCGGAGCGGGCAGGCCGCGGTGGACGCGGCACCGCTGCCCCCGGCGCAGGCGTTCGAGCGGCGGATCCTGGTGAAGGCGGGGGCGCCGCTGCTGCTGCGGCAGGCGCTCGCGGGGGCCGCCGGCCGTGCGCTCGCGCGTGGGGAGCGGCTGGTGATCGGCACGGCGACCGATCCGTACCAGCCGGCGGAGCGGCGCTTCGGCGTGACGCGCGCGCTGCTCGAGGAGCTGGCGAAGGCGGAGGGGCTGCAGCTCACGCTCATCACCAAGTCGCCGCTCGTGGCGCGGGACGCCGCGCTGCTCGCGCGGATCGCGCAGCGTTCGCGGCTGGTGGTGCACCTCTCGCTCATCACGCTCGACCGCCGCCTGGCGCGCGTGCTCGAGCCGCGCGCGCCGACGCCCGCCGCGCGCCTGCGCGCGCTCGCGGCGCTGCGGCGGCACGGCGTCACGGCGGGGGTCAACATCATGCCGGTGCTGCCCGGCCTGACGGACCGGCCGCGGCGCCTGCGCGCGCTCATCGCGGCGATCGCCGCGGCGGGCGGGACGCACGTGAACGCGGGCGCGCTCCGGCTCCGCGCGGAGACGCAGGCGCACTACCTGCCGGTGCTGGAGCAGCGCTTCCCGCGGCTCGTCGCGCGCTATCGCGTCGCGTACGAC
Source organism: Gemmatimonadales bacterium (assembly GCA_033764615.1). GTDB lineage: Bacteria > Gemmatimonadota > Gemmatimonadetes > Gemmatimonadales > GWC2-71-9 > JANRIU01. Next base: position 6,523 of record JANRIU010000061.1, on the reverse strand, counting down.
GGGCGCATCGAGCCGGGAGAGCGGTATCGCGCGGGGCTGCGGGCGTTCGTGGGGCGCGTCTGCGCCGAGCACGGGCTGCGCTTCGGCACGGTGGACGAGGGCGGGGAGGACGTGCCGTCGGGCCCGCTGCGGCGCGCAGTGCCGGCGGGGCTGCAGCTCGGGCTCGGGGTGTGAGGCCCCGGGCGCCCCGGAGGGCGCCCGGCCGTCACGCGCTCAGGTGAGGGAGACCGCCGTGCCGGTGGCGCAGACCATCAGCATCGCCCCGCCCGCCCCGACCGTTATCTCCTCGTAGTCGAGCCGTACGCCGAGCACGGCGTTGCCGCCCAGGCGCTCGGCCTCGGCCGCCAGCTCGTCGAGGGCCGTGTCACGCGCCTTGCGCAGCTCCTGCTCGTAGGCGGCCGAACGGCCGCCGACGATGTCGCGCAGACCGGCGAAGAGGTCCTTGAAGAGGTTGGCGCCGAGGATCGCCTCGCCGGAGACGAAGCCGAGGGTCTCGGCGACCCGGCGGCCGGCGACGGCCTCGGTGGTCACGATGAGCATGTGCGCGCTCCGCTGGTGGGGGGTCCCCGAAGCCTAGAACGCCTCGCCGACGTTCACGAAGAGGCCGCCGGAGCCGCTGCGGTTGAAGCCGTAGTCGAGTGCGATGTTCGTGCGCGAGCGCTTGTTGAGCTTGAGGCGGAGCCCGACGCCGAAGCCCGGGTCGAAGCCGGAGAGCTCCCCCGTGCCGGGCTCGACGGTGGTGAGCGCGTTGAAGAAGCCCACGACCCCGAACAGCCCGTCGGCCGTGAGCCCCTGCCGCACCTCCACCTCGCCGTACGCCTGGGACGTGCCGCGCACGCGCCCCTGCGTGAGGCCGCGGCTCGCGCGGCTGTAGGTGTCCCAGTTCGCGGCCGGCAGCGCGAGGTACGGCGCGCGGCCGAACGTGAACCACGTGTAGCCCCAGAACGCGAGCACCGTGCGCTCCGCCACCTTCGGGTACGCGCGGAACTCGCCGACGAACGCCTGCCACGCGCGCGTGCTCCCCTGGGAGCGCGTATACCAGCGGAGGCCCGCGGTCGCGTAGTAGCCGGTGGCGGGGTTGATCGGGTTGTCGCGCGTGTCGTACAGGAAGTCGAACGAGAGGCCCGAGGCCGTCTCCACGTCCGGCGGCGCGCCGCCGTAGTAGTCCGCGTACGGCGAGGTCGGCTGGCCCGCGGCGGGCGTGGCGCTGACGCCGGCGAAGCGGTCGAGGTGGTAGCCGACGCCGGCGAAGAGCGGCCCGCCGACGCTGCGGTACAGCGTGCCGTGCACGCGCAGCAGCTGGAAGTCCATCTCCGAGCGGCCGGCGGCCGGCCGGTCGGGGCCGAGGCCGTAGGTCGGCTGCTTCGTGTCGTAGTAGCGGACGTCGCCCTGGAAGTTGAAGCGGTTGTCCGGGAGGAAGACGTTCGTCTTGAGGCTCGTGAGCAGCTGGCCGAACGTCGTGTACGCCGCGGAGGCGACGGCCGACGAGATGCTGGTCGTGGCGGGGTCGCCACCGCGCCAGGTGGAGTTGGCGGCGATGCCGCCGACGAAGCCGAGCGCGGGGTTGGAGCCGATGAACGGCAGGATGGAGCGCTGCACCTTCGGCTCGGCCCTGGCCATGGCGCCGATGTCGCCGCGCTTCCGGCCGAAGAGCACGTCGAGCAGGTCGCGCTGCGTGGCGTCGAGGCCGCCCGCCAGCGTGTCGGGCAGCGCCTGGGCGCGGAGCGGCGCGGCGGCGGCGAGGAGGAGGCCGGACACGAGAAAGGCGCGGGCCACCCGCCCCGCGCCTCCCGGAATGCGTCGCGTCGGGCCGGCGGGCCGGCTCAGGCCGCCCCCGCCGCGCGGACCGCCTCCACGTTGATCTCGATCGTCACCTCGTCACCGAGGGTGACGCCGCCGCCCTCGACGGCGCGGTTCCACGTCACGCCGTAGTCGAGCCGGTTGAGCTTCGTGGTGAACGAGAAGCCGACCTTCTGCTTGTCGCCGGCGCCGGTGGTGCCGGTGTACTCCCCCTCGAGGACGACGGGCTTGGTGACGCCGTGCATCGTGAGGTCGCCCGCGACCGTGAGGCGCGTGCCGCTCACGGTCACCTTCGTGCTCTTGAACGCGAGCGTCGGGAACTTCGCGACGTCGAAGAACTCGTTGCTCTTGAGGTGGCCGTCGCGGCGCTCGTTGCGCGTGTCGATCGACGCCGCCTGGATCACGATCTCCACCGTGCCCTTCGACCAGTCCTTCGGGTCGCCGGTGATGGTGCCCGACCAGTCGTTGAAGGTGCCCGACACCTTGCTCATCAGGTGGCGGATCTTGAAGCTCATCTCCGAGTGCGCGAGGTCGACCTTCCACTGCGGCGCGGCCTGCGCCGCCAGCTCGGCGGGCGCGGGGCTGGGCGCGAGCACGACGAACGCGGCGAGGGAAAGGCGGCGCAGCTGCTTCAGCATCGAGGCACTCCTGGGCGCGGGCCCGGTCACGTGGATCGACGACATCACATGGGATGATACACGGCGAGGTACGCCGCGATCGCGCCGAGGAAGGGGCCGAGGATGAAGGCCGGGCGCGAGAGCTCCGGGCGGCGATACGGCAGCACGACGATGCCGGCGACGAGCGCCCAGATCGCGATCTTCCCCCACAGCCAGCCGGGGAAGCCCTTCACCAGCCCGAGCCGCGCCGCCATGCCGAAGCCGCCCAGCAGCACGATGAACATGGCCACGCCGTGCATGATGCCGAGGAACTTCCGCGTCGGCGCGCCCTTCACCGCCTGGCCCGTGCCGGCGTAGATGGCGACCGCGCCGACCGACGCGAAGGCCAGCATGATGCCGACCAGGTGGACCACCTTGTACAGCTCGTAGGGGAACATGCGGCTCCTGCCCTCGGGGGTCACGGGTCGTGGAGGGGGGACAGTATAGTCCGCTCCATGCGTCGCGGGAACCCGATCCACCGCCCCTCCTTCCCTCCCCCGGTCGACACCCGCGTGCGGGTGCTCCGGGCCACCTTCCGCACCATGGGATCGCTGGCGCCCGGCGTGGCCGCGCTCATGGCGGAGCGGCTCTTCTGCCTGCCGCAGCGGCGTCCGCTCCGCCAGCACGAGCGCGACTTCCTCGCGACCGGCGAACGGCTCGACGTGCCCCACCTCGGCAGCCGCCTCGCGGCGTGGCGCTGGGGCCCGGCCGGCGCGCCGACGGCGCTGCTGGTGCACGGCTGGTCGTCGCACGCCGGGCGCTTCGCGGTGCTGGGCCCGGCGCTCGTCGCGCTCGGCTGGCGCGTGGTGACGTACGACAACCCCGCGCACGGCGCCTCGCCCGGGTCGCGCTCGTCGCTGCCGCAGTTCGCCGCCGCGCTCCGGGCCGTGGCGGACGCGGTCGGCGGGGTGCGCGTGGCGGTCGGGCACTCCCTCGGCGGGGCCGCGATCGCCGTCGCCCTCCGTGACGGGCTCGCGCTCGAGCGCGCGGTGCTGCTCGCCGCGCCCGCCGACCCGCCGCAGTTCGCCGAGCGCTTCACCGAGTACCTGCACATCCCCGGACACGTCGGCGACGCGATGCGCCGCAACCTCGAGCGGCGCTTCCGCCGCCGCTGGGCCGACTTCCACATCCCGAGCGTGGTGGCGGCGCACCGGACCCCCGTGCTGGTCGTGCATGACGAGGACGACCCCGACGTGCTCGTGGGCGAGGGACGCGCGATCGCCGCGGCGTGGCCGGGCGCGGAGCTGCAGCTGACCTCGGGGCTCGGGCATCACGCCGTGGTGCGGGACCCCGCGGTGGTGGCGCGCGTGGCGGCTTTCCTGGGCGCGCCCGCCGCCAGCTGAGCGCGGCGCCGGTCACGCCGGCGGCGGCGCGTCCACCCGGAAGACCGGCAGGGCGAAGGTGGCGACGAAGTCGGCGCCGGGGGCCTCCTGCACCACCTCGAGCCGCCAGGTCACCTCGGTCGCCGCGGGCACCGGATCGCTCGGCGGCAGGTCCGCCGGCAGGGCCAGGCCGAGGGTGACCGTGCGGCCGCCCGGCGCGACGCCCGCGTGCGCCGGACCGCTCCAGAGGACACGCTCCATCGCCGCCCCGCCCGAGCGGGCGCGCCACTGCCGCGCGACGACGACGCGCGCCGTGACGGCCGCGCTCGGCGCGAGGCCGCCCGGCACGTCGAGCGTGGCCTCGAGCGCGCCGCCGAGCGGCACCGGCAGGCGGGGGAAGCGCAGCAGGGCCGCGCCGTAGCGCCGCGCACGCGCGCGCTGGCGCAGGGTCCAGCCGAGGCCGGCGAGGGCGCAGGCGTCGAAGAGCAGGATGGTGAGCCACGCAGCGACCGGCAGCGGCGTCGTGGCGCGCGTGGCGATCGCGCGCCACGTGAACAGCGCGCTGAACGGCACGGCGATGAGGAGGAAGAGGCCGGCGCGGCGCGCGAGCGGCGGCTCCATGGGCCGCGCGCTCCCGTCCAGCCAGTCGACCCGCCAGCGCCACGGTTCGTCCGGGAACGCGCTCCGGCGCGCCTCGGCCTCGCGCGCGGCGCGCATCCGCCGCAGGTGGTGCCGCACCACTCCGGCGGCCGTGGCGGCGAACGTGAGCGCGAACGCGGCCAGCGCCGCCGCGCTCCCCGCCTGCCCCGCCGCCGCGGCGCGCGCCGCCCAGAGCGCCACCAGCGCCGCGAAGCCGACGAACGGCAGCAGGGCGAGCAGCAGCACGGCGGTGCCCGCCCGCTCGCGCGTCGCGCGGTTCACGGCCCGGTGTCGACCGGCACATCCGGCGTGCCGCCCCACTCGGCCCACGACCCGTCGTAGATCGCCACGTCCCAGCGGCCGAGCGTCGCGAGCGCCAGCGCGAGCGCGCCCGCGCTCACGCCGGAGCCGCACGAGCAGGTGATCGGCCGCGCGAGGTCGACGCCGGCCGCGGTGAAGCGCGCCGCGAGCTGGTCGGGCGGCAGCAACCGCGCATCGGGGCCGACGAGCGAGACGAACGGCACGTTGGCCGCGCCGGGGATGTGCCCCGCGCGAAGGCCGGGCCTGGGCTCGGGGACGGCACCGGCGAAGCGGTCGGACGGCCGCGCATCGACCACCTGCTCCGCGCGCGTCGCGACGTTGGCGCGCATCGCGGCGAGGTCGCGCACCAGCGCGCGGTCGAGCGCGACGGGGCAGCTGCCGCTCGCGGGGGGCGGCTCGCCCGGCTCGAGCGGGAGCCCCGCCGCGCGCCACGCCACGAGCCCGCCATCCAGCACCGAGACGCGCGGCAGCCCCGCGATCCGCAGCATCCACCAGAGCCGCCCCGCGCTCAGGAACGCCCCCGAGCCGTCGTAGACCACCACGTGCGCCTGCGGGGTCACGCCGGCGGCCCCCAGCACCCGGCCGAGCACGTCCGGCGGCGGAAGCATGTGCGGCAGCGGCGACGCCGCGTCGCTCACCGCCTCGAGGTCGACGAAGCGCGCCCCGGGCACGTGCCCGGCACGGAACTCGGCGCGCGCATCGCGCCCCATCTGCGGGAGGTACCACGAGCCATCGAGGACGACGACGGCGGGATCGTCGAGGCGCGCCGCAAGCCAGGCCGGCGGGACGAGGGCGGGCACGGTCATGCCCGGGAAGGTACGCTCACGCCGCGGCAGGCGGCCCGAGCATCACGCGCGCCCACTCGATGGAGCCGGAGAGCTGCGCGTCCTGCCAGAGCTGCTGGACGTCGAGCGGGACCCCGCGCGACTGCAGGTGCTCCTGCCGCTCGGCGAGGCACAGCACCTGCGAATACGGCTCGGCGTCGTCGCAGAGCACGGCGCGGTGGTGCGTCGCGACGGCGCGCGCCGCGGAGCCGCCCAGCCCCCACGCCAGCAGCACCAGCCCGCCCACCGGCTCGTGCGTCACCCGCAGCACCGACTCGAGGAAGCCGTCCGGGAAGTCCACGTCGCGGCGGCGCGCCGTGCGGAGCGCGGAGAGCCGGTCGAACACGACGAGCTTCCCCACGTCGTGCAGCAGCGCCAGCGTGAACGTCGACTCCGGGTCGGTGCCGAAGCACGGCGATAGCGCGCGCGCGATCGGCGCCGTGCGCACCATGTGGCTCCAGACGTCCTGCACGATCGGGTCGTAGCGCGGGCCGGCGCGGCAGGTGAGCCCGCCGAGCATCACCTCCACGATCACCGAGTGCACGCCGCGCAGGCCGATCCGCTGCACCGCCTCGCGCAGCGCCATCACCGCGCCGTTCCCCGCGAGCAGCGCGGAGTTGGCGCGGCGCAGCAGCGCCTGCGTGAGTGCGGGGTCGCTCTCGAACAGGTTCACGAGCACCCGCACGTCCGTGTCGGGGTCGACCGCCTTCGCGAGCGCGCTCCGGGCCGCGAGCGGCGGCTGGCGCAATTCCGTCGTGTAGTCGCCGCGGAGCGCGGCGAGGAGCTCGGCGGACGCCTCGTGCCCGCCCATGGCGGCGAGCTGCGCCTCGAGCGCGTCGAGCCGCGCGTCGCGCTCGATGCGCAGCAGCTCGGCCAGCGTCGCGTCGCTCGCCTCGGGGCGGAGCGCGAGCGGCAGCGCCTTCGCCGGGGCCGCGAACGCCGCCGCGCGGCTGGCGGCGGC
>JANRIU010000054.1:0-8668 GCA_033764615.1 Gemmatimonadales bacterium | reverse complement strand
CGGGCGGATGAGCGGGCGGCCGCTGCCGCCGCGCCGGCGCACGTCGCACGAGGTCCTCACCCGCGTGGCGCAGCTCTCGGCGGCCGCGCTCGAGCGCGCGGGCCTCGGCCCCGGCACGGCGCGCGTCGACGCCGCCGCGGTCGCGACGCCGCGGCTCCCCTTCGCCGCCATCGACGACGGTGCGCTCCGCGCCGCGTATGCCGCGAACCCGGCCGCGCGCGACGCCCTCCTCGCGCGCGCCACCGCGGCCGCCGCCCATCGCTTCGACCTGCTCGGCTTCCATGCCCTCGCGGTCCCCGCGCCGATCGACTGGCAGCGCGACCCCGAGGGCGGCGTGCGCGCGCCGGACGCGCACTGGAGCCGCCTGCCCATCCTCGACGCCACCGTCGTCGGCGACCACAAGGTCACCTGGGAGCTCAGCCGCCAGCAGTACCTCGTGACACTCGGGCAGGCATGGCGCCTCACCGGTGATCCGTCGCACGCGGCGGCGGCGGCGCGGCTCGCGCTCGCGTGGCTCGAGGGCAACCCGCCCGCTCGGGGGATGAACTGGGCGTCATCGCTGGAGGTGGCGTTCCGCGCGATCGCGTGGACGTGGACCCTGCACCTCTGCCGCGATGCCGCCGCCTTCGCGCCGGCACGCGCGCGGCTCGGCGCCGCGCTCGTCCGCCACGCGCGCCACCTCGAGCGCTTCCTCTCCACGTACTTCAGCCCGAACACGCACCTCACCGGCGAGGCGCTGGCGCTCCTCGCCATCGGCACCGCCTTCCCCGCCCTGCCGGGCGCCGCGCGCTTCGCCCGGCGCGGCTGGGACGTGCTCGCGGCGCAGCTGCCGGTGCAGGTGCGGGACGACGGCACCTACTTCGAGCAGGCGACGTGGTACCAGCGCTACACCGTCGACTTCTATGTCCACGCCACGCTGCTGGGAGCCGTGCACGGCTGGGCGTTCGACGCCGATGGACGCGCGCGGATCCGGCTCGCGGCGGCGGCGTTCGCGGAGCTGCTGCGCGCCGACGGCACCTTCCCGCTCCTGGGGGACGACGACGGCGGGACGCTCCTCCCCCTCTCCGGCGACGTGACGGATGGGCGCGACGCCGTGGCGCTCGCCGCCGTGGTGCTGGAGGAGCCGGCGCTCGCCGATGGGCTGGCGGCGGCGCCGCCCGGACCGCTGTGGGTGGCCGGGCGCACGGTGGCGCCGCGCGCCGCTGCCGCGCCGCGCACCGCCACGGCCCGGCCGCTCGGCGGCTGGTTCACGCTTCGCGACGAGCGCGCGGCACCGGGCACCGCGCTGCTCCTGGCCGCGGGGCCGCACGGCGTGCTGGGCGGCGGCCACGGCCACGCCGACGCCTGCGCGCTCGACCTCACGCTCGCCGGGCGCCCGCTGCTCGTCGACCCGGGGACCGTTCGCTACGTCGGGCCGGAACGCGAGCGCTTCCGCGCTGCGGCGTCGCACAACGGGCTCTGGTTCGCGGGCGCCGCCCCCGCGCGCACGGCGGGGCCGTTCCGGTGGATGTCGTTCGACGACGCCGAGGGGGAGCGATGGTTCGTGACGGCCGACGTGCAGCTCGTGCAGGCGGTGCGCGACGGCTACCGGCACCTGCCGGCGCCGGTCACGCACCGGAGGCTCGTCGCATGGCTGGTCGGCCTAGGGTGGCTGGTGCTGGATGACCTCGAGGGGCCGCTGCCGTCGGACACGGTGCGCGGCCTCACGGTGGCGCCGGGCCTCGACGTGACGCTCGACGGCGCGCAGGCGCACCTCACGGCGGGCGGCGCACCCGAGGGGGCGGTCACGTTCGACGACGCGAGCGGCCTCTCGTGCGAGCCGGCGGCCGCCTCGACGTGCTACGGCACGAGCCGCCCGGCGTGGCGCCTGCTGCATCGCGACGCGGCGCGGCGGCCGCGGCTCGCCTTCGCGATCGCGCAGGATCCGGCGCGGCCGCTCGTGCTGGAGGCGGCGCCGGATGGCACGTGGGACGTGTCGGACGGGGTGGTGCGCTGGCGGGTCGGCTGGTCGGCCACGGGGCCTGCGCCGCGGCTCGAGGCGACCGGGGGCCGGCGTCTGGCGCTCGGTGCCGACGGCTGCCGGCTGGATGATGGGCCAGCGCAGCCGGCACCGGTGCCGCGCCCGGCGCCGCCGGGCATGCCCGCCTAGCGCGGCTCGAGCCGCGCGATGATGGCCGAGGTGAGGAACTCGCGCGTCAGGCGGTTGTGCAGCGGCGCGGCGCGGCGGATGGGGCGCAGCTCGTAGGTGCGGAACTTCAGCGGGCTCGCCGCGACCAGGCGCTCCCAGCGGCCGATCGTCATCTGGTTCAGCCCGCCGGCGACCGTCGCGAAGCTCGTGGCGCCGTCGTCCTTGAAGTCGTTCCGCCAGCGGATGAGCGCCTCCTCGGAGAAGAGCAGGTGCGCCCACGGGAAGACCGAGAAGGTGTGCCCGCCGAGCGGGTGGTACCACGTCGACCCGAACTCGATGAGGGCGTAGCCGTCGGGGCGCAGGAGCCGGCGCATCTCCCGGAGCACGAACGCCGGATCGTCGAAGTGCTCGAAGGCATCCATCGACAGCACCACGTCCACCTGCTCGTCGGTGGACGGGACGAAGAGGCAGCGGTCGGCCACGCCGGCCGCCTCGGCGCGCGCGCGCGCCTCGGCGAGGCGCGCCTCCTGGATCTCGACGCCGATGACGCGCCGGGCGCCGCGCTGCGCGAGCTCGACGCACGTCTCGCCGCCGCCGCTCCCGAAGTCGAGCACCGTCTTCCCGCGCAGCTCGTCGAAGACGGCCTCGCCGAAGAGCACGCCGAGCTTGCTCTTCCCCTGGTAGAACTCGCCGCTGCAGTACTTCGACTCGTTCGCGCCGCCGGGGCTGATCCGCCGCAGCAGGCGGTAGCCGAGCGCGCCGCCGATGAGGGCCATGGTCGCTACCAGTTGATGCCGCGGTAGCCGGGGAGCGCCGGCGGCGGACTCGCGATGCGGGCGAAGTCGAACAGCACCTGGTCCGGCCGGAGGCCGAACGCGAGTGCGCGGTACTCCTCGGTGTTGTGGCCGAGCAGCACCACGTCGCCGAAGGCGGCCACGTCGGACGCCCGGTCGCGCATGAGCGTCCAGATGTGCGGGATCTCGCGCTCGATGTACTCGCGGTTCGCCCCCATGAGGCGCGACTGCGAGACCTCGCGGTCGTGGATCACGAGCTCGCACCCCTTGCCGAGCAGCATCTCGATGAGCGCCACCATCGGCGACTCGCGGAGGTCGTCGGTGCCGGGCTTGAAGCTGAGGCCGAGGACGCCGATGCGCTTCCGGCCGGTGTCCAGGATCATCCGGTACGCACGGTCGACCTGGAGCTGGTTCCCCTCGAGCGTCGCGCTCAGGATCGGCGTCTCGACGTCGAGCTCGCGCGCGCGGTAGGCGACGGCGCGGAGGTCCTTCGGCAGGCACGAGCCGCCGAAGGCGAAGCCGGGCTTCAGGTACGCGGGCGAGATGTTGAGCTTCCGGTCCTCGCAGACGAGCCGCATCACCTCGTGGCTGTCGACGCCGAGCGCCTGGCAGACGTTGCCGACCTCGTTGGCGAAGCCGACCTTGAGCGCGTGGAAGCAGTTGCAGGTGTACTTGATCATCTCCGCGGTGCGCACGGCGACGACGTGGAGCGGCGCGCGCACGCCGGCGTACAGCTGGCGGAGCGGCTCCGCGTGCGCGGGGTCGTCGACGCCGACGAGCGTGAAGGGCGGCTCGTGGAAGTCGCGGATGGAGGTGCCTTCGCGGAGGAACTCGGGATTCACGCAGGCGACGATGCGGCCGGCGATCGGCCCGCCGAGGCCGGCCTCGAGCGCCGGGACCACGATGTCGTGCAGCGTCCCCGGCAGCACGGTGCTCCGGATGACGACCGTGTGCGGGCGGTCGACGCCGCGGAGCGCCTCGCCGATCTGTCGGCTGACGCGCTCGACGTAGCTGAGGTCGAGCGAGCCGTTGCGGCGGCTCGGCGTGCCGACGCAGACGAGCGAGATGGTGGTGGCGCGCACGGCGGCGGCCACGTCGGTGGTGGCGCGCAGCCGCCCGGCCGCATGCACGTCCGCGACGAGCTCGGCGATCCCCTCCTCGACGATCGTGGCGCGGCCGCCGTTGACCAGGCCGACCTTCACGTCGCTCACGTCCACCCCGAGGATGTCGTGGCCTTCCTTCGCGAAGCAGGCGGCTGACACGCAGCCGACGTAGCCCAACCCGAAGATGCTGACCTGCACGTCCGTTCCTTTCGTCCGATGCGGGCGCGTCAGCGCGCCGCGCCCGCCAGCACGCCGGGGGAGGACCCCCGCGACGCGGCCACGCGCTCGCACGTGGCGGTGAAGCCCTCGGTGACCGCCGCCCAGCTGAAGCGCTCGCGCACCCACGTCGCGGCGCGTCGTCCCATCGCCTCGGCCGCCGCCGGTTCGCGCAGGAGCGCGATGCAGGCATCGGCGAACGCGGCGGGGTCGTCGGCCAGGCGGCAGTGCCGGCCATCCTCCACCGGCAGCCCCTCCGCGCCGACCGCCGTGCTCACGAGCGGGCACTCCATCGCCAGCGCCTCGTAGATCTTCAGGCGCGTGCCGCCGCCGACCCGCAGCGGCACGACGGCCGCGGACGCGCGCTCGAGGTACGGCTGCACCTGCGGCACGCGGCCGGTCACGGTGATGCCGTCGCCGCGCTCGGCGAGGCGCCGGATGGCGGGCGTCGGGTCGCGGCCGACGACGTCGAGCGTGGCGCCCGGCACGGCGGCGCGGATCCGCGGCCAGATCTCGGCGGCGAACCACTGCATCCCGTCCTCGTTCGGCATCCAGTTCATCTGCCCGGTGAAGACGAGGCGGCCCGGGATCCGGGGCACGCCGCCCGACGGCCGGAAGGCGTCGGTGTCGACGCCGGTGGCGACGGCGGTCGGCCCCTCGACGCCGTAGACGCGGGCGAAGTGCTCGCGGTCGGCCTCGGAGACGGCGACGACGTGGTCCATCCGTCGGCACACCTCGCGTTCGAACGCCTGCATCCGCGCCCACTGGCCGCGGTACAGCCAGCGCTTCGGGCCGGTGGAGGTCTCGAAGTGCCGCCGCCAGATCTCCGCCTCCACGTTGTGCTGGAAGAGCACCATAGGCAGCGGGAGCCGCGCCGGCAGGTTCACCGCGGGCACGAGGAAGTCGCAGACGCAGACGTCGAAGCGGCCGGACGCCGCGAGGCGGTCGAACGCGGTCCGGAAGCCGTCGGAGCGGTACTTCCAGATGGCGTACGGCTCGCCCGACGTGACGACGCTCCGCGCGAGGTCGGCGTACATGGCGGCGCCGCCCTTCGGCGGCGGGGCGAACGGCACCGTCACCACCTCGTGCGCGTACTCGGCGGCGAGCGCCACGGCGTCGGAGGCCCGGTCGCGCGCGTCGTCGAGGCAGAGGTACGTCACCTCGTGGCGCCGCGCGAGCTGGCGGAGCATCTGGTAGGTGCGGATGCGGCCGCCGCGGTCCACCGGGTGGAGCAGCTCGCTCTTGAGCCAGAGGACGCGCATCAGGCGGCGAGCCCCCGCACCTCGGCCTCGACCGCGTCGAGCGGCTCGCCGTCCACGAACAGGCGGTGCCAGAGCTCGAGGTTGAGCAGCATCCAGACGCGCTCCTCGTGGCCCATCTCCCCGCCGACGTGCGCGGCGACGAGCTGCCGCACCGCCCCGGCATCGAGGACGTCGCGCCGGAGCGCGCGCTCGGAGAGCACCACGCGCTCGAGCAGCGCGCGGAACGGCCCGCGCAGCCAGGCGCCGACGGGCACCGGGAAGCCCATCTTCTTCCGCGAGAGGATCTCCGCGGGGAGCGTGTCGCGCATCGCCTCGCGGAGCACCCACTTCGTGGTGACGCCGCGGAGCTTGAAGCGGGACGGCAGGCGCATCGTCCACTCGCAGAGCGGGTGGTCGAGGAACGGCACGCGGCTCTCGATGGACGCCGCCATGCTCATCTGGTCCTGCTTCATGAGCAGCTCGTGCAGGTACGTCTTCGCGTCCATGTAGAGGAGGCGCTCGAGCGGCGGCGCGCCGTCCCACGCGTCGTAGGCGTGGTGCATCGCGGCGTACGGATCGAGGCCCGCCGTGGCCGCGCGCGTCCCGCCGGCGAGGAGCCGCTGCTGCCACGCGCGGGGGAAGACGGCGAAGTTCTCGAAGTAGAGCGCGTCGAGGTCGGCGCTCCGGCCGAGGAAGGTGCGGTGCAGGCGGCGGGCGGTGCGGGAGCGCGGCGCCATCGCGGCGAGCCGCGCGCCGACGGCGCGGCGGGCGACCGCCGGCACGGCGGCCTCGTAGAGGCGGCCGGCGCGCAGGCTGAGGAGCGCGACGCGGTACCGGTTGTAGCCGGCGAGCATCTCGTCGCTTCCCTCACCCGTGAGCACCACCTTCACGTGCTGCCCCGCGAGCCGCGCCACCACGTGCAGCGGGATGCTCGACGGATGCGCGAGCGGCTCGTCCTCGTGCCAGACCATGCGCGGGAGGAGCCCGAAGAACTCCTGCGGCGAGAGGACCACCTCGTGATGGTCGCAGCGGAAGCGCTCCGCGACCATCCGCGCGTACGCGAGCTCGTTCGCCTCTCGCTCGGCGAAGGCGACGGAGAACGTCCGGACGGGCGCGTCGGTCAGGCGGCTCATGATCGCGGTGACCGCCGCGGAGTCGATGCCGCCCGAGAGGAACGCGCCGAGCGGCACGTCGGACATCAGGCGGAGGCGGACCGCCTCCTCGAGCCGCTCGCGGTACTCGGCCACGACGTCCGCGTCGCGCAGGAGCCGGTCACCCTCGGGGCGCGGGAGGTCCCAGTAGCGGCGGATCGTGACCTGGCCGTCGCGCCAGAGCAGCGTGTGGCCGGCCGGCAGGCGCCGGACGCCCTGGAAGAGCGTCCCCTCGCCGCTCGGCGCGTGGTTGGCGAGCTGGTCGGGGAGCTGCGCGAGGTCGAGCGCGGGGCGCACGGCGCCGGCGGCGACCAGCGCCTTGATCTCCGAGGCGAACCAGAGCGTGCCATCCGCGTCGTGCACGTAGTAGAGCGGCTTCACGCCGAAGCGGTCGCGGGCGAGGAACAGCTCGCGGCGCGCGCGGTCCCACAGGGCGATCGCGAACATGCCGCGGAGCCGCTCGACGGCGCGCTCCCCCTCGCGCTCGTAGAGGTGCAGCACGGTCTCGGTGTCGCAGCGCGTACGGTAGCGCACGCCCTGCGCCTCGAGATCCGCCTTGAGCGAGGGATGGTTGAAGACCTCGCCGTTGTACACGATCTGGAAGCGGCCGTCGTCGCTGGCCATCGGCTGGTGGCCCGCGGCGGGGTCGATGATGCTGAGGCGCCGGTGCCCGAGCGCGATCGCGGGCTCGTGGAAGAGCCCGGCGCCATCGGGGCCGCGGTGGAGCAGCACGTCCCGCATGCGCGTGACCGTGCCGGCGTCCACGCGGGACGCCAGCGTCTCGCGGGCGACGACGCCGCAGATGCCGCACATCAGCAGGAGCCCCCTGCAAGGGGCCGGGAATCGGTCACGAACATCCTCGCTGGTATCGGCCGCGCCCCCGGCCGGGTTGAACCGGCAGCAAGATACACGCCGGGGCCGTCCTCTCCGGCGCAGTATCTTCGCCGCGTGCCCACCCTTCCCCGCCGGATGGCGGCCGCCGCGGTGGTGGCCGCGATCCTCGTCGCGACCCTCAGCCCGGCGACGCCCCCGCTGCCGAGCTTCCGCGTCCCGCCGGCCAGCTGCCTGACGTGCGAGTTCGCGCTGGCGGATGTCGCGAACAACCTCGTGCTCTTCGCGCCGTTCGGCGCGGCGGTCGCGTGGCTGGGCCGCGGGCCGCTGCCGGCGGCGGTGGCGGGGACGCTGCTCTCGCTCCTGATCGAGCTGCTGCAGGGGCTCATCCCAGGACGCTTCCCGTCCGCGCGCGACGTGCTGCTGAACGGGGCGAGCGCGTGGCTCGGCACCCTGCTCTGGCGAGCGGCGGCCCGCGCCTGGCGCGCGCCGCTGCCGACGCGGCGCCGGCTCGCGGGGGGGTGGCTCGCCCTCGTGGCCGGGACGCTGCTCGCGACCACGGCGCTGCTCCGGCCGTGGCTCCCCGCCGAGCGGCTGTGGCCGCAGTGGGGGCACCTGTACCCGGGGCGTGAGCGATACGCGGGGCGACTGCTGGCCGCGCGCCTGGGCGGCGTGCCGCTGCCCGACGACTCGCTGCCGCGCGCGACGAGCGCGCTGCTCGCCGCCGGTGCCGGGGACAGCGTGGTGCTCGAGGTGGAGACCGAGCTGCCGGCGGTGCCGCAGCGCGATGCCCCGCTGCTGCTCGTGTCGGACGGGCATGGCCTCGTGCCCGTCGGGATCGAGATGACCGGCGCCGACTTCGCGGCGGCGCTTCCCCTTCGCACCGTCGCGGCAGGGCTCCGCCGGCCGCGCTTCCTGCTGCGAGGGGCCGCGGCGCGCTTCGCGGGACGGACGGTGCGCCTGCGCCTGGTGGTGACGCCGGGACGGGCGTCGCTCCGTGCGGAGGCCGCCGGCGCGGCGCCCGCGTCGGCGACCGCCGCGCTGCACCCGGCGCTCGGCTGGATCTTCTTTCTGCCGGGCGCGCCGCCGCTGGGGCCGCGCACCGGGCTACCGAGCGCCGCCTGGGTGCTGGCGCTGCTCGCCCCGGCCCTCCTCCTCGCCGCTCCGCGCCGCGCGCGCGCGGCGGACGCGACGCCCTGAACGG
>JANRIU010000019.1:0-50464 GCA_033764615.1 Gemmatimonadales bacterium | reverse complement strand
GTGGTCAGCACCGGGCCGGCGGGCGCGGCGGGCGGGCGCGCGCCGGCGACCGCCGGCCGCGCGCGCGGGGCGGTGCCCTGCGCCCGGAGGGGGAGCGACGCTACGGCTAGGGCAGTGATCGAGAGCGACGCGACCACCCGGACGTCACGGGACGACAGCGGCATCGGCAGCCTCCGGCAGGAAATCGGACCACCGAAGAGAGACGCGCGAACGCCGCCCGGCCTCTCACGGCGCGGCATGACGCCCGCCGCGGGCCGCCTCGCTCCCGCGCGCGATGCCGCACACCCGCCCCCCGTGGCGCGCCGTCATCCTCGGCGCCGGGCGGCGCTCACGCGTGCGTCAGCGGCACCTCGGCCGGGCACCACGCTCGCGCCTCGAGCGCGGCGGCCACGCGGGCGATCTCCGGCGAGAGCGCGCGATCCCGTCCGAGCGGCGGGTGCACGCGGCGCACCACGCGGGCGAGCCGGCGCGAGGCCGCACCAAAGCCGTCGCCCCCCTTCGCGGCGCGCTGCTCCATCGCCTGCGCCAGCGCCATGGCGTGGATGGCGACCACCGTCCACGCGAGGTCGAGCGCCTCGGCGGCCTTGCGCGCGGCGATGGTGCCGAGGGTGACCACGTCCTGGTTGTCGGCGTTCGTCGGGATCGACTGGATCGAGGCGGGCGTGGCGCGGCTGCGCAGCTCGGCCACGAGCGCGGTCGCGGTCACCTGCGCGCCCATGAACCCGCTGTCGAGCCCGTCGTCGCCGCCATGGAGGAACGCCGGCAGGCCGTCGTTGCGGGCGCGATCCGCCAGGCGCGCCAGCGCGCGCTCCGCCCAGACGGCGACCTTCGCGACCGCGAGCGCAAGCCCGTCGGAGGCGAAGGCGACGTGCTGGCCGTAGAAGTTGCCGCCGTGGAGCAGCGCCTCCTCATCGGGAAAGACGAGGGGGTTGTCGCTCGCGCTGCGCAGCTCGGTCGTGACGGTGCGCGCGTGGAACCGGAGCAGGTCGCGCACGGCGCCGAAGAGCTGCGGGACGCAGCGGGTGGTGTAGGGATCCTGCGGCAGTTCGCCGCGCGGCAGCAGGTCGCCGACGCGGCCACGCTCGTCGAGCACGGGGGGCTGGAGCGCGTAGCCGCGCAGCCGGGGCGCGTCGGCCGCGAGCCGGCCGAGGCGCTCGTGCACCTCGCGCTGGCCGCGGTGCGGCCGCGCGAGGCCGAAGCGCGGGTCCCACGCCTCGCGGCGCCCGCCGAAGACCTCCGCCTGCGCCACCGCCGCCACGAGCGCGCAATCGGCGAGGCGTGCGGCGCGCACGGCGTTGAGCGCCGCGATGCCGGTCATCGCGGACGTGCCGTTGACGAGGGCGAGGCCCTCCTTGTGGCCGAGGCAGAGCGGCGCGAGCCCCGCGGCGGCGAGGGCGACGTCGGCGGGGAAGCGCTGTCCATCGACGGTCATCTCCCCCTCGCCCTGCAGCGCGAGCGCCACGTGCGCGAGCGGGGTGAGGTCGCCGCTCGCGCCCACCGTGCCCATCTCCGGGACGACCGGATGGAGACCGCGGTTCAGGCACGCCAGCAGCTGCTCGATCACCGGCAGGCCGACGCCGGAGTACCCGCGCGCGAGGCTCGCGGCGCGCGCTGTCATGATCGCGCGCACGGCGGGCTCGCCGAGCGGGCGGCCAACGCCGGTGGCCAGGTGGTGCACCAGGCTGCGCTGCAGGCGGGCCGCCTGCTCGGGCAGCACGGGGTGGCAGGCGAGCGGGCCGTAACCGGTGGTGACGCCGTAGATGCGCCGGCGTTCCGCCACGAGCCGCTGGAGCGTGGCATGCGCGGCCACGACGCGGGCGCGCCCCGCCTCGCCCAGCACGGCGGGGGCGCCCTCGACCGCCACGCGGTGCACCGCGCGCGGCCGGAGCGCCGCGCCGACATCGACCGCGGGCGCCGTCACGCGTCGCCGCCGACCGTGGCGCGCGCACGCGCCACCGCCTCGCCGCACTGCATCGCCGCCTCGGCGGCACTGGTCACGGTGTCGAGCACGTTCTGCACCAGCAGGTTGGCCGCATCGATGCCGGCGTGCATCTCCGCGAGCGCCGTGCACTGCACGCCGGTGCGCTGGGCGCCGTCGCGCACACGCACGTCGAGCGAGGCGACGCAGGCGGCGAGGTCAGTGATCACGGCGACCATCTCGCGCGCCGCCTCGTGCACCTCCCCCAGCCGCTCGACGATCGTCCCCGTCGCGTCCCCCACCTCGCCCGCGAGCTGCTTCACCTCGCGCGCGACCACCGCGAAGCTCGCCCCGTGCACCCCGGCGCGCGCCGCCTCCACCTGCGCGTTCAGCGCGAGCAGGCGCGTCTGCCGGGCGATCCGGCCGATCACCCGCGTCACGCCGTCCGCATCCCGCGACGCCGACCCGAGCTGGTCGGCGGCCCCCTCGGCGCGCCGGACCAGCGTACGCATGGCATCCGCCTGCTGGGCCGCGTCGCGCATCATGCCGCTGAGCGCCGTCGCCTCGGCGTCCACCGCGCCGGTGCCGGCCGCGAGCGTCTCGAGCGAGGTCGCCACCTGCGAGGCCACCGCGAGCACGCCGGTGGCGTGCATCGCCGCGTCCCCGGCGTGCTGCTCGGCAGCGGCCAGCGTCGCGATGGTCGTCGTCATGCGGCCCTCGCCAGCACATGCGCCACGCGCGCCGCCGAGCCCGTCAGCCGACCCGTTGCCCACACCTCCGCCAGGTCGAGCGGCACGCCGCGCTGTGCCGCGAGGTCGAGCCGCTCGGCGAGGTGGACCGCCTCGCCGATGGCATCGCGGCGCTCCGGCGCGGGATGCCGGTGATGTCCCGCGATCGCCCGTGCCGTGTCGATGCCCAGCCCCCACCGGAGCGCCGCGAGCCCGCCGAGCGGCTCGTGCAGGGCGCGCAGCAGCGCGGCGAACGGGGCACCCGGCAGGGCGAGATCGCGCCGCCACTCGCCACGCAGCTGGGTGGCGCGATCGAAGACGATCAGCTTCCCCACGTCGTGCAGCAGCGCCGCCGCGAACGCGTCGTCGGGCGGGGCCGCGAAGGCGCCGGCGAGACGCGACGCGAGCGGCGCCGTGCGCGTCATGTGCGCCCAGCACTGATCCAGCATCCCGGCCACGTCGCTCCCGGGCCGGCACAGCAGGCCGCTCACCACCACCTGCAGCACCGCGTTGCGGGTGCCGCCCGCGCCGAGGCGCAGCACCGCCTCGCGCAGCGAGGCGCACGGTGCCCCGCCGTACAGCGCCGACGACGCCTGCCGCAGGACCGCCTGGGCGAGGGCGGGATCCCCCTCGCAGAGCGCCACGATCTCCGCCACCGCCACGTCCTCGCGCTCGGTCAGCACGAGCGCCCGCTGGGCCGCTGCGGGGAACTGCCGGATCTGCTCGACCGGCGCGGCACCGATCGCGACCGCGAGCGCCGCCACGTCCGGCGCACCGTCCGCCTCGGCCTGGGCGCGCACCACCTCGACCAGCGTCGCGACGCGCCCCGCCAGCAGCGTTTCGAACGCCGCGGCGCCGCCGGCGCCCACCGCATCGGCGTCCGGACCTTCCGGCGGCTCGCTGGGTGGCATGGTGGCCTCCGGCACCGCCGCGGCCACGTGCACCGGGACCGCCGCGGCGGGGGCGTGGCGTCTCCCGAGGAACCTCCGCAGCAGGCGCAGCATCGGCTCAGCGCGTCTCCTCGCCCGCTGGCAGGATGGTGCCCCGCTGCAGGTCGACCTGCAGCACCTGCATCAGCTGCGACGCCGAGGCCATCAGCCAGTCCACGTCCTCCGGCCGCAGCATCTCCTCGAGCCAGCTGAGCAGCGCCGACGCTCCCGCTGCGCCCGCCATCGTCGCCACCTCGGGCTCGCGACCTGAGACCGCAGTGAAGTTGGCGATGTAGTTCAGGCGCTCCCACTCGAACCGCAGCTCCAGCCACAGGGACGCGAGCGTGTGGTAAAGCTCGGCGAAGTCATCGTCGCCGGCATGCGCCTCCGCCACGGCGCGCAGCGTGAGCACCTTGTGCTCCAGGCGCGCATGCAGGCGGCCGCGCTCCGCCTCCGGCAGCGCGACCGCCTCGGCGATCGCGGCCACGGTCAGCTCCAGCCGTGCCGGCTGCCATGACTCCAGCAGCCGATCGGCGAGCTGCGAGGCGGCCGGGGTCCCGCGCGTCCCCGTCGTCCCCGGCCCGGTCACCGTCAGGCCGCCTTCTTGCCGACGAACACCCAGTTCGTGCCCGACGGCGCGTGCCGGTACAGCCGGAGCGTGACGTTCGTCGGCTTCATCTTGTACGTGAAGGTGTAGCCGAACTCGGCGTCCAGCTCCCCCTTCGCCACGCCGTCCTTGAACTTGCCGAAGACGAGGCGGTTGTTGGTGCACGGGGCGACCTGCGTGAAGAAGTTCCGCCCCTCGGCCTGCGAGGCGGGGATGCCGGCCAGTTCGGCCTCCCAGCGGTTGTAGAGCTGGATCGCGCCCGAGTCATCGACCTTCACGACGCCGAACGGCTGCGCGTCGGCGGCGTCACGGGACAGCGAGGGGACCTGGCTGAGGAACGTCGGCGGAACGAACGACATGGAACGGCTCCTGGGATGGGGAAGGTGAACGGACAGTGGGGACGCGAGGTGGCTCAGCCGAGGCTCAGCGTGCGATCGATCATCGAACCGAGCATGTCCTTCGCGCGGCTAAGCGCCCGGGCGGCCTCGGTCTCCTGCGTGACGAGGCGCTGCTGCAGCTCATCGCGCTCCTCGAGCAGCACCGCCACCTGCGCCTCGAGGCTCTCGACCATCGCAGCGTGGCCCGCCGAGTGCTCCTTCTCGTGGTAGAGCACGTGCAGCTGCTGGACGAGGCTCTCCGTGGCGTCGGGGGCGGCCGGCGCCGTCTCGCGATCCTCGTAGAGGCTGCGCAGCTGCGCCTCCAGCGAGTCGACCATGAGGCGATGCTGTTCCAGCTGCCGCGTCGCGGCGCGCACCTTGTGCTCGTACAGCGCCACCACGTCGGTGTCGACGCCGCCGAAGCCGCCACCCTCCTTCTCCTCGTACAGCGTCATGAGTTGCGCCTCGAGACTGGCGACCGTCTCCTGGAGGTCCTCCGGCGACACGGGCACACCGGCCCAGCCGCCATTCACCACCGCGAACGTCATCCACTCCTCCGCTGGCTGGGGCCGATCGCCCGGCGCGACGCGTCGGGTCGACCAACCGGGTCCCTGTGTTTTCGGCCGGTCATCCGGTTTCTTGAGTCACCGTGAGCGCCCTCCCCACTCCCCCCTCGCCCGACGGCCCCTGGGGCCCCCGGCTGCAGGCCCGGTTCGCGGGGCAAGCGCTGCCGCTGCTCCATGTGGCGGGGGAGACGTGGACCGCCGCTTCGCTCTGGACGGGGCGCCGTCAGTGGAGCGCCACGTTCCGCGCCCTGGGCGTCACCGCCGGTGACCGCATCGCCGTCGCCCTCCCTCCCTGCGCCGCGTTCGTGCAGGTGCTGCTCACCGCGCTGCGCGACCAGTTGACGCTCGCCGTGCTGCCGCCCACGCCACCGTCCGGGATCACCGCCGCGCTCGAGGCCGTCGACGCCCGCGTGGCGGTCGCCGAGACCGCGGCACCGCACGTCCTCGTGCCCGGCGAAGCCGGCCTGCCCGCCGTGCCGCTCCCCGCCGCACGTCGGGCGCGCCTGCCCGCCTCCCCGGACGCGCGCCTCCTGCTGCGCACCTCCGGCACCACCGGCCTTGGCCGCTGGGTCGCCCTCGGTGACACCAACCTGCTGAGCGTGCTCGACAGCCATGCCCCGGTGCTCGCGGGCCCCGCACCGTGCGTGGCCTCGATGCTGCCCTGGCATCATGTGTTCGGGCTGGTGCTCGACCTGCTCGCGGGGCTGCTGGCCGGTGCCGAGCTCGTCCGCGACCCCGACGGTGGCCGGGATCCTGTCGCACTGCTCGCGCGCATGGCGGACGTGCCGGTCACCCACTGCCACGCCGTCCCGCTCACGGTCGCGCGCCTCGCCGCGGTGCCGGGCGGCCGAGCCTGGCTGGAGGGGCTCGCCGGCGGCATCGTCGGCGGCGCCGCCGTGACCGGGCCGCTCGTGGACGTGCTCGCCCGCACGCGCCTGCGCGCGGGCTACGGCCAGACCGAGGCGTCGCCCGGTGTCCTGCTCGGCGATCCCGGACACTGGGCGGAGGGAATGCTCGGACGCCCGGCGGGCTGCGCCGTGCGCCTCGACGCGGAGGGCGAGCTGCTCTTCCGCGGCCCCAACGCCTGCCTCGGCCTCTGGACCCCGACCGGCCTCGCACGGCTCGACCCCGACCGCTGGGTGGCGAGCGGCGACCTGGTCGCGCCCCGGCCCGACGGCACGTACCGCTTCCTCGGACGCCGGGCCGCCGACTTCAAGCTCGCCAATGGGCGGATGGTGGCGGCCGCTCGCGTGGAGGCCGCCCTGCGCGAGCGCGCGACGGGGCTCCGCGAGGTCGCCCTCGTCTCGCCCGATGGCGAGACGCTGGAGCTGTGGTACGACGCCGACGGCGCCCCGCCTGACATGGCGACGCTCGCGCACGCGCTGGGTGGCCTCGCATCGCGCCCGCCCCGGCTGCGGCCGCTGCCCGGGGCCGAGTGGCCGCGCACGCCGAAGGGCGAGACCGATCGCGCCGCCCTGCGCGCACGGCGCGCCTGAGCACGCCGCCCGTGCCGCCGCGCTTGGCGCGCGTGCCAGCCCCCGCCATCCTTCACGCGATGGCCGACCCTCACGCCGCGCGCACCGTCATCCTCGGCGCCGACACCCCGCTCGGCATCACGTTCGTGCGCCTCGCGCTCGCGCGGGGCGACGTGGTCGGCGCGGTGCATCCCGCGCCCGCGCGCGTGCCGCTGCTCCGGGACCTCGGCGCGGAGCACCCCGGGCGCCTGCACCTGCTGCGGGACGACCCGGCCGACCCCGAGGCGGTCGCCGCCGCGCGGCCCGACGCGCTCCGCGCCATCGACCGGCTGGTGTGGGCGGGCTTCCGGGACACCGTCGGCGCGGCCGTCCCCGGCACGCCGCAGAACCACCGGCTCGACGCGCTCGACCCCGTCACGCTGCTCGAGAGCTTCCGCGCCAACGCGGTGCAGCCGCTGCTCGCGGTGCGCGCCTGGCGCCCGGCGCTCCGCGCGGGCCACGCGCCGCGATTGCTCCTCGTCGGCACCTGGCTCGGTTCGATCGCCCTGCGCCATGATGGAGGGCAGTACGGGCTGGCCGCCCCCGGCGCGGCGCTCCATGCCATCGCCCGCGCGCTGGCCCACGAGCTCGACACCGACGGCATCACCGTGCTCGCCGGCAACCCCGGCAGCTTCAAGACCGCGCTCCACGGCCCGGCGTTCCAGCTCACCCCCGAGGAGGCCGCCGGCGGCCTCCTGGCGGTCGTCGAGGGCGCCACCCCCGCCGGTAGCGGTACCTTGCGGGACTGGAAAGGACGGGAGACCCCATGGTGACCCTGCGTCGTACCCTCGCGATCATCCTCGCCCTGGCCGCCACCGCCGCGCCGCTGCGCGCGCAGTGGGGCTTCATGGACGCGCTGCCGAAGGAGGAGTACGCCGCGCACCGCGCCGCGGTCTTCGCGCGCATCGGCGACGGCGTCGCCATCGTGCAGGGGAGCGCCGAATGGCCGTCGTACCAGAAGTTCCGGCAGAACGCGCAGTTCCTCTACCTCACCGGTGTCGAGGTGCCGCGCGCCATCGTCGTGCTCGACGGCCGCGCGAAGCGCACCACGCTCTACCTGCCGAAGCGCACGGAGCGCATGGAGCGCTCCGAGGGGCCGCTGCTCGGCCCGGGCGACGCGGCGCGCGCCGTCACGGGCGCCGACGAGGTGCTGGACATCGCCGCGTTCGGCGAGGCGGTGACGCGCTTCGGCGGCGAGCGGCGGACGCTCTGGCTCCCGCACCGGCAGGAGAGCCGCTTCATGGGCGCGCCCGAGGCGTCGCGCAACCACGAGGCGGCGACGCTCGGCGACAAGTGGGACGGACGGCTGACGCGCGAGGCCGCCTTCATCGAGAATGTGCGGAAGGCCGCGCCCGGCGTGACGGTGGAGGACCTCGACAAGGTCCTCGACGAGCTGCGGATGGTGAAGAGCCCGCGCGAGATCGCGCTGATCCGCGAGGCGACGCGCCAGGCCAGCCTCGCCATGATCGAGGCGATGCGCTCCACCGAGCCCGGGCTCCGCGAAATCGAGCTCGAGGCGATCGGCGACTACGTCTTCAAGCGCAACGACAGCCAGTCGGCCGCCTACTACGGCCTCGTCGCCGCCGACACGAACGCGTTCTGGCCGCACTACCACGAGGGGCGCGACACGCTGAAGGCCGGGCAGCTCGTCCTCTTCGACTACGCGCCCGACTTCAAGTACTACACCTCCGACGTGACGCGCATGATGCCCGTGAGCGGCCGCTGGACGGCGGAGCAGAAGGAGCGGTACACGGCCTACCTCCGCCTCTACCAGGCGCTCATGACTTCCATCCGCCCGAACGTGGCGCCGAAGGAGGTCATCGCGGAGGCCGTGCGGAAGATGGACGCGTGGATGGCGTCCCAGACGTTCAAGTCGGCGAAGAACCGCGCCGCCGCCGAGCGGTTCGTGGACGGCTACCGGAAGAGCACGCGCAACTCGCTCGGGCACATGGTCGGCATGGAGGTCCACGACGCCGCGGTGCCGTACGAGACGCTCAAGCCGGGCATGGTCTTCACCATCGAGCCCGCGCTCACCATCCCCGAGGACCGCGTCTACATCCGCCTCGAGGACGTGATCCTCGTCACCGAGACGGGCTACGAGAACCTCTCGGACATGGCGCCCGTCGAGCCCGAGCAGATCGAGCGCGTCATGAAGGAGCGCGGGATCCTGCAGGTCGACACGCCCAGGAAGGCGGTCACCGTCCGCTGAGGCGGCGGCGGAACGACGGAGCGATCGCGGGTCGGCCATCCACCGCGCGGCGCCGGTTGACTTGACCCGTGCAGGTGGCGAGTATCCACCGACATGACCGATTTCGCTCCACTCGAGCCCACCGAACCGCCCGCTGGCAATCTCGACCCGCTGTTGCGCCTCGCCCTGGAGGAGGCCGGTGATGGCATCACGATCGCCGACCTCCAGCAGCCCGATGCCCCCCTCGTCTTCGCCAACGCCGCCTTCCTCCGCCTGACCGGCTACGCGCCCCAGGAGATCCTGGGCCGCAACTGCCGGTTCCTGCAGGGCAGCGAGACCTCCCCCGAGGCCGTCGCCAGACTTCGGCAGGCGGTCCGCGAACGCCGTGCGACCGCGGTGACGCTCCGCAACTACCGGAAGGACGGCCGCCCGTTCTGGAACGCGTTGCGCCTCGTGCCGCTTCGCTCACCCGATGGCACGGTGCGTCACATGCTCGGGCTCCAGCATGACATCTCGGAGACGGAGGAGCAGCAACGCGAACTGGCTGCGTCCCTCTCTTCGCTCCTCGCGGCGTCGCCGCTCGCGATGATCGGCATCGACGCGGAAGGACGCGTGACCGACTGGCTCGGCGATGCCGAGCGGCTCTTCGGCTGGACGGCGCGCGAGGTGGTGGGGCTGCCGCCGCCCTTCATCCCGGTGCAGGAGATGCCGCAGCACCTCGAGAAACTCGAGCGGGTGCTGCGACGCGGCGATCCCTACGGACCGGTGGAGACCGTGCGGCTGCGGAAGGACGGGAGCCTGGTCACGACGCTGCTCAGCGCCGCACCGCGCTGCGTCGCCGAGGGCCGGATCGTGGGGATGGTGGCCGTGTACGCCGACCTCTCGGCGCTCGCGGCGGCGCGGCGCGAAGCGGCCGCGCAAGCCGAGCGGTTCCGCGACATCGCCGAGCATGCGAACGACTGGGTCTGGGAGACCGACGCCGACGGGCGGCTGACCTACAGTTCGTCGACGGGCCTGCGGCGACTCGGCTTCGACGCGGACGCCGCGCTGCACGGACGCGAGCTGGCGGAGTTCGCCGTGCCGGAACAGCGGGAGGCGGTGACCCGGCGCTGGGCCACGCTGCGCGAGGAGCAGCAGGCGTTCGGGGAGTGGGAGGTGCAGTTCGCCGGCCCGGACGGGCGCGGCCGCACGTTCCAGCTGAGCGGCACGCCGTTCCGGCGCGCGGACGGCACCCTCGGCGGCTTCCGCGGCGTGGCCACGGATGTCACGTCGCTGCGGCGCTATGAGGCGCGGCTCGCGCAGGCGGAGCGCCTGGAGAGCCTCGGGACGCTCGCGAGCGGGATCGCCCACGACTTCAACAACGTGCTGGGCGCCGTGGTCGGGTACGCCGAGATGGCGGCATTGCAGGCACCCGCCGGCAGCGAGCTCGCCGAGATGCTGCAGCGGGTGCAGGAGGCGGCCGAACGCGGCCGCGAGCTGTCCCGCCGGATCGTCACCTTCGGGCGGCCGGACCTCGGTGCCGTCCGGTCGATCGACGGCGCTCGCTGGCTCGACAACGTGCTCACGCTCGTGGGTCCCCGCCTGCGCGAGGTCCATCTCGTGCGCCGCGTGGCGCCCGGCCTGCCCCCGCTGCTCGGCGATGAGACCCAGCTCGCACAGGTGCTGCTCAACCTCCTCACCAACGCGCTGGATGCGCTCGCGGATCGCGCGCGACCGGAGATCGAGGTCGACCTCTCGGAGGTGCGGCCGGTGCCGGCGGAGGGGCGTCGGGTGCGGCTGGTGGTTCGCGACAACGGTGGAGGCATGCCCCCAGCGACGCTGGAGCGGATCTTCGACCCCTTCTTCACCACGAAGGCGGACGGCCTCGGGAGTGGCCTCGGCCTCTCGGTGGCCTACGGCATCGTCAGGGCTCACGGCGGCACGATCCGCGCCGAGAGCGCACCCGGCCTCGGCACCACGTTCACCGTCGAGCTCCCCGCGCGCGTCGCCGAGGCGCTGCCGTCGCCGACGGCGCCGGTGGCGATGGTGGTGGACGACGACGCCGACATCGGCGGTCTGCTCGCGGCCCAGCTGGGGACGCTCGGCTGGTCGGTCGAGCGGTACAGCGATCCGCACGCGGCCCTTGCCGCGCTCCGGGAGGCGCCGGGCCGCTTCGCGTTCCTCCTCACCGACCTGCGGATGCCGGGGCTCCACGGCATCGACCTCCTGCGCGCCGTGCGGCCGCTCGCCCCCGACCTCGCCGTGCTCGTGTGCACCGGGTTCGCCGCCGAGTTCGACGTGGCCCACGCACGCGAGCTGGGCGTCACCGCCGTGCTGCAGAAGCCGTTCTCGCTCGGCCAGCTGCGCGCGGCGATCCCGCCGCGCGCCGAGGTGCCCTGACCGACGGCGGCGGCGCGCTACTCGCTCCCGACCGCGCCGGATCCCGCCGGCACCCGCGGCAGCGGCTCCGGCAGGTCCGCCACCACGTACGCCATCACCGCGAACGCCGCCACGCAGCGCGCCATCTCGCCCGGGTCGAGCTTGTCGATGGTGTCGGCGTCGGTGTGGTGGAACCAGAAGTAGCGTGACCCCTCCACGTCGAGCCCCATCCCCGGCACGCCGAGCGCCATGATCGGCGCGATGTCGGCACCGCCGCCCTGCGGCCCGATGCGGTCGGCGCCGATCGGGGCGAGGAGCGCGCCCACCTCCTCGACGATCGCGCGCGCGGCCGGGCTGCCGCTGAAGCCGAACCCCTCGGGCGCGAAGACGCCGCCGTCGCTCTCGATGGCGAGCACGTGCCGCTCGAGCGCCGCCTTGTGGCGGTCCCGATAGGCGAGCGCGCCCCGCCCGCCGTTCTCCTCGTTCGTCCACCCGACCACGCGGATCGTGCGCCGCGGCTGGAGGCCGAGCCGCTTCAGCACGCGCAGCGCCTCCCAGGCGACCACCACGCCGCCACCGTCGTCCATGGCGCCCTGCCCCACGTCCCAGCTGTCGATGTGACCGCCGATGACGACGACCTCCTCCGGCTTCTCGCGCCCCACGAGCTCGCCGACGGCGTTCCGGCTCGGCACGTCCCCCTCGAGCTTCGCCTCCATGCGGAGCGTCACGACGACCTTCTCGCCGCGGTCCGCCATCCGGTGCAGCATCCCCGCGTCCTCGGCGCTCAGCGCCGCGGCCGGGATGCGCGTCACGGTCGAGTCGTAGCGCATGCTCCCCGTGTGCGGGGTGCGCATCGAGTACGGTCCCACCGAGCGGATCAGCACCGCCCGCGCGCCGTGCTTCGCCGCGCGGATGGCGCCCTCGCGCCGGTACCGACCCGTCTCGCCGTAGCTCACCCACGGCGCGTCGTAGAGGACGATCTTCCCGGCCGCCTCGGGCGCGCGGCGGTCGAGCTCGTCGAAGCTCGCCACCACCAGCACCGGCGCGGTGATGCCGCCCTTCGGCGTGCCGACCGACATGCCGAGGCCGAGCATCGGCAGCCGCTGCCTGCGCGGCGACACGAGTTCCACCGACTCCGCGCCGCGCACCCACTTCGGCACCAGCGCCGGCTCGCCGCGCACGTTGGCGAGGCCGTCGCGCTGCATCTCGGCGAGCACCCAGTCGATCGCCTGCTCCAGCGCGGCCGAGCCCGAGAGCCGGTGCCCGAAGCGGTCGACCAGCTCGGCGAGGCGCGTGTATGCCGCGGAGTCGGCGAGCGCGGCGCGGATGATCCGCTGGGCCACGGGCTGGTAGTCGGCCGGCCGCTGCTGCGCGGCGAGCGACGGGACGCCGGCCACGAGGAACGCCGGCACGAGCCACGAAACGGCGCGGCGCGCGGCCGCGTAGGGGAAGGGCATCCGTCACACTCGTTGCAGAGGGGGTCCGCCCAATATGCACCGTCTCGCGTCCGTCCGCCCCGCCGCCATCCTGCTGGCCTGCGTCGTGGCCCTGGAGTCCGCCCGTCCGCCCGTCCACCCGCCCGCTGCGCTCCGCGCGCAGGACACCCCGCTCGCCGCCGTCCGCGCGCTCTTCGACGGCATGCGCGCCGGCGACAGCGCGGCCGTGCGCCGGCTCTTCGTGCCGGCGGCCCGGCTCGCGTCGATCGGTGCGCCACGCGGCGGCGGGCCTGCCGTGCTGCGCGACGACCGGCTGGCCGACTTCCTCAAGGCGATCGGCACGCCGCACGACAAGGCGTGGGACGAGCGGACGTGGGACGAGGAGGTGCGCGTGGACGGTCCGCTGGCCTCCATCTGGACGCCGTACGCCTTCTACCTCGGCGGGACGTTCAGCCACTGCGGTGTCGACGCCTTCCAGCTGGCGCAGCTCGCGGAGGGATGGCGCATCGTGAGCCTCGTCGACACGCAGCGCCGGGAGGGCTGCTCCGAGCCGCCGGTGCGCCCTGCCAGCGGGGAGACGCTGATGCAGCGGGATCGGAAGTTCGACGCGGTGCTGGCGTCGAGCCCGGGCGTCGAGACGTGGCTCCGGTTCTTCGCCGACGACGCCGCACAGCTCGGCCCCGATCACACCATCCGCCAGGGCCATGCCGCGATCCGCGCGCTCATGCGATCCGACCTCGATGACAGCCCGCGTCAGCTGCGCTGGCGTCCCACCGAGGGGGCGCTGTTCGATGGTGGGCAGCTCGGGCTCAGCGTCGGGCGCTGGCAGTCGCTGGACCGCCGGTCCGGGCAGGTGCAGCTGACAGGCCGCTACGTCACCATCTGGCGCAAGCAGGCCGACGGGGAGTGGAAGATCATCTTCGACACGGGCGAGCCCGACCCGCGGTAGCCGCGACCGGGCCGGGCGCCCGTCGCCCTTCCCCGGCCCCCTTGTGCGCGGCATCTTGCGAGGATGTTCCTCCGCGGATGCCGTGTGTCTCGGGGCACGCTCCTCGCCGGGTGCGCCCTCGGCGGGGCCATCGCCCCCCCTGCCTGCCCCTCCGCCGCCGCCCAGCAGCACGTGGAGCTCGTCCTCCCCGCTCCACCGGGCGGGGCGCCGTTCACGGGGCGCGCCTTCCTGTTCGTCAGCTATGCGCCGGACGCCACGCAGGAGCCGAGGCAGCAGTCGGGCTCGTCGGCCACGAGCCAGCCGTTCTTCGGCGTGGATGTCGCCGCCCTGCCCGCCGGCGGCTCGGCGGTCATCGACGCCGCCACACTTGGCTTCCCCCGCGCATCGCTCGCCGAGCTCCCTGCCGGCGACGTCATGGTGCAGGCGCTCTTCCTGCCGTACACCGAGTTCCGCCGCGCCGACGGCCGGGTGGTCTGGGCGCACATGGACGAGTGGGCCGGCCAGCGCTTCAACGATGCGCCGGGCGCCATCGTCTCGGCCCCGCGCCGCCTCCGGTGGGACCCGGCCTCCGCGGGAACGCTCCGCCTCGAGGCGACGCGCGTGCTGCCGCCCGTCGACCCGCCGCGCGACACGGAGTGGGTGGAGCGGTTCCGGATCACCTCCGCGCGCGTCTCCGCCTTCTGGGGCCACCCGATGCCGCTCGGGGCCACGGTGCTGCTCCCCCGCGGCTACCGCGCCAACCCGAAGAAGCGGTATCCGGTGGTGTACCAGATCGGGCACTTCTCGCAGCGGGCCCCGTTCGGCTTCACGCTCGACGGCTGCGACCGGCCGGAGACCGAGGCCCAGCGCGCGGCGCGACTCCGCCGGAGCGCGCGCGAGACCGGGTGCGACTTCGCCCGGGCGTGGACGAAGGGCGACGTCCCCGAGATGATCGCCGTGTACCTGCTGCACCCGACGCCGTTCTACGACGACTCCTACGTCACCGATTCACCCAACCACGGGCCGTACGGGACGGCGCTCGTGCAGGAGCTGATTCCCGAGATCGACCGCCGCTACCGCACCATCGCCGCGCCGCACGCGCGGCTCGTGACGGGCGGCAGCACCGGCGGCTGGGACGCGCTCGCCCTGCAGGTGCGGCACCCCGACGTCTTCGGCGGCGCCTGGTCGCTCTACCCGGACCAGGTCGATTTCCGGCGCTACCAGTTCAACGACATCTACGCCGACACCAACGCCTTCGTCCGCGTGGAGGGGCCGCACCTGGTGCAGGAGATCCCCTCGAGCCGCGACGAGGCGGGGATGGTGCGGCTGACGGTGCGCCAGGAGTCGCAGGCCGAGCTGGTGATGGGGACCCGCGCCCGCTCGGGCGGCCAGTTCGACGGCTGGGTGGCCGCCTGGGCCCCGGTGGGCGACGACGGCTACCCGCGCCCTCTCTGGGACAAGCGCACCGGCACCATCGACCGCGCCGTCGCCGAGGCGATGCGCGCCGGCGGCCACGACCTGCGCGCCCACCTCGAGGCCAACTGGGCGACGCTCGGCCCGAAGCTGGTCGGCAAGCTCCACGTCGCCGTCGGCGACATGGACAACTACTTCCTGAATCTGGCGTGTTACCATCTTGAGGAGTTCCTCGAGCGCACGAAGCAGCCCGGTCGCGGCCCGTACTACGCGGGATCGTTCACGTACGGCCGCCCGCTGAAGCCGCACGGCTGGCAACCCTGGACCAACCAGGAGCTCCTCCGCCGCATGGCCCATCACGTGGTCGAGTACGCCCCCAGGGCCGCCCCTCGCGCGGTGACGCGGCGATGAGCGCGCCGTACCTGAAGCTGGTGGACCAGCGCACCGGCGAGAGCCACGAGTTCGAGAAGACGCCCGTGCGCATCGGGCGCGACCCGTCGTCCGACCTCGTGCCCGCGGGCGAGGGGGCGCAGGTCGTATCCTCGAACCACGTCCGGCTCGAGGGCTCCGCCAGCGGCTGGATCCTGGTCGACACCAACAGCCGGAACGGCACCTTCCTCGACGACAAGCGCTGCGCGCCCGACGCCAGGATGCCGCTCAAGGCGGGGCATGTGCTGCGCCTGGGCGAGGCCGGCCCGCGCTGGCTCGTCGCCGAGGTGGCGAAGCGCACGGCGCCCGAGACGCTCATGGAGCGCCGCCTCGCGCCCGACGGGCCGAAGGCGCCCACGCCGGCCGCCGCCGGGGCGCCCGCACCCGGCCAGCCCGGCGGCCGCACCGCCGTGTTCAAGTCCGTGCTGGCGGAGGAGACGAAGAAGCACGAGCAGCGCACGGCGCGGCTGCTCGTCGGCGCCGGGGTGCTGGTGCTGGCGGTGCTCGGCGTCGCCTGGGGGTACACGCGCAGCCTCTCCGACCGCACCGAGCGCGACCTAGCGGCCCAGCGCGCCGAGCTCGAGGCGCAGCGGCGCCGGGCCGATTCGGTGCAGAAGGCGGCGACCGCCGAGTACGCGCGGCTCCAGCAGGAGCTCGAGAAGGCGCAGACGGGCGGTGCCGGCGGGGCCGTGGTCGACTCGCTCACGGCCGCCCTCGCCGAGGCCGCTCGGCGCGCGCAGCGCCTCGAGACGTCGCTCGCCTCGGCGCAGGCCAGCCTGCAGGAGCAGATGAAGCTCGCCGACCAGCAGCGCGGCGAGACCCAGAAGGAGATCGAGCGCCTGAAGACGGAAGTGGCGAAGGCGACGTCGGCGCAGGGTGGCGCCGCGCAGCTGGACTCGCTCACGCGCAAGCTCGCCGCGGCGCAGAAGCAGGCGGCGCAGATCGACGCGCAGCTCAAGGCGGCGAAGTCGACCGACCTGAGCGCCGTCGCCAAGGCCAACGGCCCCGCCGTCGGCCTCGTCACGGCCTGGTTCCGGAAGAAGGCGCTCGACGGCTCGGGCTTCGTGCTCACCGAGAGCGGGGTCTTCATCACGAACCGCCACGTCCTGCGAGATGGCGATGCGGAACCCGACTCCGTCACCGTCACGCTGGCCGACACGCGGAAGGCGCTTCCCGCGGAGGTGCTGGCAGTGGCACCGGCGAGCGGACCGGATGTCGCGGTCATCCAGATCCTCGAGTACCAGGGGCCGCGCGTGACGCGCGTGGACTGGAAGGGCACGTCGCTCCGGCAGGGCGAGGCGGCGGCGATCATCGGCTTCCCGGCTGGTGCGCAGGCCGCCTTCGACAACAGCAACGTCGCCCGCACCTCGATGACCTCCGGCATCCTGAGCAAGGTGACGTCCGACATGGTGCAGTACGACGCGCTGACCGTCGCCGGCTCGAGCGGCAGCCCCGTCTTCAACGCGAGCGGCGAGGTGATCGCCATCCACCGCGCCAAGCTGCCGGAGGGGAACGTCGCCGTGCCGATCGCGCGCCTGCTGCCGCTCCTGCCGGCCGAGGCCAGGCAGGAACTCGGCCAGTAGATGGCGTTCCTCGTGCTGCGGGATCCGCGCTCTGGCGGGGTCGCCCGGTACGAGGGGGTGGAGCTTCGTGTCGGCCGCGAGGAGACCTGCGACATCGTGCTGGACGGCGAGGGGCTCGAGTTCGTCTCCACCCTCCACGCGCGGCTCTCGTGGATGCACCTCCAGTGGCACGTCACCGACCTCGGCAGCACGCATGGCACGTTCGCCGACGGCTACGGCGTCGAGCCGCAGGAGCAGGTGCCGCTGCGGGAGGGGATGACGCTCCGCTTCGGCGGCGAGGGGGCGCCGACGCGGCTCGTGCTGCAGATGGAGCGCCGGCGGCCGGTCGCGCCGGGCCCGGCGGCGCTGCTGCCGATCCGCGTCGCCGTCCGCGAGACGCGCGCCAACGGGCGCTACGAGGCGATGGGGCACCCGGTGCGCATTGGCCGCAGCCCCGACTGCGAACTCCGGCCGTGCGCCGAGGACGACGTGCTCGTCTCGCGGCTGCACGCCACGATCGGATACGGCGAGGCCGGCGAGATCGTCGTGACCGACGCGGGCAGCACGAACGGCACGCTCGTCAACGGCACGCGCATCGCGGCTCCCCATCCGATCGTCCCGGGCGACCGCCTGCGGCTCGGGCCGAAGGGCCCGGAGCTGCTCGTCGAGGACCTCCACCCGCGCGAGCGCCGCCGGTTCGGCGCGGCGTCGGGCTGAGGCGCGGTCCGTGCCCATCGGCGCCCTCCGCCTCGATGCCGAACTGCGCGTCCTCTGGCACAGCGCGCTCGGCTTCTCGGTGCCGTCCACCACCTGGCTCGGCCGCCCGCTTCCCGAGCTGGCTGCGGAGGCCCCCGAGTTGGCCGCGGTGCTCGAGGCGGCGCGGCGCGCACTGGCCACGCAGCGCCGGCAGGAGGCGACGGCGCGGGTGGCGCTCGCTACCGGCCACCCACCGGTCGACACCATCTTCGTCTTCGAACCGGAGCGCCTGCTCGCCGACGAGCCGCCGGGGCTCGTCGGCGTGCGGTTCGTCGCGTCGTGCGAGGCGGAGGCGTCCGCGCTGGCCGAGCAGCTCCTGCGGAGGGTCCGAACCACCGACCCCCCCATCATCCGCGTGGACGCGGCGGACCGCGTCACCGCCTTCAACGCGACATACGCCGCGCTCGCCGGCCGCGACGCCGACGACCTCACCGGCGCGCAGGTGGACCGCTGGATGGGGCCGCAGGACGCCGCGTCGTGGCACCTCGCGCGCCGCCGCGTCGCCGAGGCGGGGTATGCGCTCTGCCGCTTCGACGGACCGGCGGGCGCGCCGGGGCGCTATGGCGACGGGCTGCTCGTACCGTCGGCCCACCCCGGCCAGGTCGTGCGCGTCGTGCAGCGCGCGGCGGAATCGTCCAGCTTCGCGACGGCGAACGAGCAGTTCACCCAGCGCCTCCTCGAGGGTGTGCCCGCCTCGATCTACCTCGTCGACTACGCGGCCGACCGCCTGCTCTACGGCAGTCCCGGCCTCGAGGCGATCTTCGGCTTCACCTTCGAGGAGATCCGCGCCAACTGGCCGCGCATCGTCGAGTCGGTGCATCCGGACGATCGGGCATCGCATGTGGCGCACGTGGCGCGCCTCGCCTCGTCGCCCAGCGGCACGTGGCTCGAGACGGCGTACCGCCTCCGCCACAAGGACGGGCGCTGGCGATGGGTCCTCGCGCGCGAGGTCGCGCTCGAACACCACGCGGACGGCCGCGTCGGCCAGGTGCTGGGGCTGCAGTTCGACGTCACCGAGCAGCGTGAAGCGGTCGAACGGCTCGCCGAGCGCGAGCGGCTGCTCGCGCGCTTCCTCGAAGAGGTGCCGGCCTTCGCGTTCCTGTACGACGCCCGGGCCGGCCGCATCGTCGCCTCGAACACGCGGCTGCGCGAGTACCTCGGGTGGGACCCGCTCGCCGCCGAGCGCGACGGCGCCGCCCTCGCGCGGGACATGCTGCATCCGGACGACGCGGCCGTGGTCGCGCAGCGCCTCGACGCATTCAGCCGGGAGGGCCACCCGCCGCCGCGCGTGGCCGCCTATCGCGCCCGGCACGCCGACGGCAGCTGGCGCACCCTCGCCGTGACGAACTCGGTGCTGGGCGGGGACGGCGGCGGCACGGCGCCGCTTGTCGTCGGCTTCGCCACCGACGAGACCGACCGCCTCGCCGCCGAGCGGACGCTGCGCGAGGGCGAGCGGAAGTGGCGGCTCTTCGCCGGCCTGGTGGCGGACGCGGTCTACGAACTCGATGCCGAGGCGGACCGCTTCCGCTGGAGCGAGGGTACGGCGTCGCTCCTCGGCCTCTCGGCGCTGCCGCGAGACCGGCCCGCCACGGCGTGGTGGCTCGACCGCGTGCACCCCGACGACCTCCCGGCAGCCAGCGCCGCCTGGGAGGCCCTCTTCGCGGGCCACGCCGGCGACCGGCTCGACCTGCAGTACCGCATGCGGCACGAGGATGGGCGGTTCCTGCACGTGCATGACGTGCTCGATGTGGAGCGCGTCGACGGCCGCCCAATCCGCGGCTTCGGCGTACTGCGCGACGTGTCCGCCCTCCGGACCGCGCAGGACGAGCTCGGGCGCAGCGAGGCACGCTGGCGCGACTCCGCGCGCCTCGCCGCCGACGCGGTGATCGAGACGGACGTCCGCGCCGACCGCGTCGCCTGGTCGCACGGGCTCCCGACCCTCCTCGGCCGCGAACCGCCCGACGCCGGCCTGTCCGCGCGCTCCTGGTTCCGGACGCTGATCCATCCCGCCGACCTTCCCGCGATCCGCGCGAGCTTCGAGGTCGCGCTCGCCGGACGGCACACGCGCTGGGCGGGGGAGTATCGGCTGCGGCATGCGGACGGGCATTACCTCCTGCTCCACGACGAGACGGAGATCACCTGGGAGGACGGGCGGCCCGTCCGCAACTTCAGCGTCCTGCGCGACCTCACCGAGCGCGAGCGCGCGGCGCGGCAGCTGCGCGAGAGCGAGGAGCGCCTGCGCGCCGTCGTGCGCAACGCCCGCCTCGCCGTCTACGACTACGACGCCGCGCACGACTTCCTCTCGTACGGCGACGCGCACACGTCCCTCCTCGGCCATCCCGTCACCGACCCGTCGCGCCACGGCCGCGCCTGGGCCGCCGCGCTGCTGCACCCCGACGACCGCGACCGCGTGCTCGCCAGCCAGGCGGCGGCGCTCGCCGCGGGCGCGACGCAGTGGGAGGGGGAATACCGGCTGCGGCACGCGGACGGCCACTATGTCACGGTCAGCGACCAGTGCCGCCTGGTGCGTGACGAGTCCGGCCGCGTGCTCCGCATCGTCGGGACGCTGCGCGACATCACCGAGCGCGC
The DNA here is from genome assembly GCA_033764615.1 of Gemmatimonadales bacterium. GTDB lineage: Bacteria > Gemmatimonadota > Gemmatimonadetes > Gemmatimonadales > GWC2-71-9 > JANRIU01. The sequence goes on along the minus strand of JANRIU010000019.1, from coordinate 30,166 downwards.
CGCCGCCGACGCGGCCCTCCGAGAGTCCGAGGCGCGCTGGCGCGCGATCGCCCAGCTCGCGGGGGATCTCGTCTTCGAGGCGGACTACGAGCGCGACGTGCTGGTGTGGACCGAGGGCCGCGAGCGGATGCTCGGTCGCCCCGACGTGCGCGACCTCCCCGGCATCACGGAGGCGTGGCTCGCGGCGATCCACGAGGAGGATCGCGACCGCGTACGCGGCGAGCTCGAGGCCGCCATCGCGGCGCGCGCATCGACGTTCGAGACGGAGTACCGCACGCGGCACGAGGCCGGGCACTGGCTCATCGCGCAGCACCGCGCCCGCCTGCTGTGGCGCGACGGCATCGCGCGCCCGCGCACGATCGGCTGGTTCCACGACGTCACCGCCGAGCGCACGGCCGAGGCGCGGCGCGTCGACCAGGCCCGACTCGAGGCGCTCGGCACGCTGGCCGGCGGCATCGCGCATGACTTCAACAACATCCTCGGCATCATCCTCGGCCGCGCGGAGCTGGCGGCCGGCACCCCCGACGCGGCGGCGCTCACGCACCTGCGCGAGATCGAGCGCGCGTCGCTGCGCGCCCGGACGCTCGTCCGCCAGGTGCTCCAGTTCGCGCGGCGCGAGCACGCGGGCGGCGAGACCGTCGACCTCCTGGAGCTGCTGCAGCAGAGCGAGCGCTTCCTGCGCGCCAGCCTGCCCGCCACCGTGCGGTTGGAGGCACGCGCCGCCGTGGCGCCGGGCGAGGCGTTCGTGATCGGGGACGCCGCGCGCCTCCAGCAGGTGCTCATCAACCTCGCCAACAACGCCGCGCTCGCCATCGCGCCGCGCGGCAAGGGCACCGTGCGGCTGCACCTCGCGCGCCGCGCGCTCGGTGCCACCGAGGCCGCCGACCTCGACATGGCACCCGGCACCGTGGTCGAGCTGCGCGTCGAGGATGACGGGATCGGCATGACGGAGGAGGTGCGGCGGCGCGCGGTCGAGCCGTTCTTCACCACGCGCCCGGTCGGCCAGGGGACGGGACTCGGCCTCTCGGTGGCGATGGGGACCGTGCGGCAGTATCGCGGCGCGCTCCGCCTCGCCTCGGTGCCCGAGCAGGGGACCGTCGCCACGGTGCTGCTCCCGCAGGCCCAGGCGCCCGGCGCGACGAGCGTGCCCCTGGCGGGCGGCGGCCTGCCGCGTGGGCGGGGCGAGCTCGTGCTGGTGGTGGATGACGAGGAGCAGATGCGCGCGATGGTGGCCCTGCAGCTGCAGCGCCTCGGCTACCGCGCCCTCGTTGCCAGGCACGGCCGGGACGCCCTCGCCCTGCTCGAGGCACACGTCGACGTGGCGCTGGTCCTCAGTGACCTCACGATGCCCGAGATGGCGGGCGACGAGCTGCTGCTGGCCGTGCGCGAACGCCGCCCCCACCTCGCCGTCATGCTCATGACGGGATTCGCCTCGCCGAGCACGCTCGACCGGCCGATCGCCGCACTCGGCGCAGCGGCGGTGCTGGCCAAGCCGGTCGCGCTCGCGGACCTCGCCGCGGCGCTCGGCCACCACTTCGGCCACGACACCTGAGCGGCGCCGCCGGCCGCCTCAGGCGATGCCGCGCCGCGCCACCACCTGCAACTGATCCGCGAAGCGGTCCACCTCGTCGGCCGTGGTGTAGACGTTCGGCGTGATCCGGAGGCCCTGGAACTCCCCGGGCATCACGATCGGCGTCACCACGATGCGGTGCCTGTCCCAGAACCACCCCGCCAGCTTCCCCGGCTCCACCCCCTGCACGTCCACCATGGCGAGCCCCGCCGTGTGCGGGCTGTCGAGCGGCGTCAGCAGCCGCACGCGGTCGCCCATCTGCTGGGCGCGGCGCGCCCAGCGATCGCGCAGCCAGCGCAGCCGCGCCACCTTCCGCGCCGCTCCGATCCCGCGATGGAACGCGAGCGCCACGCTGATGGCGTTGTGGTTGGCGGCCGGGTGCGTGCCGATCTCCTCGTACTTGCGGACGTTCTCGTCCATCTCCGGCGGCGCCGCCATCAGCGGCCAGAGCGTCCGCTGCTTCGCCTTCCGCACGTACAGGAAGCCGGTCCCCACCGGCGCCAGCAGCCACTTGTGGAGCGACGTGCCGTAGTAGTCGCAGCCGAGCTCGTCGCGCGTGAACGGGAAGTGCGCATACGCGTGCGCGCCGTCGACGAAGACCTCGATGCCCTGCGGCCGCACCGTGCGCACCAGCTCGGCGACGGGGAGGATCTGGCCGGTGAGGTTCGTGATGTGGGGGATCTCGATCGCGCGCGTGCGCGGCGTCACCGCGGCGAGGAAGCGGTCGAGCACCGCCTGGGGCGAGCGCGGCGGCACCTCGAAGCGCACGCGCTTCACCACGATCCCCTCGCGGCGGGCCCGCTGGTCCCACGCGGTGAGCATGCGCGGGTAGTTCTGCGTGGAGACGATGACCTCGTCGCCGCGGGCGAGGTCGAGGCCGAAGATCATCGTCTCGTTCGCCTCGGAGGCGTTGCGCGTGATCGCCAGCTCCTCGGGATCGCACCCGAAGTCGGCGGCGAGGTCGCGCCGCACCGACTCGAGGCGCGGCTCGAGCACGCGCCACATGTGCTCCACCGGCAGCTCGTTGGAGAAGCGCAGGTCCCGGATCATCGCCTCCAGGACGTGCGTCGGTGCCGGGGAGACGCCGCCGTTGTTCAGGTTCGTCAGCGTCCGGTCGCAGTCGAACGCGCGCTGGATCTGCGACCAGTACGCCTCGTCGTCCGGCTCGCCGCCGCCCCGGGCGGTGGCGCGGACGAGGGCGCGGACGGCGTCTTCGGTGAAGCGGGGCGCGGGCGCCACGGCGGTCATGGCGGCGACGAAGTCACGGCGGGTGGGCATCCCCCAATATTCGCCCCCGTCCCCGGGCGCGACAGGGGGGCCCGGGCCCGCGCTATCTTCCTGCATGGCCGACGCCCCCGCCACGCCGCAGCTCTACGGCATCACGCTCTTCGTCCACCGCCTCGAACGCTGCCTGGAGTTCTACCGCGACGTGCTCGGCCTCCCCGTGCACAAGCAGGGGAGCTTCGGCGCCGAGTTCTTCGACCACCACCCGCACCTCACCGTCGCGCCCGCGAACCACCCGAACGCGGCCGCCATGGTGGGGCGGGAGACCGGCCTCACCATCTTCATCCCCCAGCTCCTGCACCGCGCCGGCGACTTCCACGCGCGCGGCGTCTCGTTCGTGCAGGAACCGACGAAGATGGGCTTCGGGATCATGGCGATGGTGAAGGACCCGGACGGCAACGTCCTCGCGCTCTGGGACCCCGAGGTGCCCGACGACGACGAGCAGCCGCCCGAGATGGTCGTCTAGCCGCGGCGGCCGCCCCCGCCCGCCGTCCCCCCCCCGGCCGTGCTCAACTTCGCCTCCGACAACGTCGCCCCCGCGCACCCGGCCGTGCTGGAGGCGCTCGCACGCGCCAACGTCGGCCCCGCGCGCGCCTATGGCGACGATCCGCTCACGCGCGCCGCGCTCGACGCGCTCCGCGCGCACTTCGGCGCGCAGGCGTCGCCCTGGCTCGTCTGGGGCGGCACGGGCGCCAACGTCGCCGGGCTCGCGGCGCTGCTGCGCCCGTGGGAGGCGGTGCTCTGCGCCGGGACCGCGCACATCCGCGTCGACGAGACCGGCGCGGTGGAGCGCTTCACCGGCTCCAGCGTGCTCACCGTGCGCACGCCCGACGGCAAGCTGTCACCCGAGGCGGTCCGCCCGCTGCTCCGCGGCTTCGGCGTCCAGCACCACCCGCAGCCGCGCGTGCTGTCGGTCACGCAGACGACGGAGTACGGCACCGCGTACACCGTCGACGAGCTCGCCGCCCTCGTCGAGCTCGCCCACGCGCACGGGATGCTCGTCCACCTCGACGGGGCCCGCCTCGCCAACGCTGCCGCCACGCTCGGCCTCCCCGTCGCGGCATTCACCGCGGCGCTCGGCGTCGACGTCGTCTCCGTCGGCTTCACGAAGCCCGGGGCGCTCGCCGCCGAGGCCGTGGTGTTCCTGCGCGAGGGGCTCGACGCCGCGTTCCCGTACATCCGGAAGCAGGCGCTGCAGCTCGCGTCCAAGCAGCGCTACGTCGCCGCCCAGGTGCTCGCGATGCTGGAGGACGACCGCTGGATCGCGCTCGCGGCGCACGCCAACGCGATGGCGCGGCGCCTGGCCGACGCCGTGCGCGACCTGCCGGCCGTGACCGTGACCCAGCGCGTGGAGGCGAACGCGGTCTTCGCGTGCCTCCCCCGTGCCGCGATCGTGACGCTGCAGCGGGAGGCGCTGTTCTACGATTGGGATGAGGCGTGCAACGAGGTGCGCTGGATGACGAGCTGGGACACGACGCCCGGGCAGGTCGACACGTTCGCCGCCGCCATCCGCGCGGCGACCGCGGGCTGACGCATGGCGCGCGTCGTCGCCTCGGTCTGGACCTGGTTCGTGCTCGCCGCCAGCTTCGCGGTGCTCACGCCGCTCATGGCGGTGACGCTCCTCCTCACCGCGCCGTTCGACCGCCGCCGCCTCATCGTGGGCCGCATGTTCCGCTGGATCGGGATCATCACCGGCACGCTCTGCCCCTACTGGCGCTTCACGGTCGCCCACGCCGAGCGCCGCGACCCCCGGCGGCAGTACGTCTTCGTCGCCAACCACGAGTCGTTCGTCGACATCTTCCTCCTCTCCCACCTGCCATGGGAGATGAAGTGGATGGCGAAGGCGGAGCTGTTCCGGATCCCGGTGATGGGCTGGTGCCTGACGATGGCGGGCGACATCCCCGTCACCCGCGGCGACCGGAAGTCGGGCGTCGTGGCGCTGCACGCCGCGAAGCACGTGATCGATCGCGGTGGCTCCGTGCTGATCTTCCCGGAGGGGACGCGCTCCACCTCCGGCGACCTGCTGCCGTTCAAGGATGGCGCGTTCCGCCTCGCCATCGAGCTCGGGATGCCGGTGCTTCCGCTCGCCATCAGCGGTTCGGCCACGGCGCTGCGCAAGCACGACTGGAAGACGCACCCGTCACACGCGGTGGTGGAGGTGCTGGAGCCGGTGGAGACGACGGGGCTGGAAGGGCGCGACGCCCGCGCCCTCGCCGACCAGGTGCACGCGCGCATCCGCGCCGCGCGCCACGCGCGGCTGGGCGGCGCACCTACGCCGGCGCTGCAGTCGTCGGCGACGTAGCCTCGGCGAGCGCCGCGCGCACCGCCGCCACCACCTCCCCCGCCGGGACGATGTCGTGGATGCCGGCCACCGACTTCCCCGCCTGCCAGTACTCGACGTCCCGCGCCGTCAGCGAGCGCTTCAACCGCCACAGGCTCGTCAGCGCGTAGAACGTCCGCATCCAGTGCTTGGTGCGGCGGCCGCGCAGCATCCACCGCGCGAACGGCCCGGCCCGCAGCCCCATCCGCCGGATGAGCGGGGTGTTGAGCACCGCGACAGGCACCCCCGTGAGCTTCTCCGAGAGCACCACGTCCTCCTCCGACGCCGCCACGATCGCCTGCTTGTACGCATCCGACGCGGTGCACTCGACCGTGGCGATGAAGCGCGTACCGAGCTGGGCGCCGGCATAGCCAAGCCGAATGGCGGCAACGACATCCGCCGGCGTTCCCAGCCCGCCCGCGCACACGACGGGCAGCCCGAACGGAAGGAGTTCCTCGAGCAACTCCTCCGTGCCCAGCCTCCCCGCATGCCCTCCGGCCCTCCGGTTCACCGCGATGAGCCCGTGCACCCCGCCGTCCCGCGCCTTGCTCGCCCACTTCGCTTCCGTCACGTCGTGGTAGACGACCCCGCCGACCGGTGCCACTCGCTCCACCACCCACCGCGGGTTGCCAAGCGACGTGACGAAGAAGCGCACCCCCTCCTCCAGCGCGATGTCGATCCACCGCTCCATCCGTGCCCGGTACGCCTGGTTGTTCCCCTCGATGAGCGCGTTGAAGCCGATCGGCCGACCTTCGGCCAGCGCATGGATGCGACGCAGGCCTGCGCGGTAGTCCTGGCCGTGCACGTACGTCAGCGAGATCGGCTGCACCACGCCGAGCCCGCCGGCGCGGCTCACCGCCGCGACGAGTTCCGGATTGGAGCACGGGTACATCGGGCCGCAGATGAGCGGCACGTCGATGCCGGCGTGCGTCTGGAGGGCGGTCGGGCGGAGGAGCGGCGACGTCACGCGGCACCGGCCGCCGGCACGGCGCGGGCGTGCGATGCGGCGCCGTCGCGGCGGCGGAGGCTCCACGTCACGCGCACCTCCGCGACGAGGTCGCCCTCCGCATCCCGGATGGCGGCGACCACGTCGTGCGTCACGTCGGCGTCTCCCACCGCAGGCACCACCGCCTCGCACGACGCCTCGAGGCGCCCGCGCGCCTTCTTCCGGAAGTCGATGGCGAGGTGGCGGACGATCCCCTGCACTCCCGGCGGCAAGGCGGTGAGGAGCGCGAGGCCGCTCGAGAGCTCGCCCAGGTTGGCGAGCGCGAGCGCATGGATGGAGCGGAGATGGTTGCGGACGGCGCGGCGGTCGGCGAGCGCCACCACCACGTGCCCGGGCTCGAGCGCCGTCACGACGGCGCCGATGGAGCCGCTGTACGGCACCATCGTGCCGAGCACGCGCGAGAAGAGCCAGCGGCCGCCGGGCAGCGGCGCGAGCCGGGCCCAGAGGGCGAGCAGGCGCGCCCCCTCGGCCATGCTCAGCCCGCCTCGTCGAGGGCGAGTTCGCGGATCCGCTCGGCGGCGTGCGGCAGCAGCGCCTCCCAGCGGCGCCACCGCTCGCGCAGCCACTCGGTCGTGACGCCGCCGCTGAACTCGAGGCGGAGGAAGATCGAGACCTCGCTCTCTCCCGACGCCTCGGCCCACGCGATCATGATCTCCGCGTCGAGCGTGGAGGCGATCGCCTCCGCATCGGCCGCATCGGGCAGCGCGAACGAGCCGATGAGCACCGCGCCGGCGTAGCGGTCGAGCTCGTCGGGCGGCCCCATCGGCTGCACCAGGAAGTCGAGCCCGCCCGCCGCGGACGCGATCGCCTCGGGTTCGCCCTCCGGCGCGAGGAGCGCCGCCCGGTACCCCCACGCCTGCAGCAGCGCCTGGAGGCTCGTGAGCGAGAAGCCGTCGTACACGCTCGCCACGCGCGAGTGGCGGTACCGGTCGATCTTCCAGCGCAACTCGGTGGCGCCCGCGTACCCGAACACGAGCGAGAAGACGCGCAGCAGGTCCTCGGCCAGGAGCGGAGCGTCCTCGTCGGGCTCGAACTCCTCGAGGAAACGGCGCCAGTTGCCGCCGTCGTCGCCCAGGGTGAAGCCGAGCTCCTCGAGGAGCTTCGTGGCGGCCGGCGTGTCGGAGAAGCGGCGCGAGGCGGGGTTCAGGCGCCCCGAGTCGACCTCGACGACGAGGATCCCGTCGGTGCCGAGCACCACCTGCACGTACACCGTCGTGTCGGGGTCGAGCGGCGACTCGACGAGCAGGTAGCTCGAGTCGGGGCTCTCCCAGGAGAGATCGGCGTCGCCGAGGTCGGCAGGGAGGCGCTCGCCGATGAGCCGGGCGAGCGTCTCGCCGCAGGCGCGCACGAGGGCGTCGCTGTCGAAGGGCCCGCGGCCGGCCTCGAGCAGCACGCCATCCTCCGGGCCGATGCCGGCCGCCTCGTCGTCGGGTGTGTCGGACATGCGGCAAAGCTAGCGGCAGGCCGGCGGCAGGCGGGCCGGCGGGGAGGAGGCCGGACGGGGCACGGGGCGCCCTGGCCTCCGGCCCGCCGGCCCCCTTGCCCGCCTACTTCCCCAGCGCCGCGGGTGCCCGCACGCCGCCCACCACGCCCGCGAGCGCCACGAGCGTCAGCGCGTACGGCAGCATGAGGAACAGCTGGTACGGCACGGCGAGACCCATCGCCTGGAAGACGAACTGGAGCGCGGTCAGCGCGCCGAAGAGCAGCGCGGCCGGCAGGACGAGGAGCGGGTTCCAGCGGCCGAGCACCACGATGGCGATGGCGACGAAGCCCCGGCCCGCCGTCATCTTCTCCGCGAACGTCCCCACCTGCGCGAGCACGAGGCTCGCGCCGGCGAGCCCGGCGAACGCGCCACCGATCAGCGTGGCGACGGTGCGCACGCGCCCGGGGCGCACGCCCTGCGCCGCGGCGAGCTCCGGCGCCTCCCCCGCCGCGCGGAGCCGGAGGCCGGCCCGCGTGCGGAAGAGCGCCCACCAGGCGAGCGGCACCGCGGCCAGCGCGAGGTACGTCGGCAGCGGCTGCGCGAAGAGCGCGCGGCCCACGATCGGCAGCGCCGAGAGGCCGGGCAGCTCCACCGTCGGCAGCGTGGGGATGGAGAGCCCGGCACCGCCGGCACCGAACGCGCGGCGGTACACCGCGCCCGTGAGCCCGATGCAGCCGAGCGTCACCGCGGTGCCGGTGATGATCTGGTTGGCGCCGAGGCCCAGGGCCACCGCCGCGAAGACGAGGGCGACGAGGAGCCCCGCCGCCGCCCCCGCGGCGAGCCCCGCAAGCGGTCCCGCGCCGGTGCTCGCGAGCGCCGCCGCGAGCGCGCCCGCGAGCATCGCCCCCTCGATGCCGAGGTTGATGACGCCGCTCCGCTCGGCGATCGTCTCGCCCGTCGCCGCGAGGAGCAGCGGCGTCGCCACCCGCACCGACGCCGCGAGGAACCCCTCCACCACGCCCGGGGCGGCGAGCGCGTCCGTCATGCCGCGGCCTCGCTCACGCCCGCCATCGTCCCCTGGCGCCGCCGCGCCGCGGCATCGGCCACGAGCACGAGCAGGATCGCGAGCGCCTCCACCACGTACACCGCCACGGACGGGATGCCGGCATCGCGCTGCATCGCCTGCGCGCCCGCCTCGAGGGCGCCGAACAGCACGCCGCTCGCCACGATGCCGAGCGGGTCGAGCCGCGCGAGCAGCGCAACGGCGATCGCCGTGAAGCCGTAGCCGGGCGAGAGGTTCGGGTAGAGCGCGTACGCGACCCCGCCGACCTCGGTGCCCCCCGCGAGGCCCGCCAGACCGCCGGCCAGCAGCAGCGCGACCGCGCTCACGCGCGCGGTGCGGATGCCGCCGCTCACGCGCGCCGCGCGCGCGCCCGCACCGGTCGCCGTCACGGCAAAGCCCCACCACGTCTGCCGCAGGACGAACGCGAGCGCCGCCGCCGCGGCGATCGCCACGCCGACGCCGAGGTGCAGGCGGGTCCCCGGCAGCAGCGGGAGCCGTGCCGCCGCCGCGATCGGCGCGCTCTGCGGATAGACATGCGTCGGCTCCTGCATCGGCCCCGTCACCATGAGGCTCACGAGCGCCTCGGCGACGAAGTTGAGCAGCAGGGTGCTGATCACCTCCAGCACCCCGTACCGCGCGCGGAGCAGCACCGGCAGCGCCATCCAGAGCGCCCCCGCGAGCGCCGCGCCGAGCAGGCCGAGCGGCGCCGCGAGCACGGAGGGCCACCCGTCGAGCGCCACACCCAGCCAGGCGGCGGCGATCGCGCCGGCCAGGAACTGCCCCTCGCCGCCGATGTTGAGCGCGCCCGCCCGGAGCGCCAGCGCAAAGCCGAGCCCGATGAGGACGAGCGGCACGGCGCGCACCAGCGTCGCCGAGGTGAACGCATACCAGCTCCCGAAGGCGCCGTCGGCCATGGCGGCGAGGCCCGCGCGCGCGTCGTACCCCGCGGCCGCGAGCCCGGCCGCGAGCAGCACGAGGCCGAGCGCGAGCGCGGCGGCCGGCGCCGCCAGGGCCTTGGCCAGCGTGGCCAGCCGTTCGCTCATGCGACGCGCACGCCGGCCATCAGGGCGCCGATCTCCGCACGCGTGGCGCCGTCGCCGACGGCGCGGAGCGTACCGCCGCTCATCACGAACAGCCGCCCGCCGAGCGCGACCACCTCGTCCAGGTCGCTGGAGTGCACCAGCACCGCGCAACCCGCGGCGGCCGCGGCGCGGAGCCGCTCGTGCACCGCCGCCGTCGCCGCCACGTCGAGGCCGCGCGTCGGGTTCTCGGCGACGAGCACGCGCGGGTGTCGCTCGAGCGCCCGCGCGATGACGACCTTCTGCTGGTTGCCGCCGGAGAGCGAGGATGCCGGCGCCGACGGCCCCGCCGCCCGCACGCCGAACTGCGCGATCAGCTCGCCCGTGCGCGCGCGCGCCTGCGGCCAGAGCAGCCGGAAGCCGCGCACCCAGGGTGCCGCCCGGCCGACGCCGAGCACGACGTTCGCGGTGAGGTCGAGCGCGGGGATCAGCCCCTCGGTGGTGCGGTCCTCGGGGATGAACGCCACCGGCGGCGCCACCTCCAGCATCCCGCGCCACACCGGCAGCACGCCGGCCACCGCCCGCAGGAGCTCGCGCTGGCCGTTCCCCTCCACCGCCGCGACCGCCGCGATCTCGCCCGCACGCAGCTCGAACGACGCCTCGCGCACCGCGAGCGCCGAGCCGTCCTCCCGCTCCACCTCGAGATGCGCCGCCCGCACCAGGATGGTCGCCGCCGCGGCCGCCGCGACGTCCGCCCGTCCGACCGTCCGCTCGTCCGCCCGCGGCGCCGCCGCGCCGCTCCCGACCATCGCCGCCGCGAGCGCCGGCGCATCGAATGCCGACGCCGCGCCGCTCGCGACCACGGCACCGCGCCGGAGGACCGTCACGCGGTCGCTCCAGCCCAGCGCCTCCTCCAGCTTGTGCGTGATCAGGACGACGCTTCCGCCACCCGCCGCGAACGCGCGGACCCGGCGCATCAGCGCCTCGGCCTCGACGGGTGCCAGCACGGCGGTCGGCTCATCGAGCAGCAGCACCCGGGCCCGCCCCGCGAGCGCCTTCACGATCTCCAGCCGCTGCTGCAGCGCCACCGGCAGCGCCTCCACGCGCGCCGCGGGCTCCAGCGGCAGCTCGAGCCGCGCCGTCTCCTCGCGCACGCGCGCCGCCAGCGCACCCGGCGCCACCGGCCAGTCGAGCGCGAGCGCGAGGTTCTCCGCGACGGTGAGCGTGGGGATCGCGAGCGGATGCTGAGGCACGAGCCCGATCCCCGCGGCTCGCGCCGCACGGGGCGTGCGGAAGGCATGCGCCACGCCATCGACGTGGATCGTCCCCGCGTCGGGTCGCACCAGCCCGTACGCGACGTGCATCAGCGTCGTCTTCCCCGCGCCGTTCTCGCCGAGCAGGGCATGCACCTCGCCGGGGGCGAGCGTGAAATCGGCCCCGCGCAGCGCCTGCACGGAGCCGAAGGTCCGGTGGATGCCCGCCAGCGCGAGGCGCGGCGGCGCCGCGGGTGTCGCGCTCAGAGGCCCGTGGGGTGGTCGTGGAACGCGAACGGGAGCCCGAACCGCTCGGCGAGATGCACGCCGAGTGCGCGGACGCCGACGGTCTCCGTCTTGTAGTGCCCCGCGTAGATCACGCTGACGCCCCACTCCATGGCATCGAAGTAGGTGTGGTGCGGCCCCTCACCCGTCAGGAACGCCTCGCATCCCGCCTCGCGCGCCTCGCGGATCTTCCCCGACGCGCCGCCCGTGACGATCGCGAGGCGCCGGACGACATCGGGCCCCCCGGGAATGCAGCGCGGCGGCGCCGGCAGGTCGAGCAGCGTGGCGAGGCGCCGCAGCAGCGCGTCGCGCGGCTGGAGCTCGGCGGGGAGGGTGCCCGCCACGCCGATGAGGCGGCCGCGGTACTCGCCGAACGGCTGCACGTCCGTGAGGTGCAGGTCGCGCGCGAGCACCGCGTTGTTGCCCACGTCGGCGTGCGCGTCCAGCGGGATGTGCGCGCTGTACAGCGCGGCGTCCTGCGCGAAGAGCGCGCGCAGCCGCTGGTAGCGGCGGCCGGTCGCGGGCACGTTCCCGTCCCAGAAGAGTCCGTGGTGCACCAGCAGCAGCGCGGGCGCCGCCACGCCGCGCGCCTCGGCGAGCCCCTCGATGGTGGCGAGCGAGGCGTCCACCGCCCCCACCAGCCGCCCGACGCTGCCGCCGTTCTCGACCTGCAGGCCGTTGAGCGCGTTGGCCTCGTCGGGCCACTCGCGCACGCGCAGATAGCCGTCGAGGTAGGCGGCGAGCTCGGCCAGCGGCACGCGCGGGGCCCCACTCATCCGTTCGCCTTCGCGATGGAGTCGGCCGCGGCCTTCACGCGCGCAGGGAGGCCGGCCGGCAGGCGCGATTCGACGAGCGGGTTCGACTCGTAGCGCACCACGCCGCTCCGGAGCCCGAACGACTCGACGTGCGGCGTGAAGGTGCCGGCCTTCACCGCCTTCGCCACCAGCATCAGCGCCAGCGGCAGGTCGATCACCGCGCTGCCCGGCACCGCCTCCGGGGCGAGGAGCGACTGGTCGGCGTTGGCGCCGAACACCACCACGCCGGGCGTCTCCTTCGCCGCCTGGAAGACGCCGAGCGCCGCCGCGTCCGCGTTGTGGTGGAACGCATCGACGCCGGCCCGGATCAGCGCCAGCGCGGCCTCACGGCCCATCGCCGCGTCCTCCCAGTTGTTCAGGTACGTCACCCGGCTCTCCACGCGCGCATTGGTGCGCTTCGCCCCGGCCGCCCAGCCCTCGTACGCCAGCTTCACCGGCGGCAGCTCCACCCCGCCGACGAACCCGATCCGGTTCGACTTCGTCATCGCCCCGGCCACCATGCCCGCGAGGTAGCTCGCCTCGTTCAGCCGGAACACGATCGGCGAGACATTCCCGACGACCCGCTCGCCGGAGGTGACGACGATCGCCGTGCGCGGATACTCCTTCGTCACCCGCTCGGCGGGCTGCTGGAACTCGTAGCCGTGCGCGAAGACGAGCGCGTACCCCTGCGCCGCGTACGTGCGAAGCGCCTCCTCCTGCTCCGCCGGCGTCTTCGCCTCCACATGCGACACCTTCACGCCCAGGGAATCGCGGATCCGCTCGAGCCCGGCGAACGCCCCGGCGTTCCACGCGGCATCGGCGATGGAGCCGGGCGTGATCAGGGCGACCTGCATCGCCGGCGGGGTGGCCGGACGATCCGAGCATGCGAGCAGGGTCAGGAGGGCAACGGCGAGGGGCAGTCGGGCCGGACGAATCATGCGCATCGCAAGGGTGAGGGACCGGGAATGAGTACCGCGCCCCGTCGTCAGGACAAGGCGTATCCACATCCCAGGGCGGTTTTCAACGTTTTGTGGGAAGCGTGCTCGGCGCCGGCAGCGCGACCCTGCGACTGCCGCACCTGAGGGATGCTACCCCTCGAACGGCTTGCCGAGCACCAGTTCGAGGATGCGGGCCAGGTCGTCGTTGGAGTAGTAGCTCACGACCACACTCCCGCGCCCGCGGCGCCGCTGGGTCACTCGCACGTCCGTGCCGAGCCGCTTGCGGAGCGCGTCCTCGACCCGCCGGACCTCGAGCGCCACCGGCTGCTCGGCGGGCTTCCGGGCGCGTCGCGCGCGGGCCGGGGCGTCGGGCCCGCCGCGGACCTTCGCCTCCAGCTCGCGGACCGACCAGCCCCCTTCCGAGGCCGCCTTGGCGAGGGCAAGGAGCGCCCCGGCGTCGGGCGCCGCCAGCAGCGCCCGGCCGTGCCCCTCGCTCAGGAGCCTCGTCCGCAGCATCGCCTGCACGGACTCGGGCAGCTTGAGCAGCCGGAGCGCGTTCGCGACCGTCGTGCGGTCCTTGCCGACCAGCCGCGCCACCTCGGCCTGCGGGAGGTCGAACTCCTGCTGGAGTCGCTCGTAGCCGAGCGCGGTGTCGATGGCGTTGAGCTGGTCGCGCTGGAGGTTCTCGATGAGGGCCAGCGTGAGCAGCGTCCGATCGTCCGCGTCCCGCACGACGGCCGGCACCGTCGCCCAGCCGAGGCGCTGCACGGCGCGCCAGCGGCGCTCTCCCGCGATGAGCTCGTAGGCTTGCGCCTGCCCCGGCGCCTGCCGCACGATCACCGGCTGCAGCAGCCCCGAGGCGCGGATCGACTCGGCGAGCTCGGCCAGTGCCGCCTCGTCGAAGTCGCGACGCGGCTGCCACGGGTTGGCGCGCAGGGCGCCGACGGGGAGGTCCCGCAGGGCGCCACTCTGCTGCGCCTGCTCGCGCGAGACCGGCCCCAGCAGCGCCTCCAGCCCCCGGCCCAGCCGACGCCCCTCGGTCACGTGGCCGGCGCCCCCTCCACCCGGCGGATCATCTCCTGCGCCACGGCCAGGTAGCTCCGCGCTCCCACCGAGTTGAGGTCGTACAGGAGGATCGGCTTGCCGAAGCTCGGCGCCTCCGCCAGGCGAACGTTGCGCGGGATCAGCGTCTCGAACACGCGCTCCCCGAAGTACTCGCGCGCGTCGTCGGCCACCTGGCGCGACAGGTTCACCCGGCTGTCGAACATCGTCAGCAGCACGCCGTCGATGGCGAGCTGCGGATTGAAGTTCTGCTGCACCAGGCGCACGGTGTTGAGCAGCTGGCTGATCCCCTCGAGCGCGTAGTACTCGCACTGGATCGGGATCAGGACGCCTTCGGAGGCGGTCAGGACGTTGAGCGTGATCAGCCCGAGGGACGGCGGACAGTCGATCAGCACATAGTCGTACTCGCTACGTACAGCCTCGAGCGCCTGACGCAGGCGCAGTTCCCGGTCCGCGCCGCCGACCAGCTCCAGCTCCGCGCCGACCAGATCCTGGCTCGCCGGCAGGACATCGAGGAATCGGATGCCGCAGTCCTTGCGGATGAGCTCCGTGGCCGGACGGCGGTCGACGAGCGCGTCGTAGAGCGAACCCGCGACGCTCTTCCGGTCGATGCCGACGCCGGAGGTGGCGTTGCCCTGCGGATCCGCGTCCACGAGCAGCGTCCGCCGCTCGGCGAGCGCGAGCGAAGCGGCGAGATTGACCGCCGTCGTCGTCTTGCCGACGCCGCCCTTCTGGTTCGCGATGGCAACCACGCGGATCATGGAGATGTTGAGTCCTTGTAAAACAATGCAATGCAATCACTTAACAAACAAAACAAACACGATGACCACCCGGTGCACTACGAAGCCATCCGATATATACCCCGGCCGCACCCCGGAGGGGAGAGCGACGACCGACGACACAGGACAGGACAGGACAGGTACGATGGCACCCTCACCAGAACCCCAAACATCGCAGCGAATGCACCGAGAGGAACCACAGAGGGGGCTCGGACAGCGCGCAAGCCGAATCGAGGGAAACGCCGACGCAACCCGACAACCGAAGGCGAACCCGATCGCGAGATCACCACGCCGCCAACACAAACAAAGAGCTGTGGTCGTCAGACCCTCGTCTCCCAAACCCGGCCTTCCCGACCCACCACCCCACCCGCAAACCAACACGGGGCGGCGAACCCCGAACCGTTTCACGTGAAACAGCACACCCACCGCCACGGAAACCGAGAACAAGACGAGGCACGAGCGGTCCGCTCCGGCGGCGACATCTGCCTCGCACGCGATCGCGGCCGTTTCACGTGAAACACGGGGACCCCTGACACACCCGAATTGACCTGGATGAATCCCGACTGATGCTCGAAGTCGCAACAGAGACTGTGCGCGACAGCGGCACCGAGCGCGCTTCGATCAACCGAGATCAAGTCGATCGACTGACTGGGTACTGCGCGTACCACGCAGACCACGCTCCGCCCTACAGCACGCGGCCCGATGCTGGCCTGTGGCGGAATGATGATTTCGATTCCGGGAGGGAGATGCAGACCAGTCCGCGGGGGGACAAACCGGACAATGAAACAATCAAATACTTACTCAAAATATTACAGGACAACCACTTACAATCACTCCACGACAACACCGCCCTTCATCACCAGACTCACGGACCGCAACGCCTCGATCGACACCGTCGGATCGCCAACGACCGCCACGAGGTCGGCAAGCAGTCCCGGCTTCACCTGCCCGAGCTTCTCCTCCAGGTGGAACAGCCGGGCGTTCACGCTCGTCGCCGCCCGCAGCGCCTGCACGGGCGTCAGCCCGTAGCTCACCATCCGGTCGAGCTCCCGCCAGTTGTCGCCGTGGGCGAAGACGCCGACGTCGCTCCCGTTGCACAGCGTGACCCCCGACTCGATCGCCGCGCGCATCGACCTGCGCTTCTGCACGACGCGCGGCGGCTCCGCCTGCCCCGCCTTCCAGCCGTCGAAGTACTGCGCATAGCTCTCGGCGGCGGTGATGGTCGGGCAGTAGGCGACGCCCCGATCACGCAGGAACCGGAACACCTCCACCGTCCCCTCATCGCCGTGCTCGATCGTCTCCACGCCCGCCTGCGCGGCGCGGCGCATCCCTTCCACCGAGTGCGCGTGCGCCACCACCGGCCGTCCCGCGCTCCGCGCCGTCTCGACGATCGTGCGCAGCTCCTCGACCGAGAAGGTCGGCCGCTCCTCCCCGCCCGGCCCCCAGCGGAAGTCGGCGTAGACCTTGATCCAGTCGGCGCCGTGGCCGATCTGGTCGCGCACCACGCGCACGAGGTCGGGCCCGTCCGCCTCCTCCGCGCCCTGCGGCGGGAGGAACGCATACGCTGTCCGCCGGGGCGCATAGCTCCCGGTGGCGACGATCGCCTTCGTGGTGGCGAGGATGCGCGGTCCGGGCACGATGCCCTGTTCGATCGCCTGCCTGAGCTCGACGTCGGCGTAGCCGGCCCCCTCGGTGCCCAGGTCGCGCACCGTGGTGAAGCCGGCCGCGAGCGTCCGCCGAGCGTGCGCGATCGCGCGCGCAGTGCGCACGCCAAGCGACTCCTTCAGCACCTGGTCGTCCCAGGGCGTCTCGTTGTACGGGTGCAGGAAGTGGTGGCTATGCCCCTCGATGAGGCCGGGCAGCAGCGTCGTGCCGGGCAGGTCGCGCCGCCGGGCGCCCTCGGGCACGCGGAGCTCGCCCACGGGACCGACCGCCGCGATCCGCTCGCCCACGACCAGCACCGCCCATCCCGCGCGCGGTCGGTCGCCGACGCCGTCCCACACCCGGTCGGGCACCAGCAGCGTCGCCTGCTGCGCGGGCAGCGGGCGCGCCAGCGCCGCGACGACCCACGCCACCGCTGCCCCGAGCCGTCCGATCCCTCGCATGTGCCGCCTCCCCTAGACCCGCGGTGTCCGGCCAGCCAGCACCTCGGCGAAGACCGCCGAATCGACGTTCGCGCCGCAGAGCACGAAGCCCGCCTCGCGTCCCCGCAGCTGCGCCCGCTCCTGCCACAGCGCCGCGAACCCCGCGGCACCCGCCCCCTCCGCCACGTTGTGCGTGTCGCGGAAGATCGCGCGCATCGCCTCGGCGACCTCGTCATCACTCACGCTCACGATGCGCGACACGCCGGCGAGCATCACCTCGAGCGCCTCCGGCACGGGAGTGCGGCACGCCATCCCGTCGGCCAGCACGGTGGTGACCGGGGCGCTCACCGGCGCCCGCGCCGCGAACGACTCCGCGTACGTCGGCGCATGCGCGGAGACCACGCCCACGACCTCCACGCGGTGACCGAGCGCCGCCTTCGCCGCGAGCACCCCGCAGACCCCGGAGCCCAGCCCGACGGGTACGTACAGCACCTCGAGCGAGGGCACGGCCCGCAGGAGCTCCAGCGCGTACGTGCCCACACCCGCCACGAGCAGCGGATCGAACGACGGCACCCGATGCAACCCGCGCTCCGCCGCGAGTGCCGCCGCGTGCTCGGTCGCCGCCTGGAAGTCCTCACCATGTTCCACGAGCGTGCAGCCGAGCGCCTGCATCGCGGCGTTCTTCTCGCGCGCGTTGCCGTGCGGCACGACGATCGTCACCGGCACGCCGTGCCGCGCCGCCGCGAACCCGAGCGACTGCCCATGGTTGCCGCGCGTGGCGCTGACGATCCCAGGCGGGAGCGCGCCCTGCCGCGCCAGGGCATCGAGATAGACCAGCCCGCCCCGCACCTTGAAGGCGCCGACGGGGGTGTGGTTCTCGTGCTTCACCCACACGCCGCAGCCAGCGCGCGCGGAGAGGAGGGGCCAGCGGTACTGCGGAGTCGGCGGCAGCACGGCGTGCACCACGCGAGCGGCGGCCTCCAGGACGTCGAGCGTCGGCAGGGGCATCCGTGCAGGAAAAGGGCGACGGCGGCCCGGGGGAAGCCCCCGAGCCGCCGTCGGATATGCCGCCGTCCGGCGCGGCAGCCTCGCCGCGCCGCTCTGGCGTCGTGCTCAGTTCGTCTGCTTCAGCTCCACGCGCCGGTTCTCCGCGCGACCCTCGGCAGTCGTGTTCGGCGCCACGGGGTTGGCCGGGCCGTACCCCTTGGCCGTCAGCTGCCCCGCCGGCACGCCCTTGCCGACCAGGTAGTCGACCACCGCCTGCGCACGACGCTGCGAGAGCGCCGTGTTGGCCCGGGCCGCACCGCGGTTGTCGGTGTAGCCACCGACCTCCACCGACACCTCGGGGTGGTCCTTGAGCGACGCCGCCACCTCGTCCAGGGCGGCCGTCGAGCCGGCCAGCAGCACCGCCTTGCCCGACTCGAAGTTCACGCCCTTCAGCACGAGGCTCCGGCGCCCCTCCTCGAAGACCGGCTTGCAGCCCGTGGCATCCACGCGCTCGCCCGCCGGGCTCGCCGGGCACTTGTCGGCGTTGTCCTTCACGCCGTCGTTGTCGCTGTCCTTCTGCGACGCACCGCAGCCGTCGGCGTCGACGGCCTCACCGGCCGGCGTCGCGGGGCACTTGTCCGCGTTGTCCTTCACGCCGTCGTTGTCGCCGTCCCGCTGCGACGCGCTGCAGCCGGTGGCGTCGACCGCCTCGCCGGCCGGCGTGTTCCGGCAGCGGTCGGCATTGTTCATCACGCCGTCGCGGTCGTCATCCTTCTGCGAGCCACTGCAGCCGTTGGCGTCGACCGGCTCGCCAGCGGGCGTGTTCGGGCAGCCGTCGGCGCTGTCGATCACGCCGTCCTTGTCGCTGTCCGCCGGCGGCGGGGGCGCGGCGACCGCCGGGGCCGGCCGCGGGGCCGGGGCGACGGGCGCGGGCGCCGGCGCCGGGGCGCTGCCGCCCTTGCGGCCCGGGTACCAGCTCAGGCCGAACTGCACGCCGAAGTTCTTGAAGCCGGGGTCGAACAGGTAGTCGTACGTCGCCTCGAGGCGCAGGGCCGCCTGCTGGTCGACGTCGATGCGGAAGCCGGCCAGCGCGCCGACGCCGTAGTCGGTCCGCCGCGGCGCCAGCGAGTCGCCGCGCATCAGCTGCGCGGTGCCGCGCGCGCCGAGGAGGAAGGCGAACTGCTTGGCGAACGGCTTGTGCCACGTGAAGCCGCCGTGGAACGGGTAGTAGCTGCGGTCGTTCGCCTGGCCGGTGCGCGTCCCCGTCCACGAGCCGCTGAACTCGAGCTGCAGGTTCCGCGCGAAGAACACGCCCACCCGGCCACCGATGCCCACCTGGTCCTTGATGCCCGGCGCGTTGTACCCATCGTCGAGCGACGTCCACCGCCCGAAGGCGCCGAACTCCCATGTGCCCGCGTTGATGTCCGTCGAATGCTCCTGCGCCTGCAGCGGCAGCGCGACGATCGCGGCGCCGAGCACGGCTTGCCAGACACGATGCTTGGTCATGTATCTCCTCCCGGTGATGATGCGTTCGGTGGGGCCATCCATGGCCCGACCGCCGAACCGCGAATCTAGGCCGAATGTCACAGCCGTCCAACGCGTCCGTCGTGACAACAACCGTCGCGATCTCGTCACGACGCATGCACCGCGACCCGCGCGGTGCGCCGCGCGTCGGCCCACGCGAGCGCCGAGAACGCGGCCATCGTGAGCGCCGACGGGAGGCACCAGATGCAGAAGGTGCGGAGCACCACCCACTCGCCGTACTTGAGCCGGATGGTGAACAGCGCGCCGTACGCGACGAGCGCCCCGAGCGAGCGCGAGACCCAGCGCGCGTCCGCGTGCCGCGGCAGCGTCCCGATGACCGCGACGACGAGGATGAGCGTGTAGCCGACGACGCCCCACATCGCGGTGTCGATGCCGAGGAACCAGCCATACGAACTGAACTGGGCGGTCTGGCAGCCGGCTCCGCTGGCGCACGAGAGCGTGCCGACCTTCCCGATCTTCCAGAGGTGGAGGTAGGTCGCGATGAGGCCGTTGACGAGCGCCGCGACGGCGATGACCTGGCGGATCCACATGGCGCGGAAACTACTGCGCGCCGGGCGCGCGCCCGGCGGCTGCCCGCATCGCCGTCCAGAGCGCCTCGACGTGGGGCCACTCGGTCGCCTCGGCGCCGATGGAGACGCGCACCATCCACCGGCCGTCGAGCGTGGCGGGCGTGAGGTACGCCGCGCCGCTCGCGAGCAGCCGCTCCACCCAGGCGAGCGTGTGCCGGTCGAGCGCGTCGCCGGCGAGCCCCGCCGGCTCGTGTCGCACGCAGACCGTCTGCAGCGGCACGGGCGCGAGGACGCGCCAGTCCGGCTCCTGCGCGACGAGCGCTGCGAACGCCTGCGCATGGGCGAGGTCGCGCCGCAGCCGCGCGCGGAGCGCCGCCGCGCCCTGCTCGCGCAGCAGGAACCACAGCTTGAGCGCGCGGAAGCGCCGCCCGAGCGGGATCCCCCAGTCGCGATAGTTCACGGCGACGCCGTCGGCGGACGACTGCAGGTAGCTAGGGTTGGTGGACATGACGCGGACGAGGTGCTCGACGTCGCGCACGAAGTAGAGCGAGCAGTCGAACACGACGCCAAGCCACTTGTGCGCGTTGAGCACCACGGAGTCGGCCTCCTCGATGCCCTCCCACATCCACCGGCACTCGGGGAGCAGCATCGCCGCGCCGGCCATCGCCGCGTCCACGTGCACCCACGCGCCGTGCAGGCGAGCGAGTCGCGCCGCCGCGCCGACCGGGTCGAGCGCGGTCGTGGTCGTCGTGCCGGTGGTGAGCACGACGGCGCACGGCACGCGACCCGCCGCCACGTCCTCGGCGAGCATCGTCTCCAGGGCGTCGGCGCGGAGCGCGCGCGCCGCGTCCACCGGCACGAGTCGCACGTGCTCCCGGCCGAAGCCGGCGAGGAGCGCGGCCTTGACCACCGAGCTGTGCGCCTCGGCCGACGCGTAGACGACGAGCGGCGCGGGCTCGCCCTGCAGGCCGCCGCGCGCCGCCGCGTGCCCCGTCGCGCGCTCCCGCGCACAGAGGAGCGCCACCAGCGTGCTGGTGGAGGCCGTGTCCTGGATCACGCCGCGCCACGCGGGGGAGAGCCCCACGATTTGCCGCATCCAGTCGGTGGTGACCTCCTCGAGCTCGGTGAGCGCCGGGCTCGACTGCCACGCGAGGCCGATGACGCCGAGCCCGGAGCTGGTCAGGTCCCCCAGGACGGAGGCGAGCGAGGCGTTGGCCGGGAAGTAGCCGAAGAACGACGGATGCTGCCAGAGCGTGAGTCCGGGCACGACCAGCCGGTCGAGGTCGGCGAGGAGCGCGTCGAACGGCTCCGGCGCCTCGGGCGGGGCGGGGGGCAGCTGCGCGCGGAGCTCGCCAGGCCGGACCGCCGGCCGCACCGGCCGGTCGGCGAGGCGCTCGCGGTAGTCGGCGAGCCAGTCGATGAGCGCGTGGCCCTGGCGGCGGAACTCGGCGGGATCCATGCCCCGCAAAGGTACGCGCGGCCGCGGCTACCGTTCGGCATGCCGCCCGCCGCCCCGCTCGCCACCATCCGCTGCCCGAGCCGCCAGCATCAGGTGCGACTCGATCCCTCCCGCTGGTGGGCGCCGGCCTCGTGCCCGGTCTGCAAGGTGCCGGTCGATCCGTTCCGCCTCGTGCGCGGCGTGCGGTGGCTCGGCGGCCGGGCACCCGTCGGCGTCGTGCGCGCGGGGCCGCTCGCGCTCGCGCCGGCCGAGCTCATCGGCTGGCTCGCGTTCGCGGGCGTGGTGCTCGTCGCGCTGCTCATGCGCTGGTGGGGCGACCGGAACATGGTCGGCACGCTGCTGCTCTGGTCGGGCCGCTGGGTGTGGCTGCTGCCGCTCGCGGCGCTGGCGCCGCTCGGCCTCGTGGCGTGGCGCGCGCTCCTCCCGCTCGCGCTCGCGGCCGTCGTGGTGGTGGGCTGGGTGATGGGCGCGTCCACCGGCTGGCGCGCGCGCCTCGGCGCGCCCGAGGGGCTGCGCGTGCGCGTGGTGTCGTACAACGTGGCGGGCGGCGTCGCCGTGGCCGGCACGCTGCGCGCGCTCGTCGACGAGCTGCGCCCCGACATCCTCGCCATCCAGGAGTGCGGCCCCGCGCTCGTGCCGGTGCTGAAGGCGCTGCCCGGCTACGCCATCGACACGGGCGACCTCTGCCTCGCGACGCGCTTCCCCGTGCAGGCGAGCGCCATCATGCCCGCCGAGCAGTACAAGGGGATCTCGTACGCCGCCGCGCGCCGCTACACGCTCGCCACGCCCGCCGGGCCGGTCGCGTTCACGAACATCCACCTGGAGACGCCGCGCCGCGGCCTGCAGGTGCTCCTCACCGGCGACCTCGGCGCGGCGCGGGTCGCCGTCGAGAAGAACCTCGAGTTCCGCTCGCTGCAGGCGCGGCAGGCGCGCCGCTGGGTCGACTCGACCACCGCGCCCCGGCTCGCGGCGGGCGACTTCAACATGCCCGTCGAGTCGGCGATCTGGCGCGCGACGTGGCGCGGCCTCTCCGATGCGTGGGACGCGGCCGGCACGGGCTTCGGCTACACGAAGCGCGACGGCTGGATCCGCTCGCGGATCGACCACGTGCTGTTCGATGCGCGCTGGCGCGCCGTGCACGCCGAGGTGGCGCGCGACTTCGGCTCCGACCATCGGCCCATGGTGGCCGACGTCGTGCTGGTGGCGGCACCATGACTAGGGGCGCGTGAGCGGCCCGCTCAGGTCCACGGCCGCACCGGCCGATGCTGAGGATGACGAAGTGCGTCCCGGACACCGGAGCTCCCGCATGCGTGTTGCGTGCCTCGCCATCGTGCTCGACCTGCTCGCCCGTCCGGCCGTCGCACAGCTGGGCGGCGTGCTGCCGTCCGTCCCCGCGCCGAGCGGGCTCGACCCCGCGATCTGGGCGACGGCGGAGGCGGCGTTCCATCGCGCCAACGACGCGGAGTTGGTGCAGCGGCCGTTCGTGGCGGTGGTCGACTACTCGCGGCCGTCATCCGAGCGGCGGCTCTGGGTGGTCAACATGCGGAATGGCGAGCTGTTCGCCCACACGCACGTCGCGCACGGCGCCGCCTCCGGCGACCTGCTGGCCACGCGCTTCTCCAACCGCCGCGACAGCCACGCGACGAGCCTTGGCGTCTTCCTCACGGGCCGCAGCTACCGGGGCGGGAAGGGGCTCGCGCTCCGCCTGCACGGGCTGGAGGCGGGGATCAACGATCACGCCTACGCGCGGGGCGTCGTGCTGCACGCCTCGCGCAGCGTCACGCCCGAGTTCGCCCGCGCGCGCGGCCGGGTGGGGCGCTCGAACGGCTGCCTGTCGGTGTCGGAGTGGGAGGCGCTGCGGCTGGTGCCCGTGCTCGCCGAGGGCGCGCTGCTCGTGGCGTGGGCGCCGGAGCCGCGCTGGCTGCAGACGTCGGCGTGGGTGCCGGATTCGCTGCGGCGCCGGGGCGGAGGGTAGGGCGGCAGGCGGGCCGGAGGCCAGAGGGTCCCCTTCGGCGACCCGCGACCCGTGACCTTCGACCAGGCCAATGGCCTTGGGGCGACGACGGACGGAATGACTAGGGAGGGAATCGAGCCGAAGGCCGATGGCCTTGGGGCGACGACGGACGGAATGGCTAGGGAGGGAATCGAGCCGAAGGCCGATGGCCTTGGGGCGACGACCGTCGAAGTGGCTAGGGAGGGAATCGAACCCCCGACACCGTGATTTTCAGTCACGTGCTCTACCAACTGAGCTACCTAGCCGCGGGCGACAAAGATAGCGCGGGAGGGCGGGGGGCCAAGGGGGCTGGGTCGCGGCTCCGCAGGGTGCGCGAGTCCCGCCGCCGGCAGTCGCCCCGGCTCCCTGGCGCGCGCCCGCGACCCGCGGCCCCCGACCCCCGAAAGACGAACGCGGCCCCGAGCCGAAGCTCGAAGCCGCGTTCCTTGGAAGAAGAGCGCCCCCCCGAAGGGAGGCGTCATCACGAGGCGCTATGGTGAGAAGCCGCTGGCCTCGCGGTGGGAGACGGTTGACGCATGCCCTGATGCGCCATTCCTGCGGCCGTTACCGTTCTCGGCAAGAAGGAGAGGCAACTTGAGTGCCACGCCGCCACCGACGCCAACACACGCGACACACCGGCGGATCAGGTGATGCAAGTATCTGTCGCACAACACTTTATGGATCACTCCGGTCGTCCGGCACCCCGCTCATCGCCACCGGCGCACTCGGAGCAGAAGCTGCCGCCACCGAGGGCTGACCTGCCGGGAGACACCCGGACAGGACGACTGGACACCCGGCGGGACACTCCCACCGTCCATATCTTCCCGGAGCCCATGGCCACCGACCGCTTCCCCACGCTGACGCTCTGCACCCATCCGCTGGTGCAGCACAAGCTGACGCTGCTGCGCGACGTGGCCACACCCACGCGCGAGTTCCGCCTCCTGGTCGACGAGCTCGCCCTGCTCGTCGCCTACGAGGCCACGCGGGACCTCCCCACCGCCACGCGCGAGGTCGAGACGCCCCTCGAGCACCTCACCGGCAGCCGCATCCTTGGCGACCAGGTGGTGCTCGTGCCGATCCTCCGCGCGGGGCTCGGCATGGTGGACGGCATCGCGCAGCTCATCCCCACCGCGCGCGTCGGCCACATCGGGCTGTACCGGAACGAGGAGACGCTCGAGCCGGTGGAGTACTATGCCAAGCTGCCGGCGGTCGACGCGGCCACGGCGTCGTACATGATCCTCGACCCGATGCTCGCCACCGGCGGCTCGGCGGCCGCTGCGGTGTCGCTCCTCAAGGCGCGTGGCGCGCGGCGGGTGCGCCTGCTCTGCCTCGTCAGTGCCCCTGAGGGGGTCCGCCACCTCGCCGCGGCGCATCCGGACGTGCCCGTCTTCACCTGCGCGCTCGATCGCGAGCTGAACGAGCACGGCTACATCCTCCCCGGTCTCGGCGATGCCGGCGACCGCCTCTTCGGCACCAAGTGACCGCCCGGAAGGGACCTGCATGAGCGCGCTCCGGCTCTCGTTCCACGGCGCCGCCGGCGAGGTGACCGGCTCGATGCACCTCCTCGAGGCCGCCGGCGCCCGCGTCCTGCTCGATGCCGGCCTGTTCCAGGGCCGCCGCCGCGAGAGCCACGAGAAGAACCGCAAGCTCCCATTCGACCCGCGACGGCTCGACATCGTCGTCGCGAGCCACGCGCACATCGACCATACGGGCCGCCTCCCGCTGCTCGTGCGCGAGGGATTCCACGGCCCCATCTACTGCACCCCCGCGACGCGCGACCTCGCCGCGGTGATGCTGCCGGACGCCGCACACATCCAGGAGAAGGACGCCGAGACGCTCGCGCGCCGCGGGCGCCGGGGGCCGGAGAGCGAGCCGCTCTACGAGATGGCCGACGCCATCGCGGTGCAGGAGCTCATGATCGGCGTGCCGTACCGCCGTCCGGTGAACCTCCGCCGCAACCTCGCGCTCGAGTTCACCGATGCCGGGCACATCCTGGGCTCCGCCTCCGTCGCCATCCGCGTGACGGAGGGGACGCCGCACCGCCTCGTCTTCTCCGGCGACATCGGCCGGCCCGGCCTGCCGATCATCCGCGACCCGCAGCCGCCGCTCGGGCCCGTCGACACGCTGATCATCGAGTCGACGTACGCGGACCGCCTGCACGAGTCGGTGCCCGATGCCGAGCGCGCGCTCGCCGACGTCATCCGGGGGGTGGCGGCGCGCGGCGGCAAGGTGCTGATCCCGTCCTTCGCGGTCGGGCGCACGCAGGAGATCGTGTACGCGCTGCACCAGCTGTGGCGGGCCGGCGAGATCCCGGAGGTCCCGGTCTACATCGACTCGCCGCTCGCCGTGGATGCGACGCAGGTGTTCCGCCTCCACCCCGACGTCTTCGACCGGCGCGAGCAGCTCGTGGCCGAGGGCCACGCGCTGTTCGACTTCCCGCTCGTGCGGTACGTGCGGGAGGTCGAGGCCTCGCGCCGGCTGAACGCGCTGGCCGGCCCCGCCGTGTACATCGCCGCGAGCGGCATGTGCGAGTCCGGCCGGATCCTGCACCACCTCGCCAACCAGCTCGGCGACCACCGCAACTGCGTGCTCTTCGTGAGCTTCCAGGCCGAGCACACGCTCGGGCGCCGCCTGCAGGGGGGCGCCGACGTCGCCCGCATCTTCGGCGACGAGGTGCCGGTGCGCGCGGAGGTCCGCACCATCGGCGGCTGGTCGGCCCACGCCGACCGGGACGAGCTCCGGCAGTGGCTGCGCGGCCTGGGCGGCCCCGTGCGCCGCGCGTTCTGCGTGCACGGCGAGCCGCCCGCCCTCGAGGCCATGCAGCAGCTGCTGCGCGAGGAGGGCGTGGCCGACGTGCGCATCCCGAAGCCCGGCGAGTCGTTCGAGCTGTGAGACGGGGCGGGCCGCTCCGCCTGATGCTCCGCGTCGGCGCGGCCGCGGTGCTGCTCGCCGGTGCCGGTTTCGCCGTCGCGTTCCTCTGCGTGCTCGTCGTCGCCCAGCAGGACGACGCCGCGCGCGCCGATGCCATCGTCGTGCTCGGCGCGGCGCAGTACAACGGGCGTCCGTCGCCCGTGCTGCGCGCCCGGCTCGACCACGCCATCGGCCTCTTCCGCCGCGGCCTCGCGGGACGGATCCTCGTCACCGGCGGCACCGCCGAGGGGGACCGGGAGAGCGAGGCCGCCGTGGCGCGTCGCTACCTCGTGCAGCAGCGCATTCCCGACTCGGCCGTGGTGGCGCAGCCGGTGGGGCGCGACACGCGCCGGTCGATGGATGCGGTGGCCGACTGGGCCGCCGCGCGCGGGCTCCGCCGGCTGCTGCTCGTCAGCGACCCGTTCCACATGCTGCGGCTCCGGCTCGAGGCGCGTCGCCTCGGCCTCGAGGCGACGACCAGCCCGACCGACACCAGCCCCATCTCCGAGAGCCCGATCGTGGAGCTGCAGTACCTGGCCGCCGAGGCGCTCAAGGTGCCGGTGGCGTGGGTCGGGGCCATGGGGCGGAAGGGCACGTAGACCGCATCG
The DNA here is from genome assembly GCA_033764615.1 of Gemmatimonadales bacterium. Classification (GTDB taxonomy): domain Bacteria; phylum Gemmatimonadota; class Gemmatimonadetes; order Gemmatimonadales; family GWC2-71-9; genus JANRIU01. The sequence continues at coordinate 3,275 of JANRIU010000019.1, read as the reverse complement.
GCCGCACCGCGGTGAGCGCGGCGGCCCCCACGACGGCACTCCACTCGGCGGACCGACCGATGGCTCTCCTCCAAGCCCGGCGCCTCTACACGGGGCGCGTGCTCAACCTCGACCTCGACACCGTCCGCTTTCCCGACGGCTCCACCGGCGAGCTGGAGATGATCCGGCACCCCGGCGCCGCCGCCATCCTGCCGTTCGTCGACCCGCCGGACAGACCGGACCCCCGCGTGCTCCTCATCCGCCAGTTCCGTCACGCCGCCGACGGCGTGGTCTGGGAGATCCCGGCCGGCCGCCGCGAGCCCGGCGAGCGGCCGGAGGCGTGCGCGCACCGGGAGCTGGAGGAGGAGACGGGCTGGCGCGCGACGGTGATGGAGCCGCTGCTCGCCCTGTACACGACGCCCGGCTTCACCGACGAGGTGATCTGGCTGTATCGCGCCAGCGGCCTCGTGCCCGGGCAGGCGGCCCGCGAAGCGGACGAGTTCGTGGAGGTGCACACGCTCCGCTGGACGGAGGTGATGGCGTTGGCGCGGGCGGGCGGGATTACCGACTCGAAGACTTTGACAACGTTGCTGTTTGTTCAATGTTTTCTTGTTCAAGGTTGAACGAACGCGAACAAAGCATTACCGTGGTGACGACGGCGCTCGCGCCGTCCTGAGAGTGCATCCGCCCCGAGGACGCAGGCGAATGGGGAGTGGAGAGCTCTTGAGGTTTGTCCAACGTTTTGTCTCCTTCGGGGACAAGGGAGGACATCGTGACTGCGGTTGCCATGCCGCCTGTCGGCAAGTCCCGCTGGTTCGTACCGCCGCCGCCGGCGGTGCTGCATGCGCCCCGTCCGGGCCCGGACCACCACGCCGAGAACACGGCGATCGTCCGGCGGCACCTCGAGGGCGACCCGCGCGCCTTCGGCGAGCTGGTCCGGCGGTATCAGCGCCGGCTGCAGACGTTCATCTTCCGCATGATCGGGGACCGGGAGCGCGCCGAGGACCTGGTGCAGGAAGCGTTCATCCGCATCCACCGGCACATCCATCGGTTCGACCAGTCGAAGAAGTTCTCGACGTGGGTCTACACGATCGCGTCCAACCTCGCGAAGAACGAGCTGCGGAACCGTTCGCGCAGCCCGCTGGTGTACTACCAGTCGGCGCGCGCGCCGGGCGAGGAGGACCAGCGGCCGCTGCAGTTCGAGGACCGCGGGAAGCGCCCCGACGAGGTGTTCGCGCACCGGCACGTGCGAGAGCTGATCGACGCGGCCGTGGCCCAGCTCTCGGAGCACCACCGCCAGGTGTTCGTGCTGCGCGAGCTGGAGGGGCGGAGCTACGAGGAGATCGCGCTTATCACCGGCACGAACCTCGGCACGGTGAAGAGCCGCCTCAACCGCGCGCGCGCATCGTTCGCCGAGGCGATCGGGCCGTTCCTCGACTGACCCGGCCGGCGGGGCGGCGGCGCCTCCCGCGCCGCTGACCCGCCGGGGCGCCGCCCCCTAGATTCCCCGGGGTGGCCTCCCTCTCTCCCGGTGCCCTCCGCAAGGCGCTCGCCGCCCGCCCGCCCGCGCCCATCTACTATGTGCACGGGCCGGAGGAGGTGCTGAAGGACGAGACGGTGCAGCAGCTGCTCGACGCTGCGCTCGACCCCGCCTCGCGCGACTTCAACCTCGACATCCGCTCCGCCCAGCAGCTCGACCCCGAGCAGGTGGTCGACCTGTGCAACCAGCTCCCGATGCTCGCCGAGCGGCGCGTCGTGCTGCTGCGCGACATCGAGGCGTGGCGGCGGAAGACGCGCGGCAAGACCGCGTTCCTCGCCTACGCCGCGAACCCTGCGGCCGAGACGATGGTGGTGCTCGTGCAGGGGGGCGACGAGAAGCCCGACGCCGACCTCGCCGCCCGCAGCGTCTCCGTGCTCTGCGACACGCTCACGCCCGAGAAGATGGCGGAGTGGGCGACCGCCCGCGCCGCCGCGATGGGGATCACCCTCGGTCCCGACGCCGCGACGCACCTCGCACGCGCCGCCGGCGCCGACGGCCTTGGCGCCCTGCGCACCGAGCTCGAGAAGTTCGCGTCGCTGCCGGCGGGGACACCGGTCACCACGGCGCTGGTGGAGGAGCTGGTCGGCGTGCGGAGCGGCGAGACGCAGTACGACTGGCGCGACGCCGTCATCGCCGACGACACCGCGCGCGCGCTGCGGCTGCTGCGCCCCGTGCTCGCGCAGGCGGGGGTGAGTGCGGTGCCGCTGCTCGGGCTCCTCGGCACGACGCTCGTCGCGCTGCAGCTGGTGCGCGCGCGGCTCGATGCGGGGGAGCCGCCGGCGCGCGTGACGGAGCAGGCCAGCGTCGCCTTCCGCGAGGCGAAGGCGTACCGCATCGGCAACTTCCGCGAGGTCGCGCGGCACCTGGTGACCTGTGCCCCGCGCTGGCCGGCGCCGCGCGTGCGCGTGGCGCTCCGCGCGGCCCTCGAGGCCGACCAGGCGCTCAAGGGGACGACGATCGGCGGCGAGGTCGCCGTGCTCGAACTGCTGATCCTCCGCCTCGCGGGGGAGAGGAGGGTGGCGGCATGAGGGGCGGATGGACGGGCGGCATGGGACGCAGCGTGGTGCGCGCGCTGCTGGCGTGGGGCACGCTGGTGCTCGCGCCGGCGCTCGCGGCGCAGACGGAGCCGCGGCTCCGGGAGGCGCTCCGCCTCCAGGCCGACGGGCAGTCCGACTCCGCGCGCGTCATCGTGCGCGGCGTCCTCGCCGCGACCGCGCCGACCGACACGCTCCATCCGCAGGCCGTGTTCGCGAGCGCGCTCGTCGCGAAGGACGCGCCCGAGCAGCGGCGCGAGCTGCAGCGGCTGGTGGTGGAGTTCCCGACCTCCGCGTGGACGGCGGAGGCGCTCGTCCGCCTCGCCATGCTCGACTTCGCCGGCGGCAACCTCCGCGGTGCCGCCCGCAACGTCGACCGCCTCGCCACCGACTTCCCCGGCGCGCCGCAGCTCGCGACGGCCGCGCTCTGGGGCGCACGCAGCTACTTCGAGCTCCGGAACCCGGTGCTCGCGTGCAAGTGGCTGGCCGACGGGATGCCGAAGGTGGGCGAGGACATCGAGCTCCAGAACCAGCTCGCCTTCTACCAGCAGCGCTGCACGAACGTGCGCCTCGATGCGGCCGCCGTCGACAGCGCGCGCCGCACGCAGGACGTCGTGGGCCTCGTGGAGGGGGACAAGCCGCCGGCCGGTGCCGCCGAGGCGGGCGCCCCCGGCCCCGCCCCCGCGGTCGCGCCGGGCGCCGCGCCGGCGACGCCGGCCGCG
>JANRIU010000087.1:0-66718 GCA_033764615.1 Gemmatimonadales bacterium | reverse complement strand
TCACCGTCGCGCGCGCGCCGAGCCGGGCGGCCAGCCCGGCCGCGGCGGCCGCGTCCAGCGACACCCAGCGCGCGCGCGGCACGCGCACGCCGCCCGCCTCGTCCCAGCGGCGCGGCGCCACCGACACCAGCTGCAGGCTGGACGTGCGCTCGATCTGGTCGCGCAGGTACGCCTCCACCCCGTCACCGATCGCGAGCACCGCCACGAGCGCCGCCGCCCCGATGATGACGCCGAGCGTCGAGAGCGTGGCGCGGAGCGGGTTGGCACGCAACGACTGGAGCGCGATCACGAACGGCAGGCGCATGCGGGTGGGTCCGGAGGGGGATGGCCGCCGTACGGCCCTCCCGGACGGCCGGTTTCGGCCGCGTCCTATATTCCCGCCCCATGACTGCCAGCGCCGCCCCGCTCGCGCTGCACACCCTGCTCGCCGCGGCGATCGACTACGCCGGGCTCTTCCCGCCCGCGGCCCTCGGCATGGACGCCGCCGTCGACGCCTACGCGCGTCACCGCGCCGGCCCCGATGCGTGGGCCCTCGGCCGCTTCGTGCTGCCCGTGGCGCGCCTCGCCGAGTTCGCCGGGGTCGCCGACACGCGCCGTGCGCATGGCTGGCCGCTCGCCGTCATCGGCGGGGACGACCCGCAGGCCGACGCCGCGACGATCCGGGCCGTGCACGCCGCGCTCGCGCCGATCGGCGCGGAGGTCGAGCTGCTCGAGGCGCGCGTCGCCACCGTCGCCGATGTCGCCGCCCGCCGCGCCGCCGCAGCGCCCGTGCGGCAGCTCGTCCTCGAGGTGCCGCTCGATCCCGACCCGTCGTCGCTCATCGATGCCGTCGTCGCCGCGGGCGCATGGCCGAAGGCGCGCACCGGCGGCCTCGTCGCCTCGGCGTTCCCGGCGCCGGCGCAGCTCGCGCGCTTCCTCGCGGCCTGCGCGCGGGCGGGCACACCGCACAAGGTGACCGCCGGCCTGCACCATCCCTGCCGCGGCGCCTATCGCCTCACCTACGCGCCCGATGCGCCGACGGGCGTGATGTTCGGGTTCCTGAACGTGATGGCGGCCGCCGACGCCCTCGCGCACGGCGGCACTGAAGCCGAGGCGGTGCGGCTGCTCGAGCTGGCACGGCCGCCGGTGCCCGCCGCGCGCGGCCTCCTCGCCGGATTCGGCTCCTGCTCGTTCGACGAACCGCTCGCCGACCTCCGCACGCTCGGACTGCTGCCATGACGCCGCTCGACGCCACGCACGATCCCGCGCGCACCAGCTGGGTCCCCGGGGCCGACGCGCATCCCGACTTCCCCATCCAGAACCTCCCCCTCGGCGTCTTCCGCGAGCGCCACGGCCGGCGCCTCCCGCGCGGCGGCATCGCCATCGGCGACCAGATCCTCGACCTCAACGCGTGCCTGCGTGACGGCCTCGTCGACGGCGAGGCCGCGGCCGCCGCCGAGGTCGCCGACCGGCCCTCGCTCAACGACTTCCTCGCGCTCGGTGCGGCGGCGCGGCGCGCGCTCCGAGTGGCGGCGAGCGAGCTGCTCCGCCGCGGAGGGCCGGGCGAGGCGGCGCACCGGACGCGCCCGCTGCTCGTGCCGCAGGCCGACGTCGAGATGCTCCTGCCGGCCACCATCGGCGACTACAGCGACTTCTACGCCTCGCGCCACCACGCCGGCAACGTCGGCCGCATGCTGCGACCCGACAACCCGCTGCTCCCGAACTACCACTGGGTCCCGATCGGCTACCACGGCCGCGCCAGCAGCGTCGTCCCGAGCGGCACGCCGGTCGTGCGGCCCTGGGGCCAGGTGAAGGACGACGCCGCACCGGTCCCCGTCTTCCAGCCCTCGCGCCGCCTCGACTACGAGCTGGAAGTCGGCCTCTGGATCGGCCCGCCCAACGCGCCCGGTGAGCCGATCCCCATCGCCGAGGCCGGCGACCACCTCGCCGGCATCTGCCTGCTCAACGACTGGTCCGCGCGGGACGTGCAGGCGTGGGAGTACCAGCCGCTCGGGCCGTTCCTGAGCAAGAGCTTCTGCACCAGCATCTCGCCGTGGATCGTGACGATGGAGGCACTCGCGCCGTTCCGCGCGCCGCTGCACCCGCGCCCCGACGGCGACCCTGCGCCGCTGCCGCACCTGCACGATGACGCCGACGCGGCGACCGGCGCCTTCGCGCTCACGCTCGACGTCTGGCTCCGGTCGCGCGGCATGGTCGAGCGCGGCGACCATGCCGTGCTCGTGTCGCGGAGCAGCCTCCGCGACCTGCACTGGACCCCCGCGCAGCTCGTCGCCCACCACGCGAGCAACGGCTGCCCGCTCCGCCCCGGCGACCTGCTCGGCACCGGCACCGTCTCCGGCCCCGCGCCCGACGCGCGCGGCTGCCTCCTCGAGCGCACGTGGCGCGGCAGCGAGCCGTTCGCGCTGCCCGATGGCACCGTCCGCCGCTTCCTCGAGGATGGCGACGAGGTGACGCTGCGCGGCCGCCTCGCGCGCGAAGGCGCGGTGCCGATCGGCCTCGGCGCCTGCACCGGCATCGTGCTCGCCGCGCACGCCTGACGCGGCGCCATCGCACGCACGCGTGACGCACGCGCAACGCCGCCGTACCTGCGGCGTGCGCGTTCCATCGGCGGCACGGCCCGCCCGTTGCCCGCTCCCGGTCACCGCACTACCATTTCGCGCCGTAAGTCGTTGTGACACAACGCGTTGTAAACCTATTTTCATGGAGGAAGCATGAAGGCTCTGTTCACGTCGGCCACGCTCCTCGCGTCCCTGGCCGCCTGCGCCGGCGCGCCGAAGGAAGAGGCCGCTCCCGCCGCCGCGCCCGCCGCGGCCGCACCCGCCGAGGCACCGAAGCCGGTGCTGCTGAGCGCGTGCGTGAATGCGGTCGCCGCCGCGAAGCCCGGTGCGATCACCGAGCTCGACGGCCTCGATCGCGGAGGCAAGGAGCTCTACGAGTTCGAGGTGAAGGGGACGGACGGCAAGGAGTGGGAGGTCGTCTGCGACCCGTCCACCGGCACGGTCGTGGAGACGGAGGAGGAGGTGAAGGAGGCCGCGTTCAAGGGGAAGGCGAAGGTCTCCAGGGCCGACGCGGAGAAGGCCGCGCAGGCCGTCGCCGCCGGCAAGGTCGAGGAGATCGACTTCGAGGTCGAGGCCGACGGCAAGCTCACCTACGAGATCGAGATCGTCAGCGCCGATGGCAAGCGCCACGAGATCGAGATCGACGCGGAGAGCGGCCAGGTCGTCGAGCACGACATGGAGACCTACGAGATCGGCGACGACGGCGACTGAGGCGGCTGGGCCGGCCGCGCGCCGGCCCGGGTCTCACGCCCGTGGCAGGTCCAGCGCCCCGGCACCGAGGAGCAGCGGTTGCTCCCCGGCGGCCGGGGCGGCGTCGTGCAGGGCGGCGCACGCCGCGCGCCGTGCGGGGCTCATCGCGCCACGGAGCGCCGCGGCGACCAGCGGCCGCAGCGCGTACCCGTCGCCGCGCGCCTCGGCGAGCCCCGCCGCCACCAGCCGCTCGGCGAGCGCCGAGTGCGCGAGCGGCGCGCCGCCGAGCCCGGCCGCGAGGCGCGCCGGGGTGAGCGCGGACACCCCACCCGACAGCGCGTCCGCCACGGCTCGCGCCTCGGCACCGATCGCCTCCAGCGGCGCCAGCACCAGCGACGTCGCCAGCGGCGGCAGCGGCTCGAGCGGCACGTCGACCGGCGCCGCCGCGAGTCGCCACCGCCCATCCGCGCCGTGGGCCTGCACGATCCCGGCGGCGAGCAGCAACTTGAGCAGCTCCAGCAGCCAGCCCGGCCGTCCCGCCGAGAGCCGCGCGATCGCCTCGGCGAACGCACGGCCTTCGCCCTCCGGCCCCAGGCCGGCCAGCTCGCGCACGATGCCGACGCACACCGCCTCCGCGAGCGGCGGCAGCTCCACGCGCGCGGGCGATGCCTCCCCCCCGACCGCCGCCGCGAGCCGCGCGAACGCGCCGTCCGGCTCCGCGAGCGCCGGCGTCCCCGCCAGCAGGAGCAGCACCGGCTGCGCCGCGAGCGCGTCACGCAGCCAGCCGAGGAGCGCCAGCGAGTCGGTGTCGGCCCACTCGGCCTCATCGAGCAGGAGCAGCACCGGGCGCTCCGCCGCGAGGCTCGCTAGCAGCTGGACCACCGCATCGTGCAGCCGCAGGCGGTCGCCCACCTCGGGCATCGGCGGCACGGGCGGCAGCGCGGGGAAGCGGCCGCGCAGCGCCGGCAGGATCCGCGCGACCTCGGCCAGCGCCTCGGGGGCGGTGGCCACGAGCCCCGGCGCGTCGAGCAGGCGCCGCAGCAGCTCCGTCACCGCGCCGTACGGCACCGCCGTGTAGGGGTCCCCCGCGGTCGCCTGCGCGACGGTGGCTCCGCTCGCCGTCGCCCACGTGACGAACTCGGTCGCCACGCGCGTCTTGCCGACCGCCGGCGCGCCGGTGAGGAGCACCATGCCGCCCTCCCCGTGGCGCGCGCGGCGCCACCGCCGCTGCAGCGCCTGCCACGCCTCCTCGCGCCCCGCGAGCGTGGGCGCGAGCGGCGCATGCCGCGTCGCGAACTCCTGCGTGACCGGGCGCGTCGGCACCCGCGCGGGCGCGCGCGCGATGTCGTCGAGCAGGTCGAGCAGCGCGCGGCTCGGGAGCAGCCCCTCGGCCTCGCACCGCGCGACGTGCGCGCGCCCGCGCGCGAGCGCCGTGTCGCGCTCGCCGGCGCAGAAGTGCGCCTCCACCGCGTAGCGCATCGCCTCGTCGGCCAGCGGGTCGGTCGCGAGCAGACGCTCCGACCACGCGATCGCCTCGCGCCACCGCCAGCCCTCCATCGCGCGGCGCGCCACCGCCGCGAGCGCGCGGCGGAAGCGCACGAACAGCGCCTCGCGCTGCGCGTCGTGCCACTCGTCCCATGCCGGCGCCCCGCGCACCGCGAGGCCCTCGAGGAAGCGCGGCACGTCGAACTGCGCGGCCTGCGCGGGATCCGCCTCGCACGCGGCGAGGAAGCGCGCCACGTCGCTCTCCACCTTCGCGGCGAGCCGCACGTGCGTCCGCGTGGCCTCCAGCGCGTCGCCCGTGGCGTCGCGCAGGTGCTTCAGCGACTGCCGGAGCGACGTGCGCGCCGCGCCGTCGGTCGAGTCGCCCCAGAGCAGCGTGGCCAGCCGGTCCCGCGGCGCCTCGCCCCGCTCGAGGGCGAGCCACGCGAGCAGCGCCAGGTCCTTCGCGCCGAGGGGGAGCGGAACGGAAGCGCCCGCGGCGAAGGCCGCGGGCGCACCGAAGAGCCGCAGGACGAGCGCGCTCAGGGCCGCCTCAGGGCGTCAGCTCGACGCCGTACGCGACGAACGTCAGCTCGGTCGCCGTGCCGTCCGGCCCGGGCTGCACCATCGCCCCCTCCTCGCGCAGGTGCTTCGCGTCCTTCGCCGGGTGCCGCTTCACCTCCAGCGTCCCCTCCGCGGTCGCCGACATCCCCTTGGCGTCGAGCGGGATGAAGAAGGCGTAGTCCTTGAACGTCACGCGGAGCCCCTCGCTGGCGCCGACGGGCGCGAGCTGCATCCAGCACCCCTTGTTCGTGCAGCTCCGCACGATCGTCCCCATCACCTGCACCGGCTTCCCCGCGTAGTCGGCGGGCCGGGCGAGCACGGCGGCGAGGTCGGCCCGCGGCGCGCGGCCGATCGCCTCGCCGCGCACCACGACGGGGCGCGGCGGCGCCGACTGCGCCGCGAGCGGCGCGGCAAGGAGCAGGGCGAGCGGCAGGAGGAGGCGCATGCGGGGGTCCGGTTCGGGTCGGCCGGAAGATACACATCGCCCTTGAGGCAGGGGGTCGCGGGGCGGTACCATCCGCGCCGTCGCCACCCCTCCACCCGCACCCCGGCCCACCATGACGCGCACCACCCTCGCCGCCCTCCTCGCCACGCTCGCCGCCTGCGCCGGCGGCAGCGCCGACCCCGCCGCCGTCGGCGAGCCCGAGACCGTCACCTACGCCCCCGCCCTCGGCGTCTCGCTCCCCGCGATGACGAAGTACGCCAGCGGCCTCTACGTGCAGGAGCTCGCGACCGGCACCGGCGACTCCGCCACCGCGGGCCGCACCGCGAGCATGCGCTACACCGGCTGGCTCGTGACGGGCAAGCAGTTCGACTCCAACGCCGGTGGTGCGCCGTTCGAGTTCCAGCTCGGCACGGGGATGGTCATCGCCGGCTGGGACGAGGGCGTCGCCGGCATGCGCGTCGGCGGCCGCCGCCGCCTGGTCATTCCGCCGCGGCTCGGCTACGGCGCGAACGGCGCGGGCAGCGACATTCCCGGCGGGGCCACGCTCGTGTTCGACGTGGAGCTGCTCGGCGTCAAGTGAGGCGCCTCCTCGCGGCGCTGCTGCTCGGCGCCGCGCCCGCCGCGGCGCAGCCCGCCCCGCCGCCCGTCGCGGCGCCGCTCGTCATCGCGCATCGTGGCGCGAGCGGCTACCGCCCCGAGCACACCCTCGAGGCGTACGAGCTCGCCGCGCGCCAGGGCGCCGACTACCTCGAGGCCGACCTCGTCAGCACCAGGGACGGCGTCCTCGTCTGCCGCCACGACGCCGATCTCGGCCCCACCACCGACGTCGCGCAGCGCTTCCCCGGGCGCCGCGCCACCCGCGTGATCGAGGGCGACACGCTCACCGGCTGGTTCGTCGACGACTTCACGCTCGCCGAGCTGCGCACGCTGCGCGCCCGCGAGCGCTTCGAGGGCCGGAGCCACCGCTACGACGCGCTGTACGGCATCCCCACCTTCGAGGAGCTGCTGCAGCTCGTCGCGCGCCTGCGCGAGGGCCGCCTGAAGCCGCTCGGCGTCTACCCCGAGCTCAAGCACCCCGCGTACTTCCGCGCGCGCGGCGTGCCGATGGAGGAGCGCCTCGTGGCGCTGCTCGACCGGTACGGCTACACCGGCGACCGCGACGCCGCGTTCATCCAGAGCTTCGACCTCGCCTCCCTCTCGCGCGTGCGCGAGCTCACGCGCCTGCGCCTCGTGCTGCTGCTCGGCGCGGGCGACACGATCCCGGACCTGGGCCGCGTCGCCGCGATCGCCGACGGCCTCGGCGTCGACAAGCGGCTCATCCTGCCCGAGGGACGCGCGCGCGTGCTCCTCGACCCCACCACGCTGGTGCGCGACGCGCACGCGCGCGGCCTCCTCGTGCACGCGTGGACCTTCCGCCGCGAACCCGCCTTCCTCGCCCCCGCGTGGGCGGGCGACGCGCGCGCCGAGCTCCGCCGCTTCCGCGCGCTCGGTGTCGATGGTGTCTTCACGGACTTCCCCGACGTCGCGCTGGAGGCGTTCGGCAGCACGCGCTGAGCGGCGTGACCGGACCGTTGCGTCCGTCGCGTCCCACGCTGAAACCACGCCGCCGCCGCCCGCGTAGGACCCGATGTCGACGCACGAGGCGCCGGCACTCACCTACTCGGAGGCAGTCATGCGGTGGCAGATGGCGGTGGCGATCGGTCTTCTCGCGACGACGCAGGCGACGGCGCAGCAGGGTGTCACGCTCAGGCCCGCGGCCGGCATCCGGAACGTCACGAAGGTCGCGCTGCACGTGCGCACGCTCGTCGAGGGCGACCGGCTGCGCGCGGTCGGCGGCTTCGACGAGGGCGCCGTCATCGCGCAGCTGGGCACCGAGCTCCGCGCGAAGGGGATCGAGCTCGTGGCCGACGCGCAGGCCGATGCGCGCCTCGACGTCACGCTCGTCTGCGCCGGGCCGGACGCCGGCACCGTCGGCTGCTCGGTCGACGGCCTGCTCTTCGACATGGTGCGCGATGCCGGCGGGCGCGCGCAGCCGGGCGCACTCAGCTGGGCGAGCGCGCGGCGGTACCACGCGCGCGCCGGGTGGCGCGCGATGGCGGCCGATGCCGGGAAGTTCGTCGGCGAGACGACTGGCGACTTCGTGAAGGCGCAGGCGCAGGTGAAGGAGGTCGCGCGCAGCTGACCGGCGCGCGGCCCGTCGTGCCCCCGCGCGGCCCCGGGTCCTCCCGGGGCCGCGTGCGTTCGCGCCTATAATGCGGCATGCCGACCCCCATCGAGCGTCCCCTCGCGGACGAACACGCGCCGTACTACGCCCCCTATGTCGCCCTCGTGCCCGACGGCGACCTCCTCGCCTCGCTCGACCAGGACACGCTCGCCTGGCAGGCGCTGCTCGCGCGCGTCGACGAGGCGCGCGGCGACCATCGCTACGCCGACGGGAAGTGGACGATCCGCGAACTCGTCGCCCACGTCGTCGATGCCGAGCAGATCTTCGCGTACCGCCTGCTGCGCGTCGCCCGCGGCGACGCGACGCCGCTCCCGGGCTTCGACGAGAACGCGTACGTCGCCAACGGCCACTTCGCGCGCCTCGGGCTCGCCGGCCTCGGCAGCCGCCTGCAGGCCGTCCGTGCCGCCACCGTGGCGCTGCTCCGCTCGCTCGACGCCGACGAGCTCGCGCGCCGCGGCACCGCCAGCGGGAAGCCGGTCTCCGCGCGCGCCATCGCATGGATCATCGCCGGCCACGCCATGCACCACCGCAGGGTGCTCGCGGAGCGGTACCTGTGAGCGCGCGCGCGCTCGCGCTCGCGCTGTGGTGCGCGGCCGCCGCCGCCCCCGCCGACGCGCAGAAGCTGAAGGTGCACATCTCCGTGGACATGGAGGGGATCGCGGGCGTCGTCACCGACCAGCAGCTCGGCCCCGCCGGCTTCGAGTACCAGGCGGCGCGGGCCTGGATGACCGAGGAGCTGCTCGCCGCCATCGCCGGCGCGCGCGACGCCGGCGCCACCGAGATCGTCATCGCCGACAGCCACGGCAATGGGCAGAACCTCCTGCTCGACCGACTGCCCCCCGACGTCACGGTCATCCGCAGCTGGCCGCGCCCGCTCGGCATGATGGAGGGGATCGACTCCACCGTCGATGCGGCGCTCTTCGTGGGCTACCACGCCTCGACGGCCAATCCCGCCGGCGTGCGCGCCCACACGAGCTCGAGCGCCAACTACGCCGGCATGCAGCTCAACGGCGTCGAGGTGCCGGAGGGCGGGCTCAACGCCGCCATCGCCGGCCACTTCCGCGTTCCCGTGGTGTTCGTCTCGGGGGATGACCAGGCGTGCGACGAGGTCCGCCGCCTCGCGGGCGACATGGAGGCCGCCGTCGTGAAGCGCGCGATCTCCTTCCACGCCGCCGCCACGATGACGCCGGAGGCGGCGCGCGCCCTGATCCGCCAGAAGGCGAAGCGCGGCGTCGAGCGGCGCCGCGAGCTCCGCCCGTATGTGATGAAGGGACCGGTCCGGCTGGACCTGACGTTCAAGAACTACCGCCCCGCCGAGGTGCTGGCGTTCCTGCCGAACGTGCAGCGGACGGCGAGCCACGCCATCCGCTTCACGGGGAAGGACATCATCGAGGTGTCCCGCTTCCTACAGTTCGTGGGCGCCTACGAGCCGGGGCTGGCACCCTGAGGCGGCCGGACGGCATGCGGGCCGGAGGCCATGCGCACTGGCCCCCGGCCCGCCGGCCCGCCTGCCGCCGAGCTACAGCCCGAACTTGATGCCGTAGCCGAGCGTGAACGTCGCCACCCGGTTCTTCAGGTCCGTGAGCGCGCCGACGTTCCCCAGCTCGCTCAGGCCGTACTGGTAGCGCAGCGTGCTCACCAGCGCGCCGCCACCCAGGCCGATCTCCACGCCCACGCCGCCGACCGCCGACCAGTCGGCGCTCTTGAAGCCGGTCGGGCAGTCGGAGACGGTGTTGGTCGCCGCCGCGCGCTGCTCGCACTTGACCTTCATGCCGAGCTGCGGGCCCGCGAAGGCGAACGGCTTCACGACCGGCAGCGGCACGGCGACGCGCAGGTACACCGGCACGTTCACGTAGTGCAGGTCGACGCGGTTGATCGCGCCGACGGGGTCGGCGCCCTGGCCGCTGAAGAACGCCTCCGCGCCGATGGCGAGCGACGGCCCGAGCGCGATGCGCGTGAACGCGCCACCGAGGAAGCCGGTGCGCGAACTGACGCTGGCGCCGACGTTGCTCACGTCCAGCTTGGAGAGGTTGGCGCCCGCCATCGGGCCGATGAGGATGTTCTGCGCGGACGCCGCGGGCGCGACGGCGGCGAGCGCGGCCGCGGTGAGGGCGAGTCGGACGATCGGACGACGCATGGTGCCTCCTCGTGAAGGGACGGGCCCCGCCACGCGCGGGCCCGGCGGGTCAGTACAGCAGCAACTGCGCCGAGTCGACCTCGACGCGCTTCACCCAGGGCGCCACGATCACGGGGATCACGGTGTCCTGGCGCTTCGTGACCTTCTGCAGCAGCGGCGCCCAGATCGCCTGCGCCACCGGGAACATCCCGAGCGATGCGGAGCGCACCTCCCACCCCGCCGAGCCCGGCCGCAGCACGCGCACCGGGCCCACCGCGCGCAGCCGCTGCCACCCGAGCCGGCTGAGCATGTCGAGCCCCTGCACCGCGGCGAGGTTCACCTCCGCCTCCACCTCCAGCTCGCCGTTGTCGGCGCCGAAGCGCAGGCCCTTCACGTTCGGCTGGGCCTCGGGCGGCAGGATCGACAGGAGGTAGCGCTCGAGCGACTCGAAGGGCAGCGCCTGGGCGAGCGCATCCGCCCCCGCGGCGGCCGGCGGCGCGCCGGAGGCGCCCTGCGCCGCCAGCCGCGCGGAGGGCGCGAATGTCACGAGAATCAGGGCGGCGACGCCGCCGGCGACCCGGGACCACATGTCTGGAATCTAGCCGACGCCGGCCCCCGACGGGCCTCAGAACGCCTCGCCGAAATTGAGGTAGAACGCGCGCTGTCCCCCGGCACCCACCGCGAAGTCGGCACGCACGTTCGCCCCCCGGGCCGGCACGATGGCGAAGCGGAGCCCGAGGCCCACGCTCGGCCGGAGCTCCGCGGCGCGGAAGGCGCCGAAGGATCGCGCCACGCCGCCGACGCCGGCGAAGCCGACGGCCCCGAAGCGCCACCAGACCGGCGTCCGCAGCTCGGCCTGCGCGAACGCCATCGCCTTGTCGCGCCACCGGTTGTTGACGTACGCGCGGAGGTCGAACGGTCCGCCCAGGTTCGGCATGAACTCGAAGACGGGGTCGCCGATGGCGTGCTGCGCCTGCACCTGCACCGCGAGGGTCCGCCCGCGAAGCACGGGCGCGTACCAGCGACCGTCGAGCGTGAGGGTCGCCCAGCTGAAGCCCGAGCCCCACGCGCGGCTCGAGGCGAACAGCGACGCGGCCAGCAGCGACCCCGTGCGCGCGTTCAGCGGCAGGTCGCGCGTGTCCCGCGCGAGGCCGGCCTCGAAGCCCACGAAGTGCCCCCCCGCCACGCCCGCCACGCCGCTCGTCGCCAGCAGGCCGCCGGGGAGGAGGGAATCGACGTTCCATGCGCGGAGGCGCGTGCCCATGGTGAGGAACAGCCCCTCGCGGAGCTCCCGCTGGCCCCGCAGCAGCGCGCCCGCCATGTGGAGGTCGAACTCCTCGCCGACGAGCGCGGGGTCGTTGGGGCCGATGCCGAAGAACGGCTGCGGATAGAGGTTCCCCTCCACCTGGCCCGAGAGGTTCCACCGGTTGCCGCGGGTCCAGATGTCGAACTGGATGTCGGCGATCGCCTGGCTGCGCGTGGTGTAGATGAGCGCGAGCTGCATCCGCGTCGGCCGGGTGGTGCTGTCGCCCCGCGGCGCGCTGAGGCCCAGCAGGTCCAGCCCGAAGCCGACCCCCGTCACGGGACTCGAGAAGACGAGCGGCACCACCGCCAGCGACCGCTCGACGCCCATGCGCATCACGCGCATCGTGTCGGGCGAGGGGACCGGTGCCCGCCCATCGTGCTGCGCCGCCACCGGCAACGCCCGCGGCGCCGACACGGCCGCCGCGAGCGCGAGCGCGCGGAGGCCCGCGCGCACCGACCGCCCCATGGACGCCGGGCTCAGAGCCCGAACTTCAGGCCGATCGTCAGCACCGGCCAGTACTTCACCGGGAAGACGTCGATGTCGTTCACGAACTGCTGCACTTCGGTGTTCACGTTCGCCAGCAGCTGGTCCCGCGCCGGCCCCGTGAGCGACGTGGTCGGCGTCAGCGCCACCTTCGGCGAGCCCTGCGCCATGAGGCCGAGGTCGAACACGAAGCCGATGCGCCCGCCACCGAACGTGCCGTCGTAGCCGATGCCGCCGTACGGCGAGAGCTCGGCGAAGCGCACATCGCCGTCCAGGCGGCCCACCTGCGCCGGCGTGTACGTCGTGTTGCCGATCGTGAGGCCGGTGGTGGAGACCGCGGCCAGCTTCCACTTGTTCTGGTTGTAGAACGCGCCCGCCGAGAGCCGGAAGCCGCCACCCATCGGGTGCAGGTCGAGCAGGCCGCCGACGTTGAGGAAATCGGGCGTCACCGTGTACGCGATGTTGTCGACCGTGCGGTCCACCGAGGCGTTCGCCCAGTGGCCCACCGCGCGCAGGCCCACCACCGGCGCCACCTTCACCGAGAGCTCGGCGCCCGCGCCAAGCGTGCCGGCCCGGACGCCGATCCCCACCGTGTTGCCCGCCGACTTCTTCTGCGCGGCCGCCGGCGCGGTCGCCAGCGCGAGCCCGGCCACGACCACCATGCCCCACCGCGCACACGTCACCCTCATGAGGCCCTCCTTAGCTTGCGTCCCGGGAGTGCGGCGCGCGTCGCCGCACGCGACCCACTCGAAGCGTACCCCGATCCCCTACGCGCCGCATGCTCGCACCGCTGCTCGCCCTCGCCGTCCTCGCGCCCCAGTGGGGCATGACGGGACACCGTGCCGCCGGCACCGTCACGTGGGAGCTGCTCTCGCCGCGTGCGCGCATCGTCGCGAACGCGCTGCTGCAGGCGACCGGCCCCGAGGACGCCTCGGTCTGGGCCGACGAGGTGCGCCCGCGGCGCCCCGAGACCGCCCCGCTCCACTACGTCAACATCCGGATCCGCGCGACGCAGTTCATCCCCGAGCGCGACTGCCGCGAGGGGTGCGTCGTCACGGCGATCGACTCGTTCGCGGCCATCGTGGCCGACGCGCGCCGCCCGGAGGCGGAGCGGGGCGAGGCGCTCCGCTTCCTGATGCACTTCGTGCAGGACATGCACCAGCCGCTGCACGTGGGCGAGAACGGCGACCTGGGCGGCAACCGCGTCGCCGTGACCATCGACGGCGCCTCGAGCAACCTGCATCGCGTCTGGGACACCGACATCTTCCGCGGCCTGAACGACGCCGAGCTCGCGGAGCGGGTGCGGCGCCGCATCGCCACGATGGACCGGGAGGCGGTGGCGAAGGGGACGACGCTCGACTGGGCCTGGGAGTCCCACGCGCTCTCGCGGGACGTGGCGTACCAGCTCCCCGCCGACGCGAAGCTGACGCCCTCCTACCTCGCCCGCGCGCGCGACATCGGGGAGGAGCGGCTCGCGAAGGCCGCGATCCGGCTCGCGGCGCTCATCGAGCGCGCGGTCGGCGCTCGTGGATCCGCGACGGGCGACCGATCCACGTCCGGGGCAGGAGCTTCGCCAGCAGCACGATGAAGCGGTAGATGGCCCCGGGCACCACCACCACCGGCCCGCCCCGGTCCAGCGCCGCGAGCGAGGCGTCGCACACCGCCTCGGCCGTCATCCAGAGGAAGCCGGGGACGCCGCTCGTGTCGAGCGCCATGCGGCCGTGGAACTCCGAGCGGAAGAAGCCCGGGCAGAGGGCCTGCATGCGCACCCCGCTCCCCGCCAGCTCGAGCGCGGCCCCCTCGCTGAAGACGCGCAGGTACGCCTTGGTGGCGCAGTAGTTGGCGTTCGTCGGCGAGTAGAGGAACGACGCGACGGACGAGACGTTCACCACCGCCCCGCGCCCCCGCGCCACCATCCCGCCGAGCACGGCGCGTGTCAGGCGCATCGGCGCCACCACGTGCACCGCGAGCATCGCCTCCTGGCTCCCCGCCGCCGCCTCCCACAGACGCCCCGTGGTGCCGAAGCCCGCGTTGTTCACCAGCACGTCCACGCGCGGGCGCGCGGCGAGCGCGTCCGCGAGCCGCTCGAGGTCGTCCGCGCGCGCGAGGTCGGCGGGCCACGCCTCCGCCCGCACGCCATGCGCCGCCGCCAGCCGCGCGCCCAGCGCCTCCAGCCGCGCGCCGTCGCGCGCGACGAGCAGCAGGTCGTACCCCCGCGCCGCGAGCCGCTCGGCATAGCAGGTGCCGAGGCCGGCGGAAGCACCGGTGATGACGGCGAGCGGACGGTCGGTGACGTCGGGCATCGGCCGCGAATGGTATCGCGCGCGGCCCGCCGCGCGATAGCTTCGCAGCATGCCCATCCTCCCCGACGCGCAGGACGCCGCCACGCCGCCCCTCGAGTGCGACATCGTGCTCAAGGGCGGCGTCACGAGCGGCATCGTGTACCCGCTCGCCCTCGTGGCGCTCGCCCGGACGTACCGCTTCCGCTCGATCGGCGGCACGTCGGCCGGCGCCATCGCCGCCGCCGCGACGGCCGCGGCGGAGTACGGCCGGCGGCACGGACGCGGGGCTGGCTTCGCGCGCCTCGCCGCGCTGCCCACGGAGCTCGGCACGGACGGGCGGCTCGCCCGCCTCTTCCAGCCGGCGCGCGGCCTCGGCCTGCTGCTCGACCTCGGCCTCTTCTTCACCGGCGCGCGCCCGGCCTGGCAGCGCCTCGCCGGCGCACTCGCGCTGGCGACGCTGCTGCTGCTGGCACCGCTCCTCGCCGGGAACGCCCTCATCGGCGCGCTCGCACGCTGGAGCGCGCGGCCGATGCTCGCGCCGCTGGCCGGTGCCGCGCTGCTGGCGCTCGCCCTGGCGCTGGTCGCGTGGCTGCTCGCGCGCGCCGCCGCGCGCGCGCTCGAACGCAACGGTTGGGGCCTCTGCTCCGGCATGACGGTGCGACGCGACGCCGAGGCGCTCACGCCCTGGCTGCACCGCCTGCTGCAGGAGGCGGCCGGCCTGCCGGAGGACGAGCCGCTCACGCACGGCCACCTCGCCGGCGACCCCACCCGCGAGGAGCCCGACATCCGGCTCGAGATGATGACGACGGCGCTGAGCCTCGGCCGCCCGCTCCGCATGCCGTTCGAGGACGGCAGGGCCGACACCGACATGTTCTACTTCGACCCCGCGGAGCTCGCGCGGCTCTTCCCGCGCCCCGTCGTCGACTGGATGGTGCGGCACGCCCGCGACCCGCACGAGGGCGTCGACCCCGGCCGGCTCCTCCGCCTCCCCGCCGCCGAGCACCTGCCGGTGCTGCTGGGCGTGCGCATGAGCCTGAGCTTCCCGCTGCTCCTCTCGGCGGTGCCGCTGCATGCGGCGCCCTTCGACCCCGCGCGCGCGCGCGAACGCCGCGTCCCGCGCCGCTGCTGGTTCTCGGACGGCGGCATCTGCTCCAACTTCCCCATCCACCTGTTCGACGGCCCGCTCCCGCGCCGGCCCACGTTCGGCATCAACCTGCGCCCGTGGTACCCGGAGGACGGCCCCGTCGGCGGCGAGCCGGACGACCTCGTGACGATGCCGCACCGCACCTCGGAGGGCCTCGCCGAGCAGTGGTACCGCTTCGGCGCCGCGGACGCGGGGAGCCTCGCGCGGCTCGGCGGGTTCATGGGGTCGGTGTTCTACGCGATGCAGAACTGGCGGGACAACGCCCAGCTGCAGGTGCCCGGCTTCCGCGACCGCGTGGTGCACGTCTACCTGGACGAGTCCCGCGAGGGAGGCCTGAACCTCGCGATGCCGGACGCGCTGGTCCGTACCCTCGCCGCGCGGGGCGAGGCGGCCGGCCACCTGCTGGTGGCACGCTACGCCCGCGGGCCGCAGCCCCCGGGCATCGTCTGCTGGGACACGCACCGCTGGACGCGCTACCGCACCACGATGCGCCTGCTCGACGACACGCTCGCGCGGATGCGCACCGCGTTCCGCTGGCCCGACGCGCTGGCGCCGACGTACGAGGAGCGGCTCCGCCGTCTGGAGCTGCCGGACGAGACGACCAGCTATCCGTGGGCCGACGAGCGCACGCGCCTCATCGCCGCCGACGCGACCGCCGAGCTGCTGGAGCTGGGGGATACCTGGCGCGCCGGTGGCGCCCGCTTCGGCGACGGCGCACCGAAGCCCGCCCCCGAGCTCCGCGTGAGCCCGCGCACCTGAGGCGGGCGCGTTTGCCCGCCTCCGGGCCCGCGGCTATCTTCGCGCCCGGTTGAGGAGCGCCAAGGACCACCCAAGCGGGAGCAGGACCCCATGAAGGCTTCGGAGATCCGGAAGGGCGTCGTGGTGATGATCGAGGGAAACCCGTGCCGGGTGATGGACTTCCAGCACCGGACCCCCGGCAACCTCCGCGCCTTCGTGCAGGTCCGCATGCGCAACCTGCGCTCGGGCAACACCTTCGACACGCGCTTCGCCTCCACCGAGGACATCGAGACCGCGCGCCTCGAGACGAAGACGCTCTCGGTGCTCTACCGCGACGGCGTCGACATCCACGTGATGGACGCGGGCAGCTTCGAGCAGTACACGATCGACCAGGAGGCCGCCGGCGACCAGGGCGAGTGGCTGCAGCCCGAGATGGAGTTCACCGCCGAGTGGTTCGAGGGGAAGCCGATCGCCATCCAGCTGCCGGCCGTCATGGAGCTCGAGGTGGTCGACACCGCCCCCATCATGAAGACCGCCACGAAGACCGCCAGCTCCAAGCCGGCCGTCCTCTCCAACGGCGTCACCGTGCAGGTGCCGGAGTTCGTGGGGACGGGGGACCGGGTGCGCGTGGATCCGCGGAGCGGGGAGTACCTGGAGCGCGCGAAGTAAGCGCCGGCACCACCACCCATTCGCCGGGCGCGGCCCGGCTGGTGCCCACCACGAGGCGGCGGCGACCGAGCGCATCACGCTCCAGGACGCCCGCCGCCTCGATCGTCTCCCCCTCGAACGCCTGCCCGACGTAGGTGTTGGTCCAGACCACCACCTCCTGCACCGCCGGATGCGCGACCACGAGCCGCGCCGGATGGTCGAACGCCCGCGTCGCGTCGAGCACGGTGGCCGTGAGGGTGTGCCGCCCCTCCACCGCCGCGCAGCGCGGCTCCTCCGCCAGCTCCGCCTCGTCGGGCACCATCGTGAGGTCGAGGCGCACGCCGTCGAGCAGCGCGCGCGTGAACTTCCGCCGCTCGTGCGCGCGATACGCCTCCAGGTCGATCGCCGAGGCGCGCCGCCGCCACGCCGCCTCCCACGCCGCCGCGTCCAGCGGCTGCAGCGTCCCCTCCAGCAGCAGGCTCACCACGGCGCGGCGCGCCGCGTGGAACGCGGTCCGCCCGCGCACCACGAGGTCGACGTCGGAGTCGGGACGGCCGGGGCTGATGAGCAGCGAGCCCGTCACGCCGAGTCGTTCGCGCGGCACGCCGTGCACCTCCAGCAGGCCGGCGATGCGCACGGCGAGCCGCTCCAGCGGGCTCGCGAGGCGGCCCGCGGCGCGGAGCACGCGGAGCCGCGGCCCGGGCATCCGATGCTCGCGCACCCGCGCCGGGACGACCGCACCACCGCGGGCGCGCACCGCCGGCACCTTGGCCAGCGTCCGCCCCGACGGCGCATACCGCTCCAGCACCGGGATCCGCCCGTCGGGCGTCACCTCGGCGGTGACCGCGTACCACGAGCCGTCGTCGAGTCGGAGGAAGTCGCGCGGGCGGATCGACGGGGCGGACATCCTTGCAAGGTGGCCGCGCCACGCCACGGCCACGCAACAAGTCGCCCTCGGTTCGGCATCCGCGCCCGGCGCGGAGCGCCGGCTACAGCTCGTCGCCGAAGGCGAAGAGGAACTGCCAGCGCCCACCCGCCTCGAGCGGGCGCGATGCCCCCACGCTGAACGCGCTGCCGAAGAAGCGCACGCGCAGGTCGAGCGTGGTGCGCACGCCGTTGGTCGTCTGCCACCCGAGCTGGTCGAGCAGCCGCTGCCCCTGCGCGGAGGCGCCGGCCCAGCCGCTGTAGAGCCCCGCCGCGAGCGCAGGCTGCACGCCGGGGAGCGCGAAGCCGCCGAGCACGATCGGCTTCTTCCACAGCGGGAGGTTGTACTGCACCAGCGCGCGCCCGAGCACCGCGCGATCCCCCGCGAACTGCTTGAAGGCGTAGCCCGGCAGCCCCTGGAGCCCGCCGAAGCGGAGCAGATGCTGCGGTGGCGGCGCGCTCGAGGCCAGCACGCCGCCGTCGAGGCGCGAGATGAGCATCCAGGGCCCGAGCACCTTGAACAGGTTCAGCCGGCCGCGGAAGCGGTGGAACGCCAGGTCCCCGAAGCCTCCCTCCCAGGCGAGGAAGCCGCCGACGCCATCGGACGCGAAGCGCCCCGTGACGTTCCGGTTCCAGTCGTACCAGGCGAGCGTCGACAGGTAGGTGCCGTCGCGCGCGGGGGCGTTGGGCAGGAAGTCGCGACCGCCGATCGGCGCGTCGCGGATCGTCTCCCGCACGTCCACGTCCCGCGCGAGCCCGGCCTCCAGCCGCAGCGCCGACATCTGCGACGCCCCGAAGCCGCGCGTCACGCTCGCGCCGGCGAACCAGCGCTCCACGTAGTCGTGGTTGTCGCGCCCCCAGAGCGACTGGATGGTCGCCCCCTGGTCGAAGAAGAGGCCGTACGTGTTGGTCGACTCCACCACCCGGCCCGCGCGTCCCGACCAGGTCCACGCGCCGCGCTCGAGCGACGCCTGCACCTCGCCGCGCACGGTCCGGTTGTTCCACGCGTAGCCGGCGTAGCCGCGCACCATCGCGCCGGGCAGCGCGTCGCGCAGCTTGAGGAGCCCGCCCACGCCGGTGAACGGCCCCTCCACGCGGTTGAAGTGGAAGAACTCGTCGATCCGCCGCGCCTGCAGCGCCGCCACCGGCCGCCCGTCGGGCTTGCGCCAGCTCGGCGCGTACTGGTCGAAGTCGAAGGTGTTCTTCCGCTGCGTCGCGTCACCCAGCCCGGCCTGCCACTGGCCGAAGCTGCTGAGCGTGTCGGCGGAGGCCTCCGAGAGCAGCGGCGAGAGGTTGGCGCGCGCCACCGCCGTCGCGAGCGTGTCCTCCGGCTCGTCCTCGATCTCGTAGTCGCCGTACTCCGTGTTGAGCCGCAGCGTGAAGCGGCCGTCGCTCACGTTGGCGCTCGCCTGGAACTCGAGCCGCTGCGTGCCGGGCAGCCAGTACGCGCCGCCCTCGTACCGGTTCTCGAGGTCGAAGTACGCGAAGCTCTGGAGGCCCAGCCCCGCGCGCAGCACGCGATTGACGAGCCCGCGCTGCTCCCGCCGCCGGCCGACGCCGAGCGCGCGCCCCTTCATGCGCACCACCTGCGCCGTGACCGCATCCACCAGCACGTCGCCCGAGAAGACGAAGCGCCGCTCGCCCGCGAGGTCGGCGCGCGGCTCCACCTTCACCAGCACGATCACCGCCCGCTTCTGGCCGGGCAGGTCGAGCGTCAGCGTCGTGTCGCCGCCGGAGTAGGTGTAGAGCTGCTCGCCGTCGGCGCCGAACGGATGCACGAGACCGCGCCCCTGGCGGCGGCCCGCCGAGTCCGGCTCGCCCACGAAGAGCGGGATGGTGTCGCCATAGAGCGAGGGGATGATCCAGCTCTGCTTGATGAACGTCCGCACCGACGGCACCAGCGCGCTCGACATCGAGCGGTAGCCGACGATCTTCTGCGTGGCGCCCGCCGCGCGCGACCAGCGCACCGCGCTCGCGAACTGCTCCACCATCCCCGCGATCTCGGTCGACCCGGCCCGCGTGCCCCCCACCGCCGAGCGCTGGCCCTGGTTGAGGTTCACCAGGAACGCCGTCTCCGTCTCGGCGCTGACCGTGTACGCGCGAAGCCCGGCCGGCACCTGCCGGTTGACGACCTGCGCGCGCCGCACCAGGGCGGCGAGTTCGGGCGACGAGAACGCGGTATCGGCGGGGCCCTGCATGACGAGGGCGAGCGCGAGCGCAAGACCGGGCATCGGGCCGAATCTAGCGGGACGTGCGGGACGCTCCGGCGTTAAGCTGGAGCACCTCCGCCCCGGCCGCCATGACCGACCGCCTCTACTACACCGACAGCTACGCCACAACGTTCAATGCCGCCATCGTCGAGCGTGCGCCCGACGGCAGGCGCGTCGTCCTCGACCGCTCGGCGTTCTACCCGACCTCCGGCGGCCAGCCGCACGACACCGGCTTCCTGGGCGATGCCGCGGTCGTGGACGTGATCGACGAGGGGGAGCGGGTGACGCATGTGCTCGGGCAGGCGCTCGCGGCCGGGCCCGGCGACCGCGTCACCGGCCACGTCGACTGGGATCGCCGCTTCCACCACATGCAGCAGCACACCGGCCAGCACCTGCTCAGCGCGCTCATCGAGGCGCGCTTCGGCTGGGCTACCGTCTCGGTCGCCTTCGGCGACGACGGCAACACGCTCGACCTCGACTGCCCTGCCGTCACCCCGGCCGACCTCGCGCGCATCGAGCGCGAAGCCAACCGGCTGCTCGCCGAAGACCGCCCCGTCACCGTCTCGTTCGAGGACGCGGCCACCGCCGCCGGCCTCCGCAAGGCGACCGACCGCACGGGCGAGCTCCGCATCGTCACCATCGCCGACCTCGACCGCTCCGCCTGCGGCGGCACGCACGTTCGCCGCACCGGCGAGATCGGCGTGATCCTGCTGCGGGGCGTCGAGCGGATGAAGGGGCGCGTGCGCCTCGAGTTCCGGTGCGGGCTCCGCGCCGTCGAGCGCGCGCGGCGCGACCAGCTCGCGCTCGCGCGACTCGGCGCCGCGCTCTCCGCGGGCGCCGACGACGTGGCGCCGCTGGTGGAGGCGAAGCTCGCCGAGCTCAAGGCGATGGCGGGCGAGCGGAAGCGGCTCGCCGAGGAGCTGGCGGCGTTCCGCGTGCGGGCGCTGTGGGACGCGGCGACGCCCGGCGAGGACGGCGTGCGACGGCTGGTGGCGGAGGCGGCGACCGCGGAGGAGCTGCGCCTGCTCGGGCAGGCGGCGTCGGCGCTGCCGGCGACGCTCTTCGTGGGCACGGCCGGCCAGCCGCCGACGGCGCTGGTCGCCGCGAGCGCCGACAGCGGCATCGACGCGGCCGCGCGCCTCAAGCCCGCGCTCGTCTCGGCGGGGGGCCGCGGCGGCGGCAGCCCCCGGCTCGCGCAGGGGAGCGTGCCCGACGCGGACGCGCTGGCGCGCGTGCGCTCGGCGCTCGCGTGACGCGCGCTACATCGCGAGGCGGATCACCGAGAAGTGCGCCCCCTGCGGATCGGCGCAGACGGCGAGGCGGCCCACGCCGGGGGCGTCGAACGGGCCGTGCGGCACGCTCCCGCCCGCCGCGCGGATCGCCGCGCAGGTGGCGTCGGCGTCGTCCACCATGATGTACGTCATCCAGTGCGGGGCCATGTCGCCCCACTCCGCCGACATCGGCAGCATCCCGCCGATCGACGCGCCGTCGAGCAGCCACTCGGTGTAGGACGGCGCCGGCGAGGTGCTCGAGGCCTTCGGCGTCCATGGCACCAGTCCGGTGTAGAACGCGATCGCCTGCGCCGCATCGCGCGTCGCGAGCTCGCTCCAGCACATGGAGCCCGGCTCACCCGCGATGCCGATGCCGATGTTCCGCTTCGCCTGCCACAGGGCGAACGCCGCCCCGCCGGGATCCTTCGCCATCACCATGCGCCCGTGCTCCTCCACGTCGAACGGCCCGTTGAGCACGGTGCCGCCGAGGCGCGTGACGGCGGCCGCGGCGGCATCGGCGTCGTCGACCGCGATGTAGACGAGCCAGTGCGGCGGGATCCCCTGCGCCCGCATCTCGGGCGGCATCGTCCACGCGGCGGCCACGTTGGCGCCGTGGAGCGAGTACATGTGGTAGAGCCCGCCGGGGCCCATGTCGTTGTGCTCCACGCTCCAGCCGAAGACGCGCCCGTAGAAGGCGTCGGCCGCCTTCGCGTCGGTGGTGCCGAGCTCGAACCAGCAGAACGCTCCGGCAGGGGGCTTCGTGGTGCGGCGCATGGGCGGACTCGGCGAGTGGGGGGACTCCCAACGTGCGTCATGCGCGCGGCGCCGTCCAGAGCGCACGTGGACACGTGACCGGCACTTGACAGCGTGTACCATGTACGACACATTACCCATCATGCCCGGCGAGTTCGGTGACTACCTCCGCCAGCGCCGCGAGGCGCTGCGCGCCGATGACCCGGCGTTCTCCCTGCGCCGGGTCGCCGGTCGCATCGGCGTGGAACCGTCGTACCTGTCGAAAGTGGAGCGCGGCGAGCAGCCGCCGCCCTCCGAGGAGACCGTCATCCGCCTCGCCGCCGACCTGGGCGAGGACCCCGACGTGCTCCTGGCCCTCGCGGGGAAGGTCTCGAGCGACCTGCTCCGCATCATCCGCGCGCGGCCGCGCCTCTTCGCGGACCTGCTGCGCCAGCTGCGCGACATGCCCGAGCACGCCGTCCTGCGCCTCGTGCGCGAAGTCCGCGACGGCGAGTGGTGACCCGAACCAGGAGGACCCGATGATCGAGCTCGACGGCGACACGATGGTGGTGAGCTTCCCCGACGTGCACCCGGCGGCGCGCCTGCGCATCACGTTCCAGCGCACGCTCCGCATCCCGGACGATGGGAGCGACTACCCGCTGCCCCCCGGCCTCGGCGCGTTCCCGCTCCGCCACGTGGATGACTTCGCGGCGAGCGCGCCGCCGCACTGGCTCCGCCGCGGCGGCGTGATGCTGCCGATGTACCAGAGCGAGGCGATGTGGCTCCATTTCACGAGCGACGAGATCGAAGGTCATGATGCCCGCTACCCGTTCGCCATCCGCGTCGCCGCCGGCAAGGTGGACGCGGTGACGGGCGAGCCGTGGCGCGACGGCCTCTCGGCGACGACGCAGAACTACGTCGTGAGCCCGCGGCAGCCGTGGCTCGACGGCTTCTGCGTGAAGAAGGGGACGATCCGCCAGTTCGTGGCGATGCCGCTCGGCGACGGGTACTCGGTGGAGAAGCAGGTCACCGGGCGCGAGGAGCACGGCGGGCTGCAGCTGCAGGTGGTGCCGATGCGGCGCGCGGCGTTCGAGCGGCGGTTCCCGAAGGTCGAGCGCCATCGCTTCGCTGCAAACGCAAGCATGGTACCGAACGCATGCGCGGACATGTTCGACGGCGTGGTCTTCTGCAAGGCCGAGATGTCCCTCGGCGCCGGCGGCCGCATGCGCCAGGAGATCTCGGCGGACCCGTTCGACTTCGCCGACTGGGCGACCGAGCCGACGAGCCGCTGCTTCGTGCACCTCGTGAACTCGCTCGCCTGGCGGAAGATCACCGGCGAGGCGCCGCCCACCGTGCCGTTCACGGCGGCCGAGTACAACCGCGAGGAGCTGCCGTGGTTCGAGTACTACGCGGACGGGCCGGCGCTCGACGCCGGGCTGCCCCTCAAGGGGATCAAGTCGATCCTGGAGCTCGCGAAGGCGATGGGCACCAACCCGCTGCCGGAGAACCAGCCTGTGACGCCGGCGAACATCGTGCAGCTGCGGCAGGGGCTGCGGCCGGGGCAGGTGCGGGAGGGGAGCTTCTAGCAATTGGCGCGATGCATCGGTCGCCGGGCCCGTCAGGAGTACCACACCCGAGGGTCCGAACCGGCGACCCCAGCACCCCACCAACGAGCGTCACGACCCGAAACTGACCTTCAGCTCGGCCACGCGTACGTTCGCTACTTCACATGCGAGATCGATGATCTCCTGAATCGACTTACGGCTGTAGTTCGTTCCCAGCCACCAGCCCGCCACCAGTTCCACAGCAAAATCCCGCGCGAGATCCGGTCGCCCGGGGTACAGCTCTGCCCGGTCACGAGACACAAATCGACGCTTGCGCCCATGCTTTCGCGCCGCGAAGCGTTCGAGGAACGTTGCGTCATGACGATGGAAGGCTAGGAGGAGTTCCTGAAGCACCTCGCGCGCAGAGCCCGCGCGAACTCGCGCTCCGTTCCAAGAGAAGCCGGCCCCCGCCAACTGCGGACCCGTTCCGGTGGAGACGGGGGACAGATTGCCCGCCGGCTGTCGAGCCACCACGCCACCTCCGACTGTAGCCGACGGCGCCGACAGAGAGGTGAGGAACGCCGAGCATACGTCCTTGTCAGGTCGGTAGCCGCACAGGTCTTCGACCTTCTCGGCAAGCAACTCAAGCAGCAGCTCGTCCTGCTCGGCGATTAGCGCCTCCCAGCCTCTAGGCATCGTGTCCCGGACCATCCTCGTCCGTGCTACGTCGTGATGGTCATCTCGCGCAGCCTTCAGGGCTGAGCCGTCGCTCACCCGACCGAACGACAGATATCGTTCGAGGCGCTCCTGCGACTCGAGTGGATCACGCTCGAGGAGATCGAGCTTGTAGGCTCGCCGGTCATCGATAGATCCTGCTTCGGTAGGTAGGTACAGGCTCCACTCCTGCCCATCAGTCAGGAGGGCGAGCTGAACACCGTGCAGGAAGGCGTATTCGAACAGTTGCCGGTCTCCACCCTCGGCGAGCCCAACACGCTTGACCTCGATGAACACCAAAGGGCGCTGAAGCCGATCGCAAAGCGCATAGTCGACACGCCGGGACTCGATCGTGAACTGTGGAACCACGATTCTCGTGTCGAAAACCGGCCAACCGAGCTCGTGAAGCACAGGGAGGACCACTCCCTGCGAGACGGCAGCTTCGGAAGCGAATCGTCCGGTGCGCAGATCCTGCCGCACTCGATTGATGAGGTCCGATAGCATCGTCTGGGGCACCGATACAGGTTGTTGAAAGCGGCCCGCGGGCGCGAGCCGAGTATGGAAGAAAGCGCCGCGTCGATGCGCGTCGGCCGCGGCGCTGGCATCAGGCAACGATCCTGCCGAGCGTCAGCCGTGGACCACGGCCGCCGTTCCTCAGGCCACAGGATGGTAATGCGCGGACAAATCGCACGGGAGCGCCAACGCCTCCGAAAACAGCCATTCTCCCGGTAGCGGTACGGCCCCTACGAGGGCCGCGGCTTCGCCCGCCGCGTCGGCTCGGCGCTCATCGGGTCATCGGGCCACGGGTGCTTCGGATACCGCCCGCGCAGGTCCTTGCGCACGTCGAAGTAGCTGGTGCGCCAGAACCCCGCGAGGTCGCGCGTGGCCTGCACGGGCCGGTGCGCGGGCGAAAGGAGGCGGAGCAGCAGCGGCACCTTGCCGTCGCCCACGCTCGGCGTCGTCGCCAGGCCGAACAGCTCCTGGATGCGCACGTCGAGCGCGGGCTGCGCGGGGTCGCCGTAGTCGATGGGCAGGCGCGAGCCGGTCGGCACCACGCAGTGCGTCGGCGCGAGACGGTCGAGCGCGGAGCGCTGCGCCCACTCGAGCCGGTCGAGCAGCGCCGCGTGGAGGTCCACGCCGCCCACGCCCTCGAGCCGCCGCACGCCGCGGAGCCGCGGCGCGAGCCAGTCGTCGAGCGTATCGAGCAGGGCCGCGTCGCTCACGTCCGGCCAGCCGCCGTCGAGCCGGTGCAGGAAGGCGAGCCGCTCGCGCAGCCGCGTCGCCCCGTCGGACCACGGCAGCACGGCGAGCCCCTCGCGTCGGATCGCCTCCACCAGCGCATGCGCCACCGCGTCCGCATCGGGCTCGGCGATCGGCACCTCCCGCAGCACGATCGCGCCGAGCCGCTCGACGCGCCGCGCCGTCACCGCGCGCGCCTCCGCATCCCATGACACCTCCTCGGCCCGCGCCACGTCCGCACCGAACAGCTCGTCCACCTCGGCGCGCGTCACGGGTGCCGCGAGGAAGACGCGGCTCTCGGGACGTCGGCCGTCGAGGTCGGCGCACGCCAGCCACTCCTCGCCGGCGAGCGGGTCCGCAGGGTCGACCGCGGCGCCGAGGCCGCCGCGCAGCAGGAAGCGGCCGAGGCGGCCGCCCGCGCGCGCGCGGCCGAGCCGGTCCGGATACGCCAGCGCCAGTAGCGCGCCGCAGCGATCGACGTCACCGTCGCGCTCGCGGACGCCGAGCCGGTCGCGCCAGGCGCGCAGCTGGTCGCGGGCGCGTCGGAGCGCGCCGTCGCGTGCCACGACGCCGGCCGGCAGCCCGCCGCGACCGAGCACGAGATCGACGCGGAGCCGCACGTCGACCGGCGCGCGCACATGCGGGCCACCCGTGGCCAGCAGCAGGTCCCGCTCCTCGAGCACCGTGGCGACGGCCGCTGCCACCGCGCCGAGTCCCATGTCGCGGGCGCGGAGCGCCATGTGCGCGAGGCGCGGATGCATGCCGAGGTCCGCCATCGCGCGGCCGTGCGGCGTGACGCGCCCGGCCGCGTCGAGCGCGCCGAGAGCGTGCAGCAGCGCGCGCGCCTGCGCGAGTGCGCCGGCCGGCGGCGGATCGAGCCACGCGAGCGAGGTCGCGTCATGCGTGCCCGCGACGGCCAGCTCGAGCGCGAGCGGCGCGAGGTCGGCCTCGAGGATCTCGGGCACGGCGTGCGCCAGCAGCTGCCCCTGCTCCCCCTCCGCCCAGCAGCGGTAGCAGTGCCCGGGACCGAGGCGGCCCGCTCGGCCGCGCCGCTGGTCGGCGGCCGCGCGCGAGACGCGCACGGTCTCCAGTCGCGCCATGCCGCTCCGCGGATCGAAGCGCGGCACGCGGGCGAGGCCGCCGTCCACCACGAGGCGGACGCCCTCGATGGTGAGGCTCGTCTCCGCGATCGACGTCGCGAGCACCACCTTGCGCCGGCCTGCCGGTGCGGGGGCGAGCGCGGCGTCCTGCGCGTCGGGCGGCAGGTCGCCGTAGAGCTGGTGCACCATCACGGCGGCCGGCAGGTCACCGAGGAGCTCGGCGGCGCGGCGGATCTCGCCGGCGCCGGGGAGGAAGGCGAGCACGTCGCCCTCGCGGTGCTCCGCGAGCGCCGCGCGCACCGCCGCGGCGACGCGTCCCTCGACGGGCCGGTCGTCCCGGGCGGGCACGTACGTCGTGTGCACGGGGTGCAGCCGTCCGTCGCTGCGCACCACGGGGGCGCCGCCGAGCAGCGCGGCGACGCGGTCCCCCTCGAGCGTGGCCGACATGACGAGCAGGCGAAGGTCGTCGCGGACGACGAGCTGGCTCTCGCGCACGAGCGCGAGGCCGAGGTCCGCGTGGAGCGAGCGCTCGTGGAACTCGTCGAAGATCACGCACCCCGCCTCCTCCAGCGCGGGGTCGCGCTGGAGCATGCGGGTCAGGATCCCCTCGGTGACCACGACGATGCGGGTGGCCGCGGCGACGCGGCGCTCGAGCCGGATCGCGTAGCCGACCGTGTCGCCGACGCGCTCGCCGAGGAGCGCCGCCATGCGCGCGGCGGCGGCGCGCGCCGCGAGGCGGCGCGGCTCGAGCAGGAGGATGCGCCGCCCCGCGAGCCACGGTGCGTCGAGCAGCGCGAGCGGCACCACCGTCGTCTTGCCCGCGCCGGGCGGCGCCTCCAGCACGGCGCAGGGGGACGCGTCGAGCGCCGCGCGCAGCGCCGGCAGGGCCGCGAGGATGGGCAGGTCGCCGGCGCGCCACCCGTCGAACATGTTGGGCATCGCCGGCCAACCTACGCGCCCCCGGGGCTTCGGGCAGGCACGGCCGCCCGTCTGGGAGGATGGACGCCTTGCGCAGCCCCCGAATAGATTGCGAACATCACACCGTCGCCTCTCGCCTGCAGACGAGGAAGCGCATGAAGGGCTACGTGCCGACCCCTGACGCCACGGTCGACCTCATGGTCGACAAACTCCTGCGTGACGTCGTGGTCGGTGCCTCGACGCGCATCCTCGACGCTGGGTGCGGCCCTGGCGCCTTCATTCATGGCCTGCTCCGGTGGTGCGCACGGCACGGTCGGGGCACGCCCCGCATCGACGGCATCGAGCTCGACCCCGCGCATGCGCGCGTGGCGCGCGCGTCCTTCCATGCCCGGCGCGGCGTGGCGATCCGTGAGGCGGATTTCCTTCGCTCGCCGGCACAGCCCACGTACGACCTCGTCGTCGCCAACCCGCCGTACGTCTCCATCACCGGCCTCAGCGAAGCCGAGCGGCTGGAGTATCGACGGGTCTTCGCCACGGCCTCGGGCCGCTTCGACCTGTACATGCTCTTCTTCGAGCATGCCCTCGCCATGCTGCGGCCGGGCGGCCGCCTGGTGTTCATCACGCCGGAGAAGTTCCTCTACGTGGCGAGCGCGGAGCCGCTTCGTCGACTGCTCGGCCGGTGGCAGGTCGAGGAGCTGCATCTGCTCGACGAACGCACCTTCGGCAACCTCGTGACCTATCCACTGGTCACGACGGTGCGTAAGGTGCCGGCCAACGCTGCCACTACGGTCATTGCGCGGGACGGACGCCGCCGTGATGTCGACCTGGCAGGGCGGATCGGCTCATGGCTGCCGCTGGTGGAAGGCGCGACCGTCGGAGCGCCGTCGCTCACCCTGGGCGAGGCGTGCCTTCGCATCAGCTGTGGCGTCGCGACCGGCGCGGACGCAGTGTTCGTGATGCCGGCCGGCGAGCTGCCGGCGGCGCTACGGCGCTTCGCTCGGCCGACGATCGCCGGGCGACAGCTGCTCGGCACGGACGTGCGCGCACCGCGGGACGTGATGCTCCTGCCCTACGATGACCGCGGGGTGCTCGTGCCGGAATCGAAGCTGGGCGCGCTCGGTCGCTTCCTCGCGCAGTCCGGGCACCGGGAGCGCCTGCTGCGGCGCACCTGTGCGCGCGCGAAGCCCTGGTACGCGTTCCACGAGACGCCGCAACTGACGGACATGGCGCGGCCCAAGATCCTCTGCAAGGACATCGGCTCGGAGCCGCGCTTCGTCATCGATGCGGAGGGCGACGTGGTGCCTCGGCACTCCGTCTACTACCTCGTGCCTCGCGATCCGGACATGCTCGCGCCGCTCGCCGCCTACCTCAATTCGGCGCCGGCTGGCGACTGGCTCCGTGCCAACTGCCAGCGCGCGGCGAACGGCTTCCTCCGCCTGCAGAGCAACGTGCTGAAGCGGATGCCCGTGCCCGACTCGTTCCGGCCGGCCGGCATCCCGGCGCAAGCGGAGCTGACCCTGCCGGCCGCCTGAAATGCGCACGCCATTCGACGAGGCGATCAAGGAGATCCGCCGGCAGGGGTATCACAACCATCGCCTCGAGATGCACTCGGACATCGTGAGCAACGGGCTGATCCGCGATCTGGAGGCGCGTTGCCCCGTGCTCCGCGCCGATCTTGCGGCAGGCACCGTCCGTACATGGACCAACGTTGCTTCGCCCGGAGACCGAAGGCGGAAGGTCGACCTCTTCGTCGGCGAACCCGACGCCCAGGGCGATCCGGACATCGGAAGGCTGCGCATCGCGGTTGAGAACAAGTCGGTGATCACGGCGCATCGCAACCGCACGAACCGCTTCGACGACCTGACCAAGGTGCTCGAATCGGTCCATCAGGCGCGCCCGGAGGCGCTCATCGTTGCGACGGTACTCGTGGGTGTGGCGCGGCGATACCTGAACGTTCCCGACAAGGTGCACAGCTTCTATCGCGACCGCGAGGAGGAGTTCGAGGCGAGGGTGCGTCCGCGGTTGTCCAGCGGCGACGATGCGCTCTGGGAGGATTTTTCGTGGGCGGTGAGCCACAACTCCGCGCATGATGCAGCGAGCACGATCGACCTGATGCGGACATTACCTCGCCGAGGTGCGGGCCAGACGCACCTGGTCGGATACGACTTCCTCTGCCTGGTGCCCGTAAGCATCGACAACGTGAATCCCCCGTCGTTGCCGCGACCGAACGAGCTCGGGATCGACGTCGACGTGGAGTACGGCCGGATGCTCGACCAGCTCTGCCGGGCCTACACGGCGCGCTGGCACATGTAGGCCTTGTCGGGGCCACGCCCCGTGACACCACCGCGACACGGGCCGGTTCTATTCTCCGGCAGCCCTCACCCCGAGCCCCGCATGCGTCCCGATCGCCGCGCCTTCCTGCGCGACGCCTCCCTCGCGGCCCTCGCCGCGGCCGGCCTCCCGCGCGACCTCGTGGCCCGCGCCACCCGCCCGCTGATCCTGGGCGCCGCTCCCGTGCGCGTGCGCGGACGCGTGCACCTGCGCGGCCGCGGGCTCGCGGGCGTCGGCGTGAGCGACGGCCTGCAGGTCGTGCGCACCGCCGCCGACGGCCGCTACGAGCTCGTCACCACCAGCGACCGCCAGTGGGTCACCTGCCACGTCCCCGCCGCCGCCGCGCTGCCCCTCACGCCCACGGGGATGCTCGGCGGGCACGTGGCGCTCCAGCCCGACCCGCGCGGCGAGCAGCGCGCCGACTTCGCGCTCGACCCCGTCGCGCGCGACGAGCGGGAGCACGCCTTCCTCCTCATCGCCGACCCGCAGACGCAGAACGCCTTCGAGATGGGGCGATTCCTCGCCGAGACGATGCCCGATGCCGCCGCCACCGTGCAGGGACTCGGCGGCCGCGCGGCGTTCGGCGTCGCCTGCGGCGACATCATGTACGACGACCTCGCGCTCTACCCCGACTACGAGCGCGGCGCACGCGCCACCGGGCTGCCGTTCGTGAGCGTCGTGGGCAACCACGACCTCGACCTCAAGGCGGCCTCCACGTTCGAGGCGTCGTTCCGCACCTTCGCCGGCCGCTACGGCCCCGCGTGGCGCGCGTTCGACCGGGGCGAGGTGCACTACGTCGTGCTCAACGACGTCTTCTGGCACGGCAACGGCTACATCGGCTACGTGACCGACGAGCAGCTGCAGTGGCTCGCCGCCGACCTCGCCGGCGTCGAGCGCGGCCGCACCGTCGTCGTGCTGCTGCACATCCCGCTCTTGAGCACCCGCCCCGAGCGGAGCGGCGAGACGTACGGCCTCGCCTCGGAGCGCGTGCAGAACCGCGCGGCGCTCCACCGCCTGCTCGAGCCGTACCGCGCGCACGTGCTCGCCGGCCACACGCACGAGCACGAGCACGTGTTCGACGGCGGCGTGCACGAGCACATCCACGCCACCGCGTGCGGCGCGTGGTGGAGCGGCCACATCTGCTGGGACGGCTCGCCGAACGGCTACGGCGTCTACGAGGTGTCGGGCGGCGACGTGCGCTGGCGCCTGAAGGGGACCGGCCTCGACGCCGGCCGCCGCGCCGCGCTGCATGCCGTCGGCAGCGACCCGACGGCCCCCGAGGAGTTCGTCGCCAACGTCTGGGACTGGGACCCCCAGTGGCGCGTCACCTGGTTCGAGAACGGCGAGCGCCGCGGCCCGATGGCCCGCCGCCGCGGCAAGGACCCGCGCGCCGTCGCCGAGCAGACCGGCCCCCAGAAGCCGCCGCGCCGCTCCTGGGTGGAGCCGATGCCGACCGACCACCTGTTCTACGCACGCCCCACGACGCCCGGCGCGGCGATCACCGTGGAGATCACGGACCGGTGGGGGAAGGTGTTCGTGGAGCGGATGGGGTGAGGGGGCTGGGGGCCAGGGGCCGGGAGCCAGGGGCCGGGAGCTCTGCTCTCACACCCCGGCCCCCAGCCCCAGGCCCTTGGCCCCCCCATTGCCCACCTCAAGTAACACCGTTACGCTACCTCCATGCCCTCCGCCCCCCGCTCCCTCGCCGCCCTCACCATCGGCGGAGCCGCGCTCGCGGCGCTCTTCGCCCTCCTGCTCGTGGCAGACCCGCGCGAGATCACGGGCGCGCCGGCGTGGCTCAAGCCGCTCAAGTTCTCGCTCTCGGGGGCGCTCTACGGCGCCGGCCTGTGGTGGATCACGACCCGCATGCCGCGAGAACGCGGCACCGACCGCGCAGGCTTCGCCGTCGCCGTGCTGCTCGGCGCCGAGATCGCGGCGATCGCGGTGCAGGCAGCGCGCGGCACGACGAGCCACTTCAACATCACCACTGGCGTCGACGCCGCGGTGTTCCGCGGCATGGGCCTCGCCATCGTGAGCGTGTGGATCGCGACGGCGTGGATCCTGTGGCGCCACCTGCGGCAGCCCGCGGCCGACCCCGGGCTCGCGATGGCCATGCGGCTCGGGATGACGCTCACCCTCGTCGGCTCCGCGCTCGGCGGCGCGATGCTCCGCCCCACGCCGGAGCAGCTGGCGACGATGCAGCGTGGCCAGCGGCCGCCGGCGGTCGGCGCGCACACGGTCGGCGCGCCGGACGGCGAGGGCGCGATGCTGCCGCTCATCCGCTGGAGCGCCGAACATGGCGACCTCCGCGTCGCGCACTTCGTCGGCATGCACGGCCTCCAGCTCGTGCCGCTCGCCCTCCTCGGCCTGCGCCGCGCACGCCGCAGCGCGAACGACGCGACGGAGCGGGTCGCCATATGGGCCGTCGCGGCGCTCTGCGCCATCGCCACCGTTGGCACGCTCGCGCAGGCGCTCGCGGGCCATCCCCTCATCGCGCTCGCCGCGAGGCTCCCGTGACCAACGAGCAGCTCTTCTCCATCGCGAACACCACGGCGCTGCTCGGCTGGATCGCCCTGGCGCTTGCGCCCGCGCGCACGGTGCGCCTCGTGCGCTGGGCGATCCCGGGCGCGCTCGCCGTGCTCTACGTGGCGCTCATCATCCGGTCGCTCGGCGGGGGCGGCGGCGAGGGCGGCTTCGACACGCTCGCCAACGTCAAGCGGCTCTTCGCGAATGACGGCGCGCTCCTCGCGGGCTGGGTGCACTACCTCGCGTTCGACCTCTTCACCGGCACCTGGGAAGTGCGCGACGCGCAGGCGCTCGGCATCCCGCACCTCGCGGTGGTGCCGTGCCTGCTGCTGACCTTCCTCTTCGGGCCGGCGGGATGGCTGCTGTACGCGGTGCTCCGCGGCACGTGGACCTGGCGGCGGCGGTCGACGGAGGCGGGCGCCGCCGTCGCGTAGCAGCCCCGGGCCCACCGCTTGGGCCGCTACGTTGTGCCGATGCTGCCGCTGTTCCTCATCGTCTTCCTCGACCTCGTCGGCTTCGGCATGGTCCTCCCGGTCTTCCCGTTCTATGCGGAACGGGTGGGCGTGCCGCCGTCGCTCGTCATCTTCCTGGGCGGGCTGTACTCGCTCGGGCAGCTCATCGGCGCACCGCTCTGGGGCGCGCTGAGCGACAGGGTGGGCCGGAAGCCAATCCTGCTGCTCACGCTGCTCGCCAACGCGGCGGCCAACCTCGTCCTCGCCGTCGCCGACAGCGGGCCGCTGCTCGGCGCGTCGCGCCTCATCGGCGGGCTCGCGGCCGGGAACATCGCCACCGCCTACGCCTATGTCGCCGACGTGACCGACGACGCCGGGCGCCCCAAGGCGCTCGGCCTCCTCGGCGCCGCGTTCGGGCTCGGCTTCATCCTGGGGCCGGCGCTCGGCGCCGCACTCGCGGGGAGCGGCGGCGCATCGCTGGCGCGCGTGGCGCACGGCGCGACGGCACTCTCCGTCATCGCCGCGATCGCGACGGCGCTGCTGCTGCGCGAGAGCCTCACGCCCGAGCGGCGCGCGGCCGCGCGCGAGCGGCCCCGCGGCCGGCTCGGCGACTACCTCACGCGCCCCGGCCTCGGCAGCCTGCTCGTGGTCACCCTCGGCGTGTTCGGCGCCGTCGCCATGCAGCAGACGACCCTGCCGCTGTGGGCCGCCGCGCAGCTCGGGCTGGGCCCCCGCACGCTCGGCATCGTGTACGCGTACGTCGGCGTGGTCGCCGTGCTGGTGCAGGTGCGCCTCATCGGCCCGCTCTCGGCGCGCTTCGGCTCGCTCCGCCTCGTCGAGGCGGGGATCCTGCTGACGGCGGCGGGGATGGTGCTCGTGCCGCCGGCGGCCGGGATCCCCGCGCTGCTGCTCTCGCTCACCGCGTTCGGCGCGGGGAATGCGCTGTTCAACCCGAGCATGAGCGCGCTCGTCTCGCGCGTGGCCGCCGCCGACGAGCGCGGCGCGGTGCTCGGGGTGTACCAGAGCAGCTCGAGCCTCGGCCGCGTGCTCGGGCCGCTGCTCGGCAGCGCGCTCGCAGCGGTGGCCACGCTCGACGCGGTCTTCCTGGCGGGGGCGTTCGTGCTGCTCGGCTGCGTCTGGCTGGTGGCGCGGGCGCGGCTGCTCGCGGCGCGGGAGGCGGGGTGAGCCGGGAAGCTCCCGTTACATCCCCCGTCTACCCCAGTTGACACGGGGCCGACGTTGAGATATGATTCCACCAAGCTGTACGACATAACGCACGGTGATTTCCCCGACTTGATGGGCCGTGCGGCGGGCTTTAGGTCCGTTCCAATCCATCTAAGTCGCGGCTGACGGTCCGCGACGCGAGTTGCGGGCCGTTCGCATGTCCGGGATAAGGTCCCGAAAGCAGCACCCGATAATCCGTTCGGCAGCCTCCGTCTCGGCTGCCAGCATGGCGAAGACGGCGAGAGCACCGGCTCACCGACCCGTCGCCAACCGTGAGTGGACACTTGCGGTGGCAAAGCCGGCCGGATCCCCTTGGGGTCCGGACCCATGCGCGCGTGAGACGGCTCGACCCACGCGAAAGGCGTCCGCCCATGTCCGCTCCCGCCCTGTCGATTTCCCGTCCGCACGCCACGCCCGCCGCCGGTGCCATCCGGCTCGAGCTCGGCCCGCCGGCGCACCGCGAGCTCCGCCGCACGTTCCGCGACTTCCAGCGCCACTGCGACACTGGCCAACCGCCGCACCGCCACCCGTGGTACCAGCGCGAGCGCGCCCTCGTCGGGGCCGCGGCCCTCGGCACTCCGTGGGGGCCGAGCGCACTCGAGGAGGCCCTCGCGGCGGCCCTCGGGTGCGAGCGGGTGGAGCTGCGCGACATCGCGATCGGCGTCGAGCGGAGCCGAGGCGCGTGGGCGGTGACGTTGACGATCGCCCTCGCACACGTACGCGTGGACGGCGCCCCCGCGACGACCCGCGACGGCATCCGCTGCGTGCGCGCCCTGGCCACCACGGTGCTGCCGCTCACGAGCGACCGCGCGTGGCGCGACGCGCGCTTCGTGCGGGACACCGATGCCCGGGCAGCGGCGCACTGGTGGCTCGAGGAGGGGCTCCGGAGCGCCTGAGACCGCGCCCCGCGGCGGAACGCGGAAGGGGCCGGCATCGCGATCGCGGTGCCGGCCCCTCGTCCT
This sequence comes from Gemmatimonadales bacterium, assembly GCA_033764615.1. Taxonomy (GTDB): domain Bacteria; phylum Gemmatimonadota; class Gemmatimonadetes; order Gemmatimonadales; family GWC2-71-9; genus JANRIU01. The sequence continues at coordinate 31,894 of JANRIU010000087.1, read as the reverse complement.
TCACGGTGGCGCTCTGGGTCAGGCCACCAGGCCCGGCACCGCCTGCTCCGGCTCGATCGCGATGAAGATGCGGGCGCGCAGCATCTCCATGGCGATGGCGCCGGCCCGCAGCGATTCCGCCGTGGGCCGGGCGAGGTAGCCGAGGACGCGGTCGACGCCGTGCAGGACGTCCGAGCCGAGCCGGTGCTGCTCGGCGGCGGCGCCGATCCCGCTGGCGAGTCCCTGCGCGTGCAGCAGCGGCTCGATCGCCTCGGCGCGACGGCCCGCGACGAGTGCGGCTTCCGCCCGTGCGAGCCATGCGGAGCCGGACGCCGCCATCGCCACCAGCCGCTGCCGATCATCCTGACGCATCATCGTCTCCACGCCACCCCTCCTGTGCGATCACCCGCCACCTCGCGTCCCGTCTGGCCCCGGCCCGGCTGCCTTCCCGGCACGCTTTGCCGCCTCCGTGCGGCGCCCATCCACTTGAGCAACACCGATGCCAGACGGCGCTCAAGTGCGATGGCTCCGCTTCCGATACGACGGACAGGTGCTCCCCGCACGTCCCTGCGGAGGGCCGACGACCCTGGAGCCGACCATGTCCCGACGTGCCATTCCGATCGTGCTGCTGCTCGCTGCCGCCTGCGCTTCGCCGACGTCCACGCCGGGTGGCGGGTCGGACGCGGGCGAGAAGGTGTCGTTCGAGGACGTGACGCCGCCCGACGTGCCGGCGGGTCCGGACACGCTCACCATGGGACCGCGCCAGTCGTTCGTGGTGGCCTACCGCGGCCAGGGGGCGCAGGCGCTCGCCTCGCTCGACCCCGAGGTCTCGTGGGCGGCGTCGCGCGTCGTGACGCGCTTCTCGCAGGCGCTCAATGGCGCCGTGCTCGAGCTCACGCCCGAGGAGGCGCAGGCGCTCGGCCGCCAGCCCGACATCGACTACGTCGAGGAGGACGCGGCCGTGAGCGCCATCCCCGAGGTGGCGCCGGCGAGCAGCCTCCTGTGGGGCCTCGATCGCATCGACCAGCGCGCGCTCCCCCTGAACACCATCTTCACGCCGGGCAGCACCGGCGCGGGCGTCAGCATCTACGTGCTCGACACGGGGATCCTGCGGCTCCACTCCGAGTTCGGCGACCGCGTGGTGCTCGGCTTCAGCGCGTTCCCCGGGGACGCGAGCGACTGCCAGGGGCACGGCACCCACGTGGCGGGGACCGCCGGGGGCGGCACCGTCGGCGTGGCGCGCGGCGCGCGGCTCATCGCCGTGAAGGTCCTCGGCTGCAACGGGAGCGGCACCTTCGCGGGGATCATCAACGGCATCGACAACGTGATCATGAACAAGAACGCGCAGCCGTCGGTGCCGGCCGTGCTGAACATGTCGCTCGGCGGCGGCGCGTCGCAGGCGGTGGACGACGCGGTCGCGCGCGCGACGGCGGCGGGGATCACGGTGGTGAACGCCGCGGGCAACTCGAACCAGAACGCCTGCGGCTTCAGCCCGGCGCGCGCGCCGACCGGCATCACCGTCGGCGCGAGCACGGCGTTCGAGACGCGTTCCAGCTTCTCGAACTGGGGACCGTGCGTGCACATCTTCGCACCGGGCTCCGGCATCCGTTCCGCGGTGCACACGGGGACGCAGTCGTACGACACGTGGAACGGCACCTCGATGGCGGCGCCGCACGTGGCGGGCGTGGCCGCGCTGCTGCTCGGGCGCTACCCCTCGCTGACGCCGGCGCAGGTGAAGGCGTTCCTGCTGAGCAGCGCGACGTCCGGCGCCCTCGGCGGGGACATCGGCACAGGCTCGCCCAACCGCCTGCTCTTCATCGACCGGACGACCATCCCCGATGGCGCGATCCCGCCGAGCGTCACGGCCCTCCGGCTCACGCCGGGGCGGGTGGCCGTGTTCGGCGGCGAGAGCGTCACCTTCCAGGTCACGGAGGTCCTCTCGAACGGCACGACGCGCACGGCCGCCTCGCCCACGTACGCGACGAGCGTGTCGGGCCTGTCGGTGAACGCGTCGAGCGGCGTGCTGGTGGCGCCGAACACGACCGGGCCGATCACGGTGACCGCGACGTCGGGCGGCCGCAGCGCGACCGCGACGGTGACGGTGACCGCGGTGTCGGAGCTGCGGATCACCCCGAGCGACATCCAGGTCCTGCCGGGGGCCGTGCGCACGGTGACGGCCGGCCTGCTGCGCGTCGGCGGCGGGCTGGTGCGGGTGCCGTCGCCCACCTGGAGCTCGCCGAACGGCACCGCCGGCGCGGTGACGAATGGCAGCCGCTTCACGGCCAGCACGACGCTGGGCACGCACAGCCTCATCGCCGTCCACCAGCCCACGGGCCTGGCCGACACCATCCGCGTGCGCGTCGTGAACCGGATCAACCGGGCCCCGACGCCGGCGATCCGCGCGAGCTGCGTGGGCCGCACCTGCACCTTCAACGGCAGCACCACGCGGGACGACACGGCGGTCGACAGCCTCCAGCTCACGTGGCGCGTGAATGACGAGCAGGTGTCGACGGGCCGCTGGAGCGCGGCGACGACGATGCAGCGCACCTTCACGGCGGCGGGGACGTTCATCGTCCGGCTGCACGCGGTGGACGTCGAGGGCGACAGCGCGGTGGCGACGGTGCGGGCCACGGTGCGGTAGTCCGCCGCTCCCCCCACGCGGAACGGCCACCCTCGCGGGTGGCCGTTCCGCGTTCCGGGCAGCCGCGCTCACGCCGCGCGGAAGCGTTCGAAGCGCTCCGCCAGGTACTCGGCGCGCGGCCGGAGTCGGCGGCTGCCCGGCAGCTCGATGCGGCTGCCGTGCAGCTCCTGCAGGCCATGCTTCAGCATCGGGCCGTCGACCTCCTCGAGGACGTCGGCCCGGATGCGGACCTCGTAGTCGGGGCTCACGCCGAGGATGAGCGCGTCGAAGGCGCCGTGGTGGATCTTGCACATGGCGAGGCCGTTGGGCACCTCGGGCAGGCCGTGCGGCGCGCTGTCCGCGATGATGTGCGCGGCGTCGAGGAGCGGCTCGTGCCGGAGGCGGCAGACGCAGCAGCGCCGCGCGTACGCATCCAGCACCTGCTCGCGGAACCGGCGCTGGTGCAGGCGCTGCTGCACGGCGCGCGTCTGGTAGCGCCGCTCGAGCGACTCGGCGGCGGGATCCGGGTGCGCCGGACCTCGCAACCCCGCCGCGGTCCCGTGGCGGAGCGCGAAGGTGAGCCGGGCCGGGTCGTCGGCCGTGACGTACACGGGGAAGAGCGCCTCGTAGCGCCCGGGCGCGACGCCGACCAGGTAGACGATGGGCCGGTCGAGCTCGCCCGCGCGCCGGAGGGCGACGTTGTCGGCGTGGTGCGGATCGGTGCCGCGATAGCGGTAGTGCAGCGTGTCGCCGTCGCCGTCCACGTCGTCGTCGTACGGGCTCTCATACGAGGTCTGGATCGTGAGCGCGATGCCGATGCCGCCGCGCTGGCGGCCCGGCGCGTAGATCCCCTTCTGCCGGTTCCAGAGCGGCCAGCGCGCGCCCTCGAAGTCGATACCTTTGTCCAGCTCATCCGACGTGACGATGCCGCGCACCCCGCGGAGCTCCGCCAGGTGCGCGAACACGGCGAGCCGCAGCCGCCAGTCGAGGTCGAGTGGGTCACTCATGGACCGATGCCAGGTCACGATACGACACGGATGAACCACCCGCCAGGGCCGCCGACGATCCCCGTCCTCGCCGCCGTGCTGCGCCGCGACGGCCGCTACCTCGTCGGCCTGCGGCCGGCGCACAAGCGGCACGGCGGGCTGTGGGAGTTCCCCGGCGGGAAGTGCGAGCCCGGGGAATCGCTCGGCGCGGCCGCCCGGCGCGAGCTCGCCGAGGAGCTCGGGCTCCGCGTGACGGCCGTCGGCGCCGAGCTGCTGCGCGTGCACGACGCGGGCTCGCCGTTCGAGATCGTGTTCACCGTCGTCGACGCCGAGGGGGAGCCGGTCGCCCACGAGCACGCCGCGCTGCGCTGGGCAACGGTCGCGGAGCTGGGCGCGCTGCCGCTCGCGCCGAGTGATGCGCGCTTCGCGGCGTGGCTGCGCGATGCCTGAGGCGCGGCCCGCCGCGGCGCTGCTCGCCGACGTCGCCGCGCTCCACTCGGCGGTGCGCGCCGAGGCGGACGCGACGTTCGCGCGCTGGCGGCCGGAGGTCGCGCGCCGCCCGTTCCTGGCCTCCGCGCACAACCTCGCCGCCTACCTCGCGCTGCGGCACCGCGACCTGCGCCCGCTGCAGCGCGAGCTGCAGGCCTGGGGGCTCTCCAGCCTCGGGCGCGCGGAGTCCCGCGTGCTCCCCTCGCTCGCGGCCGTGGAGGCGGCGCTCCGGCGCATCGCCGGCGGGCCGGCGCGGTGGCCGGGCGCGCGCCGCATGGGACGCGGCGAGCGGCGCCTGCGCGACGAGACATCCCGCCTGTACGGCGCGGAGCCCGGGCGCCGGATCCGCATCATGGTGACGCTGCCCGGCGATGCCCACCGCGACCCCGCCCGGCTCCGCGCGCTGCTCGCCGCCGGCATGGACTGCGCCCGCCTCAACTGCGGCCACGACGATGCGCGCGCGTGGCGCGCGACGGCGGCGGCCGTGCGCGAGGCGTCCGCCGAGGCGGGGCGCACGTGCCGGGTGCTGGTGGACCTCGCGGGGCCGAAGCTGCGGTTCGACTGGGTGGCCCACGCCGGCGACGAGGCGCGGATCGAGCCCGGGTCGACGCTGCTCCTCGCCCCCGCGCGGGCCGACCTGGCCCGCTGGCCGCTGCAGGCCGGCTGTGGCGAACCCGGGGTGCTCACCGCGCTCGCCCCCGGCGCCGCGGTCGCCATCGACGACGGGAGCGCGCGCTGCACCGTGGTCGCCCGCACGGAGGCCGGGGTGCTGCTGCGCGTCGATGCGGTGAAGGCGGGCACCAAGCGGCTCAAGCCGCAGCAGGGCTTCAACTGCCCGGGCACGCACCTGCGGCTCCCCGCCGTCACCGCGCAGGACCTCGCCGACCTCGACGCCATCGCGCCGATCGCCGACCTCGTCGGCTGCTCGTTCGTGCAGTCGGCGGCCGACATCGCGGCGCTCCAGGCCGCGCTCGCCGCGCGTCGGCCAGCGGGCGCGCCGCCGCTGCCGATCATCGCGAAGATCGAGACGCAGCCCGGCGTGGAGGCGCTCCCCGAGATCATCCTGCAGGCGGCCGGACGGCACCCGCTTGGCGTGATGATCGCCCGCGGCGACCTCGCCGTGGAGGTGGGCTGGCAGCGCCTCGCGGAGCTGCAGGAGGAGATCCTCTGGGTGTGCGAGGCGGCGCACGTGCCGGTGATCTGGGCGACGCAGGTGCTGGAGAGCCTCGTGAAGGACGGCATCCCGAGCCGTGCCGAGATCACGGACGCGGCGATGGCCGAGCGCGCGGAGTGCGTGATGCTGAACAAGGGGCCGCACGTCGTCGAGGCGGTGGGGATCCTCGACGACGTGCTCCGGCGGATGGAAGCGCACCAGGAGAAGAAGAGCCCGAGGCTGCGTGCCCTCGGGCTCTGGCGCGATCCCTAGCGCCGCGTGGGGCGGCGGCGGAAGCCGTCGGCGTCCTTGTGCTCGCGCATGGCGTACGCGGCCATGTGCAGCTGCTTCCGGTCGGCCATCGGGAGGACCTCCTCGCCGAGCCACGCCGACTCGCGGCGGAGCGCCCGGGCGAGCTCGAGCAGCTCGGGATCGCGACCGGCGTACCCCTCGATCCGCTCCGCGGTGCGGCGCAGCACGTGCATCGCGCCGTCGAGGTCGCCCTCGCGGTTGCGGGCCACCGCCTCGAGCCGCGCGCGCGCCGCGTAGGCGGTCGCGACGAGGCGGTCGACGGCGACCTCGCGCGGCTGGCCGTCGTTGGCGCGGTGCCCCGCGAAGTGCCACGTCGCGGCCTGCGCCTCCGCCTGCAGGGCGCCGCCCGCGTCGCGCACGCCGACCAGCACCCGCGCCACGTCGCCGTCGGCGGCGGCCGGGAAGCGGAGCCGCAGCACCGCGGTCACCTCCTCGCCCTCGTGGACGTCGCCGAGCGCCACGCGCACCGCGCCACCGGCGTGCACGACGGTGCGCTCCTCGAGGCACGAGACGTCCACGCCGGGCGGCGCGGTGATCACGAGCTCCGCATCACGGGCCACCACCGCCGCGGCGTCGCCCATCTCGCGCTCCAGGAACTCGGGGATGCGCGCGGGCTCCGCGAGGAAGTAGAACGCGCCGCCGCCCGCCTCCGCGACCTTCGCCAGCAGCGCCTCGTCGAAGTCGTGGCCGACGCCGAACGTGGAGGTGACGACCCCGGCGCGCCGGAGCGCCGCGGCCTCGGCCGCGAGCGTCGCGACGTCCGACACTCCCCGGTTGGCAAGGCCGTCCGTGAGAAGCAGGCACCGGCGCACACGGCCATCGGCATGGTCGGCGAGCGGGCGCGCGCCCGCCATCCAGCCCGCGTGGAGTGCCGTGCTGCCGCGCGCACCGACGAGCTCGAGCGCCGACTGCGCCGCCGCCAGCCGGGCACCGCTCGCCGCACCCAGCTCGGCGAGCACGTCGACCCGGTCGTCGTAGACGACGAGCGTGAACCGGTCGTCGCCCGCGAGGCGCCGGAGCGCGCGCGCGGCCGCCTCGCGGGCGAGGCCGATCTTCGGCCCGCCCATCGAGCCGGAGCGGTCGAGCACCACCGCGGCGTCCAGCGGAAGCCGGGTGCGCGGCCCGGCGGCGAGCGGCGCGGTGAACGAGACGACCAGGTAGCGCACCGACCCACCCGCCGAGCGGAGGAGCGCGCGGTCCTGCCGGAGCTGCAACTGCATGGGGTCCCTCCCCGTTAAGGAGACGCGGGGAAGATGGGAGGGGGGTGTGACAGCGATGGCGTCAGGCGGTGGCGAGGGCCAGCTGCGGGATCCAGCCGTGCTGGCCGATGCCCAGCACCTGCGCCCGGAACGCCTCCACCTCGGGCAGGGTGACGCGGGTCCCATGCGCGGCGGGGTTCCGGCGCCGCGCGGCCTCCCCGAGCGCCGCCGGAAGGCCCCCGCCGAGGAACGGCCTCGCCGACGCCGGCGCCGCGGCGAGGAGCGCGTCCCGCACGGCGCCTTCGCCCACCGCTTTCGCGAGTGCGCCGAGCGTCAGGCTCCGGTCCCGGAGATCGACCGAGCGCCCGTCCACGTTCACGAGGCAGGCCTGGAGGGGCGCCTTCCGCAGGAGCGCGCGCACGACGCGGAGCGCCTCCACCTCCACCGCGCGCGCGTAGTCCACCACGGCGCCGCTGAAGTCGTGGCCGACGGCGCGGCGATGCTGGCGCACCACCGCCTCGGCGGCCGCCAGGAAGCCGCGCGCGGCGGGGTCGAGGGTTCGCCACACGACCTCGCCGAGCAGGTCCTCGCGGAGCGCGCGCTCGAGCTCGCCGAGGGGTCCGCGCCGCCGGTCGAACGCGAACCAGCGCCCGCCGTCGAGCAGGCGCGCGCGGGTCGCCGCGTCGAAGAAGCGCTCGCCGTCCGGCCGCGTCACCAGCAGCGGCAGGTCGACCATGCCGCCGTACAGCGAGACCGGACGATCGTGGTAGTGCACGTTGCGGAGCGCCCGGAGCTCGGCGATCACGCCATCGAGGTCGTCGTCCACGAGGCGGCGGAGGTCGCCGAGGCGGAACCAGCAGTCGCAGGCGAGGCCGTGGACGGCGTAGTACGCGGGCACGTGCGCCGGGTCTTCCGGTCGCTCGTCGTCCGGCACGACCTCGAGCAGCTCGCCGACGAAGAGGCTGCGGTAGTCGGTCAGGTACAGGTGCACCTCCGCGCCCGCCTCGGCGGCGGCGCCGAGCGCGAGGAGCTCGTCGAGCCGCTCGAACGGCCCCTGCCGGTTGGCCGAGCGGACCTTGCCCCACCAGACGTACACGTCGTCGTCGCCTGGCGCGCCGCCCCGCGGGCGGGCGTCGTCGCAGGCGTGCAGCACCTCGAGGTGGCGCGCCATCGCGTCGTCGGCGTAGGCCGGGTTCCAGACGGCGACGAGGTGCCGCGGCGCCGCGCTCACGGCGCATCGCCGAGGGCCGCGAGGAGCGCATCGAGGCGGCGCACGGCCTCCGCGCGGACCGTGTCGGGCTCGAGCACCCTGACGTCCGGTCCGTACTGGAGCACGTGCCGCACCGCCCAGTCGGGGTCGGCCATCGGGTGCTCGACGACGAGCGCGCCATCGTCGTCGCGCGGGCGGCCGAGCCGCTCCGCGATCCAGCCCGCCACCGCCGGCGCATAGCGGACGCGGAGCACGCGCGCCGCGACGGCGAAGAACGCGGCGCCGTCGTGCAGGCGTGACTCGAGCGCCGCGAGCTCGAGCGGAGCGAAGCGGTCGGCGGTCGCCTCCGCGGCGCTCATCCGGTCGAGCCGGAAGAAGCGCCAGTCATCCCGCTGCTCGCACCACGCCGCGAGATACCACGCGCCGTGGCGGCAGAGCACCTGCGCGGGGCGGACGCGCCGCTCCTGGTCGGCCGAGGCGGCGGCGCCGCGATACCGCAGCCGGACGACGCGGCGCTGCCGCGCTGCGCGGCGCAGGGTGTCGAGCAGGGCTGGCGCGGGCACGCTCGGCTCCGCGGCGACGCGCGCCGGCAGCGGCGGCTCGGGCGGCGCGGCACGGCGTCCGGCAAGCAGGCGGGCGAGCTGGCCGCGGGCCGACGCGATGACCGGTCGCTCCTCCTCCGGTCGCTCGCGCTCCAGCAGCAGGAGGCCGAGCTCGAGGGCGCGCAGCTCGGCGAGCGAGAGGCGCATCGGCCGCTGGAAGTGCGACGACTGGACCCGCACGGTGTCGGGCCCGACGAAGAGCGCGAGCCCGGGGTAGAAGCCGGCCGGGTCGTCGTACCGCTCGGCCAGGATGCGCAGGTCGGCCTTGAGCTGGCCCGGCGTGGTGCCGAGCCGCGCGGCGAGCGGCGCGATGCGGTGCTCCCGCCCGTCGGCGATGCGCGGCACCAGCTGGAGCAGGCGGCGCAGCTGCGCGGCGGCGGTGTCGCTCATGCGCCGTGCGCGGCGCGGGTGCGGCGCGCGAGCGCGCGCAGCTCGCCGACCATCTCGGGCGGCGCCACCGGCACCGCCTCCCCGCCGAGGCTGAGGAGCCAGCGGGCGAACGCATCGGCTCGGCGCACGTGGAAGCGCCGGACTCCCGGCGCGCCGGGCACCTCGGCGCCGCGTGCGGCCGCCGCACGCGCCGCCCCGCCCTCACCGGTGAAGCGCACGTCCACCACCATCGCGTCGCCGCTGCCCAGTTCCCACGCCTCGCGCGAGCGCGCATGCTCCTCCAGGCGGAAGGCGACGGGGATGCGGTAGTCGGGCTTCGCAGGCTTTCGCGGTTCCACGGCGAGGTCGCGCATGCGGCTCACGCGGAAGTTCTTCACCGTGTCGTCCCCCGGCTCCACGCCCGCGACGTACCAGTGGCCCGACAGGAAGAACAGGCCGTAGGTGTGCAGGGTGCGCGCGGTGGCCGCGCGGCCGTCGACGCGCTCGTACAGGAAATGCAGCCGCTTGCGCCGCTGCAGCGCCTCCTCGACGAGCGCGAACGTGTCGGCCGGCGCCTCCTGGCGGGCGACGTGCGCGGCGGGGCCGCCCGGCGCCACGTCCTCGACCGGCAGGTCGACGGCGAGCGTGCGGAGCGCCGCCGCCCCGAGGTCGGCGAGATGCGGATCGCCGAGCGACGCCACCCGGCGGCCGGCGAGCACGATCATCTCGAGCTGGTCGGGCGTGAGGTCGAACGTTGGCAGGCCCGCATAGAACGAATGGGACGCCCGCGGCGGGGCGCGCCGGCGGCCCCGCTCCAGCAGGGCGAGGTAGGGGAGGTAGAAGTCGGCGCGCGAGAGGCGGTAGCCGGCCTCGGCCTCGCTCGGCACGGTCTCGATGGGGACGCCCAGCTCGCGGAGCTCGGCCTTGTCGCGCTCGAAGGTGCGCCGCAGCGCCTGCAGCGTCGGCATGTCGCGGTAGGCGGGGACCTCCTCGCGGAGCTGCTCCAGCGAGACCGGCCACGTGTGGCGCAACAGCGCGGTCAGCAGGTCGACCCAGCGGCGGATCTTCGTCGAGGGTGATGGCATCGATCTCAGGCGTCAGCGGGGTCCGGCGGGTCGTCGCTCCCGGCGTCGGCCTCATCGGGCGCGGGGCGCCATGCGGGACCGGCGGCGGCCTCCCAGCCGGGCGCGCCCGCACACCATCCATTCGCACGATAACCGCACCAGGCGCAGTCGCCCGGGTCGCGCGCGAGCGCGGGCGGCGCCGCGCCCAGCTGGTCAAGGACGGCATCGAGCCGCGCGCGCGCCGCCGACCGCTCGGCGTCGTCGATCGGCGTGCTCACGGTGCCGCCCTCGCCGGGGAACAGGAAGTCGAACCGGACGACGCGCTCGCCCGCGAGCTCGGCGGCGGTGACGTACGCGTCACGCTGGCGTGCGTACCGCTCCTCCACCTTCGCCGCCGCCTCGGCAGCCGAGACGGCCGCCGTCTTCACGTCCGCGAGCACGAGCCCCTCGGGCGTGCGCACCACCAGGTCGATGAAGCCGGCGACGGCGCGGTCGGGCGCGAGCAGCGCCGTGAACGGCACCTCGCGCCGTGCCGACGGGTCGGCCGCGAGGCGCGCGTGGTCGGGCTGCGCCTCCATCGCGCGGAGGGACGCGAGCACCTCCGCGCGCCACGCGACGCCGGCGGGCGTGTCAGGCGGCGGCGCCCCGCGGGCACGCTCGGCGAGCGCGGCCTCGAGGCGCGCCTCCAGGCCGGCCCCGCTGCCGCCCGACTCCAGCAGGTCGTGCACGACCTGCCCCAGCACCAGCGCGGAGAGCCCGGGCGGCGGCGGCGGGCGATGCGGCGGGCGCGCCGCCGGCTCGCGCAGGCCGTGCCCGTAGCGCAGCCAATGGCGCCGCGCGCAGCGTTCGAGCAGCGCGAGCTCGGTGGCCGAGTGGCGCAGCCGCCCGGCGCCCACGGCGAGCGGCGGCGCCGCCGCGGGAAGCATCGCGACGAGTGCCTCCTCGATCGCCGCGTCGGCCGCGGGATCCTCCACGTGCGCCGGACGGCCGATCGCGAGCCGGCCCGGCGCCGGCACCACCACCGCGGAGGCACGCCGCACGGCGGCGACGTGGCCCTCCGGGTACGGCACGGCATCGCCGATGAACGCCTCCGGCATGCGCTCGGCGAGGAGCTGTGCCGGGGTCGCGGTCTCCCTCGTGTTTCCCTCGGCCAGGGCGCTGCAGAGCAGGATATCCGCCGCCCGCGTCGCCGCGACGTACCAGAGCCGCTTCCGTTCGGCGGCGGCATCGCGCGCGAGCTCGAGGCCCAGCTCGTGCCACTGCGGCGTCTCCTGCCCCGCGTCGTCCTGCGCGTCCTCGGCGCCATCGAGGCGCTTGAGCGCGATCGCCGAGCGGCCGACGCGGATGCGGGCGTTGTCGCGCAGCTCCTCGCGCCCGAGGTCCACCCACGCCACCAAGGGCCATTCGAGGCCCTTGGCCCCGTGGACCGTGAGCAGGGAGACGACGTCCTCCTCGGGGCCGAAGAGGCGCGCCTGCGGCTCCTCGACGTCGGAGGCGATCCGGTCGTCCAACCACGCCAGCAGCTCGTCCAGCGTCGCGCCCGCCTGCGCGCGAAGCATCGCGAGGAAGCGCCGCAGGTTCGCGAGCGCCTGCCGCGCCTCGCGCGACTCCACGCGTGCGCCCGTGCGCGCGCGCAGGTCGAGGTGGGCCAGCACGCCCGAGTCGGCGCAGAGCGCCTCGAGCAGCTCGTGCGCGGGCACGCGGTCGCGCAGCGGGAGCGCGCGCAGGAGCGCGGCCCGCGCCTCGGCGAGCGGCGGCTCCAGCCCGTCCGTCGCCTCGCACAGCGCCCACCACAGCGATCGCGAGGCGGCCGACGCCGCGAGGCCGAGCGCCACGAGCGTGTCGTCCCGGAGGGCGGCGCCCGGCCCGCGGAGCCAGCCGGCGAGCGCCTGGTCATCGTCAGGGTCGCGCAGGACGCGCAGCGCGAGCAGCGCATCCTGCACCTCGCGGCGGCGGAAGAACCCCTCGCCCGTCCAGAGGTAGCAGGGGATGCCGGCCGCCTCGAGCGCCGCCTGCGCATCCGTCAGCGAGGCCCGCGCCCGCGCGAGGACCGCCATCCCGCGCCACGGCCGTCCCGCGGCGTGCAGCGCGAGGAGGCGCTGCGCCACCATCGCCGCGCCCGCCTGGCGCACCGGGTCGGCCTTCGCGGCCTTGCCCCGGGCGTCCGCCGACACGACGACGAGCTCCACGGCGTGCGCCCCCGCCGGCGCCCGGGCCGGGACGAGCGGCGCCGGCGGCGCCTCCCACGGCCCGAGCTCCGTGCCCTCGACGGGCGTGGCGAGCGCATGGCCGATGGTGTGGTCGACGAATGCGAGGATGCCGGGCACGGAGCGCCGGTTCGTGCGGAGCGGCAGGACCGCGGCGTGCGGCAGCGACAGGAAGGCGTCGCGCGCCGCATTCCAGACCGTCACGTCGGCGCCGCGGAAGCCGTAGATCGACTGTTTCGCGTCGCCGACCAGCAGGAGGCGGGGCGTCACGGCCAGCGGCAGCGTCGGCTCGCCGATGCGCCAGACGATGTCGCGCTGGACGGCGTCCGTGTCCTGGAACTCGTCGACCACCAGCAGCCGCAGCGAGCGCTGCACGGCGAGGCGGACCTCCTCGTTCGCGAGGAGGGCGTGCGCGCGCTGGAGGAGCAGGTCGTAGTCGAGGCACCCCTCGCGGCGCAGCTGCTCCTCGAGCGCGGCACGCGCCCGCGTCGCGAGCGCCAGCAGCGCCCGCTCCTCCTCGCGGTGCGCCTCCGGCCGGGCGGCGATGCGCGCCAGCCGCAGCGGCTCCCGCACCAGCCGCGCCGTCCAGGCGACGAGGTCCCCGCGGCGCGCGAGCACGAGCAGGTCGGCGACGTGCGGCGCCCCCTCCTCCACCGCGGCCAGCAGCGCCTCGCGTGCCGCCTCCTCCGCGCGCGCCGCGAGGTCGCCGGGCTCGACGACCGTGAAGTCGGGCGAGGCGCCGGCCCGCAGGGCATGCTCCCGCAGCAGCTCGCCGCAGAAGGCGTGGATGGTGCCGAGGCGCATGTCGTCGACGGTGCGCGCGAGGTCGGTGCGGCCGGCGGCGCGGAGCTCGGCGCGGAGCCGCGCCCGGAGCTCCTGCGCCGCGTTCACGGTGAACGTGATGGCCGCGAGCTGCGGCAGCGGCACCGGCTCGCCCGCGCGCCGCCGTCCGCCGACTTCCACGCCGGCCATCCACAGCAGGCGCTGCACGACCGTGAACGTCTTCCCCGTGCCGGCGCCGGCATCGACCAGGACGTGCCGGTCGCACGCCTCGATGACGGCCCACTGCTCCGCGGTCGGCGCCCTCACCGGTGTTCCGTCCGCGGGCCGCCGCTCACGCGGCAGACGGTGAGTGCGGGGCAATGCCCGGGGCAGCCCTGGGACGGCGCGGGATCAGCGGGGAACCGGCCGGCGCGCAGCGCCGTCACGTGCGCAGCCACCTGCCCGAGGCGCTCGACGTAGCGCGCCTCCGCCTCCGCGTCCGCTTCGACGCCGGCCTTCGTGACGGAGACGAGGTCGAGCCGGTGCGCCACGATCTTCGGCGCCCCCCTGTCGGTCGGCCTCGCCCCGCCGAGCACGCGGTACTCGCTCCGCCCGACCGGCTCGCCCGCCTGCAGGAGCGCATGGTGGTACAGCGTCAGCTGCACGAGCAGCCCTTCCGCGTGCGCGTCCTTCAGGTCCCTGTGGCCAGGCACGCCGCCGGAGCTCGACTTGTAGTCGACGATCGCCGAGAAGCGCTGCCCGTCCAGCCGCGGGTCGGTCACGCGCTCCAGCCGGTCGACCCGGCCGCGGAACGTGAAGCGCACGCCGTCGTGGTCGAAGGTGGCCCGGGCGACCTCGACCTCGTGCCGGACGACGCCCGTGCGCGGTGTCTTCGAGCGGTCGGTGCTCGCCTTCGACCAGCCCGCGTTGTAGGCGATCTCGGTCCGCAGGTACCGGTCGAGCGTCCGGTACAGGTCGGCGGAGACGAGCGTCCGCGCGGCCTCGTCGAGGCCGGCGGTGCGCTCGTCGCGCCGCACGGTGCGCTCGACGGCCTCGCGCACGAGCGCCGGCAGCGCCGCGAGGTGGCCGTCGCCGAGCGAGAGCGGTGCGTCGTCCGACGCGCCGAGCTCGGCATAGACCATCGCGAGCACGTCGTGCAGCAGCGTGCCGCGCAGCCGGGCATCCACGTCGCCATCGGGCTCGTCCCGCGTGTCGAGGCCGAGGAGGCGCCGCGCGAGGTACGCCCACGGGCACTTGGCATACTCCTCGATCACGGTGGGGCTGAAGGGACGCGTGTCGCCGCCCTGCTCCGCGAGCCAGGCGAGCGTGGCGGGCCGCACGAGCGCGCCGTTCCATGGGGAGAGCAGCCCCGTCTCGCGAAGGCGCTCCACGCGTACCGCGCGGGCCGCGGTCCGGACGGACGCCGCGCCGCCGGCGAGGCGCGCCGCCGGCGACCAGACCACGCTCGCGGTCCGGCGTTCCGGCTCGCCGCCCGCCAGCGCGACCAGCTCGTCGGCATAGCGCGACGGCCCCGTCTCGCGCCCGACCTCGTCCACGCGCGGCCAGGTGGCCACGAGCGAGATGCGCGCCGCGCGCTGCAGCGCGGCGAACAGCTCGTCCTCGCGCCGCTCCCAGTCGTCGCGGCGCCCGAGCGCGATGCCGTGTGCGGCGAGGTGTGCCCGCTCGGCCTCGCCGAGGAGCGGCGAGCGCGGGGCGCGACGCGGGAATGCCCCGTCGGCGAGGCCGACGAGGAAGACGTGGTCGAAGTCGCGGTACGCCGCCGCGAGCGCCTCCAGCACCTGCACGCCGCGCTCGGGGCCCGAGACGACCGCGACCGTCTCGCCGGCGATCAGTGCATCGCACTCCGCGAGGAAGGTCGGCGCGTCCTGCGGGGCGTCGTCCGCCTTGACGGCGTCCAGCGCGCGGCGCCAGTCGGCCAGCGCGCCCGCCAGCCGGTCGAGCCCGGCGAGGTCGAGCCGCACCACGTCGAAGCGCTCCGCGGGCACCGCGATGGCGCGGCGCCGGACGCCGAACGTGTCGTCGCGGAGCATCGCGAGCAGGTGGTCCAGGCGCGCACCGAGCGGCTGCGCGCCGTCGAAGGGGCGCAGCCGCTCGAGGCTGGCCGCGTGCGCCGGCAGCGCGACGGCCCACGCGTCCAGGCCGTGCGTGAGCCGTCGGAAGCCGGCGGCGTCCAGCGCGCGGCGGTCGAGCCCGGTCTCCAGCAGCGGCTGGTCGGCGAGTGCCGCGAGACCGCGTCGCGTCCACCCCTCCGCCGCGGCCACGAGCAGCGCGCGCACCGCCCGCACCGCCGGCACCTCGGCGAGGCTGAGGCGCCGTCGCGCGGTCGCGGGCACGCCGGCACGCGCGAGCGCCGCGAGCGCGAGGTCGACCGCCGGCCGCGCCTCGCGCGCGACGACCGCGATGCGGCGCGCCGCGCGCGCAGGGTCCGGCGCCGTCTCGAGCAGCGCCCTGATCCGCTCCGCCACCGCATCGTGCTCGCGGTCGGGATCGGCGCACTCGATGCAGGTCACGCTCGGCGGCGGCGCCATCGCGCGGGCGGGGCCCGCGGCGCTCCCGGCGCCCGGCAGGTCGAGTTCCGCGTCGGTGCGCACCTCCACCACGTCGAGCGCCTCGCACGCCGCGAGCGCGGGCAGCAGCGTCCGCCAGCCACCGCGCAGGTCGGCGAGACCGACGATCACGAGCCGCCGCACCGCGCCCAGCCGATGCCGGAGCGCCTCGCCGGCCGCGGCGTCGCGCCCGGCCGCGCGCACCAGGTGCGCCGTGCGTACGAGGCCGTCGCGCGGGTCGCGGAGGCCGAGCGACGTGAGCGCGGCGGCGTACCGGCGGAGCGTGCCGACGAGCGCCTCGTCGCGGCGGCGCTCGAATGCGTCGCGACCGGCGCGCGCCTCGAGGGCGGCGTGCAGCCGGTCGGCGTGGATCCCCTCGCCGACCAGCTCGCCGACCAGCGCGTCGAGCGCGCGGAGCGTCGACGCCGCGACCGCGCGGCCGCCGAGCACGGGGAACTTCCGCGCGGCCGCCTCCAGCACGGCTCGGCGCGTCATGCCGTCGGCGGCGGGCGGGAGGCGCCCACCGAGGCGCGACGGCAGCTCGGCGAAGGTGGAGGGCTCCGGGCCGAGCCAGCCGCGGAGGCCCGCGTCCCACGCGAGGTGGAGCAGGTCGTCGCGGAGGCCGCCCTGACGCAGCACCACCAGCGCGTCGGGTGCGGGTGGCACCAGCGCGGCGAGCGAGCCCGAGGGGAGGAAGCGGAGGTCGGCCATGGATTGAAGGTATCCGGGGATGTGACAGCTGCCGCGGCGCCGGATGCCGATGCGCGCAAGAGGCTCCCCCTCATGGTGATTTCGGTACGCTCGTCTCCGCAGTGTGGTCACATCTTGGGCCATGCGCCGTTGTCTTCCCCCCCACGCCGAGCGTACGCTATGCGCATGGCTCTCGAGAGCAGTCGCTGGACCCGCGAGCGCGTCCGTGCCCTGCCGGACGACGGGAAACGCTACGAGCTCGTGGGCGGGGTCCTGCTCGTGACGCCGGGTCCGAGCGGGCGGCACCAGAGCGTGCTGGGCCTGCTGTTCCTCGCCATCGGCGCGTACGTGCGCCAGCATGGTCTCGGCCGCGCCATCTGGGGTCCGGGCGAGCTGGAGTTCGGCGACGAGGACCTCACGCAGCCCGACCTCTTCGTCGTCCCGGGTGGCCCGCCGCCACCGCAGGGCTGGGTGGGCGCCGAGGCGCGGCTCATCATCGAGGCGCTCTCGCCGAGCAGTCATGTGTTCGACCGCGGGGTGAAGCGCCGGCTCGCGCAGCAACATCGCGTGGCGGAGTACTGGGTGGTGGACGTCGCGGCGCGAGCGGTGGAGCGCTGGACGCCGGCCGACGAGGCGCCGGACATCATCCGCGCCGGGCTCACGTGGCACCCCACGGGCGCCCCGGAGCCGCTGCGGATCTACCTGCCGGGCCTCTTCGCCGAGGCGCTCGGCGAGACGGCGTCCGGTTAGCGTTGGGCGTCCCGCACCCGGATCATCGTCCTCGCCATGCGTTCCCGCCTCGTCGCCGTCCTGTGCCTCGCCGCCACGTCGCTCCACGCGCAGGCCGCGCCGGCCCCCGCCCCGTCGGCCACGCCCGCGGCGCCGGCGCCCGCGAAGCTGCCGACCATCGCCACGAAGGCGGCCGGCCTCGCCCGCCAGCCCGGCTTCGTGCCGATCATCCACAACGCCGCGCAGGCGCAGCTGTGGCTGGAGCTGCCGGCCGCGGGCCAGCGGATGCTGCTGTGCGTCACGCTCGCGGCGGGCATGGGCTCGAACCCGGTCGGCCTCGACCGCGGGGCCAACGGCGGCTGCGACGTGGCGGAGGCGCGGCGCGTCGGCCCGCGCGTGCTGCTCACGCTCGAGAATTGGAACTACCGCAGCACCTTCCCGGACAACCCCGCGCACGCGCGCTCCGTCGCCGAGGCGTTCGCGACGAGCACCGTCGCCGCGCTGCCCGTGATCGCGGAGGAGGGGGACCGCCTTCTCGTCGACGCGACCGACTTCGTCCTGCGCGACTGGTATGACATCGCGGGCACGCTGCGCCGCACCAACCAGGGGACGTGGACGCTCGCGAAGGACCGGTCGGCGGTGCACGAGCCGAGCACGAAGGCGTTCCCGCGGAACACGGAGCTCGAGGCGTCGCTCACGTTCGAGTCGTCGCAGCCCGGGCCGATCGCGCAGCGCATCGCGCCGGACGGGCGTGCGCTCACGCTCCGCCAGCACCTCGCGCTCGCGGAGCTGCCCGACGCGGGGTACCGCCCGCGCGAGGCCGACCCGCGCATGAGCTTCTTCGGCCCGCGGTTCAAGGATTACGCCCAGCCGGTCGACCGCCCGCTCGAGCGCCGCTGGATCGCGCGGCACCGCCTCGAGCGCGCCGACCCGCGCGACCCGTCGAGCCCGATCCGCACCCCGATCACCTACTACATCGACCGCGGCATCCCCGAGCCGCTGCGCACCGCGACGCTCGAGGGCGCGCGCTTCTGGGAGCAGGCGTTCGACCGCGCGGGCCTGAAGGGCGGCTTCCGCGCCGAGCTGCTCCCCGAGGGCGCGGACCCGATGGACCTGCGCTACAACGTGGTGCAGTGGGTGAACCGCAACGAGCGCGGCTGGTCGATCGGCGGCGCGCTCTCCGACCCTCGCACGGGCCAGATCCTCAAGGGGATGGCCCGCATGGACAGCCACCGCGGCCGCACCGCCTACAACCTCGTCGCGGCACTGCTCGGCGCGGAGACCGCGGCCGACACGGCCTTCGTGCTCGGCCGCGTGCGGCAGGTGACCGCGCACGAGATCGGCCACACGCTCGGCATGGCGCACAACTACATCGCGAGCAGCTACGGCCGCGGCAGCGTCATGGACTACCCTGCGCCGCGCCTCGCGGTCGACGCGTCGGGCCGGATCGACGCGAGCCGCGCCTACGACGTGGGGCCCGGCGCCTTCGACGTGCTCGCGGTGCGGTGGGGTTACGGCATCTTCCCCCCCGAGCACGAGGCGGACTCGCTCGCGGCGATCGTGCGTGAGGGCCTCTCGCGCGGGCTGCTCTTCCTCAGCGACGACGACGCGCGCCCCGACGGCAGCAGCGACCCGCGCGTGGCGCTGTGGGACGACCGGGCGACGGCCGAGGAGTTCCTGCGGGCGCAGATGGCGGTGCGGCGGGCGGCGATCGCGCGCTTCGGCCTTGGCAACCTGCGCGCCGGCGAGCCGGTGGCGACGCTGCAGGAGCGCTTCGCGCCGCTGTACTACTTCCACCGCTTCGCCGTGCGGCTGCTCGCGCGCGCGGTGGGCGGCGTCGAGTACCACAACGCCGTGAGCGGCGACGGGCAGCAGGCGACGCGCGCCGTCCCCGCCGCACGCCAGCGCGCCGCGCTGCAGCAGGTGCTGGGCACGCTCGCCACCGACGAACTCGCCATCCCCGACACGGTGCTGACGCTGCTCGGGCCCCGGCCGTTCGGCTACGAGGGCTCGGTGGAGCTCTTTCCCGGCCGCACCGACCCGCAGTTCGACGCGGTCTCGGCGGCGCAGAGCCTGGCGAGCCTCGTGCTCGAGCAGCTGCTGCAGCACGAGCGGCTCGCGCGCGTGGCGCAGCAGGGGATGCGCGACGCCTCGCTGCCCGGCCTGCCCGAGGTGCTTGGCGCGGTGCGCAAGGCGGCCTGGGCTCCCGCGCCCTCGGGCACGGCGACGGGCCGCGCCGCGCAGCTCGCGCGCGCGGTGCAGCGTGCGCACGTCCACCGGCTGCTCGCGCTCGCGGCCGACAAGGACGCCGCCGACGAGGTGCGCGCCCTCGTGGACGACCAGCTCACCACGCTCGGAACGGAGCTCACGCAGCGCGCGGCGCGCCCGGGCCTCGCGCCCGAGGAGCGCGCGCACGCGCGCGCGCTCGCGGCGCTGGTCCGCCGCTGGCACGAGGAGGGCGAGCTGCCGCCGATGACGCCGCTCCCGCCGCCGCCGGGCGATCCGTTCGGCGACGACGAGTCATGAGCGACTCGCGGCGCCGTGGCGACGCCCCCCTTGCGCGTCGCCGCGGGCCGCGCGATACTCTCACTCGCGCACCGATTTCCCTGACTTGATGGGGTGCGCAGCCGGCTCCGGCCGGACCACAGCCATCTAAGTCGCAGCCGACCTCGGCCCGCGTCCTGATGGCGCGGGCCGATTCGTTTTGCCGGACGGCCCGGCAGCACCGGCACCTTGCGCCTCGGGTGCCAGCATGGAGAGTGGCGGCGAGAGCACCGGCTCGACGACCCGCCCGCCATCCGTCGCCCCATATCGGGGAGCGCGGTGGCACCGCCGGCCCGGCACTGCCCGGGGACCATGCGCGCGAGAGGCGTGACTGTCCTGCGAAAGAGGAGCACCACCATGTCCGACCTGCACAAGCTCACGATCACCGCCGACCGCTTCGCCCGCCACAACGAAGCCCTCATCGAGACGCTCAGCTCGCTGGCCGGGCGCACGCTGTCGCCGTTCGAGCGCGCGGTGGTGCTCACGCTGTTCGCGCATGGCGCGATCGTCACCGATGCCGCCCCGCTGGTCCGCCGCGACGTCGTCCCGGCGGATGAGCTCGCGTTGCTCCGGCCGAACCTGCGCGATCGCTCGGTGGCGGTGACGCGGGAGCAGGTGCGGGCGCTGCTCGCGGCGACGAGATATGTCGCCGCCGAGTCGGCGTCGGCGCCGACGCCGCTGCCCGACAGCCAGGAGGAGCGCCAGCACGCGGAACGGCTCTTCCTCGCGTTGCGCGCGGCGGTGTCACTCCCCGCGTGGCAGCTGCCGGCCGTGTACGAGTGGACCAACCGGCTGACGTTGTCCGCCGGCGCGCGGGTTCGGCGGGCAGCCTGACGGGGACGGCAGTGCGTGCCGGGCGCCGCTCGCGGGTGCCCGGCATGCGCGGCACTGCCGCTGGGCGCTCGCCGTCGTCCGCCGTTCAGTCCGTGCCGCTGCCGTCGCTTCCGCCGCTGCTGTCGCCACCGCCGCCGTCACCACCCGACGCCTCGCAGCCATCACTCGGCGCGTCCGTGGCGGCACGCGTCGCGCAGCCCTCGCCGCCATGCGCGTCGTGGATCGATGACGAGGACGGGGACGACGGCGCATCGTGCCATCGCGTCGGCGGATCCCGGTCCGTGTCCCGCTCCGCGCGCACCCGCCCGGTCATCCTCGCCCACAGCGCTGCGAAGAACTCCCCCACCTGCGCCACGACGTACAGGAACAGCAGCATCAGCGGGATGCCGAGGATCAGCGCTCCCGAGCCCTCGAGGTGCGCGCCATTGCAGCCGGAGAGCAGCGCCGGTCCGGCGCCCACCACCAGGACGAGACGGCGCGGCGGCGCGCAGGTGCGGGCGGTCAGCGGGGGCCAGATGCGGGCATGGGATGCGGGAGACTGGTGCCGCGGCCGATCCGTGGCAAGGCACGGCGCGCCCGGCCGTCCGCGGCGCTACGCGTTCGAATGATGTCGCCCATGGTGATTCTGGTACGCACTCCCCGTCCGGTCGGTGCCATGATGGCGGGTGCCGAGTTGCCCCACGCCGAACGCCGAGCGTACCGTATGCGCATGGACGTCGAGACCGAGCGCTGGACCCGCGCGCGCCTGCTGGCGCTGCCGGACGACGGGTGCCGCCACGAGCTCATCGACGGGGAGCACGTCGTGACCCCGTCGCCGGCGGGACCGCATCAGGAGGTGCTGGGGGTGCTGGTCGAGCTGCTGCGGCCGTACTGCCGGCTGCACGGCATCGGCCGCTGTCTCTTCGCGCCCGCCGACCTCGCGTTCGGCGAGGACGAGATGCTCCAACCCGACATCTTCGTCGTGCCGGGCGGTGACCGTCCGGTGCGCGCCTGGTCCGACGTCACGCGGCTGCTGCTCGTCGTCGAGATCGCCTCCCCGTCGTCCACCCGCACCGACCGCGGCCTGAAGCGCCGGCGATACCAGCGCGCACGCGTCTCCGAGTACTGGGTGGTGGATCCCGGTGCGCGGACCATGGAGCGCTGGACCCCGGATGACGCGGAGCCGCACATCGAAGCGGAACGGCTCGCGTGGCACCCCGAAGGCGCCCGCGAGCCGCTCATCCTCCACCTCCCCGCCCTCTTCCGCGAGGCGCTCGACGGCTGAGCGCGTGCCGCGCGCTACTTCGCGCTGAGCACCTGCAGGAAGCGCGGCCGCTCGGTCGCGAGCTGGTCGCGCATCACCTTGAGCGCGTTCTCGAGCGCGCGGTTCCCCGCCGCGCGGATCGAGCTCGCCATCTCGAACGGTGCCGCCGCCGCCGCGTTCCCCATCAGCGAGGCGACCGGCTTCCGCGCACCGCTCATCACGTCCACCTGCACCTGGAAGTCCACGCCGCGCCCCGCGAACGCGCGCTGGAACGGCTGCGCCTTGATGCTCGGCAGGCCGATGAAGTCGTACCCCGAGACGTCCATCTCCGGGAGCGTCAGCATCGCCATCGCACTGCTGGAGACCGGCAGCATCCGCACCTCCACGCTGTCCATGCAGCCGCGGAAGAGGTCGGCCAGCGCGGCGACGGTGCCGGGACCGTAGTCGTATCGGATGGTGCTCCCGCCCGACGACTTCATGAGGTAGTAGCTCGCGACCTCGGTCGGGACGAGGAGGAGCATGCGGCCGCCGATCCGCTCGACCGGGGCGGCCTTCGCCTCGGGCCGGACGACAGGCGCGTGGGAGAAGGCGCAGGCACCGAGGACCAGCGGCAGGGCAGCGGCCACGGCGAACGACTGCAGGCGGGTCGGCATGCGTGACATCTTCAACCTCTAATGTGGGGGCCGGCCAGCAAGGAAGGCCCGAGGGGGCGATGGCGAAGAAGCGCCGGCGCTCGGCGCCGACGCTTCTTGATGGTGCAACAGGGATGCCACCTGAAGGGCCCTCGAAATCCCGTCCCATCCGACACATCGCCGACGCCATCTGTCCCCGTCGACGAGCAACCGCTGTCTCGCGGTGGGGACAGCGCTACTGCGGCGTCCACGAGGGGTTCGCGCCGAACAGCCCGGCGCCCGCCAGCTCCACCGCCAGGTAGAGCCCGAACGCGAGGCTCGCCACCCCGGCCCCGTAGGTGAGCCAGCGGCGCACCGGCACCATCCGTTCTGCGGCGATCACCGCCGGTCCGCCGACGACCGTGGTCGCCGCGACCATCCCGGCGACCGTGCCCGCGCCGAACAGGAGCAGGTACGCCAGCGCCCAGCGCGGCTCCGGCACCGTGCTCACCACCAGCAGCGCGATCGCCGCCGAGCCGGCCAGGCCGTGCACCATGCCGACCGCGAGCGAGCGGAGCGGCAGCGGGACCTCGGCCGGTGCCTCGGCATGCGGATGCGGGTGCGCGTGCGCGCCGGTGGCGTCACCGCTGGTCCGCAGGTTGGCGAGGCCGAGCAGCACGAGCATGATCGCCACGCCGAACTCGAGGCCGAGCGCCACGCGCGGGGCGACCGCCACCTTGGCGAGGATGATGGTGCCGCCGGCGACGAGGATGGTGAGGGCGTGCCCTACGCCCCAGAGCGCGGCGACGAGCGCGAGTCGCCGGACCGAGCGGGTGCGGGCAGCCATCGCCGACACGGCGACCACGTGGTCGGGGTCGAGGGCGTGGCGCATCCCGAGCAGGAAGCCGAGGGCGCCGAGCGTGGCGGCGGACGAGTCCATGGAGGGTCCGGTGGAGGACGGTGCCGCACGATGCCGCCGGGCGGCTTCGGGGACCATAGCATGATCATGGGATGGCCGCCCCTCCCGGGGGGCGGCATGATGCAGGCGACCCCACAGCCCCGGGAGCCGCGCATGACCGCCCCGACCGCCTCCGCGGAGGCGCTCCTCGACCGCCTGTCCGAGCCCGCCACCGCGGCGGCGCTGCACAAGCTCCTCGACAAGCTCGAGACGATCGCGTTCGCCGCCGAGGCGCTGGATGGCCTCGTCCGCCGGAGCGACACGGTGATCGAGTCGGTCGGCTCGTCGCTCGGCGACTTCCGCCGGCTCGCCGCCACGACCGGCCTCGGCGACGAGGTGCTGCCGCGCCTCCCGCAGATCTCGCGCGCCGTCGGCCAGCTGAGCGACCTGGTGGAGAAGCCCGAGATCCAGCGCCTGCTCGACTCCGGCGTGATCGAGGAGCTCGGCAAGCCGGAGACGATCGCGGCGCTCCGCACCGTCATGCAGCACGCCGAGCTCCTCGCCTTCGTCGTCTCCGCGCTCGACGGCCTCGTCCGCCGGGGCGACCACGTCGTCGAGTCGGTGGTGGGGACGATCAACGACCTGCGGCGCGCCTTCCCGCCGGGCGAGCGGATCCGCGACGTGCAGCAGGTCTACGGCGACGTGCGCGTGCTCGTGAAGTCGTGGCGCGCCCTCTCCGACGCCGGCGTCTTCGAGCACCTGGACCAGGTCGCCAATGCGGTCGATCCGGTCATCCAGTCGGGCATGCTCGAGCCGAAGACGGTCGGCGCGCTCGGCGAGATCGGCGCCGCCGTCTCGACCGCCTACCAGGAGACGAAGCAGGCCACGCCGGAGCCGCTCGGCCTCCTCGGCCTGATGCGCGCCCTCCGCGACCCGGACGTGCAGCACACCGTCGGCTTCGCGGTCGAGTTCGCCCGGCGCTACGCACGCGCCAGCCGCAAGGCCTGAGGGTGCACGAGCTCTCGATCGTCTACTCCGTGGTGGCGGCGGTGGAGGAGCGGGCGCGCGAGATGGGCGCCACGAAGGTGACGGCGGTCTCGCTCCGGATCGGGGCGCTCGCCGGCGTGGTTCCCGATGCCCTCCGCTTCAGCTACGATGTAGGGACGGCAGGCACGCTCCTCGAGGGCTCGGCGCTCTCGATCGAGGAACGGCCGGTCGTCATCCACTGCGCCCGCTGCGACCGTGACGTGACGATCGAGGGGATCCAGCGCTTCCGCTGCCCCACCTGCGACACCCCGAGCGCCGACATCCGGCAGGGCCGCGAGATGGAACTCGTCTCCTTCGAGGTCGAGTCCGCCCCGTAGCCCCGTCCCGACGGGAGCAGGCGATGACGACGCGCATCGTGGAGGTGCGCCGCGGGATCCTCAAGAAGAACGACGAGATGGCGGCCGCGCTGCGCGGCCGCTTCGAGGCCGCGGGCGTGCTGGTGGTGAGCCTCGTGTCCAGCCCGGGCGCGGGGAAGACCGAGTTCCTGCAGAAGACGCTCCTCGCGCTGCGCGCGCAGGGGCTGCGGGTGGCCGCGCTGGTCGGCGACCTCGAGACGGACAACGACGCGCGCCGCCTCGCCGAGGCGGGCGTCCCCGTGAAGCAGATCCTGACGCACGGCCGCTGCCACCTCGAGGCCGAGTGGATCGGCGACCACCTGGCCGACTGGCCGCTCGACGCGCTCGACATCCTGTTCATCGAGAACATCGGCAACCTCGTCTGCCCCGCCAGCTACGACCTCGGCGAGGCGGTCCGCGTCGTGATGCTCTCCGTCACCGAGGGCGAGGACAAGCCGCTCAAGTACCCCACGATCTTCAACGGCTCCGACCTGGCCATCATCACCAAGATGGACCTCGCCGCCGCCGTCGAGTTCGATCGCGCGGCGGCGCACGCGGCGATCGCGTCGGTGCGGCCCGGCATGCCGGTGCTGGAGTGCTCCGCCAAGCGCGGCACGGGGATGGCCGAGTGGCTCGCGTGGCTCACGGCGCGGCAGGCGGGGCAGCGGCAGCCGGCGACGCCGGCCTGAGCGCGCCGGCGGCGGGCGACGCGCGCGCCGCCGAGGCGGAGGCCGAGCGGCTGCGGCGCGAGCTGCGGCGCCACGGCCGAGAGGTCGAGGTGCTGCGGCTCGCCGGGCGCGCGCTGGCGGGCGCGCTCGACCCCGAGTCGCTGGCCGCGGCACTGGCCAGCCTCGCCGCCGACACGCTGCGCGCCGACCGCGCCATCGTGGCGCTCGTGGAGGGCGCCGAGGCGCGCGTGCGCGCGGTGCAGGCGGGCGGCGCCCCGCGCGCCGCGTGGGGCCTGCGGCTCGACCTTCCCGGCTCCCTGGCGCGCCGCGCCCTGCGCGACGGCAAGGCGACATGGACGAACGACCCCGCGGGCGACGCGCTCGCCCCGTTCGCGGTGCCCGGCCTCCCCCCCTGCCGCCATGCGCTCGCCGTCCCCGTCCTCGGCCACACCGCCGAGCCGGTCGGCGTGCTCGAGGTGCAGGACCGGTACGACGCCGCGCTCTTCGGCCAGCACGAAGGGCGCCTCGCCGAGTCGCTGGCCGCGCAGGCCGCCATCGCGGCCGACCGCGCGCTGCTCTTCGAGCGCATGCGCGACTGGTCCCAGTCGCTCGAGATGCTGCTCGCCTTCACGGCCACGGTGAACCGCATCACCGACCCGCCGACGCTCGTCCGCGAGCTCGTCGCGCAGGCCGCCCGCTTCCTCAAGGCGGACGGCGCGATGGCGGCACTCGCCCTCCCCGCCGGCGAGCGGGGCGAGACCGTGCTCGTCGCCGACGGCTACTGGCACGAGGGGAGCTGGCACGACTTCCACCGGCAGTGGCGGCCGGGCGAGGGCATCCCCGGCCACCTGCTCCAGAGCGAGTTCCCCTGGCTCACCGCGCAGTACGCCGCCGACCCGCTCGGCGACCCCGGGATCGCGGCGCGCTTCGGCGTGGTGCGCGCGCTCGCCGTGCCCATCCGCGACGGCGAGGGCGGCATCCTCGGCGTCTTCAAGCTGCACGCCGGCGCGCAGCGGGAGCCCTTCTCGTGGCAGGAGGCGGCGTTCCTCGAGTCGCTGGCGGGCACGACCGCGGTGGCGATGCGCAACGCGCAGCTCGCGGGCGAGGTGCAGCTGCGCCGGGCGGCGATCGAGGCGCTCTCGGCGCGGCACGTGCGCAGGCTGGAGGAGGAGCGCCGCCACATCGCGCGCGAGCTGCACGACGAGGCCGGGCAGGCGCTCGTCGGCATCAAGCTCGGCCTCCAGGTGCTCGCCCGCTCGCCGTACGTCGCGCCGGCGCTCGGCACGGAGATCGACCAGCTGCGCGAGGTCGTGCACGCGGCGACGGTGCAGCTCAAGGACCTCGCGCGCCGGCTCCGCCCGCCGACGCTCGACGCGCTCGGCCTGGCCGAGTCGATCCGCCAGCTCGCGGCCGACTTCTCGCAGCGCACCGGCGTCGAGGTGCGGCTGCGCCTGCACCTCGACGCGGGGCGACTCGACGCGGAGCAGGAGATCGCGCTGTACCGCGTGGTGCAGGAGGCGCTCACCAACATCGCGCGGCACGCCGAGGCCGGACGCGTCTGGATCGGGCTGCTGGCCGATGCACGCGGGACCCGGCTCGTCATCCGCGACAACGGCCGCGGCTTCCTCCCGCGCGAGGCCGGGCCCGGCGGTGGCCTCGGCCTCCTCGGCATGCGCGAGCGCGCGGACATGCTCGGCGGGCACTTCGTGCTCTGGAGCGCGCCGGGCGCGGGGACGCGGCTCCGCGTGGTGGTGCCGGCCCGCGCATGACGGCGCCGTGGCGCGTCTTCCTGGTCGATGACCACGCCCTCGTGCGGCGCGGCCTCGCCGCGCTGCTCGCCACCGACGGCCGCTTCCTCGTGGTGGGCGAGGCGAGCGACGGCGCGGAGGCGCTGGAGCGGCTCGCGACGACGGCGGCGGACGTGGTGGTGCTCGACCTCTCGATGCCGCGGCTCAACGGCCTCGACACGCTGCGCGCCCTCGCCGCGCAGGACCGCGCGCCGCCGGTGGTGCTGCTGTCGATGTACGGCGAGGAGCGCTTCGTGGCGCAGGCGTTCGAGCTCGGCGCCCGGGCGTACGTGCTCAAGCAGTCGCTCGACCACGAGCTGTTCAAGGCGCTGGAGACCGTGCGGCGGGGCCTCACGTACGCGAGCCCGGCGGTGGAGGCGGCGCGCGTGCGCACGGCGCCCGCGGGCGCGGACGCGCTCACCGCGCGCGAGCGGGAGGTGCTGGCCCTCATCGCCGAGGGGTGCACCACGCCGGTCGTCGCGGCGCGGCTCGGCATCTCGCCGCACACCGCGACGCGCCACCGCGCCAACCTGATGCAGAAGCTCGGTGCCCACAACCAGGTGGCGCTCCTGCGCCGCGCCCGGGAGCTCGGGCTGGTGATGCTGGACGGCTGAGCCGCCGCCGGGCGGAGGGCACATGGCGTGTCCATGCTATTGTCGCCCCTCGCCGCCTCCCTACGTTGGCAGGGACGGGCGGGATCCCCCCGCCCGACTCGCGTCCGCCTCCGGGAGGCACCCTTCATGGCTTCGCTCCTCTGGTTCCAGGGCGGTGCCTGCAGCGGCAACACCATGTCGTTCCTGAACGCCGAGGAGCCCTCGGCGATCGACCTGGTGACCGACTTCGGCATCGACGTGCTCTGGCACCCCTCGCTCGCCCTCGAGATGGGCGAGCACGCGCAACGGATCTTCAGGGACGTGGCGAGCGGCAAGCGCCCGCTCGACATCTTCGTGTTCGAGGGGACGGTGATCCTCGGGCCGAACGGCAGCGGGCGGTTCGACATGTTCGCCGACCGGCCGATGAAGGACTGGGTGCGCGAGATCGCGCCGCGGGCCGGCGTCGTCGTCGCCATCGGCGACTGCGCGTGCTGGGGCGGCATCCCGGCGGTCGACCCGAACCCGGTCGACAACGTGGGCCTGCAGTACCTGCACCGGAACCGGGGCGGCTTCCTCGGGCCGGACTTCGTGTCGGGGTGGGGGCTCCCGGTGATCAACATCCCGGGCTGCCCGTCGCACCCGGACTGGGTGACGCAGATCCTCGTGGCGGTGGCGGCGGGCCGCGCGAAGGACGTGGCGCTGGACGACCTGCAGCGCCCGCAGACCTTCTTCAAGACGTTCACGCAGACCGGCTGCACCCGCGTGCAGTTCTTCGAGTACAAGCAGTCGAGCCAGGAGTTCGGCCAGGGCACGCGCCAGGGCTGCCTCTTCTACGAGCTCGGCTGCCGCGGCCCGATGACGCGCTCCCCCTGCAACCGCATCCTGTGGAACCGGCAGTCGTCGAAGACGCGCGCCGGCATGCCGTGCACCGGCTGCACCGAGCCCGAGTACCCGCACGGGCAGCTCGCGCCGGGGACGGTCTTCAAGACGCAGAAGATCAGCGGCACGATCCCGAAGGAAGTGCCGACCGGCACCGACCACGTGACGTACATGGCCCATGCCGCCGCCGCGCGCATCGCCGCGCCGCAGTGGACCAAGGAAGACATGTTCGTCGTCTGACCGACGACGCCCACAGGAGCCCGACATGGCAACGGCAGCGGTGGACCTGCGCATCAGCCCCCTGGGGCGCGTCGAGGGCGACCTCGACGTCAACCTCGCGCTCGACAACGGCACGGTCACGAGCGCGTGGACCGAGTCGCACATGTTCCGCGGTTTCGAGATCATCCTCCGCGGGAAGGACCCGCAGGCGGGCCTGATCGTGACGCCGCGCATCTGCGGCATCTGCGGCGGGAGCCACCTGTACAAGGCCGCGTACGCGCTGGACACGGCGTGGAAGACGCACGTGCCCCGCAACGCGACGCTCATCCGCAACATCGCGCAGGGCGCGGAGCAGATGCTGTCGATCCCGCGCTGGTTCTACGCGCTGTTCGCGATCGACCTCACCAACAAAAACTACGCGAAGGTCCCCGAGTACGACGAGATCGTGCGCCGCTACGCGCCCTTCGTCGGCACGGCGTACGAGAAGGCGGTCACGCTCTCCGGCAAGCCGGCCGAGATCTACGCGATGTTCGGCGGCCAGTGGCCGCACTCGAGCTTCATGATCCCCGGCGGCGTGATGTGCGCGCCGACGCTCTCCGAGGTGACGCGCTCCATCACGATCCTCGAGTACTGGCGCATCGAGTGGCTCGAGAAGATGTGGCTCGGCTGCTCCGTGGAGCGGTGGCTCCAGAACCGGACGTGGGACGACGTGCTCGCCTGGGCCGACGAGAACGACAGCCAGCGGAACTCGGACTGCGGCCTCTTCCTGCGCTTCGCGCAGCGGATCGGGCTCGACAGGCTCGGCGCGGGCTGCGGCGCGTTCCTCGCCCCGGGCACGTACTTCCAGCCCGAGCTGTACGAGCGGCCGACCGTCGCCGACCGCAACCAGGCGCTGATCTGGCGCTCGGGCGTCTACGACGGGCAGCAGTTCCACGAGTTCGACCAGATGCGGATCCGCGAGGACGTCACGCACTCGTTCTACCGCGGCGAGACGTACCTGCACCCGTGGGAGGGCGTCACCGAGCCGATCGACCCGCTCGACGGCCACAAGGCCGGCAAGTACAGCCACGCCAAGTCGCCGCGCTACGAGGTGCCGGGCAAGGGCTCCATGCCGCTCGAGGTCGGCCCGCTCGCCCGGCAGATCATGGCCGCGCAGGGGAACCCGGCCGGGAAGCACCAGGAGCAGGACGGGCTCTTCATGGACGCCCTGCAGAAGCACGGCCCGAGCGTGCTGCTCCGCGTGATGGCGCGCATGCACGAGGCGGCCAAGCTCTACGGCCACATGAAGCAGTGGCTCGACGCGATCGACCTGCACGACCGCTTCTACACGAAGCCGGTCGAGCTGCGCGAGGGGAAGGGGTACGGCGGCACCGAGGCCGCGCGCGGCGCCCTGCAGGACTGGATCGTGATCGAGGACGGCAAGATCAGGAACTACCAGGTGATCACGCCGACCGCGTGGAACATCGGCCCGCGCGACGGGAAGGGGCAGCTGGGGCCCATGGAGCAGGCGTTCATCGGCGCCACCATCAAGGACCCGACCGACCCGATCGAGATGGGCCACGTGGCGCGCTCGTTCGACTCGTGCATCGTCTGCACCGTGCACGCGTACGACGCGAAGAGCGGCCGCGAGCTCTCGCGCTTCCGCATCGGCGAGGGGGGCTGACCGCCCCCGCGCCTCCCGGCCCCGCCGTGCTCGAGATCCGCCCGACCACCGCCCCCTGCCGCACCCTGATCGTGGGGTGCGGCAACCTGCTCCGCGGCGACGACGCCGTCGGCCCCCTGCTCATCCGGCACCTCTGGGAGCTCGGGCTGCCCGACGGCGTGCGCTGCGCCGACGGCGGGACCGGCGGCCTCGACGTCTGCTTCCAGATGCGCAACGTCCCCGAGGTGCTGCTCATCGACGCCTGCACCACCGGCGCCGAGCCGGGCACGCTCTACGAGGTGCCCGGGGCCGCCGTCGAGCACCTGCCGCCCCCCTCCGGCATGAACCTCCACGCCGTGCGCTGGGACCACGCGCTCGGCATCGCGCGCTGGCTGCTCAAGGACGAGTACCCCGCGCACGTCACCGCCTACCTCGTCGAGGCCGCGCAGCTCGACCTCGGCGCCCCGCTCTCGGCGCCCGTCGAGGCGGCGATGCACCGGCTGATCGCGCGCCTCCGCGCGCGCATCCACGCGCCCGAGCCCGTCCCCGCGTGATCGCGCTCACCCTCGACGCCCGCGGCTACCTCCGCGTGCCACCCGCGCTCGCCCGCGAGCGCTTCCCCGCCGACGCGCTCGTGCCGCTCCTGCGCGACGACGAGCTCTGGCTCTTCCCCGTCCGCGGACCCGGCGCCGGCGGCGTGCTGCTGAAGCAGCGGAGCCCCGACGGCGAGCGCGCCGCGCTCCTCGTGCCGCTCGTCGACGACCTGCGCCCCGGCACCTGGGCCGGCGACTGGGACGCCGCCGCCGCGGGCCTCCGCCTCCGCCGACTCCCCGGTTAGGTGCCGTGCCGCCCGACCCCCGCGACGCCCCCCGCGGGACCACCGTCCGCACCCTCCTTGAACCCGAGCGCGGGCGGTGGGTAGTATACCTTGAAATAACCTTCAGAAAGCCCGGTTCCCTCGTGGACACGCACGAGCAGGTGCGGCACCGCATCGCGGACTACGCGACGCAGCGCGAGGCGCGCATCGCGGCGCGCTGGATGCGGCGCGGCGCCGACCGCGACCTCGGGCAGGGCGACTTCCGCTTCGAGATCGGATGATGATCGCGCCTCCCCGCCCCGTGGCCCCCGAGGCCCCGCCCGCCCCGACCGACCCGCTCGGCGTGTTCGACCTCCCGGCCGCGCTGCTGCGGCTGCCCGACACCAACGACGCCCTCGCCGACGCCGCCCGCGCCAGCCTGCTGCGCGCCACCCTCCCGACCGCCATGCCCGACGCATGGCGGTTCTTCGTCGCGGCCGCCGAGGGGCGCGACGAGGAGGCGCTGGCGCTCCTGCCCGCGGGCGACACGCCCGCGCTGCGGCACGACCGCTTCGTGCTGGCCCCGTCGCCCGAGGCGTACGCCGCGGCGGCGGCCGGCATGGACGGCGCCGACCGCCAGCTCCTCGACCTCGCGGCCTGGGCGCTCGGCGTGCGCGCGGAGGAGCCGGCGACCGACCGGCTCGAGGGCGCGGCGGCCGCGCTCGCGGCGCTGGTGTCGGCGGCGCGCGCGGGAACGGTCGACGTGGCGCTGGCCGCCCAGCTCGGCATCGACGCGCTGGAGGTGCGCACCGCCTCGCCCGTGCTCGCGTCGCGCCTGCTCGCCGCGCAGGCCGCCGCCG
>JANRIU010000084.1:0-29423 GCA_033764615.1 Gemmatimonadales bacterium | reverse complement strand
CGAGCGCCGCCACGAGCGCGCGCCGCGCCCCGGGCAGCGCCGCCGGCCACGCGAGCGCCGCGAGGCCGCAGAGCGCCGCCGCACCGCCATTGGCCAGCACCTGCCACGCGTCCCGCTCCTCGCCCTTCGCGTCGCCGCCCGTGTCGCTCGGGCCGCGCACGAGGCGCGAGACGGCGGACGCGCCGACGAAGAACGCCAGCAGCGCCGCGATCCCTGCCGGGCCGCCCCCCGCGGCGACGGCCGCGCCGACCATCGCCGCGGCCGCGATGCCGTCCGGCGTGAGCGCCCGCACCGCCCGCGCCGCCGCGAGCACCGCGAGGAGCAGCGCGGCCAGGGCCAGCGAGGAGGGGGCGATCGCCACGGGCGGAAGTTCCGACCTCGTGCGCGTCGCGGCAAGCCGTCTGGCCCGCGCGCCGGGCGGCGTCTACGTTGGCCGACCATGCCCCCGGCCTTCACCGCCACTGCCGTGCCCGCGCTCGTCCCGCTCAGCCTCCTCGAGGCGATGCGCAACCTGGACACCCCGCTGGACGACGGCCTGCCCGAGCCCGTGGGCGACATGCTGAACAAGCGGCTCGGCCTCTCCGACACGGTGGCCGCCCAGATCAGTCGCTATCGCGCGGTCACCGACGAGCGCGGCACCCTCCCGCGCGACGAGGCGCTCTCCGTCGTGCGCCTCGCCGGCCGCCGGCCCGACGTGGTCCTGCTGTTCGCCGACGCGGGCCGCCGCGCCGCGCGCCACGCGGTGCGCACCGCCCCCGCCGTCGCGCTTCGCCTCGTGGACGCCCTGCCGGGTCCCGCCGGGCGCCGCGCCGCGAGCCGCCTCGCCCAGCAGCTGGCGCGCGACATCTTCGAGTGCGAGTTGCGCCCCTCGGGCATCGAGTGGCAGGTGCGGGCCGCGGGCACGCTCGTCACCGCCGCGCTGCCCGATGGCTCGGGCTGCTCGTTCCACACCGCCGGCCTCGCCGAGCTGCTGCGGAAGCTCGTCGGCTTCGAGGGCGCGATGCTCCCCGAGCGATGCGTGGCTGACGGCGGCAGCGAGTGCCGCTGGCGCGGCGTCCCCCCCTCCGCCCTCTGCGCGTGATCCCATGCTGACCGCCCTCGACCGCCCCCTCCTGGCCGATACCCTCGCCGAACTCGGCGCCGACGGCTGGCTCCTGTACGACTTCCGCGGCGTGAACCCGGTGGCCGGCCGCGTCGTCGGCGCGGGGGGCCTGGGTTCGCGGCGCCTCTTCGTCTGGCTCCCGCGCGAGGGCACGCCGGTCGCGGTCGCGCACCGGATCGAGCTGCAGCCGCTCCGCGACTTCCCCGGCCGCGTGGTGCCGTACGCCCGCTGGGAGGAACTGCACGCGGCGCTCGGCGCCATCGTGGCGAGACGCACCGTGGCGATGGAGGTCTCGGCGGAAGACGCCGTGCCGTACCTCGACCGCGTGCCGGCCGGCGTCGTGGAGCTGGTGCGTCGCCTTGGCGGCACGGTCGTCCCCTCGGGCGCGCTGGTGACGACGTTCGCCGCGCGCTGGACCTCCGCCGAGGCCGACGGCCATCGGCGCGCGGCGGCGGCACTGGCCGAGGTGGCGCAGGCGGCGCTGCGGGATGCGGTGGGACGGGGCGGCACCGGGTATCGCGAGTGCGCGCTCCAGGGGCGCGTCGTGGACGAGCTGACCGCGCGGGGACTCGTGCTCGACCACGCGCCGATCGTCGCCTTCGGGCCGACCAGCGCGGACCCCCACTACCAGCCGGAGCCGGGACACGACCGGGAGCTGGCGGCGGACGATGTGGTCCTGCTCGACCTCTTCGCGGGGGAGGCGCCCGGGGCGGTGCAGGCCGACCAGACGTGGATGGCGTTCAGCGGGGCGACGCCCCCGGCCGACGTCATCGCCGTCTGGGAGGCCGTCCGCGACGCCCGCGAGGCGGCGATCGCGCTGATGCAGGCGCGGGTGGCGGCCGCGGCGCCGGTGCGGGGCTTCGAGCTCGACCGCGCGGCGCGCGCCGTGCTGGAAGGGCGGGGCTTCGGCGGCGCGGTGCTGCACCGCACCGGCCACTCCATCGATCAGTCCCTGCACGGATCGGGGCCGCACCTGGACGACTTCGAGACGCATGACGACCGGCTGCTGGTGCCCGGCGTCGGCTTCTCGGTGGAGCCGGGGGTGTACCTCGCTGGTCGCTTCGGCATGCGGAGCGAGGTGAACATGTATTGGGGTCCCTCCGGCGCCGAGGTCACCCCCCCGGGCCGGCAGGAAACGCTGATCCTGCGCGCCTGACCTCCGCCGCCCCCCGGCCCCTGGCTCCCGGCCCCCCCCCGGTGTAACGCTCCGTTGACATCCCGGCCCGGGGTCCGGTACCGTACGGGACCCCCCGGAACAGGACTGTGGGGCCGGGGCATCTTGTATCTCTCGACAATTCGGCTTCCGTCGGCGCGGCCGCCCAGTGTGGCGCGCGGCGGGGGTTTCGGGGTTCGGCGCTCCGCCATCAAGCGGCGCGATACGGGCGTCGGAACGGCAGGGCGACCCGCGCACGAGGCGCGGCGTCGCAATCCACAGGTGGAGTCCCAGAGGGAGGACGCGAGCTGATGAAGCTGCGTGTGTTCGGACTCGCACTGCTGGCGGCGCTGGTCTCGCTGCCGGGCACGATCGTGGCGCAGATGCGCCAGGTGTCGGGCACGGTGACGCGGGCGGGCGGCGGTCAGCCGGTTGCGGAAGCGCTCATCACGGTGGTCGGCGGGCGCGGGATCGCCCGGACGACGACCGAAGGCCGGTTCACGATCAACGTCCCCGACGCGGGCGCGACGCTCTCGGTGCGGGCGATCGGCTTCAAGTCGAAGGAAGTGATCGTCAAGCCGGGCGACAACAACCTCACGGTCCAGCTGGTCGAGGACGCCTTCAAGCTCGAGGAGGTCGTCACGACGGGCCAGGCGACGACGCTCTCGCGCGCCAACGCGACGACGGCGGTCTCCACGGTCAACTCCGAGGAGATCACCCGCGCCCCGGCGCAGTCGCTGGAGCAGGCGCTCCAGGGCAAGGTCCTCGGCGCCTCCATCAACATGAACAGCGGCGCGCCGGGCGGCGGCGGCCAGATCCAGATCCGCGGCGTCACGTCGATCCTTGGCGCGGGCCAGCCGCTGATCGTCGTCGACGGCGTCATCATCAGCAACGACGCGTTCTCGTCGGGCGCCAACGCGGTCACGGGCGCGGCCGGCAACACGGGCGCGGGCGGCGGTGCGTCCAACCAGGACGCCGTGGTCAACCGCCTCGCCGACATCAACCCGGCCGAGATCGAGTCGATCGAGGTCCTGAAGTCGGCGGCGGCGACGGCCATCTACGGCTCGCGCGCCACCAACGGCGTCGTCGTGATCCGCACCAAGCGCGGCACGCCGGGCAAGGCGCGCTTCAACATCACGCAGCGCGTCGGCACGCAGAACCAGCTCCGCAGCCTGGGCACCCGGACGTTCGACAACACGCTCGACGTCTACAACCTGCCCTACGGCAACGGCGCCAACGGCGACGCCGTGGCGTACCTGAACAGCACCTTCGGCGGCAACGTCGCCAACGGCGTCGGCGCCCCGATCCGGGCGGACCAGAACTTCGACCTCGAGAAGCTGTTCTACTCGAACAACAAGCCGCAGTACGAGACGCAGGCGAACTACTCCGGCGGCGACGAGAACACCAGCTACTTCGTCGGCGCGACGCACCGCCAGGAGACCGGCCTCGCGACCCGCACCGGCGCGCGCCTGCAGTCGCTGCGCGTGAACGTCGACCAGCAGTTCTCGGCCAAGTTCAAGGCGAGCGCGGGCCTCAACGTGACGCGGAACGTGCTGAACCGCGGCCTGTCGAACAACGACAACACCTGCACCAGCCCGGTCTACTGCTTCGGCTACACGCCGGGCGTGATCGACCTGCGCCAGCGCAACCAGCAGGGCCAGTTCATCCGCAACCCGTTCAACGGCGGCGGCAACGCCACGTCGAACCCGTTCGAGACGTTCGAGTTCCTGACCGCGACGGAGGACGTCTTCCGCCAGAGCGGCTCGTCGAACCTCGCGTACACCTTCGTGAACAGCGAGAAGAACCGCATCCAGGCGACGTTCGCCGGCGGCTTCGACCGCTTCACGCAGCAGGGCACCGTCATCTCGCCGTCGTTCCTGCAGTTCGAGGGCGGCAATGACGGCCTCTTCGGCCGCAACCAGTACGCCTCCATCAACTCGTTCAACTACAACCTGAACGCGAACGTGGTGTGGACGTACACGGGCAAGCCGCAGGACTGGTCGATCACGACCAACTTCGGCGCCGCGTACGAGGAGCAGAACGTCAACTCGATGCGCGCCCGCGGCCGCTCGACCGTCCCGGTGATCACGATCATCAACCAGGGCGTGCAGGACCAGTTCCAGAACATCACGAAGTTCCGCGACCAGGCGGTCTACCTGAACGCCCAGATCCTGGCGCTCAAGGAGAAGCTGTCGCTGACCGGCGGCTTCCGCGCCGACCAGTCGTCGGCGAACGGCAACCCGGGGACGCTGTACCTGTTCCCGCGCATCGCCGCGTCGTACCGGATCGAGGGGATCGGGCCGTTCGACAACCTGAAGATCCGCGGCGGCTACGGCCAGACGGGCAACCGTCCGCGCTTCGGCGACCGTGACCAGGTGTTCAACCTCGGCGCGATCATCGGCGGCCGGCCGTCCATCGTGGCGCCGGGCGTCCTCGGCAACCCGGCGATCAAGCCGGAGACGGTGACCGAGTTCGAGGGCGGGTTCGACGCGACGCTCCTCAAGGAGCGGGTGCAGTTCGAGCTCACGTACTACGACCGCAAGATCTCGGACCAGCTCCTCCAGCCGCCGACGCCGCTGTCGTCGGGCATCGGCGCGCTCGTCATCAACGGCGGCGAGCTGAGCAACCGGGGCTGGGAGGTCGGCGC
The DNA here is from genome assembly GCA_033764615.1 of Gemmatimonadales bacterium. Lineage (GTDB taxonomy): Bacteria > Gemmatimonadota > Gemmatimonadetes > Gemmatimonadales > GWC2-71-9 > JANRIU01. The sequence goes on along the minus strand of JANRIU010000084.1, from coordinate 24,521 downwards.
CACCTTCGTGCCGGTGAACACGGGCACGCTGACGTGGACCTCGCGCGCCACCTGGCAGAAGAACGTGCAGAAGGTCACCTCGCTCCCGGCGACGGTGCCGCCGTTCGCCGCGGCGAACAGCTTCGGCGCCGCCTTCGGCCGCAACCGCATCACGGTGTCGAACCCGGCCGGTGCCGCCCAGGAGGCGCGCACGACGTCCATCTGGGGCAACGCGCCGATCTCCGGTGGCCAGATCCAGGTCCCGGGCTTCTGCATCACGAACGGCGGCTGCTCGTCGCGCGACACCATCATCGGTGACGCGAACCCGAACTTCCAGATGTTCTTCGTGAACACGCTGCAGTACAAGCGCCTCTCGCTCGCCTTCACGGTGGATTGGCGCAAGGGCGGCGACCTCGTCAACCTCACGCAGGTCCTCTTCGACGAGGGCGGCACCGCGCGCGACTACACGGTCAGCAGCGGCGTCGTCACGAACGGCGGCGGGCTGGACGGCCGTCCGCTCTCCGACTTCGGCAACCGCACGCTCGGCGAGGTGCGCTACGACGCGTGGGCGGGCGGCGGTGATGCCCGCGTCTTCGTGCAGGACGGCTCGTTCGTGCGCCTGCGCGACGTGCAGGTCAGCTACGACGCCCCGAACTCGCTGGCCAAGACGTTCGGCGCCTCGAGCGTCCGGTTCAACGTCCAGGCCCGCAACGTGTTCCTGTCGACGAACTACTGGAGCTACGACCCGGAGTTCAACAACTTCGGCAACCAGAACCTGAACCGCTTCATCGACCTGGCCCCGTTCCCGCCGGCCCGCAGCTTCAACTTCTCGGTCGACGTGGGGTTCTGAGCCATGGCTGATACTCTCACCTTCCGGAGCCTCGGCATGACGAAGGCCGGCCGTCTCGCCGTGCTCGCCGCCGCCCTCGGGCTCGGCGCGTGCAGCGGCAGCGACCTCACGGTCGCCAACTTCAACAACCCGGACGTCCAGGCGACGTCGCGGGACCCGAGCGCCGTGCAGTTCGCGGTGACCGGCGTCCTCGCCACGCACCGCGGCGCCCACCCGACGTACCTGCGTGACGTCGGCATCGTCGGTCGCGAGCTGCTGTTCTTCCAGCTCCAGGACGGTCGCTGGGTCACCAGCTACCTCCGCGACTGGCGCGACCCGAACTCGTTCTTCGCCGGTGGCGCCGCCGGCTGGAGCACGCGCTACTTCAACCGGCGCAACCTGTTCAACCTGCGCACGCTGGTCGACTCGAGCCCGGCGCTGAGCGACGCGCAGCGCTCCGCCCTGCGCGGCTTCGCGAACACGTTCGACGCGCTCGAGATGCTGTACGTGATCCAGAACAAGGACACGCTCGGCGCCCCGACCGCGATCGCGGCCGACCCGACGGAGTTCCAGGTCTTCGTGTCGCGTGACTCGGTGTACCGGTTCATCACCGCGACCCTCGACGCGGGGCAGGCGCTCCTCGCCGGCGGCGGCGGCTCGTTCGGCGCGTCGCTGACCAGCGGCTTCTCGCTGTTCAACACGCCCGCGACGATGGTGAACTTCAACCGCGCCATCAAGGCGCGGACCGAGGTGTACCGCGGGTCGATCTCCCGGCTGCCCAACTCGGGCATCACGGGGTGCGGCTCGAACGGCGTGACCTGCTACGGCGCGGCCCTCACCGCGCTCAGCAGCCTGCCGACCTCGTGGCTGCCCGCCGTCGGCGCGGCCGTCACGCGGGCGGACCTCGACCGCGGGGCGCTCAACATCTACTCGACCGCCGCCGGCGATGCCGTGAACAGCATCAGCCGCGCCGCCGAGAACCGCCTGTTCGCGTTCCCGACGTTCGTGTCGGACAACCCGACCGACCCGCGCGTCACCAGCAAGACGGAGTCCGCTCCGCCGCAGAGCCTCGCCGGCTCCGTCTCCAGCGGGTTCCGGAACCGCGTGTACGCGGGCCAGGACACCCCGACGCCGATCATCCGCGCCGAGGAACTGATCCTGCTCCGTGCGGAGGCGTCGTACTTCACCGGCGCCACCGGCAACGCGCTGACGGACATCAACACCATCCGCACCTTCTACGGGCTTGCCGCCCGCGGCGCGTTCGCGGATGACAATGACTTCATCACGGAGCTGCTCACGCAGCGCCGCCTCTCGCTGTTCTTCGAGGGGCATCGCTGGGTGGATGTGCGCCGCTTCGGCCGCCTGAACACGCTGCCCGGCGGCAACCCGGACAACACCTGGACGCCGGCGACGGTGCAGGTGGTGCCCCAGGCCGAGTGCCTGGTCCGTGGGCAGGCCGCCACGGCGCAGAACCGGCCGGAGCTGCGCGGGCGCGGCTGCCCGTGATCCGGTGGGGTCGCCCTCCGGGGCGACCCGCTGAAGCCTGAGAACGCAGACGGCCACCCGATGAGGGTGGCCGTTCTGTTTGTTGGAGGAGGGCCAGAGGGCCAGGGGGCAGGCCGGCCAGGCGCCGGGGGCTGCGAGGCAGGTACTTGGTGCTGTCATTGCGAGCGCGCACCGCGCGCGAAGTGGGGGGCTTGGAGCCGAGGGCCGGGAGCCGGGACCTGGGTGCCGTCATTGCGAGCGCGCACCGCGCGCGAAGCAACCTTCTCCCCGTTCGCTGGTGGCCAGCACGAGCACGCAGGTTCCTCTTGCGGCCCGGCCTGCCCGCCTGCCCGCCTGCCCGCCTGCCCGCCTGCCCGCCTGCTACCCGATCCGCTCCAGCTTCAGCTCCTGCGCCTGACCCTCCGCATGCCCCCACGGCAGCTGGCGGTCCACCGCCATCGCCGTGAACAGCAGCGCCAGGTACAGGAGCGAGTAGCGGTACAGCTTCCAGCACAGCGGCGAGACGCCGGGCGTCGCGCGGATCTGCAGGATGTAGCGGAGGAACGGCAGCCACAGGACGACCGCCACCGCCGCGTAGAACCAGCCGAACGCGTGCCACGCGACCGGCAGCAGCGTCAGCGGCAGCAGGATCCAGGTGTAGAGCAGCATCTCCGCCTTGGTGCGCGCCTCCCCCTTCACCACGGGGAGCATCGGCACGCCGGCGCGCGCGTAGTCGTGCTGCTTGATCAGCGCGAGCGCCCAGAAGTGCGGCGGCGTCCAGTAGAAGATGATGAGGAACAGGTACACGGCCGTCAGGTCGAGCGACCCGGTGACCGCCGCCCAGCCGACGAGCGGCGGGAACGCGCCCGCGGCGCCACCAATGACGATGTTCTGCGGATTCGACCGCTTGAGCCACGTCGTGTAGATGAACACGTAGAACAGCAGACCGCCCATCGCGAGCCACGCGCTGAGCGGATTGGCCTGGGTCCACAGCAGCACGAACGCCAGCAGCCCGAGGCCGATGCCCCACGCAAGGCCGAGCGCCGGGCTCACGCGCCCGGCCGGGATCGGCCGCCGCTTCGTGCGGTTCATCACGTCGTCGATGTCGCGATCGAACCACATGTTGATCGCGTTCGCGCCCCCCGCCATCAGGTACCCGCCGAGGAACACCATCAGCACGAGCCGGAGCGAGGGGTTCCCCGCGCCGGTGGCGTACATCGGCGCGATCGCCGTCACCAGCAGGAGCGAGATGATCCGGGGCTTCGTGAGCGCGACGAGGTCGCTGAGGAGCGACGGCTCGCGGGGCGGCACGCCCGGCAGGGCGGCGGCAGGGGCGGGAGACGACATAGCTCGGAAAGATAGCCGGGGGCTGGGGGCCGGGGGCGGCGGGCGAGCGGCAGGCGGGCCGGAGGCAAGTCAAGGCGCTGAGCCCGATTGGCCTCCGGCCCGCTGGCCCGCCGGCCCTCCTGCCACCCCCTTGCCCGCTCGCCCCTCGCCCCGCAGCTTGCCCCGGTGCCCCCCATAGACAACGCCGCGCCCCCCGCCGATGCATGGGGAGAGCGCCTCGAGCGACGGCTCGGCCTCTGGAGCTGCGTCGCCATCCTCGTCGGGTCCACCATCGGCTCCGGCATCTTCCGCGTCCCCGCCGGGATCGCCGAGAAGCTCGGCGCCCCCGAACCGTTCCTGCTCGCATGGGTGCTTGGCGGCGTCATCACCCTCGCCGGTGCGCTCACCATCGCCGAAGCCGCGGCCACGCTCCCCCGCTCGGGCGGCGTCTTCGCCTTCCTGCTCGAGGCGTTCGGGCCGCTGCCGGCGTTCCTCTTCGGCTGGTCGGAGCTCACGGTGGTGCGCGCCTCGGCGCTCGGCGCCATCGCCACGCTCTTCGCCGAGTACCTCGTGCGCTACTTCGTGCCGCTGCCGCCCGAGGCGGTGCGGTGGGTGGCGGCCGCGGCGATCCTGCTGGTCGCCTTCTTCAACTGGGTCGGGGTCGAGCGCGCGGCGGGCGTGATGAACGTCGTGACCGTGGCGAAGTACGTCGCCCTCGGCGGGCTCGTGCTGCTCGCCTTCGCGTCGGGGCAGGGGAGTGCGGCGCACTTCGCGTCCGCGCCCGGCGTCACGCCGACGTTCTCCGTGACGCTCATCGCCACGGCGCTCGTCTCCATCATGTGGACGTACGACGGCTGGGCCGACCTGTCGTTCATGGGCGGCGAAGTGAAGGACCCGCAGCGCACCCTGCCGCTCGCCCTCCTCATGGGGACCGGGGCGATCATCCTCATCTACCTGCTGCTCAACGCCGCGTACCTCTACCTGCTGCCGATCGACGAGATGGCGACGCAGAAGCTGGTCGCGTCGGCGGCCGCCGAGCGGATCACGCTGTTCGGGCCGGGCGCCGGCATCGTGGTGGCGGGGGTCGTGGTGCTGAGCGCGTTCGGCAGCCTGAACGGCTCGATGATGACGGGACCGCGGATCTTCTTCGCGATGGCCGACCAGGGGCTGTTCTTCCGCGGGCTCGCCCGCGTGTCCCCGCGGTTCGGGAGCCCGTCGGTCTCGATCTGGTTCGCCTCGGTGCTGGGCGTCGCGTACGTGCTGCTGAACGACTTCCAGCAGCTCGCCGAGAAGTTCGTGCTCGGCATCTGGCCGTTCTACGCGGGGGCCGTGGCGGCGGTGTTCGTCTTCCGGCGCCGGCCCGGCCTGTCGAGCCCGTACCGCACCTGGGGCTGGCCGGTGACGCCGCTCCTCTTCCTCGCCGCCTCGCTCTTCATGGTGGTCAACGCGCTGCTCGCGTCCCCCGTCGACACCGGGATCACCTTCGCCATCATCGGCGCGGGCGTGCCGGCGTACTACGCCTGGCGGAGGAAGGCGGCAGGGGGGCGGTGAAGGGCGGCCCGCCGGCCCGCCTGCCGCCCCCTACGTCCTCGCCCTCGCCAGCAGCACCGCCGCCAGCAGCGCGAACAGCCCGTTCGGCAGCCAGGCGGCGACGTCGGGATCGACCACGCCGCCGTCGCCCACCGCCTTCGCGATCTGCGCGAGCAGCAGGAAGCCGATCGTCGTCGCGAGCGAGACGGCGATGCCCATCAGCGGGCCGCTGCGTCCCGTGGTGACGGCGATCGGTGCGGCGAAGAGCGCGATGATGAGGCAGGTGACCGGCACCGCGATCTTGAGCGCGCGCTCCACCTCGAGCTTCCCCGCGTCGTTGCCGGAGCGCTTCAGCGCCTCGATGTAGCGGCCGAGCTCCGCGTAGCGCATCTCCTCCGGCGCCTTCGGCTCGGCCAGCAGGTCGGCGGGGGACTGCGCCAGCGCGCGGAGCCGCGCCGTGCGGAAGTCGAACGTCCACACGCGGCCGGGGCCCGCGATCACGCGGCTGCGGCCGTCGTCGAGCTTCCAGAAGCCGCGCACCGTGTCGTAGGTGGCGGTCTGCGCCGAGACGAGCAGCGTCGGGTAGTCGGCGCCGGTCCCCTGGCGCTCGAAGATCGGCTCGCGCAGCTGGCGCTGGCTCACCTCCAGCAGCCGCGCCACGTACACCCATCCCTGCTCGGCGCGGTAGACGAAGTTGTACCGCTGGTCGGTCGGCTGGTCGCTGCGCTGCTTGTGGATGCGCAGCTGGCGGGCCGTCGCGACCGGCGCGTACTCGCCGATGGCGATGCCGATCCCGACCACCGCCGCCGCCGCCACCCACACCGGCAGCAGCAGCCGGTAGAGCGACTGCCCGCTGGCGATCGCCGCGGTGAGCTCGGAGCGGCGGCCGAGCCCGGAGACGGTGAACACCGTGGCGACGAGCACCGCGGCCGGGAGGGCGAGGAACTCGTCCTGCGGCAGGTGGAACAGGTAGCCGTAGGCGATCTCGCCCACGGAGAGGCCGCGCTCGAGGAGCCGGTTGACGTTGTCGTTGAGGTTGATGATCGCCGCGATCACGGGGAAGCCGACCGCCGTGATGGCGAACGTGCGCAGCCACGCGAAGAGGATGTACCGGTCGAGGAGGCGCACGCTCAGGCGTCCCGGCGCCGGAGGAACGGCACGACGGCGCGGAGGTTCTCGATCAGCTCGTCGAGGTCGCCGCCGCGGGTGGAGCCGAACTCGCGGCTCACGCTCCAGAGCGCGAGCGCGCCGATCGCCACGAAGAGCAGGTTCGGCAGCCACATCGCCACGACCGGCGGCAGCAGGCCGCGGTCGCCGCTCGCCTCGCCGATCGTCAGGCCGAGGTTGTAGAGCGCGTACGCGAGCATGCCGAAGCCGATCACGAGGCCGATGCCGCCGCGCGGGAAGCGGATCGCGAGCGGCAGGCCGACGAACACGAACGCGAGGCATGCGGCGCCGAGCGCCCACTTCTTCTGCACCTCGACGGCGAAGGCGTTGGCGCGGCGGAGCGCGTCGCGCTCGCGCGCGGTGGCGCCCTCGAGGTCGGCGGCGGTGGTCGGGAGGTCGCCGAGCGGGTAGGCGATCTCGGGGCGCGTGCTGTCGGCGGCGGGGCCGGCGACGGCGCAGTAGCCGGCGGGCGCGAGCCGCCGTCGCGGGAGCTTCGCGGGGGACGGGGGCTCGAGGCCGAGCAGCAGGCGGAGGTCCCGCTCGGCCCACTGGCGGCGCTCGAAGCGGGAGGACGCGGCGTCGTGGCGCGCGCTGTCCACCACGGCGAGCATCTCGCACGTCCCCATCTCGCGCTCGCCGCGCGTGCTCCTCAGGTCCTGCGTCCGCTCGAGCTTGTCGAGCACCTCGGGGACGCGCAGCACCGTCTCGCGGAACTCGGTCATCTCGAGCTTGGCCGGCTCGCCGTTCTTGAGCAGCGTGGACGTGCCCGACCACAGCGTGAGCGAGAGGTCGCGCCCGTTCGGCGCGAAGCCCATCTGGCCCGAGTCGGCGTGGATGATGCGCCGCCCGTTCTGGCTCGCCTGGTCGAAGATCGTGACCGACATGAGCCGCCCGCTGTTCGGGTCGAGGCGGCTCGCGCGGAGCGAGTAGGGCGAGTTCGGGATCGGGTTGATCACCTGCTCGCGCAGCTCGAAGGTGGGCTTCTTGCGGAGGATGTCGATCCAGAGGTTCTTGAGCCGCGCGTTGGTGCGCGGCAGCACGAGGTCGACGAAGAGGAATGTCACGACGCCGAACGCGAGCCCCCATGCCAGCACCGGCGCGAGCAGGCGCCCGACGGAGACGCCGCTCGCGCGGAGCGCGGTGATCTCGTTGTCGGCGGCGAGGTGGCTGAAGGTGTAGAGCACCGCGACGAGCACGGCCATCGGCAGCGTCATCGCGATGATGAACGGCAGCGAGAGCGCGAACACCTCGGCGATCACGCCGGGGTCGAGCCCCTTGCCGACGAGGTCGCTGAAGCGCCGCGCCACCTGGTTGAGCAGCAGCACGCCCGTGGCCGCGCCGAGCGCGAAGAGCAGGGGAGCGGTGAGCTGGCGGAGCAGGTATCGGGTGAGCAGCGACACGCTCTATACTACACGCCGGGTCGGCCCCTTCCCCTCCCACCGGACACCCCATGCCGCTCGGTCGTCGCGTGCCGCTCGCGCTCCTCGCCGTCGCCGCCTTCGCCTGCGCCGCGGCGGAGGACGCGCCGCCCCCGCCGCGCGAGTTCGACGGCGCGCAGGCGCTGCGCCACGTGGAGCGGCAGCTCGCGTTCGGGCCGCGGATCCCCGGCACGCCCGGGCACGCCGCGATGGGGCGCTGGCTCGACTCGCTGCTGCGCGCGCGGGCCGACACGGTGGTGCTGCAGCGGTGGGAGCACGTGACGAAGGACGGCGCGCGGCTGCCGCTGCTCAACGTGCTCGCGCGCTTCAACCCGGCGGCGCCGTCGCGGCTGCTCTTCCTCGCGCACTGGGACACGCGGCCCGTGTCGGACGCGCCCGGCTACACCGGCCCGCGCGTCCCCGTCCCCGGCGCCAACGATGGCGGCTCCGGCGTCGCCGTGCTGCTCGGCATGGCCGACGCCCTGGCGCGGACGAAGCCCACCATCGGCGTCGACCTCCTGTTCGTCGACGGCGAGGACTACGGCAACTTCACCACCACGCCGGACGACGTGCTGATCGGCTCGCGCCACTATGCGCGCACCGCCATCCAGCTCGGGCCCGCGCCGCGCTACGCGGTGCTCTTCGACATGGTGGGCGACCGCGACCTGCAGATCCACCAGGAGGGGAACTCCGTCGTGGCGGCGCCCGACGTGGTGGAGCTGGTGTGGAAGACCGCCCGCCGCCTCGGCTACGCCGCGCACTTCCCGGCCGACGTGAAGCACCAGGTCACCGACGACCACGTCGAGCTGCAGAAGGCCGGCATCCGCGCCATCGACCTCATCGACTTCGACTACCCCGCCTGGCACACCCCCGGCGACACGCTCGGCATGGTGAGCGCCGAGAGCCTCCAGAAGGTGGGGGACGTGGCGATGGCGCTGGTGCGGGAGGCGCCGTAGGGGGGCGGACGAGCGGTCGGGCGGACAGGCGGACGGTCGCCCGCAACCCGGCATTGCGCGCGTGCGCGGGACCGGTACGCCGGTCGGCGGATTCGGCCCGCCCGTCCGCCCGTCCGCCTTTTTTCGCTCCCCCTCGTCGCCATTTCGGTACGCCATCCCGCTCGCCGGGCCGTATCGTGGCGCCATGGAGCGTCACGATCGCCGGGCGATGCTGCTGCTGGTCGGGCTGGCCGTGCTCGGGCACGGGGTGCGGGTCTGGGCCACGGCGCCCGGCGAGGCGCCGGGCGGGGTGACCGTGCTGCCCGAGGTGGCGCCGCGCGGCGCCCTGGCGCACCGGGACAGCGCGCGGCGGGCACTGGCGCCGCTGCAGCCGGGGGAGCAGGTCGACGTCGACCGCGCCGACGCACAGGAACTGGAGCGGCTGCCGCGGGTGGGGCCGGCGCTGGCCCGCCGGATCGTGGCCTGGCGGGCAGAGCACGGCGCGTTCGGCGGCGTGGCGCGGCTCGACTCGGTGCCCGGGGTGGGGCCCGGGCTGCTGGCGGAGCTGGCGCCCTGGCTGGCCTTCAGCGGCGGGCCGGCGCGCATGGACTCGGCGCCCGCGCCGCTGCCGCCGATGGGGCGGATGCCCCACGTGGTACCGATCTTCCCCGGGTCGTCACCGGCCCCCGGCCGCTGAGCCGTCCGGCCGGCGCGCGGGGAGGGCGGCAAACCGTTGGCTCGGCTTGACATGGGGGCTCCGGGGGAGCGTTCTTCCGCCCCATGGCCACTGCTGCGCAGGGGACGGACCGCCTGGGGGATCTCCTCGTCAAGGAGGGCCTCATCACGGCGGAGCAGCTCAAGACCGCCCTGCAGGAACAGAAGTCGGGGGGCAACCAGTACCGCGTCGGCTACCTGCTGGTGAAGCTCGGCTTCATCAAGGAGCTGGACCTCACGCGCGTGCTGGCGAAGCAGACGCGCATCCCGGCCGTCGACCTCACCAAGTTCGAGGTCGACCCCAAGATCCTCAAGCTCGTCCCCGCCGCCATGGCGCTGAAGAGCAACGTCCTGCCGCTCAAGCGGGAGGGCCGCACGCTCACGGTCGCCATGGCCGACCCGACCGACCAGTCGCTCCTCGACGACCTCAAGTTCATCACCCGCTACGACCTCTTCCCGGTCATCACGGGCGAGTTCACGCTGCGCACGCTGATCGAGAAGCACTACCAGGTCACCGCGCAGGAGCAGTCGCAGAACCTCGACGACATGCTCAAGGAGTTCGAGTCCGACGGCGCCGGCATCGAGGTCGTCGAGGAGGAGGAGGAGGAGAACGTCACGCAGGCGCAGATGGACGAGGCGCCGGTCGTGAAGCTGGTGGAGGGGATCCTCAAGAACGCGGTCGCGCGCGGCGCGAGCGACATCCACATCGAGCCGTTCGAGTTCGAGATCCGCGTCCGGTACCGCATCGACGGCGCGCTGCAGGAGATCATGAAGCCGCCGGTCAAGATGAAGGCGGCTCTGACCTCGCGCATCAAGATCATGTCGTCGCTCAACATCGCGGAGCGGCGCGTGCCGCAGGACGGGCGCCTCAAGATCAAGGTGGGGCCGAAGGTCATCGACTTCCGCGTCTCGACGCTGCCCGTGATCTACGGCGAGAAGATCGTCATGCGGATCCTCGACAAGGGGAACCTTACGCTCGACCTGACCAAGTTCGGCTTCGAGCCCGCCGCCGAGCGGTCGCTGATGCGGAACATCCTGAACCCGTACGGCATGGTGCTGGTGACGGGGCCGACGGGGTCGGGGAAGACGACGACGCTCTACTCGGCGCTGTCGCGCATCAACACCATCGACACGAACATCATGACCGCGGAGGACCCGGTCGAGTACAACCTCATGGGGATCAACCAGGTCCTCGTGCGGAACGAGATCGGCCTCACGTTCGCGGCGGCGCTGAAGGCGTTCCTGCGGCAGGACCCGAACATCATCATGATCGGGGAGATCCGCGACCTGGAGACCGGCGGCATCGCGATCAAGGCGGCGCTCACCGGGCACCTCGTGCTCTCGACGCTGCACACGAACGACGCGCCGTCGACGATCACCCGCATGATCGACATGGGGATCGAGCCGTTCAACGTCTCGAGCGCGGTCAACCTCGTGGTGGCGCAGCGGCTCGTGCGGCGCATCTGCAAGGACTGCAAGGCGGACGCGACGTACACCGAGGAGGAGATGTCCACCCTCTCCCTCAAGCCCGACCTGTCCGACGTCAGGCACTTCGCGTACAAGAAGGGCACGGGCTGCGACACGTGCAACGGCTCCGGGTACAAGGGCCGCGCCGGCATCTACGAGGTGATGTCGCTGTCGCCGGAGCTGCGCCGCATCATCCTGCGCGGCGGCTCGGTCGAGGAGATCCGCAACCAGCACGTCGCCGACGGCGGCCTGACCCTCCGCATGGACGGCATCAAGAAGGTGGAGCGCGGGGTGACGACCCTCGAAGAGGTCGTCAAGGAGACGGCGGCGACATGAGCCTCAACCTGCGGATGCTCCTCGAGGAGATGATCGAGCGCGGCGCGTCGGACCTCCACCTCACGAACCGCCGCCGGCCGATGCTCCGCGTCGACGGCGACATCGTGGAGAGCCGCTACGACGTCGTGCTCTCGCCCAAGGACACCCAGCTGCTGGCGTACTCCGTCCTCTCGGACGCGCAGAAGAAGCGCTTCGAGCAGGACGACGAGCTCGACTTCTCGTTCGGCATCCAGGGGCTGGCGCGCTTCCGCGGCAACCTCTTCAAGCAGCGCGGCTGCCTCGCGATGGCGGTCCGCATGATCCCGTTCCACGTGAAGACCTTCGCGGAGCTCGGCCTCCCGCCCGTCATCGGGCGGCTCGCCGAGAAGCCGAAGGGGCTCGTGCTCGTCACCGGCCAGACCGGCTCCGGCAAGAGCACCACGCTCGCGGCGATCATCGACAAGATCAACAAGGAGCGGCAGGGGCACATCCTGACCGTCGAGGACCCGATCGAGTTCATCCACGAGCACCAGGGGTGCATCGTGAACCAGCGCGAGGTCGGGAGCGACACGAAGTCGTTCAGCTCCGCGCTGAAGAGCGCGCTGCGCGAGGATCCCGACGTGATCCTCGTCGGCGAGCTCCGCGACCTCGAGACGGTCTCGGCCGCGCTCACGATCGCCGAGACGGGCCACCTCTGCCTCGGCACGCTCCACACGAACTCGGCCGCGGAGTCGATCAACCGCATCATCGACGTCTTCCCGAGCAACCAGCAGCCGCAGATCCGCGCCCAGCTCGCGTTCGTGCTGGAGGGCGTGGTCACGCAGGTGCTGCTGCCGAAGGCGCGCGGGCGCGGCCGCATCATGGCCGCCGAGATCATGGTCGCCACGCCGGCCATCCGCGCGCTCATCCGCGAGGACAAGATCCACCAGATCCAGAGCGCGCTCCAGGCCGGCAAGAAGTTCGGCATGCAGACGATGAACGACGCGCTCTACCAGGTCTACCAGTCGCGCGAGGTGCTCAAGGAGGAGCTCGTGCGCGTCTCGCCCGACCCGAACGAGTTCCTCCGCATGATCGGCGAGAAGCCGCTCGAGGAGGGGGGCGGCCAGCCCGACCCGCGCGAGCGGGCCGTGGCGGGGCGCCGGTAGCCAGGCCGAGCAGGGGACCTTCCCGGAGGGACGATGCCGACGTTCGAGTACACCGCGCGCGACACCAGGGGCCAGATCCAGAAGGGCGAGGTCGACGTCCCCAAGCAGGAGGACGTCGTCCCGTACCTGCGGAAGAACAAGCTCGTCCTCGTCACGCTCCGCGAGAAGAAGGGCGGCTTCAACATCAACATCGGCGGCGGCGGCGTCGGCACCCGCGACGTCGTGATCTTCACGCGCCAGTTCGCGACGATGATCAACTCCGGCCTGCCGCTCGTGCAGTCGCTCAACATCCTCGCGCAGCAGTCGGAGAACAAGCTGCTCCGCGACACCACCAAGCAGGTGGTGTTCGACGTCGAGTCCGGCCAGACGCTCGCCGACGCGTTCAGCCGGCATCCAAAGGTCTTCCCGGCGCTCTACGTGAACATGGTCGCCGCCGGCGAGGCGGGCGGCATCCTCGACACGATCCTCAACCGCCTCGCCGGCTTCCTCGAGAAGAACGACCAGCTCGTGCGCAAGGTGAAGGGCGCCATGGTGTACCCGGGCGTCATCTTCACCGTCGCCGGCGGCGCCGTGGCGGTGCTGCTCATCTTCGTCATCCCGATCTTCCAGAGCATGTTCGCCGAGTCGGGCATGGAGCTGCCGCTGCCGACGCGCATCGTCATCGGCCTCTCCAGCTTCCTCCGCGGCTTCTGGTGGGCGCTCATCGCGGGCGCGGCCGCCATCATCATCGGCCTCCAGCGCTACTACGCCACGCCCGTCGGCCAGAAGAAGGTCGACGGCTTCCTCCTGCGGACGCCCGTCCTGGGCGACCTGATCCGCAAGTCGGCCGTGAGCCGCTTCACGCGCACGCTCGGCACGCTCATCAGCTCGGGCGTGAGCATCCTCGACGGCCTCGAGATCACCGCGAAGACGGCCGGCAACCGCGTCATCCAGGACGCGGTGCTCGAGAGCCGCGCCTCCATCGCCGGCGGCGAGACGATCGCCGGCCCGCTCGAGAAGTCGGGCGTCTTCCCGCCGATGGTCATCAGCATGATCTCCGTCGGCGAGCAGACCGGCGGCCTCGACGAGATGCTGAGCAAGATCGCCGACTTCTACGACGAGGAGGTCAACGTCGCCGTCGGCTCGCTGCTCTCGCTCATGGAGCCGATCATGATCGTCGTCCTCGGCGCGATCGTCGGCGGCATGGTGGTCAGCATGTACCTGCCGATCTTCGGGATGATGCAGGCGGTGCAGTAGCGCCGTCGCTACCGGGGGGACGCGCCGCCGGCGCGCCCCCGCGCCCGCTGCAGCGCCCCGCCGTGCCGCTCCACCCACGCGCAGATCCGCGCCAGCGGCTCGTCCAGCGAGCGCCCGAGCGCCGTCAGCGCGTACTCCACCCGCGGCGGCACCTCCGGGTGCACCGTCCGCTCCACCAGCCCGTGCGCCTCCAGCCGCCGCAGCGTCTGGGTCAGCACCTTCTGCGACACCCCCGCCAGCCCGCGCCGCAGCTCCCCCGTGCGGCGCGTCCCCCGCGCCAGCGCGTGGATCACCGGGATCGTCCACTTGTCCGCCAGCAGCCCCAGGACCAGCGCGCTGCCGGGGCGCGCGAGGAACGGGTCGGTGGCGGCGGGCGCACGCGGCATGCGGAGCTCCTCGGGCGGCGGCGGGACGGGCGGCGCACACAGGTACCAGGAGGTGCCTACTGCACCGCGAGGTACGTACTTGTCGCAGGAAACCTTGCCGCCGAAGTTGCGCCCAGGTGCTCCAGTCCGCCAGTCCGCCCCTCCTCCCCCGGGATCCCATGTCCCTCCGCGACCCGAATCCCGTCCATCGCGCGCGCCCGAAGCGCGTGGCCATCGTCCTCTCCAACCCCGCCGTCTCCACCACCACCGGATGGCCCGTCGGCTTCTGGTGGTCGGAGCTCACGCATCCGTGGTACGCGTTCACCGAGCGCGGCTACCAGGTCGAGCTGTTCTCGCCGCTGGGCGGCCGCTGCGAGGCGGACGCCTTCTCGGACCCCCGCGACCCGTCCGGCTACTCCGCCTCGGACCTCATCACGATGGGGTTCGTGCACACCCCCGCCCTCGCGAGGCTGGTGGAGGAGACGGCCCCGGTCGCCGCGCTCGACGTCGACGCGTTCGACGCGATGGTCGTCGCGGGCGGGCAGGCTCCCATGTTCACCTTCGCGGCCGCGACCACGCTGCACGAGCGCTTCGCCCGGTTCCTCGAGGCCGGCAAGGTCACCGCGGCGCTCTGCCACGGGGTGGCCATCCTCCGCTACGCGCGCGGCACCGACGGCGAGCTGCTGGTGAAGGGGCGCACGGTGACCGGCTTCGCGAACGTGGAGGAGGACTTCGCCGACGCGGCCGTCCGCGGCATGGGCCTCCTCGGCCCGGACCAGCACGTCATGCCGTGGCGCATCGAGGACGAACTCCGGGCCCTCGGTGCCAACTTCGTGCAGGCGGGCTGCTGGCGCGGATTCGCCGTGCGCGACGGGAACCTCGTGACCGGCCAGCAGAACTTCTCCGGCGCCGAGACCGCCGCCGAGGTGATCGCGGCGCTGGGGGGCTGAGGGCGACTGGCGCGGGCGGGCCCGGGGCGCGATGCTTCCCGCCCCGTGCCCAGCGCGCCCCCCTCCGCCGCCGCCCGCCTCCGCGCCATCGTGGGCGGGGCCGTCGGCAACCTCGTGGAGTGGTACGACTGGTACGCCTACTCGGCGTTCGCCCTGTACTTCTCCGGCGCCTTCTTCCCCGCCGCCGACCCGACCGCGAGCCTCCTCGGCAGCGCCGCCGTCTTCGCCGCGGGCTTCTTCATGCGCCCCGTCGGCGGCTGGCTCTTCGGCGCCTACGCCGACCGGCGCGGCCGCCGAGCGGCGCTCACGCTCTCGGTGCTCCTCATGTGCGCGGGATCGCTCGCGATCGCCGTGCTGCCGACGTACGACGCCATCGGCCGCGCCGCGCCGGCGCTGCTCCTGGTCGCGCGGCTGGTGCAGGGGCTCTCCATCGGCGGCGAGTACGGCGCCTCGGCCACCTACCTCAGCGAGCGCGCGAGCCACCAGCACCGCGGCTTCTGGTCGAGCTTCCAGTACGTCACCCTGATCGCCGGGCAGCTCCTGGCGCTCGGCGTGCTGCTCGTGCTCCAGCGGTGGCTCTCGCCGGCCGAGCTCTCGGCCTGGGGCTGGCGGATCCCGTTCGTGATCGGCGCCGCGAACGCCGTCGTCGCGTTCGGCCTGCGGCGCGCGCTCGACGAGACGGCGAGTTTCGAGGCGGCGCGCGCGCGCCGCGGCGCGCCGGCGGGGACGCTCCGCGCGCTGCTGGCGCACCCGCGCGCCGTGGCGCTCGTCTTCGGCCTCACCGCCGGTGGCACGCTCGCGTTCTACACGTTCACGACGTATGCGCAGAAGTACCTCGTGAACACCGCCGGCATGGACCGCGCGCTCGCCAGCGGCGTCTCCGCGGGGTCGCTGCTCGTCTTCGCGCTGCTGCAGCCGCTCGTCGGCGCGCTCTCGGACCGCATCGGCCGCCGCCCGGTCCTGATCGCCTTCGGCGTGCTCGGCACCCTCGGCACCGTGCCGCTGCTCCGCGCGCTCGGTTCGGCCGGGAGCGGCGCCGAGGCGTTCGGGCTGCTCGTGCTCGCGCTGGCCGTCACGGCCGGCTACACGTCGATCAACGCCGTGGTGAAGGCCGAGCTCTTCCCCACCGAGGTGCGCGCGCTCGGCGTCGGCTTCCCGTACGCCGTCGCGGTGTCGCTGTTCGGTGGCACCGCCGAGTACCTCGCGCTCTGGCTCAAGTCGATCGGGCGCGAGGGGTGGTTCGCGTGGTACGTGACGGCCGTCATCGCGGCGTCGCTGCTGGTGTACGTCACGATGCGCGAGACGAAGGGGGCGCTCGCGGAGTAGGGCGGACCCGGGGGGGCGGACGAGCGGACTGGCGGCATCGCCACGCTCCCTGCCCGGCTCCCGGCTCCCGGCTCCCGGCCCCCGGCCCACCTCAACTCCCCCATCTGCCGCACCGATACCTCATCACGTGCGGGCACGGACGCCTGCGAACCCTGAACACCGGTGCGCACGCCATGTCCCTGCGGTCCTGCCTGCCCGTCCTCCTGCTGCTCGCCGCCTGCGGCGACGGCACCTCCGTCGATCCGGCGCTCAAGGGTACCGACTACGAACTCACCGGCCGCGGCCTGCGCGCGGGCGGCGCGGCGACCCTGAAGGCCGTGCGCGCGCAGCCGGGCGAGCCGACCGTCGTCGGCACGCCGACGAGCGCGAAGCTGTTCGTGCACGGTGTCTGGCTCAGCACCTCGGCGAGCTGCGCCAGTCCGGTCGCGGTGAGCCAGTACGACGGTGGCCGCAGCTTCGACCTGCTCAAGGACCCCGTGCTCGCGCGCGGTGCCGTCCCCGGTGGCACGTATCGCTGCCTGCTGATCGAGATGGCCGACTCGGTCGCGTTCACTCCCGGCACCAGCGGCGGCGCCTGCGCGGCGGGCACCGAGTACGCCATCGACATCTACCGCGGCGGCAACCCCGACGAGCCGCGCTGGCGCGGCCGCGACGGCGCGCCCATCACGCCGACGTCCGGCACCGACCGCGTCGTCGTCGTGTTCACGACCGATACCGCGGCCTCGCGCGCCGCCGGTTGGGCGCCGTACCAGGCGGTGCCGGTCGACGGCACCTTCACGGCGCCGGGCGCGAACACCTACGTCTGGGACTTCTCCAACGCCGTGATGGACGAGGGCGACGCCTGCGGGCTCGAGCCGCCGCAGCCGCGCGTCGAGTAGCGCCGCCACGACGGACACGCACCGCCTCACACGGGCGCGCCGATCGGCGCGCCCGTATGCTTCTGAGGTCCCTCCTCCGAGGAGTGCTTCCGTGCTGAAGCGTGTCCTGATCACCCTCGCCGTGCTGCTGTTCGTGCTGCTCGCCCTCGGCTTCGTGCTGCCGTCGAAGGTCTCCCTCGCCCGCTCCACCGAGATCAAGGCACCGCCCGACGCCATCTACCCGCTCCTCGTGGCGCCGAAGGCGTGGCCGCGCTGGTCGGTCTGGAATCGCCGCGATCCCGCCATGACGATCACGTGGAGCGGACCCGAGAGCGGCGTCGGCGCGGCGTGGGCCTGGACCAGCAAGAGCGAAGGGAACGGCGCCATGACGCTCACGGCCGCCGAGCCCGGCCGGCGCGTCGGCTACGAACTCCGGTTCGAGGGGATGCAGCCGTCGACCGGGGCGCTCGTGCTCGAGCCGAGCGGCACGGGCACGAGGGTGACGTGGAGCATGGACGCGGACATGGGCGGAGGACCGCTGGGCGGCTGGTTCGGGCTGCTCATGCCGGGCATGGTGGGGAAGGACTTCGACGCCGGGCTGGCCAACCTGAAGGCAGAGGCCGAGAAGGGCAGCTGACGGGCATTTGTCACGGTGTGTCACGGTCATGAGGGCCCGGCGTTGCCGGGCCCTTTGTGTAACGCCTTGCCGTTACAGGGCTTTCCTCTTGCACGTCACGGCAATGTCACGCTAATGTGTGTTAATGTCACGATAGCGTCACCGTGCGTCACGGTGATATCACCGCCACGGACGGCGCAGCCAGCCCGGAGGTTCCCATGTCGCACTCGCTCGCTCGCCGTCTCGCCGCCCTCGTGGTCCTCGCCCTCCTGCCGGCCGTCGCGCAGGCCCAGTCGGTGGCGCCCGGTACGCTGCCGGAGCTCTCGGCCACCGCGCCGGTCGCGCAGGCGCGGCCCCAGTACCCGGTCGCCATGGCCGACCAGCGCCAGAGCGGCGCCGTGCGCCTGCGCTTCGTCATCGCGGATGACGGGCGGGTGCAGCGGAGCTCGGTGAAGGTCGTGGAGGCGAGCCATCCCGCCTTCGTCAACTCCGCGGTCAAGGCGCTCGTGCGGACGCGCTTCACGCCGCAGGCCGAGGCGCGGATGGCGGAGCAGAAGTTCACGTTCCGGTACGCGTCGCGCTGAGCGCGGTCCGGCTCCTTTCCGGTCGGCCGGGGTACGCGGAGTATCGCGCGTGCCCCGGCCGATTTCCGTCCGCGCCGCGCGACGGAACCACCGGAGGACGAGCATGATCAACGAGATGCTGGAGCTGGCGGGGATCGGCGTGCATCCCGCCACGCTGCATGACGTGGAGGTGGCGCTCGCGTGCGAGGAGCGGCGTCTGCCGATCCTGGCGCGCATGGCGGAGCTCGAGCGGGCGGCCGATGGTCGGCCCGGGCCGCACGTGGCCGCGCACCAGGCGAGCGAGCGGCGGCTGGCGTGGCTTCGGGCGGCGCACCAGCAGCGCACGGCGCACATCGCCTGGCGGCGCGCGAACCCCGTCACGATCGGCGAGACGATCGCCGACGCGCTGGGGAAGCCGTCCGGCCCCAACGTGCGCTGAGCCCTGTGGCGGCGGCGGGGCCCGGCCCGCCGCCGCTACACTCCGGGCATGCCTGCGGCGCTCCTCCTCGCCCTCCTCGCCCCGCCTCCGCCGCCCCAGCTCTTCCTCCCGCCGAGCGGCCTCGGGCCGCAGGAGCTGGCGGTCGTCATCAACACCAGGGATCCGCAGTCGGTCGCGGTCGCCTCCTACTACATCGCCAAGCGCGGCATCCCGTTCGCCAACGTGGCGAGCGTGGCGTTCGACCCGGCGCCGCCCGGCGGCGCCATGCCGCTCGGCGAGTTCCTGCGGGTGCACGCCGAGGTCTCCGCGCGGCTGTCGCCGCGGGTGCAGGCCTTCGCGCTCACGTGGACGGAGCCGCACCGCGTCGAGTGCATGGGGATGACGTCGGCGTGGGCGTTCGGCTACGACCCGCGCTGGTGCAACGGGCGGGATCCGGGGGCGTGCCGGCCGACGCAGCGCTCGCCGTTCTACGACTCGCCCTCGCACCTGCCGTGGCTGGCGCACCGCCTGCGCCCGGCGATGATGCTGGCGGGCCGCGACGTGGTGGCCGTGCGCGCGCTCATCGACCGCGGGGTGGCGAGCGACGGCACGCTCCCCGCCGGCGAGGGGTGGTTCGTGCGCACCACCGACCGCGCGCGCAACGTCCGCTGGCCCGACTTCCAGGCGGCGGTGCAGCGCTGGGCGGCGATGCCGGGGCTCGCGCTGCGCTACGTCGACAACGCGGCGGGCACCGGCACCGACCTCGTCACCGATCGCCGCGGCGTGCTCTTCTACTTCACCGGCCTCCCGCGGGTGCCCCGCATCGGCTCCAACCGGTTCCTCCCGGGCGCGGTCGCCGACCACCTCACGTCGGTGGGCGGGCGGATGCGCGTCCACGCCGATTCGGTCGACGATGGCGACCAGTACACCGTGCTCGACTGGCTCGACCGCGGGGTCACGGCCAGCTACGGCACGGCGTGGGAGCCGTGCAACATCACCGCGAAGTTCCCGAGCCCGACGGTGCTCCTCGGGCACTACCTGCGGGGCGCACCCGTCATCGAGGCGTATTGGAAGTCGGTGATGATGCCGGGCGAGGGGAACTTCGCGGGGGAGCCGCTGGCGAGCCCGTGGCGGCGCGATTCGCTCGCGTGGGACGCCGCGACGCGCCGGCTCTCCGGCACCACGGCGGCGTTCGTGCCGGGCCTCGTGTACGCCATCGAGTCGGCGGATCGGCTCGACGGCCCGTGGACGCCCACGGGCGAGTACGTGCGCGTCGAGCGCCCGGAGCGGCGCACGGTCGTCATCCAGCCTGCGACGGCCCCCCTCTATCGCCTGCGGCCGATCTGATGCATCCTCCACGACCACCCCGTCCCGAGGCCGATCGTGCTCCTGCTCGCCCTGCTGCTCCAGCAGCCCGCTCCCGCGCCCGCCGGCCCCATCGCCCGGGTGCAGGTCTCGCCCGCGTCCACCGTGCGCCTGACGCCGGGCGACTCGCTGCGCCTCGAGGCGACGGCGATCGGCGCCGACGGGCGGCCGCTGCCGGGCGCCGTGGTGCGCTGGTTCCAGGCCGGCGGACGGATGGAGGGCCGGGTCGACTCGACCGGCCTCGTCGTGGCGCGCAGCACCGGCTCCCTGGTGGCGGCGGCGCGCGTGGCGGTGCCCGGGGCCTCGAAGACGGAGTTCGTGACGGTGCAGGTGCTGCCGGGGCCGCTCGCGCGGCTCGACGTGGCACCGGCCGGCGTCACCCTCGTGACCGGCCAGTCGCGCGTGCTGGCAGCGACGCCGCGAAGCCGCGAGGGCGATCCCCGCGAGGACGAGGTGACGTGGACGTCGAGCGCGCCGGCCGTCGCGGCGGTGTCGCCGGCGGGGCGCGTGCGCGCCCTCGCGCCCGGCCGCGCGACGATCACCGCGCGGGTCGGCAGGGTGGCGCAGGCCGTGACGGTCACCGTCGCCGCCACGCGCCTCGAGCGCGCCACGGTGCGCCCCGCGCAGGCGACGGTGCGCACGGGTGACGTGGTGCGCCTCGCCTTCGCCGCCGAGGAGCGCGGCGGGCGCGCGGCGCCCGGGATCGAGCCCGAGTGGTCGCTCGCCGGGGGCGGCGGGGCGTCCATCGACGCCGACGGCGGCTTCGTCGCCGAGCGGCCCGGCACCTATCGCGTGCTGGCCACCGTCGGCGCGGTGCAGGCGGAGGCGGTCATCACCGTCCGCCCGCGCGAGGCGACGCGCCCCGCCACCATGGTCGGCCGGCTCCCGATCCCGCACCATGCCACCGAGTTCTGGCTGCATCCCAACGGCAAGGCGGGCTACCTCGCCACGCTCGGCCCCGGCATCGTCTACGCGCTCGACCTCGCCGACCCCGCGTCGCCGCGCATCACGGATTCCGTCGTCGTCGACGCGCGCACCGTCAACGACATCATGACGACCGAGGACGGGAAGTTCGGCGTCATGACGCGCGAGGGCGCGAGCAACCGCAAGAACGGTATCGTCATCCTCTCCTTCGAGGATCCGCTCCACCCGAAGCCGGTCGCGGAGTTCACCGAGACGGTGAGCGGCGGCGTGCACTCGACGTTCGTCTACCGCGGCCACGTCTACCTCACCGACGACGCCACCGGCTCGCTGCGTGTCATCGACATCCGCGACCCCTACAAGCCGAAGCAGGTGGCGCGCTGGGAGACGCCGGGCGAGACGGGGCGCAGCCTGCACGACGTGGACGTGCAGGACGGACTCGCCTACGTGAGCTACTGGAACGACGGGCTGATCATCCTCGACGTCGGCAACGGCGTGAAGGGGGGCCGCCCCGACAATCCCGTGTTCGTCTCGCAGGTGAAGTACGACCTGAACGCGCTGTACAAGGACGTGGAGGCGGTCGGCGGCCCCGGCTTCATCCGCGGCACGCACACCGCGTGGCGGCACGGCAACTACGTCTTCCTCGGCGACGAGGTCTTCGCGGCGAAGTCCAGCTGGGAGGGCGGGCCGCTCGGCCTCGGCCGCGCGTACGGCCGCCTGCACGTGGTGGACGTCTCCGACCTGCTCAAGCCGAAGCTCGTCGCCTGGTACGAGCCGAAGGACGGCGGCGCGCACAACGTCTGGGTGGCCGGCGACACGCTGTACCTGGGCGACTACCAGGGCGGCCTCCGCGTGATCGACATCGCGGGCGAGCTCCGCGGCGACCTGCTCGCGCAGGGGCGCGAGATCGCGCACGTGATGACGGCCGACCGCCGCGGCATGCTGCCCATGGCGCCCATGACGTGGGGCGCCATCGTCCGCGACGGGCTCATCTACACGGCCGACATGAACGGCGGGCTGTTCATCGTCCGCGTCGAGTCGAAGCAGGCGCTCCAGCCGTAGGATGGCCGAAACCTTGACGCGCCGGGGCGGGGGCATACTTTCACCCTCCGCTCCGGCGCCGCCGGCCAGCCCGTTTTCCCGCAGGACCCTGCAGGCCCGCCCGTGACCGACGCCGCCTCCCCGCTGCACGACCGTCTCCCGGAGATCCCGGGCGACTACTTCGTGGTCAGCGGCCCGTTCGGCAGCTATTGCGTGTCCGTGGACATGGCGCGCTTCATCGAGTCCGAGCTGGACCGGCCGTTCGGCCGCAAGTGGGTCACGTTCGTCGACGTGCACGGCTCGCGCGTGCGCGTGCGGCGCGAGCTGATCGGCGCCGTGGCGCAGTCGACGGCCGCGCAGCGCGCCTCGCAGCGCGACTTCTTCCGCGTGGTCGAGGTGGACGACCTGCCCGACGAGGAGGGCGAGGAGAGCTGGGAGGAGTAGGCCGCCGCGCGGCCTGCGGGACGGATCCGCCACGGGGCGGGGCGACATCGCCCCGCCCCTCATCTTTCCGGGAAACTGTTCGCAACAAGCCCCCGGAAAAAGTGCACCCCAGGGTCCAACCACCCTGGGGTGCGGCTTCGCCGATCTGGCGGTCGACGAAACCTGAGGAGAGAGACACCGCCCGTCGCCTGTTCCGTTGCCGGTTCGGCTTCGCACGATGCGCCATCATGATCGCCGTTCGCGGATGAAGGGAGCGTGAGTCCGCCGTGAAGCGGGGGCCGGCCATTCATGAGGAGCGCTTTCACTCCTCCTTCGCCGGACCGTCAAGGCCGCCGCCCTACTGTCGATCCAGACACCCCTTCCAGGCGGCCACATGGTCACTCCCCTTCTCCCCCACACGGTCCGGCCGACCGAGCCGGATCCGGTGCTCGCCGCGCATCGCACCGCCATGGCCGAGGCCGCGGCGAACTCGCTGAAGCCCGCCCCCGCGCACATCGCCTCGGAACGGGCGGCCGGCCTCGGGCGGCCGCATGGGCCGCGGCACGTCGAGTTCGGGCGTGGGCTCATGCTCAGCGATCCCGGTCGCTTCACGCGCCCGCACCAGACGATGTCGTCGATGGTGCTCCACGCGATCATCATCGCCGGCGCGGTGCAGGCGACGGCGGGCGCGGCGGCGCGCGCGGTGAAGGAGATCAACGCCGAGGACCTCATCTTCCTGCCGAAGTCGGCGGTCGAGCAGCCCAAGCCCGAGCCCGAGAAGCCGCAGGACGATCGCGAGGTCATCGTGTCGGCCAATCCGCCGCCGAAGGGGTTCCAGACGATCCAGGCGCTGACCGAGGTGCCGACCACGATCCCGCCGGTCGACATCAACCAGAAGGCGCTGGATGCGCGCAACTTCAGCGGCGTCGGCGCCGAGGGTGGCGTCTTCAGCGGCATCGTCGGCGGCACCGGCGCGGTGAGCGCCGAGGAGATCGCCACCACCGCGTACCGCTACGAGGACATCGACGAGCCCGCCACGCCGCTGTTCCAGCCGTCACCCAAGTATCCGCCGCAGCTGCAGGCGGCGGGGATCCAGGGCTCGGTCGTGCTCAAGTTCATCATCGACACGCTCGGCAAGGCCGAGCCCGGTTCGCTGCAGGTGGAGGCGGCGACGCATCCGCTCTTCGCGCCCAACGCGAAGGACGCGATCCTCGGCAGCCGCTTCACCGTGGCGAAGCTCAACGGGACGAAGGTCCGGCAGCTCACGAAGCAGAGGCTGTCGTTCGTCATCGGCAACTGATCGACGCGGAAGGAGGCCCGGAACGGGCGACGCCCCCCGGAAGCCTGGACCGGGGGGCGTCGCACGTCCGGGGGGCGGGGCTCAGCCCTGCTTCACCGCCTCGATCGCCATCTCGATCTCCACCACGTCGCCGATCATCGCGCCCGACTCGAGCACCTGGTTCCAGGTCAGGCCGAAGTCCTTGCGGTTGACGAGCGTCACGCCGTCGAAGGCGACGCGCTCGCGGCCGTCCGGGCCCTTCGCGATGCCGCGGTACTGCCCCTTGAGGGTCACCCGCTTCGTCACGCCACGCATCGTCAGCAGCCCGCCCATCTCGATCTCGCTGTCGGTCGCGAGGATCCCGGTCGACTCGAACGTGATCAGCGGGTGCTTCGCCTCCCAGAAGAAGCGCTCGGAGCGGAGGTCGTTGTCGCGCGCGGGGTTGCCGGTGTCGATCGACTTCACCTGGATCCGCACGTTCACCGTCCCGCGCGACCAGTCCCTGCCGTCGGTCACCACGGTGCCCGACCAGTCGTTGAACCGTCCACGCACCCGGCCCATCATGTGCCGGATGCGGAACGTGACTTCGGAGTGCTCGGTGTCGATCGCCCAGCTCGTGCCCGCCTTCGCCTTCGTGAACTGCTGTTGGGCCGGAAGGAGCGCGGGCACGAGGAGCGCGGCGAGGGCGAGGCGACGGGACACGACGAGGGTGCGCATGCGAGGCATCCGTGGGGACGGGGATGGCGCGCATCCTATCCCCACGCCGCTGAAGATTGCCTGAAACGATCAGCGCGGCGCCGTTGCGGTGGCGGCCACCGGCTTCGGCGGCCTGGGCGGGCGCGGGGGCGCGG
>JANRIU010000082.1:0-4942 GCA_033764615.1 Gemmatimonadales bacterium | reverse complement strand
CGCCCGGCTTCGGGGCGGGCGCGGCGGCGGCCGACGGCGCGCGCGGCGCCGCCGCCGCAGGCGCCACGCGCCCCGTGAGGCCGCGGATCTTCGGCAGCAGCTGCTCGCGCACCGACTGCGCGGCGAGCAGCACGCTGCCGGAGTTGGTCGGCTTCGTGAGGTAGTCGGACGCGCCGAGGCTGAGCGCCTCCAGCGTGGTCGCGGCGCCGCGCTCGGTGAGCGTGCTGAACATGATCACCGGGAGCCGCGGCCGGCGCTGGCGCAGCTCGCGCAGCGTCTGCAGGCCGTCCATCTCCGGCATCTCGACGTCGAGCACGACGAGGTCGGGCGCGAGCTGGTCGAGCTTGGCGAGGGCGACGCGCCCGTTGGGCGCGGTCCCGGCCACCTCGATGTCGGGCTCGGCGGTGAGCAGGTCGGTGAGCATCCGCCGGACCACGACGGCATCATCGACCAGGAGGACGCGGATGGGCGCCATGCGTCAGGCCACGTCCAGCGCGAGCAGCCCCAGCTTCTCCCGGATCACGTCCCGCGTGAACGGCTTCATGACGTACTCGTTGGCGCCGGCCTCGAGGGCGCGGACCATCTGCGACACCTCGGTCTCGGTCGTCACCATGACCACCTTCACGTCGGCCCAGCGCGGGTCGGCCCGCAGGGCCTGCACGAACTCGATGCCGTTCATGACCGGCATGTTCCAGTCGACGAGGCAGACGTCCGGCGTCGGACCCTGCTCGAGGCGCTCGAGCGCCGCGCGGCCGTCGCCGGCGTCGATCGTCTCGAAGCCGAGCTCGGCCATGATGCGGCCGACCATGGCGCGGATGGCGCGGGAGTCATCGACGATCAGGGCACGCACGGGTTGCCTCCTCCGGACGGACGGCCGCTCACGCGGGCCGGGACAGGCCGTCGAGCGCTCGGCGCCCGCGGTCGCGGCTACAGTCGGGGCAGATGGGGCGGCTCGACGCCGGCGCCTTCACGGCGGCGCGGCCGAGCGGCACCCACGAGCCGTCGGGTTGCTTCAGCTTGCGGCAGTCGGGACAGGTCGGCAGCAGCGCCTCGATGCGCGACAGCTCGTCCTCGAGCTTGAGCACGCGCTCCGCCACGCGCAGCCGCGCCAGCAGCTCGTCCGGGTCGAACGGCTTCACCAGGAAGTCGTCGGCGCCGGCGTTCATGCCCTCCATGTACGAGCGCTTCCCGCTCTGCGCGGTCAGCACCATCACGTAGACGTACCGGTGGTGCGCCCGGTCGGCGCGGATGCGGCGGGTGAGTTCGAGGCCGTCGAGGTCCGGCATCAGCCAGTCAGTGATGACCAGCTTCGGCCGCTCGCGCTGGAACCGCTCCCAGGCCTCGTGGCCACCCGAGGTGACGAGCACCTCGAAGCCGAAGCGCTCCAGCAGCCCCTTGAGCAGGGTGCGGGAGACGGCATCGTCCTCGGCGATCAGGATGCGCATGGCTGGTGCAGCTCCGGCCCGGGGGCCACGGTGGAACCCCGATTATCGGCGGCCGGCGCGGGCGCCTTGAGCCGCGGCATCAGGCGCTCGCCCGGATGCTGCCGCGACGCTGCACGAGCCGCGCCACCTCGGCGGCGAGCAGGTCGGGCGGTGCCTGCAACGCCGCCACGCCGGCCTGCACGACGGACGCCGGCATGCCCCAGACCACGCTGCTCCCCTCGTCCTGCGCCAGCACGGTGGCACCGGCCTGCCGAAGCGCCACGGCGCCGGCCCCGCCGTCGTGGCCCATCCCCGTCAGCACCACGCCGACCGCGGAGCCGCCGAAGAGCGCGGCCGCGCTCCGGAAGAGCGGGTCCACCGCCGGCCGGCACGAGTGCTCGGGCGGCCCCTGGTCGAGGCGCAGCACCGGTGCCTGCCGCGTGCCGCCGACGGTGAGGTGGTGGTCACCCGGGGCGATCCAGACCTGGCCGGCGCGCGCCGTGCTGCCGTCCGCCGCCTCGCGCACGGTGAAGCGCAGGCGCCGGTCGAGGGCCGCGGCGAAGTGGCGCGTGAACTCGGCGGGCATGTGCTGCACGACGAGGATCGGCGCCGGGAAGTCGTCGGGCAGCCCCTCGAGGAACGTCTCGACGGCCGCCGGACCGCCCGTCGATGCGCCGACGACGAGGAGGCGCACGGGCTCGGACGCGAGCGGCGGCAGGCCGATGGCGGGCGCCGGCGGTCGCGAGGCGACGGCGGGGAGGGACAGGCGCGGGGCCAATGGCGGTCGGCTGGCAGCTGGGCGGGCGGCCGGGGGCGTCGCGGCGGCCGCCGGGGCCCTCGTCGCGCCCGTCGCGGGGGCGGCCCCGCCCAGCGCGCGGATTCGCGGCACGAGCTCGCGCTCCATCCACGCGAGCGCATCGGTCATGCGCTGGCCGGAGTGGCGCTTCGCCACCACGTCGGCGGCGCCGAGGTTGAGGCACGCCACGACTTCGGGGCCGCCGGTCTCCAGGCGACCGCTGAAGACGAGGAAGCGCGCGTCGCAGCCCCTGGCGCGCGCGCGTTCGAGCACCTCGTAGCCGCTGACCTCGGGCATGTCGAGGTCGAGCAGCACCACGTCGGGTCGCGTCGCCTCGAGGCGCTGCAGCCCGAGCGCGCCGTCGGCCGCGCTGCCGACGACGCGCATGCCGACCTGCGCGTCCACGACCTGCTGCACCATCTGGCGCAGCAGGACGGAATCGTCGACGACGAGGACGCGGATCATGCGGCCGGGGGCGCCGTCAGGCGCTGATGGCCGCGGCGGAGAGGGCCCGCTCGGTGTCGAGGATGAGCAGGAGGCGGTCGGGGAGCTTGTACGCGCCCGGGATCAGCGCGCGGAGCGACGGCTGCAGCGTCTCCGGCGGCCGCTCGAACCACGCCTCGTCCACGTCCACCACGTCGCCGATCTCGTCGACCAGGCAGGCCACCGGTCCCTCGTGCGTCTGCACGACGATCGTCATCGGCGCCTCGCCCGCCGCGCGCGGCGGCAGGTCGAGCCGGAGCCGCAGGTCGACGGCCGTGACGATCTGGCCACGCAGGTTGATCAGCCCCTGGATCACCGGCGGACTGAGGGGGACGCGGGTGAGCTGCTGCGCGCGGATCACCTCCTGCACCGCGCGCACCTCGAGCCCGAAGAACAGGCCACCCACCGTGAAGGTGCAGAACTGCGTGCGCTCGCTCATCTCAGGCCACCGCCTCCGTCCGGGCGTCCTCGAACAGCCAGGGCCGCGCGTCACGCACGACGGCCCGCACGTCCACGAGATCCGTCACCCGCTGCTGGATGACGGCCGTGCCGGTGAGGTCCGGCCGCCGCACGGGGTGGTGCAGCGTGACCGCCTCCTCCACGATGTCGTGGATGCAGTCGACCACGAGCCCGACCTGGCGGCCCCCCTCGGCGTACACCACCACCTGCAGCTTGGCCCCGGCCTCGGCGGACGAGGCGACGCCCATGATGCGCGAGAGCCACAGCAGCGGCAGCAGCTCGCCGCGGTACTGCACGACCTCCTGGTCACCCGCCCACTCGACGCTGCCCGGCTCCAGCTCCTCCAGCCGCTGCACCGCGGCGAGCGGCATCGCCATCCGCCGGTCCACGCCGACGCCGAAGACGAGGAAGCTCTGGCGCTCCTCCTGCCCCGCCGCCGCGGCCGCGGCGTCGGCCGCGCCGAGCCGGCGCTGCCGCTCGCGCTCGCCGCCCAGCACCCGCGCGCGCTGCGCGAGGCCGAGGACGTCGAGGATCAGCGCCACGCGGCCGTCGCCCATGATCGTCGCCCCCGCGAACACCGGGATGCCGGCGAAGTGGTTGCCGAGCGGCTTGACGACGATCTCCTCCGTGTCGTGCACCTCCTCGACCATCAGGCCGAACTGGCGGCCGTCGGCCTGCAGCACGACGATGCTCAACGCGCCATCCGCCTCGCGGCGCGACGGGATGGCGAGCTCGTCGGCGAGGTCGCACAGCGGCAGCAGCTGGCCCCGGAGCCGGTACACCGGCGCGCCATGGATGCGCTCGATGCCGCGCTGCGCGCCGTCCGCGGGGTCGACGCGCACGAGCTCCACGAGGCTCACCTGCGGGATGCAGAAGCGCTCGCCACCGGTCGCGACCGTGAGGGCCGGGATGATGGCCAGCGTGAGGGGGATCTTGATCTTGAGCGTCGTGCCCTCGCCGGGCACCGAGTGGACGTCGACGGAGCCGCCGATCTTCTCGATGTTCGTCTTCACGACGTCCATGCCGACGCCCCGGCCCGAGACGTTCGTGACCTGCTCCGCCGTCGAGAAGCCGGGCGCGAAGATGAGCGCCTGGATCTCGCGGTCGGCCATCCGGCTCCCCTGCTCCGCGGTGATCACGCCCTTCTCGATCGCCTTGCGGCGGATCCGCTCGGGGTCGATGCCGCCGCCGTCGTCGATGATCTCGACGATGACCTGGCCGCCCTCGTGGTACGCGCGCAGGCGCAGCGTCCCCTCCGCGGGCTTGCCCTTCGCCACGCGCGCCTCGGGCCGCTCGATGCCATGGTCGACGCTGTTGCGGACCATGTGCGTGAGCGGATCCTTGATCGCCTCGACGAGCGACTTGTCGAGCTCCGTCTCCTTCCCCTCCATCTCGAGCGCCACCTGCTTGCCGAGGCTGCGCGAGAGGTCGCGGACGACGCGGGGGAACTTCGCCCACACGTTCCCGATCGGCTGCATGCGCGTCTTCATGACGCCCTCCTGCAGCTCGGTCGTGATCAGGTTCAGCCGCTGGCTCGCGGCGAGCAGCGCCGAGTCCTCGGCCTGGCCGGTGAACTGGAGGATCTGGTTGCGCGAGAGGACGAGCTCACCGACGAGGGTCATCAGCCGGTCCAGCAGGGTGACGTCCACGCGCACGCTCGAGTCCGACACGTTGCCACCGTGCGCCTCGGTGGGCGCGGCCTCCGCGGCGGCGGGGGCCGGCGCGGCGGCGACCGGCTCCGGCGCGGCCTGCGTCGCGGCGGGAGCGGCGACGGGCGCGG
>JANRIU010000080.1:0-28618 GCA_033764615.1 Gemmatimonadales bacterium | reverse complement strand
GGCGGCGCGGGTGGGGCCGCGGGCGTCGCGGCCGCAGGCGCATGCGCCGGCGCGGCGGGCGCGGCGGGCGCGGTCGGCGGCGCGATGCCGGCCATCCCCTGCTCGAACAGCGCCCGCCACTCGGGCGACACGGACGCCGGGTCCCGCAGCCAGTCCTCGTACAGGACCTGCGCGAAACCGGCGTTGGCGGTCTCGAACACGTTCGCGTCCACGCGCGTCTCCCTTCGTCGCCCGGCAGGGGCACCATGCCCCCCGGCGCGGAACCCGGAATGATAGCCCGAGATGGGCGGTGTCCTACGGCGTGCGCACCGCCTGCAGGTACGCCGTCGCGTCGGCCAGCCGCCGTTCGCCGTCCCAGCCCAGCTCGTCGCCCAGCAGCGCCACGACGCGCTCCACCGCCGCCGCCCCGCGATCGGCGGTGAGATAGCGCAGGTGCAGGCGGCGGGTGAGCACGTCATCGACCGACCGCGCATACTCCCGCCGCGCGGCGTGCAGCACCTCGGCGGCCACGGCGGGGTGGTCGGGGTGCAGGCGCTCGGCGAGCGAGCGGTCGGCTTCCACGAGGCGGAAGATCGCCGCGGCCTCCGTGCCGTAGTGGCCGAGGCAGTGCAGCACCGTCGCCTCGGGCAGGCCGGCGGCGATCCCCTGCGGTGCCAGGCCCCGGACGTCGGCCGCCTCGCCGCCGGGGAGCGGCTCGCGGTCGGTCGGCGGGCGCGGGGCGGGGCGTGCGCCGCGCCCCGCCGCCACTCGCCGCGCCACCGCGTCGCCGACCTCCGCCGCCATCGAGCGCGCGGTGGTGAGCTTGCCGCCGACCACCGACAGCATGCCGCCTGGGCCTTCGAGGATCGCGTGCTCCCGCGAGACGGCCGCCGTCGAGCCCGCGCCCGCATCGCTCACCAGCGGCCGGAGCCCGGCCCACGTCGCCACCACGTCCTCGGGCCCGAGCCGGGCCGCGGGGAAGCAGGCATTGGCCGAGCGGAGTAGATAGATGATGTCGGCCTCGTCGGCCGCGACGGTGGCGGGGTCGCCCGACCAGTCGGTGTCGGTCGTGCCGATGTACACCTGCCCGGCCCATGGCAGGGCGAACATGACGCGGCCATCCACGCGGCTGGTGATCGTCACCGCCGACTGGATCGGCAGCCGGTGCCCCGGCACCACCACGTGCACGCCGAGCGTGGGCCGGAGGGCGGGGCGGGCCGCCGGGTCCTCCAGGCGCCGGAGCGTGTCGGCCCACGGGCCGGTGGCGTTCACGACGGCCCGCGCCAGGAGCGTGGTCGTCGCGCCGGTCTCGCGATCCGTGGCACTGATGCCCGTCACCCGGCCGCCGGACGTGCAGAGGGCGTCGACCCGGGTGCGCACGAGGATGCGGGCGCCGTGGGCGGCCGCCGAGCGGGCGGTGGCGATGGCGAGGCGGGCGTCGTCGCACTGGGCGTCGTAGTAGCGGGCGCCGCCGAGGAGGGCCGGCCCGTCGAGGGCCGGTTCGAGCCGCAGGAGCGCTCGCTTGCTGAGCATCCGGTGGCGCGGCAGATTTCCCGATCCCTTGAGGAGATCGTACAGCCACATGCCGACGGCCAGCTTCCAGCGTCCCACCCGGTCACCCCGGTGCACCGGCATGACGAACGGGAGCGGTCGCACGAGGTGCGGCGCGATCCGCAGCAGGATGGCCCGCTCGCGCAGCGCCTCGAAGACGAGCCGGAGGTCGCCGTGCTCGAGGTAGCGGAGGCCACCGTGGATCAGGCGGCTCGAGGCGCTGCTCGTGCCGCCGGCGAGGTCGCCCTGCTCCACGAGCGTCACCCGCAGCCCGCGGCGCGCGACATCGCGGGCGATGCTCGTGCCCACGATGCCGCCGCCGATCACGACGCAGTCCGCGTCCGTGCCGTCCGCCTCCCGGCCTGACGCCGTCCCCGACCCCGTCCCCATGCTCCCCTCCTTCGATCGTCGCCCCGGCCCGCCCAGCGTGTGGCTCGCCTCGCACACGTGGCTGCTGCAGCCGGGGATGACGGTGCTCGACGTCGCCTCCGGCGCCGGCCGCCACGCCCTCGCGGCGGCGCGCCTCGGCTGCGTGGTCACCGCCATCGACCGCGACCGCGAGGCGCTCGACATCGGCCGCGCCACGGCGGAGGAGGAGGGGCTCGACCTGCGCTTCGTCGAGGCCGACCTCGAGCAGCCGTGGCCCGACCTCGGCACCTTCGACGCGATCCTCTGCTTCAACTACCTCGACCGCGCGCGCTTCCCCGAGCTCGTCCGGCGCCTCGCGCCAAGGGGCGTGCTCGTGCTCGAGACGTTCCTCAGCAGCCAGCGCTCCCTCGGCTGGGGCCCGACGCGCAGCGAGCACCTGATCGAGCCCGGCGAGCTCGCCGCCCTCGTGTCGCCGCTCCGCCTGCTGCACGGCCGCGAGGTGCTCGAACCGCTCGGCGGCGACCGCTGGCGCTGGGTCGGCAGCGCGGTCGCGCAGCGGGTCGCCTGATCTCCGGTCCCCGCACGGTAATGCCGTCCCCCACCGCCCCGCGCCCCGGCCGCCGCGCCGCCATCCTCGCCGGCGTGCGCACGCCGTTCGCCCGCAGCGGGACGGTCTTCGCCGACGTCCCGGCCGTCGCCCTCGCGCGCCACGCCGCCCGGGAGCTGCTCTACCGCTCCGGCGTCGACCCCGCCGAGGTGGAGCAGGTGCTGTTCGGCCAGGTGGTGCCGTCGGTGCTCGTGCCGAACGTCGCGCGCGAGGTGTCGCTGCTGCCGCAGTTCCCGCCGGGGATCCCGGCGCACGCGCTCAACCGCGCCTGCGCCTCCTCCGGCCAGACGATCGCCGACGCCGCCGACCAGATCGCCCTCGGCCACGCCGACACGGTGCTCGCCGGCGGCGCCGAGTCGCTGAGCGACATCCCGATCCTGCACTCGAAGCGGTTCAGCCGGCTCCTCGTCGAGGCGAGCAAGGCGAAGACGCTCGGCCAGCGGCTCGCGCTCTTCGCGCAGGTGCGCCCGCGCGACCTGATCCCGGTCTCCCCCGCCATCAGCGAGCCGTCCACCGGCGAGACGATGGGGCAGTCCGCCGAGAAGATGGCGAAGGAGAACGGCATCGCCCGCGAGGCGCAGGACGAGCTCGCGCTGCGGAGCCACCAGCGCGCCGCCGCCGCCACCGCCGACGGCCGCCTCACGTCCGAGATCGCGCCCTGGTTCGGCGGGAAGGGGATGGACGAGGTCGTCGCGACCGACAACGGCATCCGCGCCGACACCTCGCTCGAGGCGCTCGGCAAGCTGCGCCCCGTGTTCGACCGGCGCCACGGGACGGTCACGGCCGGGAACGCGTCGCCGCTCACCGATGGCGCGGCCGCGGTCCTGCTGATGGCGGAGGAGAAGGCGAAGGCGCTCGGCCACGCGCCGCTCGCGTACGTGCGGAGCCACGCGGTGGCGGCGGTCGACCCCTCGTGGCAGCTGCTGATGGGCCCCGCGCTCGCGGTGCCGCGTGCGCTCGCGCGCGCGGGGATCGGCTGGGACGACCTCGGGCTCGTCGAGATCCACGAGGCGTTCGCGGCGCAGGTGCTCAGCAATGCGCAGGCGTGGGCGTCGCGCGCGTGGGCCGAGCGGCTCGGGCTGCCGGGCCCGGTGGGCGAGGTCGACTGGGCGCGCACCAACGTGCTCGGCGGCTCCATCGCCATCGGCCACCCGTTCGGCGCCACCGGTGCCCGCCTCGTCACCACGCTCGCGCACGAGATGCGTCGGCGCGACGTGCAGTTCGGCCTCCTCTCCATCTGCGCGCAGGGCGGCATGGGCTTCGCGATGGTGCTCGAGCGCGCATGAGCGCCATCACGCTCGAGCGCGCCGTCACGCCGGAGGGGACGGTGGTCGTCCTCGTGCTCGACGTCCCCGGCGAGCCGGTCAACACGCTCGGCCGTCCCGTCGCCGACGAGCTGGCGGCCGCGCTCGAGCTCGCCCGCGCCGACGCGACGGTGGCCGGCGTGGTGCTCATCTCCGGCAAGGCCGACAACTTCATCGCCGGCGCGGACATCAGGGAGTTCACGCAGGTGCGCACCGCCGCGGAGGCGGAGGCGCTGTCGCGCTTCGGGCAGGAGATGATCGCGGCGGTGGAGGCGTTCCCGAAGCCCGTCGTCGTCGCGATCCACGGCGCCTGCCTCGGCGGCGGCTGCGAGCTCGCGCTTGGCTGCCACTGGCGCGTCGCGAGCGACCACCCGAAGACGCAGATCGGCCTCCCCGAGGTGCAGCTCGGCCTCATCCCCGGCGCCGGCGGCTGCAACCGCCTCCCGCGGCTCGTTGGCGTGCGCGCCGCGCTCGACATCATCCTCGCGGGGAAGGGCGAGCGCGCGGCGAAGGCGCTCAAGGTCGGCCTCGTGGACGAGCTGGTGCCGCGGCCGATCCTGCGCGAGACGGCGGTGCGCGCGGCGCTCCGGCTCGCGCGCGAGGGGCTGCCGAAGCGCGGCGCGGCCGGCGCCGGCCTCGCCGGCGCGGTGCTCGACCGCACGGGGCCGGGGCGGCGCCTCGTGTACCGCCAGGCGGCGGCCCAGGTGCGCAGGAAGACGGGCGGCCACTACCCCGCGCCGCTCGCCGCGCTCGAGACGGTGCGCGTCTCGCTGGAGCAGGGGCTCGAGGCGGGGTATGCGCTCGAGCGCCGCACCTTCGGCGAGCTCGCCGTCGGCGAGGTGTCCCGCCGGCTGGTCGAGATCTTCTTCGCGAGCACCGCGCTCAAGAAGGACGACGGCGTCGCCGACCCGCCGGCCGACGTGCCGCCGGTGCGCACGCTCGGCGTCGTCGGCGCGGGGTTCATGGGCGCGGGGATCGCCGGGACGGCGGCGCTGCAGGCGCGCATCCCGGTGCGCCTGCGCGACACCGAGCTCGCGCGCGTCGGCCGGGGGCTGCGCGCGGCGCAGGGCCTGCTCGACGAGCGCCTGCGACGCCGGCGCCTCGGGCGCCCCGAGCACGCGCGCCTCGTCCAGCTCCTCTCCGGCGGCGCCGACCTCGCCGGGCTCGCCGGCGCCGACCTCGTCATCGAGGCCGTCTTCGAGGACCTCGCGGTGAAGCGCGCCGTCCTCGCCGAGGTGCAGGGCGCGGCACCGCCGCGCGCCGTCTTCGCGAGCAACACCAGCACCATCCCCATCGGGCGCATCGCCGAGGGGGCGCCGCGCCCGGGCCGCGTGCTCGGCATGCACTTCTTCTCGCCGGTCGAGAAGATGCCGCTCCTGGAGGTCATCCCGCACGCCGGCACCGAGCCCGACGCCATCGTGCAGGCCGTGCGCTTCGGCCGCGCCCTCGGCAAGACGGTGATCGTCGTCGCCGACGCGCCCGGCTTCTGGGTGAACCGCATCCTCACCCCGTACCTGAACGAGGCGGGGCTGCTGCTCGAGGAGGGCGCCCCGATCGACCTGCTCGACCAGGTGATGACCCGCTACGGCTTCCCCGTCGGCCCCGTCACCCTGCTGGACGAGGTGGGGCTCGACGTCGGGCTCAAGGGAGGCGCCGTCATGCACCAGGCGATCGGCGCGCGGCTGGAGCCGTCAGGCGTCGTGGCGAAGATGGTCGCCGACGGCCGACTCGGCCGGAAGAACGGCCGCGGCTTCTTCACCTACGCGGACGGGAAGAAGGAGGGCGTCGACGCGTCGGTGTACGCGCTGCTCGGCGTGCAGCCGAAGCCCGGCACCAACGCGGCGATGGCGGAGGAGCGGCTGGTGATGGCGATGCTCAACGAGGCGGCGCACGCGCTGGGCGAGGGCGTCGTCCGCTCCGCGCGCGACGGCGACCTCGGCGCGGTCTTCGGCATCGGCTTCCCGCCGTTCCGCGGCGGGCCGCTCCGCGCGCTCGACGCCATCGGCGCCGCGCGCGCCGTGGAGACGCTCCAGCGCCTGCAGGCCGAGCACGGTGCCCGCTTCGCGCCGGCGCCCGCGCTCGTCGCCGCGGCGCACGACGGCCGCCCCCTGCGCGATTAGGTTCTCCGCCCCATGCTGCGCCCCACCCTCCTCTGGCTCTCCGAGCGCCGCGCCATCGCCGGCCTCGTCCCCGATGCGATGGCCCGCCGCTTCGTCGCGGGCGACACCGTGCAGCAGGCCGTGCAGGCCGCCGTCGAGCTGCAGGCGAAGGGGATCACCACCACGCTCGACCTCCTCGGCGAGTCGGTGCACAGCCCCGCCGAGACCGAGGCGGCGTGCGCCACGTACGTCGACATGGTGCAGCGCATGGCGGCGGCGCGGCTCGAGGTGAACGTCTCCGTGAAGCTCACGCAGATGGGCTTCGACCTCGACGAGACGCTCTGCCTCCGGAACGTCGCCCGGATCCTGGACGCGGCGAAGGCCGCGGACGGCTTCGTGCGGCTGGACATGGAGGGGAGCGCCTACACGCAGCGCACGCTCGACTTCTACCGCGCCAAGCTCCGCCCGCTCTACGGCGACCACTGCGGCGTGGTGCTCCAGTCGATGCTCCGCCGCACCGACGCCGACGTCGCCGCGCTCTGCGCCGAGCAGGTGCGGGTGCGCCTCTGCAAGGGCGCGTACCTCGAGCCCGCGGCGGTCGCCTTCCCCGAGAAGTCGGACGTCGACTTCTCGTACGTGCGGAACATGGAGCGGCTCATGGCCGAGGGGCACTACCCCGGCCTCGCCACGCACGACGAGGCGATCATCCGGCGCGCGTGCGCGTTCGCGCGGGAGCGCGGGATCGGCCCGGAGCGGTTCGAGTTCCAGATGCTCTACGGCGTGCGGCGCGACCTGCAGCTCCGCCTGCGGCAGGACGGCTGGCGCGTTCGCGTCTACCTCCCGTTCGGCACCCAGTGGTATCCCTACCTCATGCGCCGCCTCGCCGAGCGCCCCGCGAACATCGCGTTCATCCTGGGCAACATGGTGCGGGAAGCGCTGCCCGGCCGGTGACCGGCCGCCCGTGATGGCGCCGCCGTCCGACCTCACGCTCGGCGGCTACCTCGCGCGGCACGAGCGCGCCCCGGCCTTCGCCGGGAGCGACGGACAGCCGTACTCGGTCGCGATCCACGTGGACGAGGCACCGGACGCGCGGGGGCGCTTCGGCGCCTCGCTGCTCTTCGTGCGCTGGAGCCCCGCGGGCGACCGCCCGGTCGGCCACGTGGAGAGCGAGGTGCTCGCGTGGGGACCGACGCCAGCGGACGCCGAGCGCCGCCTGCAACCGCTCACGCTGTACGACGTGAAGCGCCACCTCGACGAGGCGATCGCCCGCCAGCCGGAGCCGTGGTGAGCGCGCCACTGGAGGGGACCGTGCTCGAGCGCGACGGGGCCACGTACCGCGTCGCGGTCGGCGGGGGCGAGGTGCGGGCGGTGCTGCGCAAGAAGGCGAAGCGCGGCGAGGAGCGCGTCGTCGTCGGCGACGACGTGGCGCTCGAGCCGGAGGCGCAGGGCGGGCTGCACGCGATCGTGTCGGTGCAGCCGCGGCGCTCGCTGCTGGAGCGGCGCGTCCCGGAGGGGCGCGGCGCGCGGCCCGTCGTCGCCAACGCCGACCGCGTCGCCGTCGTCACCGCGCCGCGCGACCCGCTCCCCGTGCTCCAGCTGCTCGACCGCCTGCTCGTCGTCGCCGCCGTGAACGAGATCGAGGCCGAGGTGGTGGTCAACAAGGCCGACCTCGATCCCGAGGGGGCGGCGGCGCTCGCCACGCGGTTCGGGCGCGCGGGGTACGTGGTGCGGCAGACCAGCGCCAAGCGCGGGATCGGCGTCGACGACTTCCGTGCCGACCTCGCGGGCCGCGTGACGGTGGTGACCGGGCCGAGCGGGGTGGGGAAGTCGAGCCTGCTGAACGCCATCCAGCCCGGGCTCGCGCTCCGCACGCAGGAGGTGAGCGCGCGCGTGGGGCGCGGCCGGCACACGACGGTCGGCGCGCTCATGGTGCCGCTCGTCGCCGGCGGCTACATCGTGGACACGCCGGGCTTCAGCGAGGTGGGGCTCTGGGGCGTCGCCCCGCGCGAGCTGGCGCGCTGCTTCCCCGAGTTCGTCCCGCTGCTGGAACAGTGCCGCTTCGCCGACTGCACCCACCTGCGCGAGCCCGGCTGCCGCGTCCTCGCCGCGGTGCAGGCCGGCTCCGTCTCCGCCGACCGGCACGAGAGCTACGTGGTGCTCGCCGCCGAGCTGGAGGCGGAGCCGGAGGCCTGGGAGTAGCGCCGCGCGTCAGGCGCCCGGCTTCCGCGTCCAGCGGTCGGCGTCGCGCCGCTCCACCTTCGCCAGCATCCGCTCCATCGCCTCGTCCAGGTCGATCCCCTCGCGGTTCGCCATGCAGATCAGCACGAAGAGGATGTCGGCCATCTCCATCGCGAGGTCGGCGTCGGGCTCGTCCCGCTTCTTCGTCTTCTGGCCGAAGCGGTGGTTCACCTCGCGCGCGAACTCGCCGACCTCCTCGGTGAGCCGGGCGAGGTTCGTCAGCGGGTGGAAGTAGCCCTCCTCGAACTGGCCGATCCACGCATCGACGCGGCGCTGGTACGGGGCGATCATCGCGCCGCCAGCGCCGCGATCAGCGCCTTGCACCACGGCCCCATGTCGGCCGGCGTGCGCGCGCTGATCAGGTTGCCGTCCACCACGCACGGCGCGTCCTCCCAGAGCATCCCCGCGTTCACGAGGTCGTCCCTGATGGCGCCGACGGAGGTGCCGCGCCGGCCGCGGACGATGCCGGCCGAGATCGGCACCCAGCCGGCGTGGCAGATGAAGGCGACCGGCTTCCCCGCGTCGTGGATCCGCCTCACCAGCTCCAGCAGGACGCGGCTGCGGCGCATGATGTCGGGGGCGTAGCCGCCGGGGATCACGAGGCCGTCGAAGTGCGCGGCGTCGAGGTCGTTCACGTGCGCGTCGACCGTGCACGGGTAGTGGCCCTTCTTGCCGAAGTAGGTCGTCTCCGGCGTGCAGCCGGCGACGGGGCAGGCGGCGCCCTCCTCCTCGAGGCGGATCTTCGGGTACCACAGCTCGAGGTCCTCGTACATCGGCGCGCACAGGAAGAGCACGCGGCGGCCCTGCAGCAGCATCGGCTCCGGCTCCGGGTGAAGGCTGGTGCTAAGCTACAGGGATGCGCCCCCGCGACCGCATCCTCGCCAACCTCGAAGAGGTGTACCGGGAGTCGTTCGACCGCGCGAAGGCCGACGCCAACGCGAACCGGATGGCCGACCTCGAAGCCTCGTTCGTCAGGGACCAGCTCATGCTCGAGATCCTGCTGGACATCCGCGACCTCTTCGCCGTCGCGCCCGCCGCGCCCGCGAAGGGGCAGTCGGCACTGGAGAAGCTCGAGTCGCTGCGGCGCCTGACGTCGCTCGGCCGATGAACCGCCGCCTCCTCCCGCTCGCGCTCGCCGCGCTCGCCGCCTGCGGTCGCGGTGCGCCGGCCGACCTGGTGGTGTTCGGCCGCACCTGGACCGGCGACCCCGCGAATCCCTCGGCGCAGGCCGTCGCCGTGCGCGGCGACACGATCGCGGCCGTGGGCGACAGCGCGACGATCGCGGCGCTCGTCGGACCGCAGACGACGGTGCTCGCCACGCCCGGGCTCGTGACGCCCGGCTTCACCGACGGGCACGTGCACTTCCTCCCCGGCGGCTTCCAGCTCGCCTCCATCGACCTGCGCGACGCGACGACGAAGGCGGAGTTCATCCGCCGCATCGCCGCGTACGCCGCCGAGCGGAAGCCGGGCGAGTGGATCGTGGGCGGCGACTGGGACCACGAGCAGTGGCCCGGCACCCCGCTCCCCGAGCGGTCGTGGATCGACTCCGTCACGCGCGACAACCCGGTCTGGCTCTCGCGGCTCGACGGGCACATGGCGCTCGCCAACTCGAAGGCGCTCGCGGCCGCCGGCATCACCAGGGCGACGCCCGACATCCCCGGCGGCGAGATCGTGCGCGGCGCCGGCGGCGAGCCGACCGGCATCCTCAAGGACGCCGCGCAGGCCCCGGTGGACGCGGCGCGCCCCGCGCCGACGCCCGAGCAGGCGGATGCCGCGCTCCAGCGCGCGTTCAGCTTCGCCGCGTCGAAGGGCGTGACCGGCGTCGTCTCGGTGAGCGTGCCGTGGGAGGAGGTGGCGGCGTGGCGCCGCGCGCACGCCGCGGGGACGCAGCTCGTCCGCGGCGCGCTCTTCCCGCCGCTGGAGCAGTGGCGCCGCGTGGCCGACACCCTGCGGACGTACGGCCCCGGCGACGCCCGGCTCCGCGTGGCCGGCGTGAAGGGGTACGTGGACGGCTCCCTCGGCTCCACGACCGCGCTCTTCGTCGAGCCGTACCTCGACGCGCCGGGGAAGGCGGGCCTCTTCGTCACGCACCCCGACTCGCTCCGCCGCTGGGTCGGGGCCGCCGACTCGGCGGGGCTGCAGGTGACGGTGCACGCCATCGGCGAGCGCGCCAACCGCTTCATCCTCGACGTGTACGACTCCGTCGCGAAGGCGCACGGGGCGAAGGACCGCCGCTTCCGCGTGGAGCACGCGCAGCACCTGCTCGGCCCGGACATCGCGCGCTTCGCGGCGCAGGGGGTGATCCCGTCGATGCAGCCGTCCCACGTGACCGACGACGGCGCCTGGGCCCACAAGCGCATCCGGCCCGCGCAGCTCGAGCGCACGTACGCCTTCCGCGCGCTGCTCGACGCGGAGGCGCCGCTCGTCTTCGGCTCCGACTGGACGGTGGCGCCGCTCGATCCGCTGCTCGGCATCAGCGCCGCGGTGACGCGCCGCACGCGCGACGGGAAGCACCCCGACGGGTGGGTCCCGTCGCAGAAGGTCACGGTGGCCGAGGCGCTGCGAGCCTACACCGCGGCCAACGCCTACGGGGTCTTCGCCGAGCGGGAGCGCGGCGTGCTGAAGCCGGGGATGCAGGCCGACCTGGTGCTCCTCGACCGCGACATCCTCCGCATCCCCCCCACCGAGATCGCGCAGGCGGGCGTGCTCGCGACGGTGATGGGGGGGAAGGTGACGTACCGACGCTAGGCGGACAGGCGGACAGGCGGACAGGCGGACCGGCGGACCGGCGGACCGAGGGGGCCGGTTAGCTTGCCTCGCCGGCGCAGGCACCCCCACCGGGCCCTCGCCGCCCGCGCACCGACGCGCGTCCGCCCATCCGCCCGACCGCCCGCCCGCCGGGCGGCGCAGCCGCCCCGAGGCCCCCATGCAATACATCGACCCCGCCCTCCCCAAGCACCTCGATGGCTGGCACTCGCCCACGCTCGGGATGGGGATGCCCGTCGTCCATTACGGGCGCTCGGGGCTGCCGGTGCTGCTCTTCCCCACGGCCGCGGCCGACTACCTCGAGAACGAGCGCTTCTTCCTCGTGAAGGCGGTGGAGCCGCTGATCATGGAGGGGAAGATCCAGCTCTTCTCCATCGACAGCATCAACAAGCTCGCCTGGATGGACCGCCAGCTCCCCGTGCCCGAGGCGGCCCGGCGCGCCGCGCTCTACTCGCGCTACGTCGAGGACGAGGTGGTGCCGTTCATCCGCGCCCGCGTCGGCGACGGCGGCGCGCGCGCCATCACCACGGGCGCGAGCTTCGGCGCCTTCCACGCGGCGAACGCCTTCTTCCGCCGGCCCGACCTGTTCGGCGGCGTGATCGCGATGAGCGGCTTCTACGACCTGGGCCCCGACTACCTCAAGGGGTTCATGAGCGACGACGCGTACTACAACAACCCGCTCAGCTACCTCCCGGGCCTCGACGGGCGGTACCTCGACCTGCTGCGCCACGCGAGCCGCATCGTGATCGTCACGGGGCAGGGGGCGTACGAGGCACCGGATGCCTCGCGCCGACTCAGCGCGGTGCTGAGCCAGAAGCAGGTGCCGCATGTGCTCGACCTCTGGGGCCACGACGTGAACCACGACTGGCCCTGGTGGCGCAAGATGCTGCCCAACTTCCTCGGGCGGATGGTGGGCTGACGCCCGCGAAGGGCCGAGGCATGGCGGGATGCGGGACGGTGTCGCAGATTAGGCGCCGTCCCGTCCTCGTTTCCAGAGCCGTCGATGTCCCTGCCTCCCACCGGGCGCCTTCCGTCGCCCCGCCTGCGGTTCCTCGCCGCGCTGTTCTGCTGCGTGGCGCTGCTGCCCGCCGGCGCCGCCGCCCAGATCGTCGGGCCTGCGCCGGTGCCGCCCGACCTGCCGCCCGGCCCGCCGCCGCCGCCGCCGCTGATTCCCCCGATCGCGCAGCCCGGCGCCCCGCCCGTCGCTCCGCAGGTCAGCGCGCGGACGCTCGTGGAGGCGCAGTGGGCGGGGCAGACGGTCCCGGTGCAGCTCTCGCCGTGCTCGTCGGTCGCGCCGGTCACCAGCAGCACGACGGCCTCCATCTCGGTCAGCGACTGTTCCCTGCCCGACCTGCGCGGGACGCAGGTGGCCCGCGCGACGATCGGCCAGTCGATCGGCGCGCGCAGCGAGCTCGCCACGTTCGAGCTGCGGAACACCTCCTGGGTGCGGTCGACCAGCGCCGCGACGCTCACGGATGTGGTCACGTTCGGCGGCGCGCCCGACCGGCTCGTCTTCAACGCGCCGCTGACCGGCCTCGTCGACCTCCCGGCCTTCAATGCGGTCTCGTCGCTGCGCCTGCGGTACGCCGCCTGGGCGCTGCCGGCGGTCGGTGATGCGACCCCGCTCGGCTGGGTCGAGTTCTTCCAGCAGCGCGTGACGCAGGCCGGCGTCCTGACCACCCACTGGTCGTACATGGTGAACGGCGCGCTGCCGCCCGCCGGAGGCCTCGGCATCGGGACGCCGCCGTCGGTGTTCGAGACCGTGATCCGCGCCGGTGTCACGCGGGTGCAGTTCGAGTTCCAGCTCACGACCGAGGCCCAGCTGTACACGCAGGACGGGCCCGTGTGGGGCGAGGTGCTCACCGACTACGCCAACACCCTCTCGTTCAACAGCGTGCGCCTCTTCCAGGGCCAGGCCGACGTGACGAACACCGCGAACCTCCGCTTCGCGAGCGGCGGCACATACACCGCGCCGACGACGGTCGTGCCCGAGCCCGCGACGCTCGTGTTCGGCGCGACCGGGCTCGCGCTGCTTGGGCTGGTCGGTCGGCGCCGTCGCTGATCCGGCAGCACAACGCGTGTAGTAGTAGTCACAACAACGGATGAATCGGGGGCGGAATCGCAGTAGATTCCGCCTCTGTGCTTTCCGCAGTCCCCGTCGCCCTCCGACACGCCGGACGTGCCATGGCCACTCGCACCAGCAAGAGCGCACGGACCGCGCCGAAGCTCGACAAGACGGAGC
Source organism: Gemmatimonadales bacterium (assembly GCA_033764615.1). Classification (GTDB taxonomy): domain Bacteria; phylum Gemmatimonadota; class Gemmatimonadetes; order Gemmatimonadales; family GWC2-71-9; genus JANRIU01. The sequence goes on along the minus strand of JANRIU010000080.1, from coordinate 15,463 downwards.
TGCTCGACCTCTGCCGCACGATCCTCCTGTCGCGCCGGATCGACGACAAGGAGATCCAGCTCAAGCGGCAGAACCGCATCTTCTTCCAGATCTCGGGCGCCGGCCACGAGGCGCTGATGGCCGCGGCGGCCAAGGTGTTCCGCCCGTCGTACGACTGGTTCTACACCTACTACCGGGACCGCGCCCTCTGCCTCGGCCTCGGCATGACCGCCACGGAGCAGCTGCTCTCGGCGGTCGGCGCCGCGGACGACCCGAACTCGGGTGGCCGCCAGATGCCGTCGCACTGGGGGCACCGCGAGCTGCATATCGTGAGCGCGTCGAGCCCGACCGGCACGCAGTTCCTGCAGGCGGTCGGCTGCGCCGAGGCGTGGCTGCGCGTGAGCCAGAACGAGGCGATGGCCGCGCACGTGCCGGTGAAGGGGGACGAGGTGGTGCTCTGCACCACGGGCGACGGCACGACGAGCGAGGGGGAGTTCTGGGAGGCGCTCTCGAGCGCGTCCAACCTCAAGCTGCCGGTCGTCTTCCTGGTGGAGGACAACGGGTACGCCATCTCGGTGCCCGTCGAGGTGAACACGCCGGGCGGCTCGATCTCGAAGCTGGTCACGCAGTTCCCCGACCTGCTCGTGCTCGAGTGCGACGGCTGCGACCCCGTGGCCGCGTACGAGACGCTGCAGAAGGCGCACGAGTGGTGCCGCCAGCGGAAGGGGCCGGCGCTCGTGCATGCGCACGTCATCCGGCCCTACAGCCACTCGCTCTCCGATGACGAGGTGCAGTACCGCCCCTCGGGCGAGCGCGACGCCGACGCGGCGCGCGACCCCGTCACGCGCTTCCCCGCGTGGCTCGTGGAGCAGGGGATCGCCACGGAGGCGGAGCTCGCGCTGATGCGCGCGCAGGTGGAGGAGGAGGTGCAGGTCGCGACCGACATCGCGCTCGCCTCGCCGCAGCCGCCCGTCAGCTCCATCCACCGGCACGTCTACTCCGAGGACGTCGACCCGGCCTCCGAGTCGTTCGACACCGAGGAGGACCCGCACTTCAGCGGCGAGCCGACGACGATGGTCGACCTGCTCAACGCCTGCATGCGCGACGAGATGGCGCGGGACCCGCGCATCGTCGTCTTCGGCGAGGACGTCGCCGACGTGAGCCGCGAGGAGTACCTCGGCCAGGTGAAGGGGAAGGGTGGCGTCTTCAAGGTCACGTGGGGGCTGCAGAAGCAGTTCGGCGGGCACCGCGTGTACAACTCGCCGCTCGCGGAGGCGAACATCGTCGGCCGCGCGATCGGCCTGGCGACGCGCGGCATCAAGCCGGTGGTCGAGATCCAGTTCTTCGACTACATCTGGCCCGCGTACATGCAGATCCGCAACGAGCTCGCGCTCATGCGCTGGCGCTCGAACGGCCACTGGGCGTCGCCCGCCGTGATCCGCGTGACGTACGGCGGCTACCTCAAGGGCGGCGCCGTGTACCACTCGCAGACGGGCGCCGCCATCTTCACCGGCGTCCCCGGCCTCCGCGTGATCTGCCCGTCCACGGCGCTCGACGCCAACGGCCTGCTGCGCACCGCCATCCGCTCCGACGACCCGGTGCTCTTCCTCGAGCACAAGCACCTGTACCGCCAGACGTACAACAAGGCGCCGTACCCGGGCCCGAACTTCATGATCCCGTTCGGCAAGGCCCGCGTCGCCCGCGAGGGGACCGACCTCACGGTGATCACCTACGGCGCCGTGGTGCAGCGCGCGCTCTGGGCGGCGAAGGAGCTGCAGGAGAAGCACGGCATCTCCGCCGAGGTGGTCGACCTGCGCTCGCTCTCGCCGGTCGACTGGGACACGGTGTACGCGAGCGTGCGGAAGACGAGCCGCGTGCTCGTCGCCTACGAGGACTCCATCAGCTGGGGCTACGGCGCCGAGATCGCGGCGCGGATCGCCGACGAGGCGTTCGCCTGGCTGGACGCGCCGGTGAAGCGCATCGCCGCGACCGACACCTTCGTCGCCTACGCCCCCGAGCTCGAGGACGTGATCCTGCCCCAGGTGGACTCGATCCGCCGGGCGATGGAGGAACTGGCGGCGTTCTGAGCCACACCGCGCGGGGGGCCTGCCGGGCGCCCCGTCGCACCTTCCCCCGGGGAGCCTGCCCATGTCGTCCGAGCGCCGCTCCAGCTTCGTCCGCGAGGTCAACGAGGTCTTCGACCGCGCGGCGCGCCACACGCCGCACGATCCCGCGCTGCTGGAGCACATCCGCGACTGCAACGCCGTCTACCACTTCACGTTCCCCGTCCGCCGCGACGACGGCACGGTCGAGACGCTGCACGGCTGGCGCGCGCAGCACTCGCACCACAAGCTCCCCACCAAGGGCGGCATCCGCTTCGCCCTCGACGTGAACGAGGACGAGGTGATGGCGCTCGCCGCCCTCATGACGTTCAAGTGCGCGGTGGTGGACGTCCCCTTCGGCGGCGCCAAGGGCGGCGTCCGCGTCGACCGCTCGCAGTACACCGACACCGAGCTCGAGCGCATCGCCCGCCGGTACTGCTTCGAGCTCGCCCGCAAGAACTTCATCGGCCCCGGCCTGGATGTCCCCGCCCCCGACTACGGCACCACGAGCCGCGAGATGGGGTGGATCGCCGACACCTACGCCCAGGTGCACCCCGGCGAGCTGAACGCGCTCGCGTGCGTCACCGCCAAGCCGCTCGCCATGGGCGGCATCCGCGGCCGCACCGAGGCGACGGGCAAGGGGGTCTTCCTCGGCCTCCGCGAGGTCTGCGCCGACGCCCCCCGCATGCGCGGCCTCGGCCTCGATGTCGGCCTCGCCGGCAAGCGCGTCGTCGTGCAGGGGCTCGGCAACGTGGGGTACTGGGCCGCGAAGTTCCTGCAGGACGCGGGCGCGCTGCTGGTCGGGCTCGCCGAGCGCGAGGGGGCGATCGCGAACCCGAAGGGGCTGGACGTCGACGCCGTGGTGGCGCATCGCAAGGGGAGCGGCTCCATCCTCCGCTACCCCGGCGCCGCCGACCTCGCCGACCCGAAGGCCGCGCTCGAGCTGGAGTGCGACATCCTCGTCCCCGCCGCGCTCGAGAACCAGATCACCGAGGAGAACGCGCCGCGCCTGCGCACCCGCATCGTCGCCGAGGCGGCGAACGGCCCCACGACGGCGCGGGCCGACGAGCTGCTCCGCGCGCGCGGCGTGCTCCTGCTCCCCGACATGTGGCTCAACGCGGGCGGCGTGACGGTGAGCTACTTCGAGTGGCTCAAGAACCTCGAGCACGTCCGCTTCGGCCGCTTCGAGCGCGGCAAGGGCGAGGTGGACGTCGTCCACACCGGGCTGGAGACCACCATGGTGGGCGCCTACCAGTCGATCGCGAAGACGGAGCATGACCGCAACCTGCACGGTGACCTGCGCACCGCCGCGTTCGTGAACGCGATCGACAAGATCTGCCGCTGCTACGACGACATGGGGATCTGGCCCTGAACGGACGCGGGGCGGGGCCGCCGGCCCCGCCCCGCCGCCGCCGTTCCCGCGCCCGGCTCAGCCGAGCGCGCCCGCCCTGGCCAGCCGCACCATCTCCGCGCCGGCGCGGAACGCCAGCGCCATGATGGTGAGCGTCGGCTGGCCGCGACCGCTCGTCACGAAGCTGCTCCCGTCCACCATGAACAGGTTCGGCACGTCGTGCGCGCGGTGCGAGGCGTCGACGACGCTCGTCGCCGGGTCGACGCCCATGCGGCAGGTGCCGAGCAGGTGGAGCGCGGGGAGGAACGGCTCGTCGCTCTCCGAGGGCGGGTCGCCCCAGATGCGCGCCGCCCCCGCCGCCTCGAGCAGCTGCTTCCCGCGCGCCTGCATCCAGCGGTACATCTTCACGTCCTCCGGGTGCTCCTGGAACGTGAGCCGCAGGGCGGGGAGGCCCCACGGATCCCGGATCTCGGGGTCGAGGTCGTACCGGTTGGACGCCTGCGGCAGCTGGGTCGTGTGCCCCGCGGCGATCACGAGCCGCCGTTGGTGGTCCACCAGGCTCCGCGCGAAGTCGCGGCCCCACCCCCGGCCCGGCGGTGCGAAGCCCAGCACGGAGAGGGTGGGCGGGAAGTTCATGCGGAAGTCGAAGCCGCCGCCGCCCTGCAGGCCCTCCCCGTCGAGCTCGTACGGGTGGAGCGTGATGCGCGTCGCGACGGGGCCCTTGAACGCGTTGACGTCCTCCGGCATGTGCGCGAACGACCACGGCCCGCCGTTGAACATCACGTTCCGCCCCACCAGGCCGCTCGAGTTGGCGAGCCCGTCGGGGAAGCGGCCCGACGCCGAGAGGAGCAGCAGCCGCGGCGTCTCCGCGCCGTTGGCGCACAGCACCACCGCCTTCGCGCGCTGGAACCGCTCGGTGCCGTCCTTGTCGCGATAGAGCACGCCGGTCGCGCGGCCGCGCGCGTCGTGCGCGATGCGCTGCGCGCGGCACTCGGTGCGGATCTCGCAGCGGCCCGTCGCGAGCGCCTTCGGGATGGTGGTGACGGCGGTGCTCGCCTTGGCGCCCACCTCGCAGCCGAAGCCCCAGCACCAGCCGCAGCGCAGGCACCCGGCGCGCCCGTCGTACTGCTGCGAGAGCACCCCCATCGGCGCCGCCTGCGACGTCCAGCCGAGCTTCGTGGTCGCGCGCTCCATCAGCGCGCCAATCGACATCGGCTCGAGCGGCGGCACGGGGAACGGCCGGCTGCGGAAGGCGTCCTGCGGGCCGGGCGCGCCGGAGACGCCGAGTTCGTACTCGGCCTGCGTGTAGTACGGCTCGAGGTCGGCGTAGCGGATCGGCCAGTCGGCGATGGTGCTGCCGGCGATGGCGCCCTTGCGGCTCCGCTCCTCGAAGTCGACCTCGCGGAAGCGCCACAGGTTCGCCGCGTAGTGGATGGAGCCGCCCCCCGGCCCCTCGACATACTTCGCCACCGGCTGCGGCCGTCCCGGCTCGGTCTCGCGCTGGCGGAAGCGGCCGGGCGAGCGCGTCGCGTTGATGGTGAGCGCGTCCCCGAACTGCACCGAGAGCTCGTCGTGCCGGAACTCCTCGGTCTTCCGCCACGGCCCGCCCTCCAGCCCCACCACGCGGTACCCCGCCTCGGCGAGCTGCTTGACCACGATCCCGCCCGCGGCGCCGACGCCCACCACCACGAAGTCGACCGCGTCGTCGTCGCGGTAGGCCGGCATCGCGGGCAGCGTCGACGGGCGCGCGCCGTGGGCATGCGCGTGCGGCGGCGGCCGGTCAGCCACGGTCGTAGGCGCCGTACGGCGCGCTCCACGCGTACCCGTCCTCGAAGCCGAGGAGCGTCCAGCCGGCCTTGTCGCGGTTGCCGCCGTGCCCCGGGTCGGAGAACATGCCGAGCAGCGTCGCGAAGCGGACGCCGCCGAAGAACGCGGGCGCGTCCTTCTCGATCCCCTCCAGCACGGCCACCTGGTCGGCCTCGGCGAGCTGGGCGAAGCCGCGGACGCCCGGCTTCCGGCGGCGCGCCGCGGCGCCGAGCGCGGCGATCCCCTTCCTCACGTCGGCCACCGCGCCCTTCCCCTGCTGCGCGAACCAGTGGTCCATGAAGTGGATCACGCCCGCCTGCCGCGCTCCCGGCCGCTCGCCGCCGGGGAGGATGCACTCCGCCATCGCCTCGAGCTCGGCGGCCTCCGCGCGGGTGAAGCTCGTGAACCCGGGGTGCGCGGCCTCGCGCTGCGGCGCGGCCGCCTGCCACGAGGCGGCGACGTCGCTCCATGTCAGGCCGGCGAGGGCGGCGGAGGAGCCGACCAGCGCTCCCAGGAAGGCACGCCGGTCGGCGCGGGGGTCGGACACGAGGGCTCCGGGGTGGGGATGCCGCAAAGTGGCGCGGTCAGTCGTTCGTGACAACGGGAGCACGTAAGTTGGGATGCATGCAACCCGACGAGTGGTTCCTGGCGCTCCGAGCGCGTGTCATCGCGGGCTTCGCGCTGGGGGAACGGTCGCTGCATGGCCCGTCGCACTGGGCGCGCGTGGAGCGACACGGGATGCTGCTCGCGGAGCGCAGCGGCGCCGACCGGCTCGTGGTGCGGCTCTTCGCGCTGTTCCACGACTCCTGCCGCGAGGACGAGGGGCGGGACCCCGAGCACGGCCCCCGCGGTGCCGCGCTCGCGGCCTCGCTCCGCGGGACGCTCTACGAACTGGATGATGCGCGATTCGCGCTGCTCCACGAGGCGTGCCGCATCCACAACGGCGCGGGTCCGCACGCCGACCCGACCATCGGCACCTGCCTCGACGCCGACCGGCTCGACCTCTGGCGCGTCGGCATCACGCCCGACCCGACCCTCATGAGCACCGACCACGGCCGCGAGCTCGCCGCCCGGCGATGGCGGATGGCGTAGCCGCCCCGGCTTCCGGCTCGAGGCTTCCCGCCCTCGGCCCCCCTCACACATACCCCGCCCGCACCACCTCCGCCGCCCGCTGGTCCAGCAGGTCCGCGCTCCGCAGTTCATCGAACGAGCGGAAGAGCTGCTCGGGCCGGAGCCACCGCTTCGCGGTGCCGCGCAGGTCCTGCACGATGCGGCCGCGGTGCATGAGGATGAGCCGGTCGCCGAGGCGCACGGCCTCGTCCAGCGAGTGCGTGACCATCAGCGTGGTGAGCCGGTCGCGCGACACGATGTCGCGGGTCAGGCGCAGCACCTGGTCGGCGCTGCGCGGGTCGAGCGCGGCGGTGTGCTCGTCGAGGAGGAGCAGCTCGGGCCGGCTGATCGTCGCCATCAGCAGCGTGAGCGCCTGCCGCTGCCCGCCCGAGAGCAGCCCGATCGGCACGTCGAGCCGCCGCTCGAGCCCCATGCCGAGCCGTTCCACCGCCGCGAGCAGGCGCGTGCGCAGCGCGCGGTCGAGCGCGAGCGCGAAGCCGGGGAACTGTCCGCGCCGCTCCGCGAGCGCCAGGTTCTCGGCGACGGTGAGCTCGGGCGCCGTGCCGCGGTAGGGGTCCTGGAAGACGCGCCCGATCAGCGAGGCGCGCCGGTGCTCCGGCCAGGCGGTCACGTCACGCCCGCCGACGCGGATCGTCCCCTGCTCCGGCGTGATCGCGCCGGCGATCGCATTGAGCAGCGTGGACTTGCCGGAGCCGTTCGTGCCGAGGATCACGAGGAAGGTGCCCGGCTCGATCACGAGGTCGAGGTGGTCGAGCGCGCGGTAGGCATCGGGCGTGCCGCGCTGGAACGTCTGCACGAGGCCCTGGGCCTCGAGCCCCCCCGCGGTCGGCGCGGCCTCAGCCATGCGCGCCGTCCTCCGCCAGCGAGGCCGTGAGGCGCCGGAACGCCTTCGGCGTCACGAGCGCCACCAGCACCACCACCGCGGTCACGAGCTTCAGCAGGTTGGGGTCGAGCCCGGCGCGGAGCGCCGCCGCGATGGCGAGCCGGAACGCGACCGCCCCCGCCATCACCGCCGCCACGCGCCCGCCCATCGAGCGCGGCCGCAGCAGCGCCTCGCCGAGCACGACGCTCGCGAGGCCGGTGACGATCATGCCGATCCCCATCTGGATGTTGGCGAAGCCCTGGTACTGCACGAAGAGCCCGCCGCAGAACCCCACCAGGCCGTTCGCGAGCACGAGGCCGACGATCACCGTGAGCTTGATCGGCGCGCCGAGCGCGCGCGCCATCGCCGGGCTCGAGCCGACCGCGCGGATGGCGAGGCCGAGGCGCGTCAGGAAGAACCAGGTGATCCCGGCCCACGTGCCGAGCGCCACCAGCGCGCAGGTGACGAGCGCCGCCCAGTTCTTGAGGCCGACCGGCGTGTCCAGCACCACCGCGCCGTCGAGCCCGGGGAACCAGCCGCCGAGCACCCCCTCGGCCCACGTGAAGAGCGTCGGCGTGAGGCCGAGCGGCACGTCCGAGCCGTGCATCAGGAGCAGCGAGACGGAGTACGCCGCCGCGGAGCTCAGGATGCCGGCAAGCAGCGCATCGACGCCGAGCGCGGTGCGGAGGAGGCCGGTGACGAGGCCGGCCGCGTACCCCGCGGCCGTCGCGCCGAGGAGCGAGGCGGCGGCGCCGTGGCCGCCGGCGAGAAGGATGGCGCCCGCGGCGGCACCCAGGCCGAAGGCGCCGTCGGCCGTGAGGTCGAGCGTGCGGAAGACGCGCCACATGACGAGCACGCCCACCCCGAGCACCGAGAGCAGCAGCCCCATGGCGACGCTGCCGACGACGAGGTTCACCGGCGCCTCATCCGAGCGTGCCGAACTCGTCGATCGGCGCGGTCCACGCCAGGCCGCGCACGAGCGTGTTGCCGCGTCCCTCCGCCTCGCGCGCGGGGTCGAACAGCGCATGGGCGACGCCGAGCAGGCGCTGGCCCTCCGTGAGCTGGTGCGCCACGTCCCGCACCGTGACCGTGCGGCTCGGGAGCGGCTGGAACGGCACGAAGAGGGCGTGCAGGTGGCCGTGCAGCCCCGCCGGGTCGCCGAACGGCCGGAGCTGCGGCGCGAGCGCCGCGATGCGGTGGCGCGACGCGACGCCGGCGAGCAGCACCGTCGTCCCGCTCCAGGCCGGCTCGGGGGTGAACGAGATCCAGTCGGCCATGGCCCGCGGCGCGAAGCTGGCGGGCCCCGCGTGCATCGCGGGCGAGAGGCGGCGCGTGGCGGTGAGCATCGCCCCGACCTGCGCCGCGATGACGACGCCCACCACGGAGCTCTTCGTCACGTGCAGGCACGCCATGAGCACCTCGGCGAGCGGCACGGCGTCGGTGTCCGGGAGCGGCTGGAAGCGCACGAGGGCGCGGAAGTGCCCCTCGCACCGCAGGCCGGAGAAGAGCGCGGCGCGCGGGAAGAGGTCGGTCCCCGCCTGGGCGTCCGGGACGCGCTGCCCCTCGGTCGGCGTGCAGGCGACGAACGCCGGCAGCCCGATGAGCTCCCCCGCGCGGTGCCGCGCCTCGTCGAGCGTGGTGCCGATGGCGCCGAGTCCGAGGCCGAAGGCGCGCCCGCCGAACGGCAGCACCGCGCCGCTCCCGGCGCGCGGCGGGCCGATCGCCGCGTCGGGGTCGCCGACGAGGTCGCAGCGGAGCGTGCCGTGCTCGTCGAGTGGCGTCGACTCGTAGCGGCCGCGCGTCGTCCCGGCCACCGGGGCGCGCCACCCGTCGAACGTCTGGTCGAGGCTGAGGCGCGGCTGCCACGAGGTGGCGCCGTCCTGGATGGCGTCGTCCTCCAGCGCCACCAGCCGCCGGCCGAGCCCGGCATCGCGCAGCACGGCGAGCACCGTCGGCGCGACCGCGACGATGCGCAGCTCACCGCGGAGTTCCATGAAGTCGTCCGCGCGGCGGCGGAGGAGCGTCGTCGCCGGGGTGCTGAGATAGGTGACGTCGGTGAGGTCGATCAGGACTTCGCGGAGGCCCTCGGCGAGCACCTCGTCGAGCTGGCCCGCCAGGTGGCCGGCGGCCTCCGCGTCCAGCCGTCCAGCCACGCGGACGGTGGCGGCACCGCCTTCGGCCGCCACCGAGATCCGCACGGCCATCGGCGCTACTGCTTCGCCGTCGCGGCGGTGTCGGTCTTCGTCTTCTCGAGCCGGTAGAACGGGATCGCGGCGGGGCTCGTGCCCTTGAGGATCTTCCCGATCATCCCGCCCGCCACCGCGCCACCCTCCTGGAAGTCGGGGTACAGCGCGGCCGTGGCGCCCTTCATGATCTCGAACGGCGACGGCGAGAACACCGGCACCTTCTTCGCCTTCGCCACCGTGATGATGCTCTCGAAGGCGCCGTGCGCGGCGTTGCCGAAGATCTCGATCGCGTCGACCTTCCGGTCGACCAGCGCCGTCGCGGCCTGCGTCCCCTCGCTCACGGCGTTCACCGGCACCGCCTCCACCGCGAGGCCCGCCTGCTTCGCCGCCTCGGCGAGCTTGTCCTTGAGCGACACGGCGAGCGGCTCGCCCGGCGTGAAGAGGATGCCGAGCTTCTTCGCCTTCGGCACCACGCGGCGGATCAGCTCGATGCGGCGCGTCTGCTCCGGGTCGCCGAAGCCGGGCGAGTAGACGCCCGTGATGTTCGGCAGGTGCGCCGAGTCGCTCGTGCCGGCGCCGGCCGCGAACGGGTCGGCGAGGACGTGGAAGACGATCGGGCGGTCCTTCACGCGCTGGACGGCCGCCTGCAGCGTCGCGTCCTGCAGCGTGACGATGACGTCGGCCTTCGCGTCGATCGCCGCGTCGATGAGGGCCGGCAGCGCCGCGAGGTCGCCCTGCGCGCTCGAGACCTTGAACTCGTAGTCCGTGCCCCGCTCCAGCCCCGCCTCCAGGAGGCCGACGCGCAGCGCGTCCTCGCTCCACTCGTTGCCGATCCAGTCGGCGGCCCGGATGATGTGGATCGCCTTGGGCGTCGTGGCGGGCGCGCCGGCGGCCGCCTTGGCGGCGTCGTCGGTCTTGGCGCCGCCGCAGGCGGCGGCGAAGGCGAGCAGGGCGAGGGCGAACGGGCGGCGGGCGAGCCGGTGCGCGGCAGCGACCATGGACGGCAATCCCTTGCGTGGCAGGTGTCGAATAGGGCGAACGGACAAAGCTAACGCCCCCCGCGACCGGGCCCGGGGGCTCAGCCGCGGAGCGCTTCCTTGACCTCGGCGGCCGCGGCGATGGCGTTGTCGACGTTGCGCGACAGCGCCTTCGCCTGCTGCGTGGCCTGGGAGATGTCTCCCATCACCTCGCGCAGGTTCGCCGACTTGAGCTTGAGCAGGTCGAGCCGGAGGTTCTGCATCGCCAGCACGCAGCTCTCGAACTGCGACTTCACCTGCGCGCGGCGCGCCTCCAGCTCGGCGAGCGAGCGCTGCTGCCGCTCCAGGAGGTCGAGCTGGCGGGCGCGCTCGTCGCCCGCGGGCTCCCGGGCGAGCGCCGCCAGCTTCGCCTCGATCTCCTCGCGCGCCCCGGCGCGCATGTCGGCCTCGAGCATCGCGAGCGTGCGGCCGAGGTCGGTGGCGCGCTGGTAGAGCGCGTCGGCGGTTGGCGCGAGCTCGGGGAGCAGCGCCTGCTCGTCGGGCGGGAGCCGCTCCACGAGGCGCAGGATCGCCTGCCGGTCGCCGTGCAGCTGCGAGACGAGCGGGTACTGGCTGCCGAACTCGGCGGCCTTCGGCACGGGCAGCGCGCTCCCCGGGGCGGCGGGCCGCCCGCGGCTCTCGATCGAGTCGGGCGCGGGCGGACGGCGCAGCACGTCGCGCCAGCTGTACCCCGCCTGCCAGAGCTTGGCGTAGTTCGAGAACAGCCCGATCGACATGCCGGCGAAGGGAAAGAGGAACCACGGCGGGCTCAGCTGCGTGGTGGCCACGTTCAGCAGGAACAGGCCGAGGTTCACCGCGGCGAACGTCGCGAACTGGCCGCGCACCTTCTGCACGATCGCCGGCTCGCCGGTGTCCGGCGCGCGCATCACCTCGTCGGTCGTCTCGGGGCGCGCCGGGCGGCTCCCCGGGCGACGGGCCGCCTCGCCGCGGGGCGCCGGGCGCTCCGGCGCCCCGCTCGCCCGCTCCAGCCGCTCCAGCCCCGCGCTCCCGCGCGGTGACACGCCGCCGCGGGGCGAGAGGCCCGGCCGCTCGCTCGTCACGCGCGGCCGCGCGGTGCCCGTGCCTGGCCGCGGCGACGCCTGCCGCTGCTGCGCACGGAAGCTCGTCCCGGTCGGGCGGTACGTTCCCACCGAGCGCGTCTCCAGCGCGCGCCGCAGCGCGTCGGCCGTCGGCCACCGGTTGGCCGGGTCCTTCTCCAGGCAGCGCGCCACCGCGAGGGCCAGGTCCTCCGGCACGTCCGGCCGCAGGTCGCGCACGTCCGGCGCGGCCTCGGTGATGTGCTTCATCAGCAGGCCCGCCACCGTCGGTGCCTGGAACGGCAGTTCTCCCGTCAGCATGTGGTACGTCACGATGCCGAGCGAATACAGGTCGGAGCGGCCGTCGATCTCCCGTTCGCCCGCCGCCTGCTCCGGGCTCATGTACGACGGCGTCCCGATCGCGATCCCCGCGCCCGTCAGCGTCGAGCCCGACGGGCTCGACAGCGCCTTCGCGATGCCGAAGTCGGTCACCATGACCCGGCCGCGCGGCCCGTCGAGCAGGATGTTGTCGGGCTTGATGTCGCGGTGCACGATGCCCATCGACGACGCGGCCGAGAGCGCGTCCGCCGTCTCCGACATGATGCGGCGCACCTCGTCGGGCGGCACGCGCCCCTTCCGCCGGATCCGCCCCGCCACCGACTCGCCGTCCACGTACCCCATGACGAAATACACGAGGCCGTTGCCCTCGCCGACGTCATGGATCGGGACGATGTTCGGATGCGCAAGCTTCGCCGCGGTCTGCGCCTCGCGGGTGAAGCGCTCGCGGATCTCCTGCTGGAACGCGAGGTCCGGCGGGAGCACCTTGATGGCGACACGCCGATGCAGCCGCTCGTCGCGGGCGCGGAACACCACGCCCATGCCGCCGCGGCCGATCTCTCCCTCGATGGTGTACGTCTGTCCGAGCGCGTCGCTCAAGCGCGTCACGAGCGACTGGTCGGGAGAGGGTGCGGTCATCAGGTCCTGAGGCCGTAAACCCGTAATTTGTCGTTGTTTGCGGGGCGGAGCAACCGCCCTCGCCCTCCTCCGGTACGGAACCGCGCCACCGAAGATTCAGTTCGGAACGCGGGGGCCTTCGGACGGGGCCAAAGTGGCAGGCGTCCGGCAGAAGGGCAGGGCAACCCCGCCACGCGGGCGGCACGACCAATGCCACATCCCTGCCGTGGCGGGTACTGGCACCCGCCCGGTTCGGGTCGCCCGGCGACCCATGAAGGCCCCTGCCATGCTGTCCACCCGCCTGCACCTCCCCGTCCTCCCCCTGCGGGAGGTCGTGCTCTTTCCCGGGGTCACGACGCCGATCGGCGCCGGACGCCCCGGCACCCTGCGCGCGATCGACGCCGCGCTCGCCACGCCCGAGAAGCTGGTCTTCGCGGTCTCCCAGCGCGCCAACCTCGAACAGGTATCCCCGGACGGGCTGTACACCGTGGGCACGATCGCGCGAATCGGCCAGCTGCAGCGCGGCCTCGCCGGCATCCAGCTCCTGTTGCAGGGCGACCAGCGCGGGATCGCGCTCCACTACACCGAGACCGACGGCTACCTCCAGGCCGTCGTGAAGCCCGCCGCCGAGCAGCTTCCGCTCGACGTCAAGGACGCCGCGTTCGTCGCGCTCTACCGCGAGGCGCGCGAGCGCGCCGCCGAGCTCGGCGAGCGCTCCGGCCTCCCGGAGGAGGTCGTGAAGCAGGTCCTCGCGAACGTGACGGAGCCCGGCCGGTTCGCGGACCTCGTCGCCGGCTACCTCGAGCTCCCGCCCGGCGAGCGCCAGGGCCTCCTCGAGATGCTCTCGGTCGAGGAGCGGCTCCGCGCGCTGCTCGTGCACGTGCAGCGGCAGCTCTCCGTCCTCGCGGCGCAGGAGGACATCAAGTCGCAGGTGCAGGAGGAGATCGGCGAGCGCCAGCGCGAGATGATCCTGCGCGAGCAGCTCAAGAAGATCCGCGCCGAGCTGGGCGAGGACGACGACGGCGACGCGCTCGACGAGCTGCGCGCGCGCCTCGCCGCGCTCCCGCTCCCCGACGCGGCGCGCAAGGAGGTCGACCGCGAGCTCGGCCGCCTCGGCCGCATGCAGCGCGAGAGCATGGAGACGCAGGTGATCCGCACCTGGCTCGAGACGATCGCCGACCTGCCGTGGGCGGCGCGCAGCGAGGAGAAGCTCGACCTCGCCGAGGCCGAGCGGATCCTCGACCAGGACCACTACGCCCTGGCCGACGTGAAGGACCGCGTGGTGGAGTTCCTGGCCGTGCGGGCGCGGCGCGCGCGGGCGGAGGGGCGGGCCGAGGGGGCCGGCCCGTCCGCCTCCACCGGCCGCTCGCCGATCCTGCTCTTCGCGGGGCCGCCGGGCGTCGGCAAGACGTCGGTGGCGAAGTCGATCGCGCGCGCGACCGGGCGCGAGTACGTGCGCGTCTCGCTCGGCGGCGCGCGTGACGAGGCCGACATCCGCGGCCACCGCCGCACGTACGTCGGTGCGATGGCGGGGCGCATCGTCGCCGGGCTCCGGCAGGCCGGCACGAAGAACCCCGTCTTCCTGCTCGACGAGATCGACAAGCTCGGCGCCTCCTTCCAGGGCGACCCGTCGGCCGCGCTGCTCGAGGTGCTCGATCCCGCGCAGAACGATGCCTTCACCGACCACTACCTCGGCGTGCCGTTCGACCTGAGCGAGGTGCTGTTCATCGCCACCGCGAACTACGTGCAGAACATCCCCGCGCCGCTGCTCGACCGCATGGAGGTCGTCGAGTTCGCGGGCTACACGGAGGAGGAGAAGCGCGCGATCGCGCGGACGTATCTCGTGCCGCGGCAGCTGGAGGAGAACGGCGTCGCCGCCGGCGAGCTCGCGGTCACCGACGCCGCGCTCGCCGAGGTGGTGACGCGCTACACGCGCGAGGCCGGCGTCCGCCAGCTCGAGCGCGAGCTCGGCAAGCTGGCGCGCAAGGTGGCGCGCCGGCTCGCCTCGGGGGCCGCCGCGCCCGTCACGCTCGACGCCGCCGACGTGGAGCCGCTGCTCGGGCACCCTCGCGTGCACCCCGAGAAGAAGAACGACGGCGACCAGGTCGGCGTCGCCACCGGCATGTACTACACGCCCACCGGTGGCGACATCATGTTCGTCGAGGCGAGCACCATGCGCGGCAAGGGCGAGCTGGTGCTGACCGGCCAGCTCGGCGACGTGATGAAGGAGTCGGCGCGCGCCGCCTGGACGTACGCGCGCTCCCACGCGGCCGGGCTGCGCATCCCCGACGAGATGTTCGAGCGCGACCTGCACGTGCATGTCCCCGCCGGGGCCATCCCCAAGGACGGGCCCTCGGCTGGGGTCACGATGGCGACCGCGCTCGTCTCCGCGCTCTCCGGGCGCCCCGTGCGGCACGACATCGCGATGACCGGCGAGATCACGCTCCGCGGGCGTGTGCTCCCCATCGGCGGGGTGAAGGAGAAGGTGCTCGGCGCGCTCCGCGCCGGGCTCACGCGGATCCTGCTGCCGAAGGCGAACGCCCCGCAGCTCGACGACCTGCCGCCCGAGGCGCGGCGCCGGATGGAGATCTTCCTCGTGGAGGACCTGGGCGAGGTGCTCGCGCTCACGCTCCGCGGCGCGAGCTGGCGCGAGGGACGGCTGCTCTTCGGCGACGAGAACCCGCGGGACGTGACGCCGTTGGCGGCCGGATTCCATCACTGAGGGGCCCGCGGGGGCCGGGGGCTCGTGGCTCCTGGCCCCCGGTCCTCTCACCCCTTCGCCCGCGCCGCCCGCGCCTGCAGCAGCGCCACCAGCGCCCCGGTGTCCGTGGGCCACGGCACCTGGTCGTTCGCGCCGTCGCGGAGCGCGGCGGCGCGGGCGGCCACGTCGGACGCGGCGGCCGACACCACCAGCGGCACGCGCTGGGCGGCCGGGAGGTTGCCGAGCGCGCGGGCGAGCGCGCGCACGTCGGCGGCCGCCACGCCGGGCGCGGTGAGCAGCAGGTCGGCCGCGCCCGCTTCGAGCCGCGCGGCCGCGGC
>JANRIU010000074.1:0-29183 GCA_033764615.1 Gemmatimonadales bacterium | reverse complement strand
CGAGCGCGAAGGCGGCGTGCTCCGCGACGAGCAGCGCGTCGGCGCCCGCGGCGCCCAGCGCCGCGGCGGCATCGGCCGGCGGCGCGCCGGCACAGAGCGCCTGCACCGAGGCACCGAGCGCGTCGGCGAGCTGCCGCGCGGCGGCGACGGCGTCGAACGAGGCCTTGCGGAGCGCGCCGTCGCGCAGCTCGAGGACGGCCAGTACGATCGGCATGGTCAGAGCACCTTGGCTTCGGTGGCGAGCAGCTCGACGAGCGCGGGCACCGCCGCCGCGCCGTCACCGACGATGCGGCCGCCCGCGCGCTCGGGCGCGAGCTCGAGCGCGAGCACCTCGACCGCGGCCGCCGGGAGCGCCGCGGGCCGGATGTCGAGCGGCTTCTTCTTGGCGGCCATGATGCCCTGCAGCTTCGGGATGCGCGGCGTGTTCAGCCCCTTGTCGCAGGTGACGACGGCGGGGAGCGTCGCGCGCACCACCTCGACCGCGCCCTCCACCTCGCGCTCGCCCGTCGCGGCGCCCTCGGCGACGGTGAGGCGCGTGAGCGCCGTGAGGCAGCCGACGCCGAGCCGCTCGGCGACCATCGGGCCGACGGCACCCGCGTAGTCGTCGACGGCGAGCTTGCCGGCCAGCACCAGGTCGGCGCCCGCGCACTCGGCGGCGAGCGCCGCGGCGGCCTGGCCGGCGTCGGCGGGGCCGTCGTGCTGCAGCAGCACCGCGCGGTCGGCACCCATGGCGAGCGCCGTGCGCAGCACGTCCTGCGCGGCCGCGGGGCCGAGGCAGATGACGACCACCTCGCCGGCGCCGGCGGCTTCCTTCAGCTGCAGCGCCGCCTCGAGGGCGAACTCGTCGTAGGGGTTGGCGACGAACTTGACGCCGGTGTCGTCGATGGAGGTGCGGGAGGGCGCGATGGCGAGGCGGGTGCCGGTGTCCGGCACGCGCTTGAGGAGGACGGCGAGACGCATCCGCGAAAGATAGCCGCCGCACCCGAGCGGGGACGGCGCGCGCGGGGCCGGGCCACGCCCCGCGCGCGACCGGGCCGCTCACCGCACGGTGCAGCTCCCGGGCACCCACGCCACCGCACGGCGCGCGGTCGCGCTGGGCGGCTGGGCCCAGCCAACGACGACGCCGCAGGCGTTGATGCCGTCATCGGCCGGCTCGGCGCGCGCCCCGCCGAGCCCGGCCAGCGCGACCCACGCGCGCTCCGCCTCCAGCATGAACGTCACGACCGGCCGGCTGGTGAGCGTGTTGCCCCCGGCATCCACCGTGAAGCTATGGCCGGCCACGAGGCCGGCCGCGTTGACGGCAGCTGCGCTCACCTCGGTGTCAGGCGCGGGCGGCTCGCCGAGGCGCACCATGCGGCGCGCCTCGCTCCAGCGGAACGCGCGGATCCGGCCCGACGGGATCTCCGAGTGCCCGACCACGACGCCGTCCGGGTTCAGGCCGCGTGCCTCCGACTCGCCCGACGGCCCGCCCGCGTCGTCGTCGTCATCGTCATCGTCGCCGCCGCCCTCCAGCGAGCCGAGCCACGCGAAGCCCTCCGTGGCCGACCAGCGGAAGCCGGCCTCCTCGTCGTCGTCGGTCTCGGCGTTGCCGATCACCTGCCCGGCGCCGTTGAGCGCGACCACCTCGTACTCCTCGTTCGACGCCGGGTCGGCCTGGATGAGCTGGTTCCCGGCGCTCCAGAGCACGAAGACCTCGTCGTCACCGACATTGCCCACGACGACGCCCGCGTTGTTCACCGAGCGGGCGACCCCCTCGTCGACCCCGGCGGGCAGCGGCAGGAGCACCGGCTGCGCCGTGGGTGACGCCCAGCGGACCGGCAGCTCGTCGCCACCGACCACCACCACGCCCACGATC
The DNA here is from genome assembly GCA_033764615.1 of Gemmatimonadales bacterium. Lineage (GTDB taxonomy): Bacteria > Gemmatimonadota > Gemmatimonadetes > Gemmatimonadales > GWC2-71-9 > JANRIU01. Next base: position 27,328 of record JANRIU010000074.1, on the reverse strand, counting down.
ACGCCCGCGTCGTTGATGTCCCACGCCTCGGAGGCGGTGGCGCCCGCCAACTCGGCGAGGCGCACGGCGGCGCCGTTGTCGAAGTACACGGCGCGCACGGCGCCCCCGGCGTCGGTGGCGACGCCGACGACGCGGCCGTCCGCGTTCACCGCGCGCGCCTCGGAGCTGGCGCCGCCGGCCAGGAGGCCCAGCTGGCGCACGGTGTAGGCGGGGAGCGTGGCGGCCTCGGGCTCGGTGCCGGCGAGCGGGATCTCCTGGCAGCCGGCGACCGCCGCGGCGAGGACGAGCGTCGCCGCGGTGGCGGCGCGGAGCTGGCTCATCTGCATCATGTCAGTCGTCCCCCTGGCCGAAGGCCCAGCGCACCATCACGCGCGCGACGAGCGGCATGCCGGGCGTCAGGAACCGTTCGAGCGTGTTGCCGCGCGGGTTCCCCTGGTTCACGTTGTACGTGCCGAACACGGCATAGCGGTTGTCGAGGACGTTGTTCACCACGGTGTTGAGCTCCCAGCGGCCGCGCGTGACGGTCGCGCGCGCGTCCGCGATGAAGTACCCGTTGAGCTGGCGGTCGTCGTTGGCCTCGTCGCCGCGGAGGAACTGGCGGCCGACGTATCGGCCCTGCAGGCCGAGGACGACACCCCGCGCGACGGGCCACGTGATGCCGCCCTTGAGCTGGTGGTCGGGCACCAGCGGCAGCCGGTCGCCCGGCTCGACCTCGTTCTCGATGCCGAGCTCCTCGTCGGCGCGCGGGCTGAACAGCTCGGCCTCGCTCTCGAACGTGGCGCGGGTGTACGACCAGTTGGCGAACACCGCGATGCCGTTGCCGAACACGTAGTTGAGCGCCGTCTCGACGCCCTGCCGGCGCGTCCGGTCGATGTTGGTGAAGATCCCCTCGATCGTGCTGCCGGCGGGTGCGGCCTCGTTCGGGAGGAGGATGATCTCGTCCCGCAGGTCGGTGCGGTAGGCAGTGACGCTCGCGGTGAAGGCGGCCCGCTCCAGCTTGAGCCCCGCCTCGTACGTGGAGGCGCGCACCGGCCGGACCGGGTCACCCGGGTTGGCCGCGCCGCGGATCGCCTTGTCGTCGCCGAGCGCGAACGGCAGGGGGCACGCCGTCGCCGGATTCACGCACGCCATCTCGATGACGGCAGGCGCGCGGAAGCTGCGGCCCGCCGAGCCGAACAGGGAGAGGCCGCCGCCGGCGTCGAGCGCGAGCCCGGCCTTCGGGTTGAACTGCGTGAACGTCTGCGTGAAGCTGAGGGCGCTGTTGAGCTCGTTGCGGAACGGCACGCGGACGACGTCGTAGCGGGCACCCGCACTCACGAGCAGGCGGCCGAAGCGGATGTCGCCGAGGGCGAAGCCGGCGCCGTCCACCACCGGCGCGCTGACGCGCGTCGTGAGGTCGCGGCCGCCGCCGGGGAACTTGGTCTCGTCCTGGAAGATCTCGACGTTGGTGCTGGCCGCCGAGCCGTCGACGCCGACGCGAAGGCCGACCTCGCGACCGCCGAGCAGGCCGCCCCAGCGGTAGTCAAGCGTGCCGCCCGCGATGGTGTTCCGGCTCGAGCTGAAGAAGTCGGGGTCGGCCGGCTGGCTGACGTTGAAGCGGTCGGCGCTGTGCCGGCGGACGTAGAGGTTCGCCGAGATCCGTCCCGTGCCCACGCGGCGGAAGCCGGCCACGGAGCCCTGCACGTTCATCAGGTCCTCGTAGTCGTTCGCCGAGAGGTTGGAGTCGGGACGCACGGCGTACACGGTGAACGGCAGGGAGCCCGCCGTGAACGCCTTCGACCGCGCCGCGTACAGCTGGAAGCGGATGCCGCCGTCGGCGGTCTCGCGGCCGACGTTGACGAAGCCGTTGGCCTGCTCGCCCCGCGTCACCTGCCGCCAGCCGGCCTCGCGGTTGTAGCCGCCGCCGACGTAGTAGTCCCAGCCGCTGCCGAGCCGCTGGCTGATGGAGGCGTTGCCGGCGAAGCGGCCGAACCGCCCACCCGACGCCTCGACCGTGCCGCTCGGCGTGGCGCTCTCGCCGCGGCGCGTCACGAGGTTGATGGCGCCGCCGATCGCGTTCCGGCCGAGGAGCGACGCGGTGCCCGGCAGCACCTCCACGCGCTTCACGTGCTCCATCGGGAGCAGGTCCCAGTTCACCTGCGCCGCGTCGGGCTCGTTCTGCCGCGCGCCGTCGAGGAAGATGGCGAGCCCCTGCCCGATGCCGACCACCGGCGACGCGAAGAAGCCGCGGTACTGCAGGTTCATCTTGTACGGCGAGCCGAGGTCGTCGTAGGTCGAGATGCCGGGCTGCTGCGTGAGCATGTCGGTCAGCATCCGCGGCTCCCACCCCTCGAGCGCCTCGCCGGTGATGATCGACACGTTGCCGGGGACGCCGGAGCCGATCTTCGGCCCGGCGAACGGCTGGATCGTGCCGACGACCTCGAGCGGCGTGAGCTGCACGGCGCTCGAATCGCGCTTCGCCGAATCGGGGCGCTGGGCGGTCGGGCGCTGCTGCGCGGCGAGCGGGGCCGCGACGAGGCAGGCGCCGACGAGGAGCGTCGGACGGGACAGGGGCATGCGGGCTTCCGGGAAGGCGTCAGGCGGGGCCGCGCGCGCCGCATCCTGCGGCGGCCGGCCGTCGCGTCAGCGTAGGCGTCGCATCGTGCCATCGCGCGTGTCGTAGAGCGCGGCCATGCGGATCCGGCCGTCGGCGTGCGCGACGAGGAGGCCGTCGTCGTCGGGGCCGTCGCCATCGTAGTCGGCGCAGCAGAGGTCGACGGTGACGAGCTCGGCCCCCTCGGGCGCGGAGACGGCGGGCGACGCGTCGCGCCGGAAGCGCACCGGCGACTCGGCGTGGTATCGGCGCGCGCCGCGGCGGTCCTCGTAGATGAGCAGCGACCGCACGCCGTCGCGCTCGCGCTCGATCACCACGCCGTCGTCGGCCTTTCCCTCGCCGTCCAGGTCGAAGCAGCAGCGGTCGATGGTGCGCGACGGGGCACCGAGGACCAGCAGCAGGGCGGCCGCGGCGAGCACGAGCGCACCGCCACCCGCGACGAACGGCCAGCGCCGCCACGCGGGGCGCCACTCCGGCAGCGCCGGCGCCTCGCCGCGGCGCACGCGGCCGATCACCTCGGGGGCGAGCGACGGCCGCGGCTCGAAGCGCACCCCCTGGAGCGCCCGCTCGAGGTCGCGCAGCTCGGGAGGCAGGTCGTCCCGCTCGCCGGGCTGCGGCATCATGCGACCCCCATCCCGGCACGCAGCCGCCCGAGCGCGCGCCAGAGCCGCGTGCGCACCACCGCCTCGCGCAGCCCGAGCAGCGTCGCGATCTCCGTCGGCGAGAGCTCCGAGCCGTAGCGCAAGCTCACCAGCTCGCGATCGGCCTCGGGAAGGCGCCGGAGCGCGGCCAGCAGCTCCGCCACCCGCTCCTCCCACAACAGCCGCTCCTCCGCGCTCGGCGCGTCGCACGCGAGGTCGCGCAGGACGTCGACCGCGGCGGTCGGCCGCCGAGCCGTGGCGCGGAGATGGTCGCGTAGGACATTCCGCCCGATGCGCAGCAGCCACGCCAGCACCGGCCCGCGCGCCGGGTCGTACCGGTCGGCGGCGCGCAGCGCGCGGAGGAAGGTCTCCGCCACCAGGTCGTCGGCGAGGTCGGCCGAGGGCGCGTGGAAGCGCAGGTACCGGTAGAGCCGGTCCCCGTGCTCCGCGTACCACGCCGCGCACCGCTCGGCGGCGGGGGCGGGCGCGGTCGGCTCGGTGCGGGAGGAGGACACGGTCAGGGGCATCAAGGGGAATACGCGGGAGGGGCGCGGGCGTCACGCAGGGGGCGGACGGGCGGTCGGGCGGACGGGCGGGCGGCAGTTCGTGGCAGGGACGAGGGTCCCGCGGCCGACGGCAGGCCTGTCCGCTCGTCCGCTCGTCCGCCTAGGCGAAGGCGTTCTCCCCCGTCACCGCCTGCCCCACGATCAGCGTGTGCATGTCGTGGGTCCCCTCGTACGTGTAGACCGACTCAAGGTCGGCCATGTGGCGCATGGCGTGGTACGGCGACAGGATGCCGTTGGCGCCGAGGAGGCGGCGCGCCTCGCGGGCGGCGTCGCAGGCGATGTCGACATTGTTCCGCTTGGCGAGGCTGATCTGCTCGGGGCGGAGCTGCCCCGCGTCCTTCAGCCGGCCGAGCTGGAGCGCCAGCAGCTGCGCCTTCACGATCTCGCTGAGCATGTCGACGAGCCGGTCCTGCTGCAGCTGGAAGCCGGCGATCGGGCGGCCGAACATGACGCGCTGCTTCCCGTACGCCAGCGCCTCCTCGTAGCAGTGGATCGCCGCGCCGAGCGCGCCCCAGACGATGCCGTACCGGGCCTGGTTGAGGCACATGAGCGCGCCCTTGAGCCCCTCGACGCCCGGCAGCAGCGCGTCGGCGGGCAGGTGCACGTCGTCGAAGTCCATCGCCGAGCTCGGGCTCACGCGCAGCGAGTACTTGTCGGTGATGTGGTGGACCGTGACGCCCTTCGTGTCGGTCGGGACGATGAAGCCGCGCACCGCGCGGTGGTCCCCCACCTCGCCCGTCTGGGCCCACACCACCGCGACCGTCGCCATCGGCCCGTTGCTCAGCCACTTCTTGCGGCCGGTGAGCGTCCAGCCATCGGCGGTGCGCGTCGCGCGGACCGTCATCCCCGCCGGGTTCGACCCGACGTCGGGCTCGGTGAGGCCGAAGCAGCCGATCTCGGTCGCGGCCGCGAGCCCCGGCAGCCAGCGGCGCCGCTGCGCCTCGGAGCCGAAGGCGTGGATCGGGTACATCACGAGCGAGCTCTGCACCGAGCAGAACGAGCGGATCCCGCTGTCGGCGCGCTCCAGCTCCTGCATCATCAGGCCGTACTCGACGCCGCTCTTCCCGCCGCCGCCGTACTCGGCGGGGATCGACGGGCCGAACAGGTGTAGCCGCGCCATCTCGGGCAGCAGCTCCCGCGGGAAGCGGTTCTCCAGCCAGCACTCGGCGATGATCGGCATGACGCGCGCGTCCACCCACGCGCGCACCTCGTCGCGCACCGCGCGCTCGGCGTCGCCCAGGAGACCGTCCACGCCGAAGAAATCCGGCATGCGCGGCGTCGGCGGCTCGACCACGGGGATGTGCGGGATCACCACGGCACCGGCGGAGGGGACGGCGGTCATGCGAACGGCTCCCGACGAAGTTCTCGACTGCAGTGTCGTGTTCCCGGACACCGAAGGTCGAAAGATAACCTTTCCCGACCTCCCCCTTGCGACTTCCGCGCGGGAGGGGTGTATTGACTGATACCCATGACAGCCCTGTGCCGTCCCCTCCGTGCCGCGCTCGCGGCCGCCCTCGCGCTCCCGTCGCTCGCCGGCGCGCAGCAGCAGGTGGCGGTGGTGCGCGGCACCGTGCATGACAGCCTCCTCGCCGGGGCGCCGCTCGCGCGCGCGATGGTGTGGCTGGAGGGGACGGACCACGCCACCGAGACCGACTCGCTCGGCCGCTTCCGGCTGGAGGGTGTGCGGCCCGGCAAGTACCGCGCGGCGTTCTTCCACGCCAACCTCGAGGCGCTGAACATCGCGGCGCCGGCCACGGAGGTGGTGGTCAAGTCGTCGCCGGTCACGGTCGAACTCGGCACGCCGTCCGCCGACGCCGCGTACGAGGCGCTCTGCGGCGAGCGGCATCCGGAGCGGACCGGCGTCGTGGTCGGCACGGTGCGCCGCCAGGGCGACCGGGCGCCGCTCGCCGCGGCGCGCGTGCGCGCGGAGTGGAACTCGGTCCGCATGAGCAAGCGCGACGGGCTCAAGACGGTGGAGGTCGAGACCTCGGCGACGAGCGCGCCGGACGGCTCGTACATCCTCTGCCACGTGCCGACGGACGTGCCGCTGATGCTCCGCACCGAGTACGACGGGCGGTACCGCGGCACGCTCCCGGCCGACCTCGAGCGCCGCGCCTTCGCCGTGCTCGACCTCGACCTCGACGCGCGCGAGGCGCCGCCGGGCACGAAGGTCGCCGAGCTCACGTACAGCATCACGCGTGGCAACCAGGCGTTCGTGCTCCCGGAGCTGGAGAGCCGCGTGAAGGACGTGCTCGACCCGCGCGGCTTCGAGCAGCGCCGGCTGGCGGGCACGGGCGGCTACTTCTACACCGCCGAGGACGTCCAGAAGCGCGGCATCAACCGCATCGCCGACATGCTCGCGACGGTGCCGGGCGTGCGGCTCGTGTACGACTCGGAGTGGACCGGGCGGAACAACACGGTGGTGCAGATGCGGCGCGCGCAGCGCGGCATGGACCAGCGCTTCGCCTACTGCGGGCCCTCGTGGTACATCAACGGCGTGCTGATGACGTACCCGGTGGACGACCTGATCCGTCCGAACGACGTGGACGCGATGGAGGTCTACACCAGCATGCACTCGACGCCGATGGCGTACCAGCGGCCCGGCTTCGAGTGCGGGATCATCCTCGTATGGACGAAATCCACCGGAGCGCCGCGCGAAGCGCCGAAGGCAGTGGCGAAGGAGGGCGGCGCCGCCCGCTGACGACGTCCCCGCCCGCCACCGCGCGCGGCGGGATCCCCACCTCCATCGCCTTCCGCCGGAACGCCGCCCCGTGATCGACGGGGAGGCCGCTGGTCGCCTGCCACTGGTGCACCATCTCGTGCAGCAACGTCTCCGTGAGCGCGGCCCAGCCGTCGCGGCGCAGGTGCCGCCGCGAGAGGCCGATCTCGAGCGCGCGGCCCGTCCCCCGTTCCGTCACGAGCTCGCCCAGGCGCCGCCGCATGCGCGACGACAGCCGGATCGGGATCGGGCCGAGCGCGCCGCCGAAGTGGCGCGCGTCCAGCTCGGCGTGCAGCGCGGCGAGGCGGGCGAGCAGCGCGTCGTCGCCGGGGTGGGGCCGCTCGGCGCGACGGCCGCGCGCGGGCTCGCCGGCGGGCGGGGGCGGCAGCGGATGGCCGGTGATCACGCGCCGCGCCGCGAGGCGCTCGGCGCGGCGGAGGCCGGGGCGCGTGAAGCGCACGATGGCGGCGAGCACCTCGTCCGGCGCGTCGGCGAAGCCCGCGTGCACGCGCAGCCGCCCCGCGCGCGTCAGCGTGACGAGCGCGGTGCGGTTCCGGTGCGCCTGCACCGGCACCGCTGGCGGCAGGCCGAGCGCGCGGAGGCGCTCGCCGAGCGCCGCCGCGATCACCCGACGCTCGGCGCGCTCCACCAGCCGTCCCCCGCGGGCAGGAAGGTGCCGCGCACCGCGTCCCACGCCCACGGCACGATGCCGACGCGCGCCCGCGGCGCCCCGGGCTCCACCGTCACCACGTTGCACGCCGACGGGCGCCCCCCGCGCGTGCGCGAGGTGTGCGTGCTGCTGGTGGCGACGGGCAGGCCGCCGGGCGTCGCCGCCGCGGCCTCCTCGTGGTCGTGCCCGCACAGCACCACGTCGGCGCCGCACGCCTCCAGGCGGCGCCACGCGGCCTCCGGGCGCGCGAGGCCCATCCGGCGCGACAGGCGGCCGCGCAGCACGTTGTGGTGCAGCACCAGCACCCTGGCCGTGCCGGGCGGCGCCGTCGCGAACTCGGCGGCGGCGCGATCGGTCTCGGACGCCGGGAGGTGCCCCTTCACCGCGAGGTCGCGCAGGCGCGTCGTGAGCGAGCCTGTCGCGATGCCGTGCGCCGAGAGCGTGCCGACGACGACGAGCCCGGGCACCCGCAGCACCGGCGTCACCGCGCCCCCCATCAGCGGCGCGATCCAGCGCCGGTACTTGTCGAGCAGCGGCGCCGTGCCGCGCGCGTGCAGCACCGACGCCCACCACTGCACGTCGTGGTTGCCGGGGACGACGAGCAGCGGCGCCGCGGCCGCGAACCGCTCGAGCAGCGCGCGCGCGGCCTGGAACTCGCCGTGCCGCGCGCGCTGCGTGAGGTCGCCCGCGACGACGACGGCGTCGGGCCGCAGCGCCGTCGCGAGCTCGGCGAGCGCGGCGGCCTGCCGGAGGTCGACGTCCTGCCCGAAGTGGAGGTCGCTGCAGTGGAGGAGGCGGACCGCGCTCACCAGAGGGCGCGGATGGCGTAGGTGAGCCGGGCCTCCCCGCGCGCGGGCACGCGCACGCGGAAGCGCGTGACGCTGCTCGACAGCTTCTCGGCGGGCACCGACGACTGCACCACGCTCCACTCGCCCCCCCGCTCCTCGCGCACGTCCACCGTGGCGGCGGAGTCGGCGGCGTTCTCGAGGCGGACGAGGAACCCCGCGGTGACGACCGTGCGCAGGCCGGCCTTCGTGCTGTCGCGCCGCGCCTGGTAGCTCGTCTGCGTGCGCCGCACCGTGAGGTCGAACGCGGTGCCGGTGACGAGCTTCAGGTCCTGCCCCGCCGCGGTGTGCGGGATCGCCGCGCTGCCGACGAGCTGCAGGCGGCCCTCGCGGTCGGGCTGGAGCAGCTGCACACCGCCGGCCGGCAGCGGGCGGTCGCCGAACGGCGCGCCGAGCGGCCGCCGCAGCAGGTACGTCACCTCGACGGGGACGCGCTGCTCGTCGCCGGCCTGCGACACGTACCCCATCCACGGCAGCGCGCCCGGCACGACGTACCCCTTCTCCCACGTCGTCTCCGACGCCTCGAAGAGCGGCACGAGCTGCTCGATGCCGGACTGGAGCGTCCAGCGGCCGGGGAGCGTGTACAGCTTCACGTCGCCGACGGCCTGCATCGATGCCGCCTGGTCCATCCCCTGCGCCTCGGCCATCGCGGCGCGCGCGAGCATCGGCATCGGCTGCTTCGGCCGCGGCGCGCCGGTGCTCCCGGCGAGGAGCTGCAGCTCCGCGTCGTCGAGCGCGAGCGGGCCGGTGCGGAGCACGGCGCTGCCGCTGACGCGCGCGCGCGCGCCGAGCTGCACGGTGTAGGCGGCCGACCAGCCGCCGGCCTGCGTGAACCAGCCGAGGCGGAGCGCGGGCCGGCGCGCCGCGCTCCGCACGCGCAGCTGCAGCGTCGCGTCGCGCGCGACGAGCTCGGCGGGGACGCGCAGCGTGCCGGGCCGCGCGAACGACACCGTGCCGTCGGGGAACTGCCACCGCTCGGGGTCGACGGCGAGGAGCGTGGCGGTGCCGGCCTGGCGGCCGCCGGGCGCGTCGCGCTCCCACGCGAACGCCTTGCCGACGGCGCGGCGCAGGAGCGCGGCCTCGTCGGTGGCGGCGTCGTAGCGCGCCTCGAGCAGCGTGACGCCCGAGTCCGGGAGCTCGAGGCTCTCGAGCTCGAGGGGGCCGAGCGCGAGGCGGTGCTCGGAGTCGCCGGCGGGCAGGGCCACGGGGAGCGCGCGGCGGACGAAGGCGCGGCCGTCGTCGTAGAGCGTGAGCGAGGTCGGCGCCTGCGCGGTGAGGGGCGCGGCGGCGAGGGCGAGCAGCAGCCCGGCCGGCGGCAGGAACTCGAGGGCGGCGCGGAAGACGATGCGGCGGCTGAGCAGGTACATGGCGATGATCGCGACCCCGACGTACCAGCGCCCGAGCGGGTCGCTGGGTGGCGAGAGGAGGAGGACGAGCGCGGTGAGCGCCGTGGCCGCGAGGGCGGCGCGCCCCGCGAGGCGGCGCGCCCTCGCCTCACGCGCCCGGCGGCAGTCCGGGCAGCGTTCCGTCCAGGCGAGGCCGGCGACGCGTCGCCCGCACTCGACGCACGGGACCTCAGCCCACCCGGCGCGCGACAGCGGCACCGAACTCGGCCGTGCTGGCCGTGCCGCCGAGGTCCTTCGTGCGGATCCCGTCGGTCACGATCGTCGCCTCGATCGCGGCGCGGATCCGGTCCGCGCGCGCGTGCTCGCCGATGTGGTCGAGCATCATGCAGGCCGCGAAGAGCTGCGCCGAGGGGTTCGCGATCCCCTGCCCCGCGATGTCGGGCGCCGAGCCGTGCACCGCCTCGAAGATCGCCGCCTTCGGCCCGATGTTCGCCCCCGGCGCCAGCCCGAGCCCGCCCACCAGCCCCGACACCTCGTCCGAGAGGATGTCGCCGAACATGTTCGTCGTCACGATCACGTCGAACTGCTCCGGCCGCATCACCAGCTGCATCGCGCAGTTGTCGACGATCATGTCGTTCGAGGCCACGCGCCCCTCGTACTCCTTCTGGATCAGCCGCCCCTGCTCGAGGAAGAGGCCCGACACCATCTTCAGGATGTTCGCCTTGTGCACGATCGTCACCTTCTTCCGCCCGTGCGTGCGGGCGTACTCGAAGGCGTAGCGGATCACGCGGTCGCAGCCGGCGCGCGTGACGACGGCCAGCGACTCGCCCACGGCGTGCGGGTCGTTGCCGATCTGCACGAAGTGCTCGTGGCCGATGTAGAGCCCCTCGAGGTTCTCGCGGACGAGCACGATGTCCACGTTCTCGTAGCGGCCGCCGGGGATGATCGTCTTCGCGGGGCGCACGTTCGCGTACAGCTCGAACTCCTTGCGCAGCGCCACGTTCACGGAGCGGAAGCCGGTGCCGACCGGCGTCGTGAGCGGACCCTTGAGGCAGAGGCCGGTGCGCTTGATCGACTGGACGGTGGAGTCGGGCAGCGGGGTGCCCGTCGCCTCGACGGCGGCCATCCCCGCGAGCTCCTCCTCCCACTGGAAGCGGAGGCCGGTCGCCTCCAGCACCTTCACCGTCTGTTCCGTGATCTCGGGACCGATGCCGTCCCCGGGGATGAGCGTGACGTCGAGCGTGGTCATGGGCGGCCGGGTCAGGGGAGCGCGGCGGGCAGGACCGCCGCGAGCGCGCGCTTGAGGGCGCCCTCGGCGGTGGCGTCGCGGCCGACCGCGACGGAGCGCCAGAGGATGCCGCCGCTGCGCGGGTCGGCGAGGACGAGCACGAGGTCGGCGCGCAGCAGCGCCGCCTCGCGCGAGAGCACCAGCATGGACGGGACGAGCGCGTAGCGGCCGTTGGCGAGCGCGGCCAGCGCGCGCGCCTGGTTGCGCAGCGGGTCCGGCACCTCGCGGAGCCCGGCCGACCGCACCACCGTCTGCCCCATCCGGTCGGCATCGGGGATCAGGCTCGGCGCGCGCCGCGCGAGGCGCCGCACGTCGTCGGGCGTGAGCCACGTGATGTCGGGGAGCCGCTCGAGCAGCGCGTTGGCCAGCAGCGTGTCGGCGCGGCGGAGGCCGGCGCGACGATCGCGGAAGGCGCCGAGGAGCGAATCCTCCGGCACGCCGTCGAGCACCATCACGCCGCCGACCGGGAGCACGGACACGCGCTGCCCCGCGAGCTGCGTGGTGGCGAAGATCCGGTTCTCGTCGGGCTGGGCCTTGCGCGCATCGGCGGCCGGCGCCTGCGCCGCCGCGGCCGGCGGCAGCAGGAGGAGGAGCAGGAGGAGGGCGGACGGTGCGCGCGGCACCCGTGGAACCTAGCCGCGCCCGGGCGCTATTCCAGCGCCATCCCCCCGTCCACCACGAGCACCTGGCCCGTGATGTGCCGCGACGCCTCGGAGCAGAGGAAGCTCACCACCTGCGCCACCTCGTCCGGCTGCCCGAGGCGGCCGAAGACGGTCTTCTTGCGCGCGCGCTCGATCACCTCGGGCGGCAGCATGCGGAGCCGCTCGGTCTCGAGGAAGCCCGGGGCCACCGCGTTCACGTTCACGTTGGCGGGGCCGAGCTCGACGGCGCAGGCGCGCGTGAGGCCGTGGATCGCCGCCTTGCTCGCGGCGTAGTTGCTCACGCCGAAGCCGGGCCGGTCGGCCTGGTGCGCCGAGACGGAGACGATCTTGCCGAACTTCTGCGCCCGGAAGTGCGGCGCGACGGCGCGGATGCAGTTGAACGCGCCGGTGACGTTCGTCTCCAGCACCTCGTGCCACGCCTCGTCGGTGAGGCGCCAGAGCGCGCCGTCGCTCGCGATGCCGGCGTTGTTCACGAGGAAGTGGACGCGGCCGAAGCGCACCAGCACCTCGCGCACGAACCCCTCCACCTGCCCGCGGTCGCGCACGTCGCAGGTGTTGGCGTAGACGCGCGCGCCCATCGTGGCGAGGATCGTCTCGGTAAGGAGCGCCTGCTCCGAGACGTCACGCCCCGGCATGTTGACGAAGCAGAAGGCGACGTTGCAGCCGAGCCGCGCGAACTCGTGGCAGACGGCGCGGCCGAGGCCGGTGGCGCCGCCGGTCACGATGACGGTCTTCCCCTGGAAGCCGGGCTCGACCCGCTCGGGCTCCGGCTCCTCGACGAGGGCCGCCGCCGAGTCGGCGATCGCATCCACTTCCCAGGAGCCCGTGACGAAGTCGTCGGGTCGGTTGTGCATGGGGACCCGCAAGCTACGGGCTCGGCCCCCCGCGCGGCAACCCGTTGCCGCGCACGGGCTTGGAGCCCGGGCCGCCGCGCGCGTACCTTGCACCCCTCATGGCGCGCCTCTCGCTCGTGCTCTTCGCCCTCGCCGGTGCGGCGGGGTGGACCGCGCTCGCCCTCCATCGCGGCGAGACGGTCTCCGCCGCGTGGGTCGTGCTCGCCGCCGTCGGCACGTACCTCGTCGGCTACCGCGTCTACGGCCGCTTCCTCGCCACGCGCGTGCTCGGCATCGACCCGCGCCGCGCGACGCCCGCCGAGCGGCTCTCGAACGGGCGCGACTACGTGCCGACCGGCCGCTGGGTGCTGTTCGGGCACCACTTCGCCGCCATCGCCGGCGCCGGCCCGCTCGTCGGCCCCACGCTCGCCGCGCAGTTCGGCTGGCTCCCCGGCACGCTCTGGATCGTCTTCGGCGTCGTGCTCGCGGGCGCGGTGCAGGACTTCGTGATCCTGTTCGGCTCGACGCGGCGCGACGGCAAGTCGCTCGGGCAGATGGCGAAGGAGGAGATTGGCGACGCGACCGGCCTGCTCGCCATGGTCGCGATCCTCGCGATCATGGTGATCCTGCTCGCCGTGCTGGCCCTCGTGGTGGTGAACGCGCTCGCCGACTCGCCGTGGGGCGTCTTCACCATCCTCTGCACCATCCCCATCGCGCTGCTCATGGGCGTCTGGATGAAGGTGATCCGCCCCGGCGACACGATCACCGCCACGCTCGGCGGGCTCGTGCTGCTCCTCGCCGCGCTCTGGGGCGGGCGGCTCGTCGCGGAGTCGCCGACGCTGGCCCCGTGGTTCACGCACTCGCGGCTCGCGCTCGCGTACGGCGTCATCGTCTACGGCTTCCTGGCCTCGGTGCTGCCGGTCTGGCTGCTGCTCGCCCCGCGCGACTACCTCTCGACGTTCATGAAGGTCGGCGTCGTGGTGCTGCTCGCGGTCGCCATCGTGCTGCTCGCGCCGCCGCTCCGGATGCCGGCGGTGACGCGCTTCATCGACGGCACCGGCCCCGTCTTCGCGGGGAAGCTCTTCCCGTTCTGCTTCATCACGATCGCGTGCGGCGCCATCAGCGGCTTCCACGCGCTCGTCTCGAGCGGCACGACGCCCAAGCTGCTCCGGAGCGAGGCCGACGCGCCGCTCATCGGCTACGGCGCCATGCTCACCGAGAGCTTCGTCGCGATCATGGCGATGTGCGCGGCGACGATGCTCGATCCCGGCGTCTACTTCGCCATCAACGCGCCGCTCGCCGCCCTCGGCGGCACCGCCGAGTCGGCGGTGGCGAAGGTGGCGGAGTGGGGCTTCGTGCTGGAACCCGGCGCGATGCAGGCGCTCGCGACCGAGGTGGGCGAGAAGACGCTCGTCGGCCGCGCGGGCGGGGCGACGTCGCTCGCGGTCGGGATGGCGAAGGTGTTCGCCGGCGCGTTCGGCGAGGGGATGGTGGCGCTCTGGTACCACTTCGCCATCATGTTCGAGGCGCTGTTCATCCTCACCACGCTCGACGCCGGCACGCGCGTGGGGCGGTACATGTTCCAGGAGCTCGCGGGCCACGCATGGGCGCCGCTCGGCCGCACGGGCGGCTACGGCCCCGGCGTGATCGCGAGCGCGGCGGTGGTGGCGGCGTGGGGCTGGTTCCTCGTGCAGGGCGTGCTCGACCCGCTTGGCGGGATCAACACCCTGTGGCCCCTCTTCGGCATCTCCAACCAGCTGCTCGCGTCGGTCGCGCTCTGCGTCGGCACGACGCTGCTCATCAAGGCGGGGAAGGTGCGGTACGCGTGGGTGACGCTGGCGCCGCTCGCGTGGCTGCTGGTGGTGACGTTCACGGCGGGGTGGCAGAAGATCTTCGCGGACGCGCCGCGGCTCGGCTTCCTCGCGCATGCGCGGCAGGTGGCGGAGCAGGTGGCGAGCGGCGCGGTGCCCGCGGCCAGCGGCGCGCGCCTCATCTTCAACGACCGCCTCGACGCCGGCATCGCCGCGGTCTTCCTGCTTGTGACGGCCGGCGTGGTGCTGAGCAGCGCGCGCGAGTGGCTGCAGGTGCTCCGGGGCCGGAAGGCCGTGGGCACGCGCGAGACCCCGTTCACCGAGACGGCGTATGCTGGGTGACGCGAGAGGACCGGCGGACGGGCCCGGGAGCGGACTGGCGGACTGGCGGACGGGCGGACCGGTGCGCCGCCTGTTCTCGGGGTTGCCGTCCGCCCTTCCGCCCGTCCGCCTGTCCGCCCTGATCCGAAGGATCAGCGGCATGCCCGACTACGCCACCTACGTCGCCCACCGCCTCGAGCGGCATCCGGGCGAGCCGGTGCTGACGGAGGCCGAGTTCTACGACGACTACCTGCGCGCGCGGTACGGCGCGCCGGGCGCGCGCTGCTGCTGATGTCGCCCCTCCTCCCGGCGGTCTCCTGATGAAGCTCCTCGTCCGCTCGTTCGTGAACGGGCTGCTGCTCACGGCGCCCGTCGCGCTGACGCTGTTCGTCTGCTGGCGGCTCTTCATCACGGTCGATGGCTGGCTCGGCCTCGAGACGCCGGGGCTCGGCTTTCTCGCCACGGTCGCCATCGTCACCGCCTTCGGCTTCCTCGCGTCCAACGTGATCGGGCGGGTGCTCGTGGCGGGGCTCGACACGCTGCTGGAGCGGCTGCCCGGCGTGCGGCTGCTGTACGGCGCCATCAAGGACGTGTTCGAGGCGTTCGGCGGCGAGAAGCGGAGCTTCGACAACCCGGTGCTGGTGACGGTCGACCCCGTGGCGGGGATCAAGCTCGCGGGCTTCCTCACCAACCGCTCGATCGAGAAGATCGCGCCCGGGCACGTGGCGGTGTACGTGCCGCAGAGCTACGCGTTCGCGGGGCTGACGCTGGTGGTGCCGGCCGACCGGGTGCAGCCGCTCGACGTGAAGGGGTCGGACGTGCTGACGTTCGCGGTGTCGGGCGGGGTGAGCGCGCCGTAGCGCCGTGAGACGCGCAGCGCGCGGCGCGCGTTGTTCGTGATGCGGATGGCCGCCCGGCCGCGCCCGCACCGTCGCCCAACCGGAGCCCCTGATGGAGATCCTCTACAGCCTGTGGTACGGCCCGATGCGCTGGTTCCTCCTCGCGTTCGTGGCCGTCGTCGCCTGGAACACGTACCGCGGCCGCCAGCGCCGGCAGCGGATCGCGGGCGAGGCGGCGGGGCGGCGCGAGGAGGCGGCGGCGAAGGGGATGGCGTACGAGCTGAAGGGCACGGGCCGCATCCTCGACGACGCGGAGCTCGTCTCCGGCGCCTCGGGGCCGGCGGTCGCCGAGGGGCGGCACCGCTTCCAGGGCTCGACCGACGGGATCAGCTGGACGATCGACTCGGTGCTTCGCGACCGGGACAGCTCGCCCAACGAGCAGGCGGCGCGCGTCGAGGTCGAGAGCTTCCGGTGGACCACCACCGACCTCGCGCTGGCGAAGGGGGAGTTCCTCCTCCTGATGCCGCGGATGGGCGTCTCGCCCACGGAGGAGGACACGGGCACCGGGCTGGTATCCCGGCTCAAGCGCGCGGCGGCGGGGGCGGCGCTCAAGCTCTACGCGCGGATGGCGTTCGGCGCATGGGGGAGCGAGGTGAACTATGAGCTCGGCGGCATCCGCGCCTCCGCCGACTCGGCGTTCGACCGGCGCTACCTCGTGGTGTCGAGCCCGCCGGCGCTGGCCGCGCAGCTGGTGACGCCGGAGTTCGAGGCCGAGACGATCGCGTGGATCGAGACCGACTTCGGCCTCCGCAAGGAAGCGCTGCTCGAGCGGCACGGCATCCTGCTCTGCTCCGAGGGGCTCTCGCTCTCGGCCGGGAGCGCGTCGGTCACCGATGCCGCCGCCGCGGAGGTCATGGCCCGGCGCGGCGCCGCGATCGCACGGCGCTTCGCGGAGGCGCTGCGGAGCCCATCCGCCTAGACTGCGAGGGGAGCGTCCCGTCCCCTTGCTCGCGGAGCCCCGCATGGTCTCCAGCCCCGCCCCCACCGTCCCCGCCTACCTCGCGTCGCTCCCGCCCGAGCGCCGCTCCGTCATCGCGAAGGCGCGCTCGCTCGTGCGGAAGCACCTGCCGAAGGGGTACGCCGAGGTGATGCAGTACGGCATGATCGGCTGGATCGTGCCGGCGAAGCGCTATCCGGAGACGTACAACGGCCAGCCCCTGTGCGTGGTGGCACTCGCCGCGCAGAAGCAGAAGTGCTCGCTCTACCTGATGGGGGCGTACATGCAGCCGCCGGTGATGGCGCGGCTCGTGGCGGCATACAAGGCTGCGGGGAAGAAGCTCGACATGGGGAAGTCGTGCCTGCGCTTCCGCGACTGGGACGACCTGGTGCCGGAGGCGGTCGCCGAGGTGCTCGCGCGCTGCGCGGTCGACGACTTCATCGCGATGCACGAGCGGGTGCATCCGCCGAAGCGGGCGAAGCGCACCTATCGCAGCCGCCCCACCCACTCCGCCAGCCACCGCCCCGTGCGGCTGATCACCGCCGACGAGTCGTTGTCGAGGAAGCCGTAGCCGCCGCGCGCGAGCTGCGGGTCGACGTAGATGCCGCGCGCCCGCGCCACGGCGCGCGCGTCGAGCAGCGCCTGCAGCGCGCCGCGCGTGCCGATCCAGAGCAGCGCGTCCGATGCGCGCGACCCCGCGCGCGGCCGGAGGCCGAAGCTGTCGGGCGCCGCGAAGACGCGCGCGAGCAGCGGCACCGCCGACGTGTCGTCGCTGAACGCAAGCAGCGTGAGCCAGCGGCCGCGATCGGCCTCGGTGGTGCTCGACAGGAAGCGCGCTGCGAGCGTGTCCGCGGTCCCGGCGCCCACGCGGCCCAGCACCCACGCCTCCGCCAGGCCGTAGTCGCCCGCGGGCACGCGGCGCAGCACGTCGGCACGGAACGCCGCGGGGTCACGCCGGCGCACACGCTCGAGCCCGATGGCGCGGAGCGGCTGGATGAGGTCGGCGGGGTCGCGCCCCGGCGGGACGCGGAGCCGGTCGTCCTCGATGCGGCGGATCCACCGCCGCGCCGAGTCGGCGCTGGCCGCATCAGCCAGCTCGGCGAGGCGCGTGAGCGCGATGAGCGCGTCGTTCCACGGCGCCCGGTCGGCCACGGCGAGCCGCACCCGCCGCCAGAGCACCGCGGAGCGCCGCTCGCCAAGCAGGCGCCCGAGCGAGTCGGCCGCCGGCGTGCCCACGCGCAGCCCCTCGTGCAGCTCGGAATACGTCGCGCGCGTGGCGGACTCCAGGCGCAACTGGGCCTGGGCGGACAGGCGGACGGGCAAGCTGGCGGACACAACGAGGGCAAGCGCAATCACAGCCGAGCGCCAACGCCCGTCCACCCAGGCGTCCGCCCGTCCGCTCGTCCGCCCGTCCGCCTTGGCGTCCGCCAGTCCGCTCGTCCGTCCCTGCATCCGCCTCACTCCAGCCCCATCCCCCACCGCATCAGCGACACCGGCGCCAGCCCGAAGCGCCGGAACCGCGCGAAGAACCGCTCCGGGTCGTACGCCGCCCCCTCGGCGGCCCGCACGTCCGCCTCGAGCTGCAGCAGGTCGCGCCGCCCCACCGCGCCCTCCAGCCCGCGCGTCGGCTCGGCGCAGAGGCGCTGCACGAGCAGCGCCGCGTCGGTGCGCGTGAGCGGGAGTGCCCCCTCCAGCTGCGCCACCGCATCGCCCGCCAGCATCCCGCGGGTGTGCAGCGCGACGTCGAGCTCGAGCAGCAGCGCATGCAGCAGCCGGTCGGTCAGCATGGCGATCCGGTGGTCGGCGGCATCGAAGCCGGCCGCGAGCCGCTCCTGCACCACGAGGTCGAGCCCGCGGGCCGTGACCGGCGACGGGAACATCCGGCGCGTCTCGCTCGCGGCCGCCTCCGGCTCGAGCGGCGGCGCCGGCCGCCGGAGCGCGCGCGCCACCGCGTCGCCCACGAGCGGCGCGATGACGTCGCGCCACGGCGTGCCCGGCTCCAGCTCGGCGGCGGCGAGCTCCAGCTCCCCCTCCGTCTCCTCGCGCAGGCGGAGCCCCACGCGCCACAGCTCCGCCGCGCTCGACGCGAGCGCGTGCTGCTCGTGCAGGCGGCGCTCGAACCGCTCGATGCCGATGGCGTACGCGTGCGGCGTCTCCGCGCTCGCGCACTCGTCGGCGAGCCAGCGGCCGGTGCGCGCGAGCGCGTCCGCGGCGGCGGCCACCGCCTGCGCGGGATCGGCGCTCCCCTCGACGGCGTGGCCGGCCAGCCGCTGGCGCGCCGCGTCGAGCCGCAGGGCCACGCGCGTGGCCCCCTGCAGCGCCGCCGCCACGAACTCCGGCGCCGGGCGCGACACGGTCTCGCGCAGGCCGCCGAGGAACGCGGGCAGCGCGAGCACGCGGCCGAGCAGCGCGTCGCGCACGTCGCCCTCGTCGGGTGCGGCATCGAGCAGCACGGCGAGCGCGTCCTCGGCGTGGCGCATCCAGCGGCCGGGGTCGCGCGTGAACGGCTGCTCCCGCTCGAGGATGCCGGCATCGCTGCGGAGGGCGTTGAGGAGGATCGTCCGGTCGAGCTCGTCATCGAGCGACTCGAGCTCCGCGTCCTCCACCGCCGAGGCGATGGCGCGGAGCGCGGCGACGTGCTGGCGGACCGCGTCGGCGGTGAAGTCGCCGAGCCGCTCGTCCGCGGCGGCGACGCCGGCGCGGCTGCCGGCGACGGGGTCGAAGTGCCAGCGGAGGTCGAGCGCGGAACGGCCCAGCGCGTCGAGCGGCGACGCGGTCGTGCTCACCGGCGGACGACGATCTCCGAGTCGGAGCCGAGCGTCACGGAGCCGGCGAGCCCCTGCACCGTCACGCGGTCGCCGAGGAGGCAGTGGTCGAGGTGCACGTGGGCGAGCTTCGCGTCGCGGCCGCAGACGACGTGGGCCAGCGCCGAGTCGGTGACGACCGACCCCGTCTCGAGCGAGACGTTGGGGCCGATGACGGAGCGCTCGATGCGGACGCCGTCCTCGATGTAGACCGGCTCGCGGATCGTCACGCCCGGATAGTCGCCGTGGCGCGCGGCGCCCTTCCGCAGCAGCACCTCGTTCGTCTCGAGCAGCGTGTCGAGCTTGCCGCAGTCGTACCACCCCTCCACGGGCGCGACCTTCAGCTTCTTCCCATGGTCGATCATGTGCTGGAACGCGTCCGTCAGGTAGTACTCCCCCTTGTTGGCGGGCTGCGTCAGCGTCCAGTCGATGCCGGCCCACAGCGCGGCGACGTCGCGGATGTAGTAGAGGCCGATGTTCGCGAGCTTCGAGATCGGCTCCTTCGGCTTCTCCACGATGCGCGACATGTGGCCCTCGGCGTCGGTGACGACGACGCCGAAGCGCTGGTAGTCCTCGACCTCCTTCGCCCAGATGATGCCGTCGGCGTCGGTGCGCCGGGCGAGCGTGAGGTCGGCCTCGAAGACGGTGTCGACGAAGATGATCATCACGGGGCCGGTCACGTGCGGGCGCGCGAGGTTCACGGCGCCGGCGGTGCCGTCCTGCACGGCCTGCTCGATGAAGCGGGAGGGGAGCGCGTAGCGCGTGCGCGCGTACGCCTCGACCTGGTCCTTGAGGTGGCCCGTGATGAAGATGAGCTCGGAGACGTCGAGCCCGTCGAGCCGGTCCATCACCCAGTCCATCACCGGCCGTCCCGCCACCTTGAGCATCGGCTTGGGGACGAGGTGCGTGTGCGGCCGGAGCCGCGTCCCCTTCCCCGCGAGCGGGATGATGACTTGCATCGGCGTGTCAGCCTTCGGCTGGGGTGAGTCGGAGCGCGCGAGGCGTGGCGATGCAGGCGACCACGCAGGCGCCGCAGCCGGTGCAGCCCTCGGGCCGGAGCACGGGGTGTCCCGCGGCATCCATCACCAGGGCAGCGGGCCCCACCGGACAGGCGTCGGCGCAGGCCCCGCACGGCTCGTCGCGGAAGGTAATGCAGCGTTCCGGAAGCAGTTCGAGCGCGCCGAGCCGGTAGCCGGACCATCTGGCCGGCGGCAGGGTGAGCGCCTCCGTGGGGCAGGCGGTGGCGCACGGCATGTCGGGGCAGAGCGTGCACGGCTGCGTGTCAGGGTCAAGGTACGGCGTCCCCGCCGCGAGCCCGCCGTCGGTCGGCACGTGGATGATCGCCTTCGGCGGGCACGCCTCCGCGCAGAGTCCGCAGCGCGTGCACGCCGCGAGGAACCCCACCTCCGGCAGCGCCCCCGGCGGCCGCAGGTAGCGCCGCTTGACCATGCGGTCCTCGGCGGCGTCGAGCAGCCGCCGGGCGAGCCCCTGCAGGGAACCTCGGACGGCATCGCGGCGGGGGTCGGACATGGGAGATGGGGGACCCGGGGTGGCGGCGGATGGCGATGGGGCGCTTCCCGGCGGCGCGACGGGAGGCCGGCCGGTGGCGAGTCACGGGTCGCGGGCTGGCGGGGCCCGGTGGCTGTCCGGAAGATGGCGGGAGAGGCGGCGCAGAAGCGAGCGGCGGTCGTGCTGGCCTGCGACGGCACCGTGGGCATCGCGGCATGCCGGGGGGGGCGGCGCGCGCGCGAATGGAGGGACGTCCGGGCGAGCCCCGGCGGCGGCGGCCGCGAACGGCCGCGCGGACGCGGCCGCAGGCCGCCGCGGACGCCTAGAACAGCTCGATGTCTCCCTCGGCGACGCTGGTCTGAGCCACCGGCTCGTGCGGAACCGAGCCGAGCTGGGCGAGCAGGGCCGTGGCGTCGGCGGCGTCCGCGGTGCCCTCGACGACGCGGACGAGGAGGGCGAGCCCCTCGTCGAGGCGCGCGAGGCGCACCTCCGCCTGGCCCAGCGCCTGCGATCCGATGTCGCCCATCTGCAGGGCGCGTACGGCCTGCGACACCTGGGAACCGAGGTCGGCCGACACCCGGCTCGCCTCCTCGACGCGCGCGGCCACGCGTCCGTTCAGCTCCGCCACCTCCGACTGCATCGCGTCCACCCGGTCCTTCGCGCGGAAGGCGAACTCGCGGTCGGCGCTCGCCATCGCGTGCACGGCGCGGTTGCCGTCGCCCACGGCGACGCGCACCTCGCCGGCCAGGCGGTCGATCGCCTCGCTGACCTGCGCCGACTCCGCCGCAAGCTCGCGCACCTCGCTGGCGACCACGGCGAAGCCACGGCCCGCCTCGCCCGCTCGCGCCGCCTCGATCGAGGCGTTCAAGGCGAGCAGGCGCGTCTGCCGCGCGATGCGGCGCACCTGCGCCGACCGATCGAGCACCTCGTTCAGGCGCACCGTCATGCGCTCGAACTCGTCGGCGACGGTAGCGGCCTTGCCGCTGGCCGCCAGCACGTACTCGACGAAGTACTGCAGCACCGCCGCGCTGTCGAGCGCGAAGTCGCGGAAGCTGCGCTCGCCGCCGTCGGCGGCGCTCGCGAGGAGGTGGCGCACCAGCGCGTCGAGCTGGTGGCGCTGCCCCTGCGCGTCGCGCGCGAGGCCGCCGAGGGAGGAGGAGAGCTGCGCCACACCGTCCTCGAGGACGCCGCGCACGCGACGCAGGTCGAGCCGGAGCGCGGCCTGTTCCTCGGCGAGCTGCGCGCAGAGGGCGCGCGTGGTGTCGGAGGTCATGACGTCAATAGGTATCGACACCGTCGCCTCGTCCTGTAGCGCAGCGGGCGACCCGGGCGGACCGGCCGGTGTCAACGCCGCGGCTCATGTTGCGGTGTCAACGGCCGATAACCATGCGGGCCGGGGCGGGAAGCCCCGCGGCGCGCCACCGTGGCGCGCCGGCACCACCGCACCAGGGACTGCGCATGATGGCGCCGGACGATACCCGCCGCATCGCACTGCCGATGGACCTCACCATCGCCAACGTGGCCGCGCTCCACGCGGAGCTGTGCGACCAGCTGGCGCGGCCCTGGCCGCTCACCGTCGCGGCGGGCGGCGTGGACCGCGCCGACGCGATCGGCCTCCAGCTGCTCACGGCGGCCGCGGAGGCGGCACGTGGCCGCGGGCAGCGGCTCACGCTCGAGTCGCCAAGTGCCGCCCTCCTCGAGGCCGCGCGGGCCCTCGGCCTCGAGGAGGCGCTCGGCCTTGCCGCCACCCCGACCCCGGAGTCCGCGCATGCCTAGCATCCTCGCGGTGGACGACTCCCCCTCGATGCGCCAGATGGTGCGCTTCACGCTGGCGGAGGGGGGCTACGAGGTGGTCGAGGCGACGGACGGCGCCGAGGCGCTCGCCCTGGCACGGCAGCGGACCGTGAACCTCGTGCTCACCGACATCAACATGCCGAACATGGACGGCATCACGCTGGTGCGCGAGCTGCGCCAGCTGCCAGCCTACAAGGGCGTCCCGCTGCTGCTCCTCACCACCGAATCCGCGCCGGAGAAGAAGGCCGAGGGGAAGGCGGCCGGCGCCACCGGATGGATCGTCAAGCCCTTCAGCCCCGAGCAGCTGCTGGCGACCATCCGCAAGGTGCTGGGCTGAGCGATGGCCACCGACCTCTCGCGCTTCCGCCAGACCTTCATCGACGAGAGCCGCGACGGCCTCGATGCCATGGAGGCGGGCCTCCTCGGCCTCGAGCGGGGCCAGGCCGATGCCGACACGATCAACGCGATCTTCCGTGCCGCGCACTCCATCAAGGGGGGTGCCGGCACGTTCGGTTTCGGGACCATCGCGGCGTTCACGCACCGCGTGGAGACCCTGCTCGACGAGGTGCGCGCGGGCAGCCGCGCCGCCACGGCCGAGCTCATCGCCGCGCTGCTCGCGGCGGTGGACGTGCTCCGAGGCCTCATCGACGGGGCGGCGGCCGGCGCGTCGGACGACCCGTCGGCGTGCGTGGACGTCGCGGCGCGGCTCCAGGCGCTGCTGGACCGGCAACCGGCCGTCGCCGGGCCGGCCGTGCCGGCGGGCCCGGCCGACACGGCGCCGGCGGGCTGGCGCATCCGCTTCGCCCCGCAGCCGGAGATGGTGGCCGGCGGGAACGACCCCGTCCGGCTGCTGCGGGAGCTCGCGACGCTTGGCGAGGCGACCGTGGTCGCCGACCGCTCGCGCCTGCCGGCGCTCGAGGCGCTGGATCCGGAGGCGCTCCACCTGGCGTGGACCGTCACGCTGACCGGGCCCGCTGCCACGCGCGAGGCGATCCTCGCCGTGTTCGAGTGGGTCGAGGGGGAATGCGAACTCGACGTCGCCCCGCTCGAGGCACGGCGCGACGCCGTGTCCCCGGCGTCGGCGGCCCCCGCGCCGACGGCCCCGCCCGCGGCGGGTGGCGGCGGCCCCCCCGCGCCCGCGGTCGGTCGCGGCGCCGCGGCGCCCGTCCCGGGGGATGCGACATCGCTGCGCGTCAGCACCGCCCAGCTCGACGAGCTGGGGAACCTCGTGGGCGAGCTCGTCATCACGCAGTCCATGCTCGGCCAGATCGGCCGCGACTTCGAGCCGCGCCGGCTCGAGCAGCTGCTGTCCGGCCTCGCCCAGCTCGAGCGCAACACGCGCGAGCTGCAGGAGAGCGTGATGCGCATCCGCATGGTGCCCATCAGCTTCGCCTTCAACCGCTTTCCGCGCATGGTGCACGACATCAGCGCCCGGCTCGGCAAGAAGGTGCACCTGCGCGTGACCGGGGAGGGGACCGAACTCGACAAGACCGTCATCGAGAAGATCGGCGACCCGCTGGTCCACCTCGTCCGCAACGCGCTCGACCACGGCATCGAGCCGCCGGAGGAGCGCCGCGCCGCGGGCAAGCCGGAGGAGGCGACGCTCACCCTCGCGGCCTGCCACCGCGGCGGCGAGATCGTCGTGGAGATCGCCGACGACGGCCGCGGCATCGCCCGCGAGCGCGTCCGCGCCAAGGCGGTCGAGCGGGGCATCATCGCCGCCGACGCCGCGCTGTCGGACGAGCAGGTGCTGGACCTCATCTGGCATCCGGGCTTCTCCACCGCGTCCGAGGTGAGCGACCTCTCGGGGCGCGGCGTCGGCATGGACGTCGTGCGCCGCAACATCCAGGCCCTCGGCGGCGGCGTGGAGCTGCGGAGCCGGGAGGGCGCGGGCACCGCCGTGGCGATCCGCCTGCCGCTCACGCTGGCGATCCTCGATGGCCAGCTCGCCCGCCTCGGAGCGCAGGTCTTCGTCGTCCCCCTCGTGTCGATCGTGGAGTCGCTCAAGATCGACCCGGGGCAGCTCGGCGAGCTCGCCGGGCGGGCGCAGGTGTACCGGCTCCGCAGCGACTACATCCCCGTCCTCCGGGCCGCAGATGCCTTCGGCATCCCGGCGTCTGCCGGCAGCGCGGGCGGGATGCTGATGGTCGTCGAAAGCGACGGCCGGCGCGCCGGCATCGTGGTCGACGAACTGCTGGCGCAGCAGCAGGTGGTGATCAAGAGCCTCGAGGCCAACTTCCGCGCCGTGCCCGGCCTGTCGGGGGCGACGATCCTGGGCGACGGCACCGTCGCCCTGATCCTCGACGTCCCCGGCCTCATCGGCATGACGCACCGCGGCGGCGACGGGAGCCGCCACGGCCATCCACGCGACGGCTTGGCCGTCGCGGCATGACGGAGGCGCGGATGAGCGCGATCGCAGCGGACGCCGGGGCCCCGGCGGGCCACGCCCAGTACCTCACGTTCGTGCTCGCGGGAGAGGAGTACGGCGTGGACATCCTGCGGGTGCAGGAGATCAAGGGGTGGGACGTGCCGACCCCCATCCCCAACACGCCGGACCACATCCGCGGGGTCATCAACCTGCGCGGCACCATCGTCCCCATCGTCGACCTGCGACGCCGCTTCGGCCTCCCGGTCGCGGAGTACGGGCCCATGACGGTCGTCATCGTGCTGAAGGTGCACGGCGCCGACCGCCAGCGGATCATCGGCATCGTCGTCGACGCGGTCTCCGACGTCTGCAGCGTCGGCGGCGACGAGCTGCGGCCGCCCCCCGACTTCGGCGGTGCCGTCGCCGTCGACTTCGTTCGCGGCCTCGCCACCGTCGGCGGCCGGATGACCATCCTGCTCGACATCGACCAGTTGCTCGACGCCGTCACGGCGCCGGCGGCCTGACCACCCCCGCTCCCCACCGCGCCGCGCCGGCGCAGGAGTCCCCCATGAAGCCGAAGACCCGCAAGCCCTCGACCCGTCCCGCCGCCCGCACGCCCGCCGCCCGCACCGGCGCCGACGGCGCCCTCCTCGCCGCCATCGGCGCCAGCCAGGCGATGCTGGTCATGCGCCCCGACGGCACGATCCTCGATGCCAACGACGCGTTCTGCGGCCTGACCGGCTGGAGCGCGGCCGACCTCGTGGGCAAGCCGCACGCGCAGGTGGTCGATGCGGCGACTCGCGGCAGCGCCGCCTACCAGGAGCTGTGGGCGCGCCTCGGCCGCGGCGAGGGCGCCAGCGAGGAGGCGCGCCGCGTCGGCCCGGGCGGCCGCGAGGCGTGGCTCCGCGCGACGTTCGCGCCGGTCCGCGGCCGCGACGGCACCGTGGAGCGCGTCGTGGAGCTCGGGACCGACGTCACGGCCCAGCACCAGGCCGTGGAGGAGCTGCGCGCCGAGCTCAAGGTCCGCACCGACATCATGAACGTCACGAGCATCGTGTCCGAGGCGGACCTCAAGGGCGACATCCTGAACGTCAACGACAAGTTCGTGGAGGTCTCGAAGTACTCGCGCGAGGAGCTCATCGGCGCCCCGCACAGCACCACCCGCCACCCCGACATGCCGAAGGAGACCTTCAAGCAGCTCTGGGGCACCATCGGGCGCGGCGAGACGTTCCGCGGGATCATCAAGAACCGCGCGAAGGACGGCACCCCGTACTACGTGGACGCGGTCATCGCGCCCATCCTCGGCAAGAACGGCAAGCCCCGCAAGTACCTCGGCGTGCGGTACGACATCACCGAGGCCGAGCTCGAGCGGCACGAGATGCGCGGCATGCTGAACGCCATCAACCGCTCGTTCGCCTCCATCGAGTTCCAGCTCGACGGGACGATCCTGAACGCCAACGAGAACTTCTGCCAGGCGATGGGCTACGCCCTGTCCGAGATCCAGGGGAAGCACCACCGCATGTTCGTCGATCCCACCTACGCGGCGAGCGGCGAGTACCGCGAGTTCTGGGAGCGGCTGGCGCGCGGCGAGTTCTTCGTCGGCCAGTACCGCCGCCTCGCCAAGGGCGGGCGCGAGGTCTGGATCCAGGCGACGTACAGCCCGGTGACGGACGAGATGGGCCGGCCGTACAAGGTCGTCAAGTATGCGAGCGACATCACGGCCCTCAAGCGCACCCTGTCCGAGGCCACGCGCGTGCTGCAGCGCATCGCCGAGGGGAACCTGACGGATCGGATGCAGGGCACCTACGAGGGCGAGTTCAAGGTGCTCTTCGACGCGGTGAACCTGTGCACGGACAACCTCGTGAACATGGTGCACGAGATCCAGTCGGCGTCGGGGCAGATCACGAACTCGTCGGGCGAGATCGCCACCGGCAACGCCGACCTGAGCCGCCGCACGGAGCAGCAGGCCTCGGCCCTGGAGGAGACGGCGTCCAGCATCGAGGAGCTCACCAGCACGGTCAAGCAGAACGCCGAGAACGCGCGGCAGGCCAACGCACTCGCCTCGGGCGCGCGCGAGCAGGCGCAGAAGGGCGGCACGGTGGTGAGCAGCGCGGTCACGGCGATGGCGGCGATCAACACCGCCAGCAAGAAGATCGCCGACATCATCAGCGTGATCGACGAGATCGCGTTCCAGACCAACCTGCTGGCGCTCAACGCGGCGGTGGAGGCGGCGCGCGCCGGCGAGCAGGGCCGCGGCTTCGCGGTGGTGGCGGCGGAGGTCCGCAACCTCGCCCAGCGCAGCGCGGGCGCGGCGAAGGAGATCAAGGCGCTGATCAACGACAGCGTCGAGAAGGTGGGCGAGGGGTCGCGGCTGGTCGACGCCTCGGGCCAGACGCTGAGCGAGATCGTGGCGTCGGTGAGTCGCGTGAGCGAGATCGTCGCGGAGATCGCGGGGGCGAGCCACGAGCAGGCCGTCGGCATCGAGCAGGTCAACCAGGCGATCGCTCAGATGGACGAGGTGACGCAGCAGAACGCGTCGCTCGTCGAGGAGGCGGCCGCCGCCGCGGAGTCGATGGCGGAGCAGGCCCGCACCCTCAACGAGCTGATCGGCTACTTCACCGTGGAGGGCGGGGAGGCGGCCCCGGCCGCCGCCGCCCGGCCGAAGGCGGCGGCGAAGGCCGGCGCCCCGGCGCCGGCGCGGCCCGCGGCGAAGGCCGCGGCCCCG
>JANRIU010000072.1:0-71555 GCA_033764615.1 Gemmatimonadales bacterium | reverse complement strand
GGCGGCGGGGCCGCTGCCGGCGGAGCTGGAGGTGCGGCTCGCGCGGGCGGTGGTGGTGCTGCCGGCGCTGCTGGCCGAGGGGCGGGCGGCGGATTTGCCATCGCGGGACCCGGAGGGATTCGCGGAGCGGCGGGCGCTGGGATTCGGGTACTTCCTGGCGGGGGAGGCGATCCGGGTGCGGACGGTGCCGTCGGCGCTGCAGCTGCTGGAGGGGATTCCGGGGATCGAGTTCAGCGGCCCGGGCATCGTCAGCGCGCGCATGCGGCTGTTGCAGCCCTGCGTGCTCAGGCTCTTCCTCAACGGCTCGGCGCTCGGCAGCGTGTCCGGCGGGCGGAGCAGCGGCTCATCGATCCCCTCGCTCCTCGCATCGATCCCGAAGGAGAGCGTCGAGGCGATCGAGGTCTACCCGAGCGGGGCCGGCGCACCGGCGTGGACCGGCGGCGTCGGAGGCGGTTGCGGCGCCATCGTCGTCTGGACGAAGTGAGCCGACCACACGCGATCGCACGCTCAGTCCGCCCGTCCGCCCTCCCGCCCGTCCGCCTGTACCGCCGCAGGCGGCACATACCGCCAGAACGCCGGCAGCGCCCACGCCACGGCGCCGCAGCCCACCACGCAGAGCACGCCGCCGAGCACGACGCTCGGGCCCAGCCCGAACAGCGCCGCCGCCGCACCGGCCTCCACGTTGCCGAGGTACGGCCCGCTCAGGTAGCTGATCTGCTCGATCCCCGCGAGGCGACCGCGCACCTGGTCGGGGATCGTCTGGTTCCAGATCGTCATGCGGAAGATGGCGCTCACCATGTCGGCGGCGCCCGCGAGCGCGAGGCAGAGGAGTGCCACGGGCAGCGAGCCGGCGAGCCCGAAGCCGACGATCGCGAGCCCCCACGCCATCGCGGCGATGGTGATGGCGCGCCCCTGCCGCACCACGCGGTGCGACCAGCCCGACGTCACCGAGACGACGAACGCCCCCGCGGCCGGCGCCGAGTACAGCAGGCCCAGCGCGGAGCTGCCGCCCAGCCGCTCGGCGAACGCCGGGAAGAGCGCGTTCGGCATCCCGAAGAACATCGCGACCATGTCCACGAAGTACGTGCCGAGCAGGTCGCGCCGGCCGAAGGCGTACGCCAACCCCTCGCGGATGCGCGCGAGGCTCGGCGGCTCCGCGTTCTCGGGCGGCACCGCGGGCAGCGCCACGATGAGGCCGAGCGAGACGGCGAACGTCGCCGCGTCCACGAGGTACGTCCCCGCGAGGCCGATGGTGGCGATGAGCACGCCGCCGAGCGCGGGGCCCGTGATCTGCGCGAAGGTGCCGACCGCCGAGCGGAGTGCGGCGACGGCCGGCTGCTGGTCGGGACGCGTGAGCCGCGGCACCAGCGCGTCGAGCGCGGGGCGGTGGAAGCCCGACAGCCCCGACGTGACGGCGGCGAGCAGGTAGAGCGTCCAGAGCGGCGGCCGGTCCATCAGCGCGAGCGCCGCGAGCGTGCCCGCGCACGCCATGAGGCCGAGCTCGCTCCAGACGAGGATCTTCTTCCGGTCGTGCGCGTCGGCGTAGGCACCGCCGACGAGGGCGAGCACCACGAGCGGCACCACCTCGAACAGCCCGACGAGCCCCACCGCGAGCGACGAGCGCGTGAGCTGCCACACCTGGTAGGGGAAGGCGACGACGGTGATCATGTCGCCGAAGCGCGAGACCGACTGGCCGATGAAGAGGCGGCGGTAGTCGGGGTTGTCGCGGAGCGGCGAGAGGTCGGGCCCGATGCCGCGACGCCGCGGGAGGTCCGCCATGCGCTACGCCTGCGCCGGCGGCGCGAGCTCGACCGTCGCCTCGCCGAGGCCGACGGGCCAGCGCAGCAGCACGGCCTCGCCCTGCACCGTCGTGTCGGTGCCGCCGACCGTCTGCGCCACGGTGCGCACCGTGTAGCGCCACGTCTCCGCGGGGGGCGTGGCGTGCAGCACCAGCGGGGCCGCGAGCGAGAGCTCGGTGGTGAAGCGGTCGGCGGGGGTGCCGAGGTGGCGGTCCCACCGGAAGTGCAGCGTGCAGCGGCCGTCGACGGTGAAGCGCACCGACTTGCGGTAGCCGTCCGCCGCGCGCCCGCGCACGGTGATGGCGCCGGCCTCGCGCTCCACCTCGAGCGCCATCGGCGAGGTCGCCCAGCCCGCGAGCGCCGGCGCCGTCCCCGCGAGGAGGTCGTCCAGCGTGACCGACGCCGCGAGCACGCGCTCGACGCCGATGGCGCGCGGCGTCGCGTCGGCCGGCGGCCGCGCGGCGGCCGGGAGCGCCTCGTGGTACGCCTCGTGCCGGCGCGACAGCACGTCGGCGTGGTTGCGGCCGCTCGCGAAGTGGGTGAGCACCTCGATGCCGAGCCCGCGCGCGCCCGAGACGATGGCGCTGAAGCGGTACGAGTGGACCCACGCCTCGTCGTGGCCGTCGGCGTCGAGGTCGAGCACGTCGCAGGCGAGCGGCTCGCCCAGGCGCAGCAGCGCCTCCGCGTCGGCGAGGCGGGTCCACGCCTGCTCGCGCAGGTGCGGGAGGTACAGCCCGCCGAACACGCCGTGCCAGTACGCGTCGTTGCACTGCGCGCGCGCGATGGCGCGGCGCGCGGCGGGCGGGTCGCCGCGCTCGTGGCAGAGCGCCGAGAGCGCGAGCATCGCCTTGTGCAGGCGGTTGGCCTCGGGATAGCGCACGAGGAAGTGGCGCCAGTGGGTGCCGCGCACCAGCGCCTCGTCGGCGCCGCCCGGCGCGGTGGCGGCTCGGCCCTCGAGCGCGGCGAGGCGCCGCTGCCCCTCGGGCGGAAGCGCCCAGCGTTCCATCTCGCGGTACGTCGCCGACGGCAGGTACGCCGGCCCCGCGGCCGGCACCTCCGCGAGCGCCTGCGCGCAGGTGACGAGGCGGCACGCGCCCTCGTCCTCCAGCTGGCGCAGCATCGTGCCGAAGTCGCGGAGCCAGCCGTCGTCGTACACCCACTGCCGCGTGCCGGGCCAGCCGCCGAGCTTCTCGCCGTCATCGGCCATCACGGCGAGCGGCTGGCCGGCGGCGCGGAGCGCGCGGATCGCGTCGGCGAACTCGGACGGCGGCCGGAACGGCACGAGGTGGCGCAGCGGCTCGTGCATCGGGAGGAGGCGGAGCGCGCGGCCGTCGTGCTCGGTGACCCACGGCCGGTGCAGCGCCTCGCGCGCGAGGCCGGCGGCGAGGAAGTGGCGGTCGTCGACGAGCACGGCGCGGAGGCCGGCCGCGGCGAGGTCGGCCGCGAGGTCGGGCTCCCACACGCGCTCGGTGAGCCACGCGACGTCGGCCTCGACGCCGAAGCGGCGCCGCAGCCACTCGCGCTGGCGCGCGAGCTGCTCCTGCCGGTCGGCACGCGGCAGCATGGCGAGGATCGGCTCGTCGTGTCCTGCGGCGAGCAGCTCGACGCGGCCGTCGGCGACGAGGCGGCCGAGGCGGTCGAGCCAGGCGGGGGCGTGCGCCTCATGCCACTCGAGCAGCGGCCCCGACACGTGCAGGGCGACCGGCCCGAGCGGGAGGGTCGCGATGGCCTCGAGGAGCGGCGCGTAGACCTCCGCGAGGTGCCGGTCGTGCACCTCGGCCAGCTGGCCGACCGGCTGGTGGAGGTGGAGCGCCAGGACGAGGCGGACGGGGGCGTCCGCCATCGCTAGGTGGTGACGCCGCGCAGCTCCAGCGCGGCGGCGACCGCGGGCAGGACGTCCGGGAAGCAGGCGTCGCGCGGCGCGATCTCCTCGGCGAGGAAGTGGCCGAAGTCGAGCGGCTTCGCCCCGGTCAGGCAGTCGAGGAACGTCGCGAGGTCGTCGCAGTGGCCGCGGAAGCGCTTCGCGCCGTAGTCGCCGACCTGGTTGGTCGAGAGGATGAACTGCCAGTCGGACGACTGCGCGAGCAGCAGCGACCGCGTCGCCTGCGCGAGCACGGGGCGCGCGGCCTCGTGGGCGAGGGCGGCGCGCGCGATCGCCCAGTAGCGCTGCTCGAGCGGCCAGAGCTGCTGCCACGTCCACGACGTGACGGGGGAGATCCACATGCTGAAGTCGCCGTTGGCGCCCCACGTGCCGCTCGGCATGCGGATCGCCGGCCCCTTGGGCGACGCGGCGAGGTGCGCGCCCGCGGTGGTGGCGCGCACGCGCGACGGGTCGAGCCCGCGGTACACGCCAGCGAGGAAGCGCGGCCCCTCGGCCCACCAGTGGCCGAAGAGCTCCGTGTCGAACGGCACCGCGATGACGGCGCCCGCGTGCGCGCGCTCGCGCTGGCCGAGCTCGCCCACGAGCCGCGCGAAGTGCGCGGCGTGCGCGTCGGCGGTGCGCTCGGCGGCGAGCGGGTCGTACGGCTGCTTGCCGCCGAGGCCGGCGCCGCCGCCCGTCACGCGCCAGAGCTTGAGGCCGCCGGGGTAGCGGATCTTGTGGAACTCGAGGTACGCCGGGTCGCCGGGGTAGCCGTGCGCGCGGCTCCACACCTGCAGCGAGCTGCGCGGGTCGCGGACGAACGCGTTCACGGCGTCGGGCCGGCGCGCTCCGATGCGGTACGCGACGTACGGGCTGCGGCGGAAGGTGCCGCCCTCCGGCTCGAGCGGCTCGCGCTCCTCGCCGTAGAGGCCAAGCGGCGCGCCCGCCTCGGCGAGGTGGCTGTCGACGAAGAAGTACCGGTAGCCGTGGACGCCGAGGTACTCCTCGATGCCGGCGCGCTCGCGCGCGACGGGGCCGCCCGGCCACGGCGCCCACGGCCCGCGCGGGCGGTACGCGCACTCGGGGATCCAGCAGCCCGCGGGCGCGCGGCCGAAGAGCCGCCGGTGCTCGGCGACGCCGAGGCCGAGCTGCAGGTGGATCGACTCGTCGCGCCAGAGGAGTGGGAGGAAGCCGTGCGTGGCGGCCGAGCTCACCAGCTCCAGCCGGCCCGCGTCCTGCAGGCGGCGGAACTCGGCGATCAGGTCGCCATCGAGCGCCTCCCAGAGCGCGCGCAGCTCCGCGAAGCGCGCGGCCCACCAGCGGACGAGCGGCACGAGGTGCCCCTCGCCCTTCGCCTCGAGCTCCGGCACCGCCTCCACGCACGCCTGCTCGCGCTGCGCGAGGAACGCCTCGAGCTCGGTGCGGAAGTCGGGGTGCGCGAGCATGTTGGCGAGCACCGGCGTCACGCCGAGCGTGACGGGCGCGGGGACGGCGTCGGCCTCGAGGCCGCGCAGCGCCTCGACGAGCGGGAGGTAGGTGTCGAGCGCGGCCTCGGTCAGCCAGTCGGAGCCGTGGGGCCAGCGGCCATGGCCGAGCACCCACGGCAGGTGGCTGTGCAGCATGAGGACGAACGACGGCGTCGTCACGCCCCGTGCCGCGCGAGGGCGCGCGCGTACACCTCGTCGTAGGCGCGCGACGGGCCGGTCCAGCTGAAGTCGCGCGTCATCGCGAAGCGCATCATCGCGCGCCAGCGGAGCGGCTCGGCGAAGCGGCCGAGCGCGCGCGCGAACGCCGCCTCGAGGGCGGGGACGGTGTACTCGCCGAAGACGAAGCCGCTCACGTCGTCCACCACCGTGTCGGCGAGCCCGCCGACCCAGCGCACGAGCGGCAGCGTGCCGTAGCGCTGGCAGCGCATCTGGGTGAGGCCGCACGGCTCGTAGTACGACGGCATGAGCAGCATGTCGGCGCCGGCGAGCATGCGGTGCTCGCGGTCGTCCCGGAAGTCGGTGCGGACGAGCACGCGGTCGGGCGCCTGCTGCGCGATGCGGCCGATCGCCTCGATGAAGCGGTCCTCGCCGTGGCCCAGGAAGGCGAACTGCGCGCCGGGGAAGCGCAGCAGGCTCGACTTCACCACGAGCTCGAGGCCCTTCTGCGTCACGAGGCGGCCGCAGAAGACCAGGAGCGGCAGCGCGGGATCGACGCGGAAGCCGGCGCGGCGCTGCAGGTCGGCCTTGCACGCCGCCTTGCCGGCGAGGTCGCCCTGGTGGAACGGCGCGGCGGTGTTCACGTCGTGCATCGGGTCCCACAGCTCGGGCTCGATCCCGTTGCGGATGCCGCTCAGCCGGTCGCCCATCGCGCGGAACTGCCCCTGCAGGCCGAAGCCCCCCTCGTCGGTGCGGAGCTCGTCGGCGTGGCGCGCGCTGACCGTCACCGCGGCGTCGCAGAAGACGAGCCCGCCCTTGAGGTAGTCGAGCCGGCCGTACCACTCCATCAGGTCCCAGCGGTAGAGGCCCCACGGCAGGCCGATCGACGGCATCACCGAGGCGGGGAACTGCCCCTGGTAGCCGGCGTTGTGCACGTTGAGGATCGCGGGCGTGCGGCGCGCCCACGGCTCGCCGCCGTGCGCGACCCGCAGGTACACGGGCGCGAGGGAGGCGTGCCAGTCGTGCGCGTGCAGTACCGTCGGGTCGCCGCCGGCGAGGGCGCGCAGGCGCAGGAGCTCCACCGCGGCGCGGCCGAGCGCGGCGAAGCGGACGTGGTTGTCCCGGTAGTCGCCGTCCTCGCCGTAGATCGTCTTCCGCTCGTAGAGCGACGGGATGTCGAGGAAGAGCACCTCGGGGAGGTCGTCGCCGTGCATGTGGCGGAGGAGGCGGGCGGGGAGCACGCCGGGGCCCATCGGCACGAGCAGCGTCGCCACCTCCTCCACGAGGTGGCCGAGCGTGCGCACCTGCTGGTAGTACGGCAGGAGCACCGTGACCGGACGACCGGTGCGCCGCTGGTGCTCGGCGAGCCCGCGCACCGCGCCCCCCAGCCCGCCCGACTGCGCGTAGGGGTGGTACTCCGCGGTGACGTGGAGGACGGGGAGCTCGCTCGCGGGGCGCACGCGGCGGCTCAGGCGGTCGGCGGCTGGTCGTGCAGGGGGTCGCGGCGCATCGCCGGGACGTAATGCTCGTGCACGTACTCCTCCACCATCCGGCGCGCGGTGAACTTCGCCCCCGCCTGCCGCAGGGCGTGGCGCATCTTCTCCACCCAGCCGACGGGGATGTCGCGGCCGTCGCGCGTGTAGTAGAGCGGCACGACCTGGTCCTCGAGCAGCTGGTAGAGGCGCGTCACGTCCTGCAGGTCGGTGGCGGCGTCGTCGCCGCCCGCGCCCGGCGCGATCGCCCAGCCGTTGAGCCCGTCGTACCCCTCCTGCCACCAGCCGTCGATCGTGCTGAGCTGCGGCACGCCGTTGAGCCCGGCCTTCATGCCCGACGTGCCCGACGCCTCGAGCGGCACGCGCGGCAGGTTCATCCAGAGGTCCACGCCCTGCACCAGCAGGTGCGCGAGGTGCATGTCGTAGTCCTCGAGGAACGCGACGCGCCCCTCGAACGCCGGGTCGCGCGTGAACTGGTAGACCTTCTGCAGCACCTCCTTGCCCGGCGTGTCGGCCGGGTGCGCCTTCCCCGCGAAGATGAGCTGCACGGGGCGGTACGGGTCGGTGAGCAGGCGGCGGAGGCGCTCGGTGTCCGCGAACATCAGGTTCGCGCGCTTGTACGTCGCGAAGCGGCGCGCGAAGCCGATGGTGAGCACGCTGGGGTCGAGCAGCGTGCCGGCGCCGACCACCTGCACCGCCTGCTTGAGCTGCGTGGCGAAGCGGCGGCGCGCCTCCTCGCGCGCGGAGCGCACGAGGAGCCGCTTGAGGTGCACGTGCGCGGCCCAGAGGCGCTCGTGGTCGAGCGTGAGCACCTGGTCCCACATCGCCGGGTCGCCGGTGCGGTCGCGCCAGCCCTGGCCGAGGTGGTCGTCCAGCAGGCGGATGACGGGGCCCGCCATCCACGTCTCGAGGTGCACGCCGTTGGTGATGTGGCCGATCGGCACCGTCTCCGCCGGGCGCTCCGACCAGAGGTGCGCCCAGAGTTGGCGGCTCACCGCGCCGTGCCGGCGCGAGACGCCGTTGGCGCGCGAGGAGAGCCGGAGCGCGCAGACCGTCATGTGGAAGGTGCCCGGCTGCTGCGGGTGCCGGCCGATCCGGTGGAACGTCTCGCGGTCGCAGCCGAGCTGCTCCCAGACCGGGCCCGTCACCTTCTCGAGCTCCTCGAGGCCGAAGATGTCGTGCCCCGCGGGGACCGGCGTGTGCGTCGTGAACAGGCTGCCCGCGCGCACCTCCGCGACGGCGTCCGCGAAGCTCTTGCCGAGGAGCACCTGCTCGCGGACGCGCTCGACGAACATGAACGCGGCGTGGCCCTCGTTCGCGTGGAAGATGGCGGGGTCGATCCCCATGGCGCGGAGCACGCGCACGCCGCCGACGCCGAGGATCCATTCCTGCCGGAGCCGGAGCGCGGGGCCGCCGGCGTACAGCTTCGTGAGGAGGAGGCGGTCGTCCGGGTGGTTCTGCGGGAGGTTCGCGTCGAGCAGGTACACGGGCACGCGGCCGACCATCATGCGCCACGCGCGCACCACCACCGGCCGTCCCGACGTGACGACGGCGGTGAGGAACGGCTCGCCGTTGGCGGCGGTGACGGGGACGAGCGGCGTCGTCGCGAGGTCGAACTCCTCGTCGCTGTCCTGCTGCCATCCCTCCACCGAGAGGCGCTGGTCGAAGTACCCGTTGAGGTACAGCAGCCCGACGCCGACCATCGGCACGCCGAGGTCGGAGGCGGCCTTGATGTGGTCGCCGGCGAGCACGCCGAGGCCGCCCGAGTAGATCGGCACCGAGTTGTGGAGGCCGAACTCCGCGCAGAAGTACGCGACCGGGCGCTTGAGCTCCGGGAAGCGTCCCGGGAACCAGAGGTGCCCGTTGTCGAGGTCGCGCTGCATGCGCGCCATGACCTCGTCGTACTTCTGCAGGAAATGGCGGTCGCTGGCGCAGGTGGCGATGCGCGCGGGGTCGACCTGGCGGAGGAGCTCCAGCGGGTTGTGGCGCGTGCGGTGCCAGCGGAGCTCGTCGATGGCGGCGAACAGCTCGCGCGCATCCCGGTGCCAGCTCCACCACAGGTTCATGGCGAGGGTGGCGAGACCCTCCACGCGGGCGGGGAGGTACGGGATGCGGGGCTCGGGCGGGGCGAGCAGTGGCGCGGTCTTCGAGGCGTCCATGCGTCCGGGAGATCGGGGGTCGGCGGGCGGCGCCAGGTGGCGACGCCTCGCTGCAAGCTAGCGTCATCCGGGGCGGTCGGCCCCGGGGCCCCCCGGGCCGCCCGCCGCGCCGTCCCGCGGCGCCCCGGGCCGCCCGCGTCAGCGCGTCAGCGGCTTGTACCGGATCCGGTGCGGCTCGTCGGCGTGCGGCCCCTTCCGGCGCTTCAGGTCCGCGATGTACTCCTGGTAGTTCCCCTCGAACCAGTGCACCTCGGACTCCCCCTCGAACGCGAGGATGTGCGTCGCGATGCGGTCGAGGAACCACCGGTCGTGCGAGATCACCACCGCGCAGCCGGCGAAGCCGAGCAGCGCGTCCTCGAGCGCGCGGAGCGTGTCGACGTCCAGGTCGTTCGTCGGCTCGTCCAGCAGCAGCAGGTTCCCGCCCCCCTTGAGGAGCTTCGCCATGTGCACGCGGTTCCGCTCGCCGCCCGAGAGGTCCTTCACCCGCTTCTGCTGGTCGGGGCCGCGGAAGTTGAAGCCCGCGCAGTAGGCGCGCGCGTTCACCTTGCGCGTGCCGAAGAGGAACTCGTCCTGCCCGCCCGAGATCTCCTCGTACAGCGTCTTCGCGCCGTCGAGCGACTCGCGCGACTGGTCGACGTAGCCGACCTTCACCGTCTGGCCCACCACCAGCTCGCCGCCGTCGGGCTGCTCCTGGCCGGTGATCATCCGGAACAGCGTCGTCTTGCCCGCGCCGTTCGGCCCGATCACGCCGACGATGCCGCCGCGCGGGAGCGAGAAGTTCAGGTTGTCGAAGAGCAGCCGGTCGCCGAACGCCTTGCGCAGCCCCCTCGCGATCACGACCTCCTCGCCGAGCCGCTCGGGCACCGGGATGACGATCTCGACGGAGCCCTCCACCTGCCGCTCGGCCTCGGCGCGCAGCTCCTCGAAGCGCTGGAGGCGCGCCTTGCTCTTCGCCTGCCGCGCCGTGGGGCTCTGGCGCACCCACTCCAGCTCGCGCTCGAGCGTCTTCTGGCGCGCGGAGGCCTGCTTCTCCTCGACGGCCATCCGCTTCTGCTTCTGGTCGAGCCAGCTGGAGTAGTTCCCCTCCCACGGGATGCCCGCGCCGCGGTCGAGCTCGAGGATCCACTTCGCGACGTTGTCGAGGAAGTACCGGTCGTGCGTGATCGCGACGACGGTCCCCTCGAAGCGCTCGAGGTACTTCTCCAGCCACGCCACCGACTCGGCGTCGAGGTGGTTGGTCGGCTCGTCGAGGAGGAGCATGTCGGGCTCGCTGAGGAGCAGCCGGCAGAGCGCCACTCGGCGCTTCTCGCCGCCGGAGAGCTTCGTCACGTCCGCCTCGGGGGCGGGGAGGCGGAGCGCGTCCATGGCGAGGTCGACCTTGTGGTCGAGCTCCCAGAGGTTCAGGTGGTCGATCCGCTCCTGCAGGCGGCCCTGCTTCTCCAGCAGCTTCTCCATCTCCGCGTCGTCCATCGGCTCGGCGAAGCGGGCGGAGATCGCGTTGAACTCGTCGAGCGTGGCGCGGAGGTGGGCGACGCCGTCCTCCACGTTGCCGCGGACGTCCTTCGCGGGGTCGAGCTGCGGCTCCTGCGGGAGGTAGCCGATCTTCGTGCCGGCGAGCGGCTTCGCCTCGCCGAGGAAGTCCTGGTCGACGCCGGCCATGATGCGCAGCAGCGTCGACTTGCCCGCGCCGTTCGAGCCCAGCACGCCGATCTTGGCGCCAGGGTAGAACGACAGGTAGATGCCCTTGAGGATCTCGCGCGAGGGGGGCACGACCTTGCGGAGGTCGCGCATCGTGAAGATGTATTCGCCGGCCATGGGGCGGAGAAAGTAGAGCGGCGCGCGGGAGAGGGAAGGGCGGGAACGCAAAGGGCGCCCCAGCGGGGGCGCCCTTCTGACTGCGGGGACCGGCCGGGATCAGCTGAGGTGCTTGCCGACGAGGGCGGTCATCTCGAACATCGAGACCTGGTCCTTCTTGAAGATCGGCTTGAGCTTCGCGTCCGCGTTGATCATCCGCTTGTTCTTCTTGTCCTGCAGGCCGTTCTTCTTGATGTACGCCCAGATCTTGCTCGTGACCTCGGTGCGCGGCGCCGGCTTCGGCCCGATGACCTCGGCGAGCGTGGCGGAGATGTTCATCGGCTTCATGAACGCCGCGTTCGGCTTCCGCTTCGCGGCCTTCTTCGCCGGCTTCTTCGCGGCCTTCTTGGCGGGCTTCTTCGCCGCCTTCTTGGCGGGCTTCTTCGCCGCCTTCTTCTTGGCTGCCATCACGTCTCCTCGGTGAGGGTCTCGCCCCCGCCTGTCGAGGGCTCG
Source organism: Gemmatimonadales bacterium (assembly GCA_033764615.1). Classification (GTDB taxonomy): domain Bacteria; phylum Gemmatimonadota; class Gemmatimonadetes; order Gemmatimonadales; family GWC2-71-9; genus JANRIU01. The sequence goes on along the minus strand of JANRIU010000072.1, from coordinate 60,293 downwards.
CTCACAAAGTACGGTTTCTCCGAGGGCGCACAAGAGGGAAGATGTCGTTTTTCCCTCTGGCGGACGCCTAGATTCCGCCTGAATCCCCTCGGAGAGACGCCTCGATGCCCGTCCTGCCCGCCCTCGCGCTGCTCCTCGCGCCCCCGCCGGCGAAGCCCGCGTGCCGCCCCGACGACGGCGGCCTCACCCTCGACGCGGGCCTCTGCGCCACCGTGCTCGCGAGCGACCTCGGCCCCGTGCGCCACCTCGTCGTGGCGCCGAACGGCGATCTCTTCGCCGCCGTCGAGGGCCCTGGCGGCGGCATCACCGCGCTGCGCGACGCCGACGGCGACGGCGTCGCCGAGACGCGCAAGCGCTTCGGCCCCGGCGGCGGCCACGGCATCGCCCTCTCGGCGACGCACCTGTACTTCAGCACGAGCGCCGCGGTCTACCGCTGGGCATGGACGCGCGGGCAGCTCGAGCCGCAGGGCGAGCCCGAGGTGGTCGTGCGCGACCTGCCGACCGGCGGCCATCGCACGAAGTCGCTCGTGCTCCATGGCGACACGCTGTTCGTGAACGTCGGCTCGCAGACGAACAGCTGCCAGGCGAAGGACCGCGCCGAGCGCTCGCCCGGGCTCGACCCGTGCACCGAACTCGAGACGCGCGCCGGCGTCTGGGCCTTCAGCGCCACGCGCACCGGCCAGCGCCTCGCCGACGGCACGCGCTACGCCACCGGCCTGCGCAACGCGGTCGCGATGGCGATCGAGCCGGGCACGCGCACGCTCTGGGTCGGCACGCACGGCCGCGACCAGCTCGGGCAGAACTGGGGCTACCCCGACTCGCTCAACGCCGAGCTGCCCGCCGAGGAGGTGGGGCCCGCGCCCCGCGGCGCCGACTACGGCTGGCCGTTCTGCTACTACGACGGGCGGCAGCAGCGGAAGGTCCTCGCGCCCGAGTACGGCGGTGACGGGCAGGCGGTCGGCCGCTGCCGCGCGGCGTCGACGCCCGCGGTCGCGTTCCCGGCGCACTGGGCGCCGATCGCGCTCGCGTTCCTGCCGCCCGACGCGCTCGGCGGCGGCGCGTGGGGGGGCGGTGCGCTCGTGAGCTGGCACGGCTCGTGGAACCGCGCGCCGCTGCCGCAGCAGGGGTTCCGCGTGTCGTTCGTGCCGATGCAGGGCGGGAAGCCGTCGGGGCCGCCGCGCACCTTCGCCATCGGGCGCGCGGGCGAGACGTGGCTCCGCGCGAGCGGGCTCGCCGTGGCGCCGGACGGGGGCGTGTACGTTGCAAGCGACGCCCGCGGGACGGTGTGGAAGGTGGTCCGCCGTCCGTGAGCCGATCCTCCACCCTGGAGCGCTGATGACCCTCGCCTCGCGCCTCGCGCTCGCCGTGCTCGTCGCGGCGGCCGCGCCGCTCGCCGCGCAGGAGGTGGGCAAGCCGGCCCCGGACTTCACGGTGCTCTCCGCCTCGGCGGCGGGCCCCGGGAAGCCGGTGTCGCTCGCCGACTTCCGCGGCAAGACGCTCGTCCTCGCCTACTTCTACAAGGCGCGGACCCCCGGCTGAACGGTGCAAATGGACGCGTACCGTGATCAGTACGCGCAGCTCTTCAACGGCGGGAAGGACGTGGTCCTCCTCGCCATCAGCGAACGCGACACCCCCGCCGAGCTCGCGAGCTGGGCGAAGGACGCGAAGCTCCCCTTCCTGATGGGGCAGGACGAGGGCGGGAAGGCGGGGAAGGCGTACGGCGGCGTCGGCCGCTCGGTGTTCGTCATCGCGCCGGACGGCACGCTGGCCTGGATGGAGCGGCGCTTCCGGGAGGTGGACCCGACCGCCTACACCGCGCTCGCGGCGGCGGTGAAGCAGGCCCGGCAGCGCAAGGGCTGACCGGGCCGCCGGCGGCCGGCCGCGTCACGCGGTCGCGCCGCCGGCCTCCGCCCGCGCCACCACGTTCAGGATCCCCACCGCCTCCGCGCGCCGGATCGCCTCCGGCAGCGTGAGCGCCTCCTCGCGCCCGTCCTCGGTGATGGTGCCGATGCGGTAGCCGAGCGCCTCCAGCGATTCCAGCAGCGACAGCGGATCGGTCCCCATCGCCCGCAGGCGGCCCGGCTCCAGCTCCATGAGCAGCGCGGGCCGGTCGCGCCGCAGCAGCGCCGCGGCGCCCGCCAGCGCCATCCCCTCCGCGCCCTGCACGTCGACCTTCAGCACGTCCACGCGCCCGGGCGGCGGGAGCTCCGCGGCGATCGCGTCGAGCGTGCGGGTCTCGACCTCGAGCGTCCCGGCCGGGCGGCCGACGTTCGCCGCCCCGAGCGAATGGCCCCACGACTCGGCATCCAGGTGGAACGTCGCGCGCCCGGCGCGGTCGCTCGCGGCGGCCTGCACGACGGTGACGTGCGCGTGGCCGTTGGCGGCGGCGGCGCGGCGGATGCGGTCGCAGCAGTCGGGGTCGGGCTCGACGGCGATCACGCGGCCCGCGGGGCCGACCGCGCGCGCGGCGAGCATCGTGTACCAGCCGATGTTGGCGCCCACGTCGAGCACCGTCATCCCGGGCGCCACCAGCGCGAGGAAGCGGGCCGACTCCGCGCGCTCCCAGACACCGAGCGAGACGAGGTCCTCCGCGAGGCCCGAGCCGTCCAGCCGCACGAACAGCGTGCCGGCGAGCGCGGTGTCGACCCGCAGTTCGCCGCGGCCCGGCGACGCCGCGCGGAGCAGCGCCCCCCAGAGGCGCCGCACCGTTGGCGACCGGCCGAGGCCGAGCCCCCGCCCGGCCACCCTGGAACCGATCGCGCGCAGCAGGCGCAGCGCGCCGCCTCCCTCAGCTGGCATGGCCCCTCCCGGCAGCAGGTCCGTCCTCGCGCCTCATCCCAGCACCCGCGCGACCTCGCGCACGTCCGGGTCGATCGTGACCGGCCGGTTCGCCAGCGGGGGCGGCGGCTCGGTCTCCTGGTGGTACGTCAGCAGCAGGCCGGGGTCCTTGAGCACGTGGCCCGTGAGCACCGCGGCGACGCGCTGTCCCGGGCGGAGGAGCCCCGCGCGCACGAGCTGCCGCACCCCCGCGACCGACGCCGCGCTCGCGGGCTCGCAGCCCACGCCCGCCGCGTCCACCACCGCCTTCGCCTCGAGGATCTCGGCGTCGGTCGCGGCGAGCACCACGCCGTCGGTGAGGCGGATCGCCTGCACCGCGCGGTCCCAGCTCGCGGGGTCGCCGATGCGGATCGCCGTCGCGACCGTCTCCGCGCGCATCGTGCGGCGCGCCGCGAACCCCTCGCGGAACCCCTGTGCGAACGGCGACGCCCCGGCCGCCTGCACGCAGGCGATGCGCGGCAGCCGGTCGATCAGCCCCCAGCGCCGCGCCTCCTCCAGCGCCTTCCCGAACGCCGCGGTGTTGCCGAGGTTGCCCGCGGGGAGGACGATCCAGTCGGGCGGCTCCCACGCGAGCTGGTGCAGCAGCTCGAGGACGATCGTCTTCTGTCCCTCGAGGCGGTACGGGTTGATCGAGTTGAGCAGGTAGATGCCGAGCGCGCGGCTCGCCTCCTGCACGAGCGCGAGGCAGGCGTCGAAGTCGCCGCGGACGAGGAGCGTGCGCGCGCCGTACGCGAGCGACTGCGCCAGCTTGCCGAGCGCGACGTTCCCGGCCGGGACGAACACGAGCGCGGGGAGCCCCGCCTGCGCCGCGTACGCCGCGAGCGACGCCGAGGTGTTGCCGGTGGACGCGCAGGCGACCGCGCGCGCGCCGACGCGCACCGCCTGCGTGACGCCGACCGTCATGCCGCGGTCCTTGAAGCTCCCCGTCGGGTTGTGCCCCTCGTGCTTGAGCAGGAGCCCCTCGTGGCCGCACCAGCGGTCGACCGCGGCGCGGTGCAGCAGCGGCGTGTTCCCCTCGGGGTGGCTCACCGCGCGGTCGGTGCCGGTCGGCATGACGACCTCGCCGAAGCGCCAGACGCCCGACGGCTGCGCGCCGGGCCGCATGCAGCAGGCGCCGTCGAAGCGGGCGCGGAGCGCGGCGCCGGTGGCCGGCGGGTCGGCGTGGCGCACCTCCAGCAGGCCGTCGCACGCGGCGCAGCGCGGCGCCGGGTCGAGCTCGGGCACCTCGGCGCCGCACGCGAGGCAGCGCTGCCACGTGCGCGGCGCGCTCACGCGGCCTCGCGCGCGAGCACGCGGGCGCCCGTGCGGTCGATCGGCGCCAGGCGCGCGATGCAGGCGACGCCCGCGCGCGCGTACGCCTCGCGCATCGCGTCCACCACGCGCGCGGCGACGGCGGGGTCGTCGCGCACGAGCGCGAAGCTCGTCGGCCCGCTGCCGCTGATGGAGCAGCCGAGCGCGCCCGCGTTGAGCGCGGCGGCCTTCGCCTCGGGGAAGCCCGGCAGCAGCGTCGCGCGCGCGGGCTCGGCGATGCGGTCGTCGATGGCGCGGCCGAGCAGGTCGAGGTCGCCGCTGGCGCAGGCGTGCACCATCGCGGCCACCTGCGCCATCTGGTGGATCGCCGTCGCGAGCGGGACGTCGCGCGGGAGCACCCGGCGCGCGTCCTTCGTGCGGAGCCGCTGGTCGGGGTGCGCGAGCACGACGGCGAGGTCGTCCGGCACGGCGAGCCGCACCACGTCGAGCGGCTGCATGCTGCGCACGAGCACGAGGCCGCCGAGCAGGGAGGGGCCGACGTTGTCGGCGTGGCGGCCGGCGACGACCGCCTCGGCCTCCACGGCGGCGTGCAGCAGCTCCTCGGGGCCGAGCGGGTCGCCGAGGAGCGCGTTCGCCGCGACCGCGCCCGCGACGGACGATGCGGCGCTGCCCCCCTGGCCGCCCGAGAGCGGGAGCCCCTTCACCACCTTGATGCCGAGGCCGATGTCGTCGTTGCCGGTGCGGGCGAGCACCTCCATCGCCGCGAGCGCGGAGGCGTGCTGCCGCGGCTCGGTCGGGAGGTCGGGGTGGCCCGGGATCTCCACCACGACGCCGCGCGACTGCCGCCGCACCACCGTGACCGTGTCGCCGGCGCCGCCGACCGCGAGGCCCAGCACATCGAAGCCGGGGCCGACGTTGCCGATCGAGCCGGGCGCGAACGCCGTCGCGCGCGCGAGGAGCGCCGTCATGCGCCCGCCAGCGCGAGGATGTCGTTCAGCACGCCCGCCGCGGTCACCGCCGGGCCCGCGCCGGGGCCGGTGATGACGAGCGGGTTCGTGTGGTACCGCTTCGTGGTGAACACGACCGTGTTGTCGGCGCCCTTGAGCGCGGCGAACGGGGACTGGCGGTCGACGGCGCGGAGCCCGACCTCGATGGCGCTCCGCGTCACCGTCGCGACGTAGCGCAGCACGCGCCCCTCGTGCGCCGCCTGTGCCGCGCGCTGCTCCCACGCGGCGTCGAACTCCTCCAGCCGGTCGAGGAACGCCTTCCGGTCGAGCGCGCGCGCCTTCGCGGGCACGAGCGACTCGACGGCGCTCGCCGGCAGCTCGCCGCCGTAGCCGAGGAGCCGCGCCAGGATGAGCGCCTTGCGCCCCACGTCCATGCCGGAGAGGTCGTCCCGCGGGTCGGGCTCGGTGTACCCCTCCGCCATCGCGATGCGCAGCGCCTCGCTGAAGCGCCGCCCGCGGCCGATCTCCCACAGCAGGAAGCCGAGCGTCCCCGAGAGGCAGCCCTCGATCCGCTCGATGCGGTCGCCCGACTCGAGCAGCTTGTGGAAGGTGTCGATCACGGGGAGCCCCGCGCCCACGGTCGTCTCGTGCTTGAGCCGCCGCCCCACCGCCTCGGCCGCGAGCCGGAGCGCCCGCGCCCCCGCGGCGGGCCCCGCGAGCGGCCGCTTGTTGGCGAGCACGAGGTCCATCCCCGCCTCGAGCCCGAGGGCCAGCACCGGCGTCGTCTCGTCGGCGGTGACGTCGACCAGGATCGGCCGCGAGAGCGCGCGCTCCCCCACGCGCGCCACCGCCTCCGCCGGCGTGCACGCGAGGCCGCCCGGCGCCTCCGCGAGCGACCGCCCCCGCTCCTTCTCCGCCGCGAGCCGCGCCAGGCGGCTCTTCGAGAGGCCGCGCGGGTCGAAGACGAGCCCGCTCCGGTCGATCGCCGCGACGATGCGCAGCTCCGCCTGCCCGCGCCCCGCCGTCGGCACCAGCTGCCCGAGCAGCCGGCCGATCTGCCCGAATCCGAGCAGCACCACGTCGGTGCGGCCGGGCCGCGCCACCGTGCCGCCGCCGATCCGCGCGAGCTGGAACGCCGCGTGCACGCGCCGCTGCGCCTCCGCCGCCTGCGCCCCGTCGACCACGACCGAGATGTTCAGCTCGCTGGAGCCCTGCGCGATCGCGACGATGTTGATGTCGGCGCTCGCGAGCGCGGAGAAGACGCCGGCCGCCACGCCCGGCGTGCCCGCCATGCCGAGGCCGACCACGGCGAGCGCCGCCATCCCGTGCCGCACCTCCACGCCGTCGATCTCGCGCCGGGCGATCTCGTCCCGGAACTCGGCGGCGAGGGCGGTCCGCGCCTCGGCGGCGCGCGCCTCGGGCACCGAGAAGCAGATCGAGTGCTCGGACGACGCCTGCGAGATGAGCGACACCGAGATCCGCCGCGCCTGGAGCGCGGCGAAGGTGCGCGCCGCGATCCCCGGCACGCCCAGCATGCCGTTGCCCGCGACGGTGACCAGCGCCTGCCCGCCGGCCGACGAGATCGCCTTCACCGGCAGGCGGTCGGCGCTCACGCGGTCGCTCACCTCGCTGCCGGGCGCCGACGGGTCGGCGAACGGGCGCACGCGGAGCGGGATGCGCTTCCCCGCGAGCGGCGTGAGCGCGCGCGGGTGCAGCACCTTGGCGCCATAGTACGCGAGCTCCGCCGCCTCGCGCGTGTGCAGCGCGGGGATCACGCGCGCGTCGGGCACGACGCGCGGATCGGCGGTGAGGAAGCCGGGGACGTCCTTCCAGAGCGAGACGCCCGCGGCACCGAGCGCGCGCGCGAGGAGGGCGGCCGTGAGGTCGGAGCCGCCGCGGCCGAGCGTGGCGACGTCCCCCGTGGGCGCGAGGCCGAGGAAGCCCGGCACGACGGGGACGATCCCCTTCGCGAGCAGCGGCCGGAGCGCCCGCTGCGCCGCCCTGTCCGTGCGGGCGTAGTCGGGCGACGCCTGCCCGAAGTGGTCGTCGCAGTGGACCACCTCCGTCGCGTCCACGAAGCGGGCCGCACGCCCCGCCTCGGCGACGTGCAGCGCGAGCAGCAGGGCGGAGAGCCGCTCGCCGCGGCTCACCACCACGTCGCTCGTGCGCGGCGTGAGCTCGCGCACGAAGCGGAGCGAGCGCACCAGCCCGTCGAGCTCGCCGAACGCCTCGGCGACGCTCGCGAGCATCTCGGCGCGCCGCGGCCCCGCCGCGAGCAGCCCCTTCGCCGTCTCGACGTGGCGCGCGCGGAGCGCGGCGCTGTGCTCGAGCGCGGCCGCGGTCTCACCGCGCGCCGCGAGGTCGCCGATGGAGAGCAGGGCGTCGGTCACCCCCGCCATCGCCGACACCACGACGACCGCGGGGCCGTCGCCCGCCTCGCCGAGGACGGCGGCCGCATGGCGGATCGCGCGGGCGTCCGCCATGGACGCGCCGCCGAACTTGTGGACGTGGGGGGCGGCGGGCCGGCCGCGGGCGGGGCGAGGCATGGCATCAGTCTAGCCGCCCCCCGCCCTGCCGCCGTCGTCCCGCCCGACTACATTTGCGCCCTTTCCAGTCGCCTTGCCCGGAGAATCAGCGGATGCGGATCGGGGTCCCGAAGGAATCCGCCGAAGGGGAGCGCCGCGTCGCGCTCGTCCCCGAGGTGGTGCAGAAGCTCGTGAAGGGCGGCGCCGAGGTGGTCGTCGAGCGCGGCGCCGGCACCTCGGCCGGCTTCCCGGACGAGCAGTTCGCCGCGGCGGGCGCCACGGTCGTCGGGCACGCCGGCGAGGCGCTCGCCGCCGACGTCGTCACCAAGGTGCAGAAGCCGACCGCGGCGGAGGCGGCGCAGCTGAAGGCCGGCACCGTGCTCGTCTCGCTCCTGCCGGTGCACACGAGCCGCGAGCTGGTGGAGCAGCTGGCGGCGGCGCGCGTCACGGCCCTCGGCCTCGAGCTGGTGCCGCGCATCACGCGCGCCCAGTCGATGGACGTGCTCAGCTCCCAGGCGACGGTCGCGGGGTACAAGGCGGTGCTGCTCGCCGCGGGCACCCTCCCGCGCTTCCTCCCGATGCTCACCACGGCGGCCGGCTCCATCGCGCCCGCCCGTGCCTTCATCCTGGGCGCCGGCGTCGCCGGCCTCCAGGCGATCGCGACCGCCCGGCGCCTCGGCGCCGTGGTCAGCGCGTTCGACGTCCGCGCCGCCGCGCGCGAGCAGGTCGCGTCGCTCGGCGCGAAGTTCATCGAGATCCCGGAGATCGACGCCTCGGGCGCCGGCGGGTACGCGAAGGAGCTCGCCGATGACCAGCAGCGCCGCGTGCTCGAGACCGTGGCGGGGCCGCTGAAGGAGATGGACCTCGTCGTCACCACGGCGCAGATCCCGGGGAAGCCGGCGCCGCGGCTCATCACGGCCGAGATGGTGGCGACGATGAAGCCGGGGTCGGTCATCGTCGACCTCGCCGCCGAGTCGGGCGGCAACTGCCAGCTCACGCGCGCCGGCGAGGCCGTCGTCGCCGATGGCGTCACCATCCTCGGCCCGGTCAACCTGCCGGCGACGCTGCCGTACCACGCCAGCGCCATGTTCGCCAAGAACGTCCAGACGCTGCTGCAGCACCTCACGAAGGAGAACGCGATCGTCATCGACCTCGCCGACGAGATCACCGGCGCGATGACGATCACGCACGCGGGGGAGGCCCGGAAGTGAACGCCGTCGCGCTCATCCAGATCTACGTGTTCGTCCTGGCCGGCTTCGTCGGCTTCCAGGTCATCACGCGCGTGCCGCCGCTGCTGCACACGCCGCTCATGTCGGCCACGAACGCCATCTCGGCGATCTCGCTCGTCGGCTCGCTCGTGGCCGCGGGCTCCGACCACAACCGGGTCAGCACCATCCTCGGCTTCATCGCCGTGATCTGCGCGACGATCAACGCCGTCGGCGGCTTCGTCATCACCGACCGCATGCTCAAGATGTTCCGGATCGAGGAGCGGGGCGCCACCGAGCCGAAGAAGTCGGGGTTCCACGGATGACCACCCCCCTCGGCGAAGTGCGCATCCTCGTCACCGAGGCCACCTACCTCGCGGCCTCGGTCTTCTTCATCCTCGGCCTGCGGTCGCTGACGAAGCCCTCGACCGCGCGGAAGGGGATGCAGCAGGCCGCGATCGGCATGCTGCTGGCGGTGGTGGGGACGCTGATCAAGGAGGAGATCGTCAGCTACGGCTGGATCGTGGCGGGCCTCGTGATCGGCACCGTCATCGGCTGGCCGCTCGGCACGCGCGTGCCGATGACGGCGATGCCGCAGCGCATCGCGATCTCGCACATGTTCGGCGCGCTCGCGGCGACGCTCGTCGGCGTCGCCGAGTACTACACCTACCTGCACGAGGGGCGCGCCATCCCGGCCGCCAAGATGGCGGCGCTCGGCTTCGAGGTGCTGTTCGGCTCGCTGACCGTCACCGGCTCGTTCATGGCGTTCGGCAAGCTGCAGGAGATCATCACCGGCCGGCCGGTGACGTTCCCGGGCCAGAACGCGCTCAACGCGGCGCTCTTCGCGACGACGCTCGGCCTCTTCGGCTACCTGATCGTCAACCACGAGGCGCAGTGGGCGTTCTACGTGATGACGGGGCTCGCCTTCGTCATCGGCGTCACGATGGTGCTCCCGATCGGCGGCGCGGACATGCCCGTCGTCGTGTCGCTGCTCAACTCGTACGCGGGCCTCGCGGCCTCGGCGACGGGCTTCGCCATCGGCAACAACGTGCTCATCATCTGCGGCGCGCTGGACGGCGCCTCGGGCTTCCTGCTCTCGATCCTGATGTCGAAGGCGATGAACCGCTCGTTCGCCAACGTCCTCTTCGGCGCGTTCGGCGGCGAGACCCAGTCGTCGGGGAAGAGCGCGGCCGGCCTCGAGATGAAGCCGATCTCGGCGGAGGACGCGGCGCTGGCGATCGCGTACGCGCAGAAGGTCGTCGTCGTGCCGGGGTACGGCCTGGCGGTGGCGCAGGCGCAGCAGACGGTGCGCGAGATGGCGGAGCAGGTGGAGCGGCGCGGCGGCGAGGTGAAGTACGCCATCCACCCGGTGGCCGGGCGCATGCCGGGGCACATGAACGTGCTCCTCGCCGAGGCGAACATCCCGTACGACAAGCTGCTCGACATGGACGAGATCAACGACCAGTTCGCCGAGACCGACGTCGCGATCGTGATCGGCGCGAACGACGTCGTGAACCCGGCCGCGCGGACGGACAAGGCGAGCCCGATCTTCGGCATGCCGATCCTCAACGTGGACCAGGCGCGGCGGGTGATCGTGCTGAAGCGCGGCAAGGGGACGGGGTTCGCGGGGATCGAGAACGAGCTGTTCTTCGCCCCGCAGACGAACATGCTGTTCGGGGACGCGAAGAGCTCGCTCACCAAGCTCGTGACGGAGATGAAGGCGCTGTAGCAGTAGCTTTCGGCCGGACGCCCAACCCCCGGGAGACGGACATGCGTGCCATCATGATGCTCACGGGCCTCGCCCTCGCGACCGGCCCCCTCCACGCGCAGGACGCGTGCGGCCCGATGCGCCAGGTGGCGAAGCCGCCGATCGGCAGCTGGATGAAGCTGAACGTGGTCGGGGCCGGGATGGTCGGCGGCCTCCGGATGGCCGCGATCGGCACCGAGAAGCGGGAGGGCAAGGAGATGTTCTGGCTCGAGATGCAGGTGGACTCGAAGCAGGGCCAGATGACCGCGCAGACGCTGTACGGCAGCTACCCGCCCGGCGACATGGGCGAGGACATCAAGGAGATGGTGATGAAGGCGCCGGGCCAGCCCGCGATGAAGCTGTCGGGCCCGATGCTCAAGATGGCGAGCCAGATGGCGAAGCAGAGCGGCGCGGCCTCCGCCGGCCTCGACATGGTGAAGGAGTGCAAGGACCTGAAGCTCGTCGGTGCGGAGACGGTGACGGTGCCGGCCGGCACGTTCAAGACCCAGCACTACCAGAGCACGAAGAAGGCGTTCGACGTCTGGATCGACATGAGCCTGCCGTTCGGCATGGTCAAGGCGAGCGGTGCCGACGAGCAGGGGAAGCCGTACGCCATGGAGCTGGCGGCGAAGGGGAGCGACGCCAAGAGCTCGATCACCGAGAAGCCGATGGACATGGGCGGGATGGGCGGGATGATGATGCCGGGCCGGAACTGAACCGGGTCGTCCCGCGTATGCAGGGGGCCGCCGCGCGCTGCGCGGCGGCCCTCGTCCGTTGGGGGCGTGGTGCCGCTGCCGGTCACCCGGCCGGACGGCGCTGTCACCCGCCGAGGTCGGCGGAGGTTCGGCCCGTGGTGAATCGGGTGCGGCTGCTCGCTCGCAAGTCGTTTGGAGGCATGTGTTTGTGCGCGAGTGCCGCGCGGGGCTTCGGGCTGGCACGGAATGCGCTTGGCTGAAGACGTCCAGCGCCGGACGGAACGGTGGCAGGGTGCGCCAAAACGGCAGTTTGAGTTTTTTGTCAAGGGGTATGTGCGTTGTAACTGACGCAGCGGCATGGAGTTAGCTAAGCTGTTGATTTTTCAGAGCTTAGGCGTTACTTTGGCGCCGCATATGTGTGACGCGTGCCCGAGCACCCCGTCCCAGAGGTCCTCGGGTCTCGTCTTCTTCGGAGGTGTGTGTGACTGCTAAGCCCCGCAAGCGCCGGGCGCTTCGTCCGGCGCAGATCGCCCGGGCAGTGGACGAGGGTCGGGAGAGCCTGGACCTCTACCTCGACGAGATCAGCCGGGTGCCGCTGCTCTCGCGCGATGACGAGATGTCGCTGGCGCGTCGTGCCTTCAAGGGCGACATCGAGGCCCAGGAGAAGCTCGCGCGGCACAACGTGCGCTTCGTCGTCTCGGTCGCCAAGAAGTTCCAGAACCGCGGCGTGCCGCTCGTCGACCTGATCGGCGAGGGGAACCTCGGCCTCATGACGGCGGCCCGCAAGTTCGACCCGGATCGCGGCGTGAAGTTCATCTCGTACGCGGTGTGGTGGATCCGGCAGGCGGTGCAGGCCGCGATCGCGCGGCACGGCCGCCCGGTGCGCGTGCCGCTCAACCGCACGGCCGACCTGTCGCGCCTGGGCCGCACGACGACGCTCCTCAAGGAGAAGCTCGGTCGCATGCCGACCACCGAGGAGCTCGCGCGCGCCACCGGCCTGACGGTCGAGGCGGTCCGCAGCCTCTCGGCGCTCAACAGCGAGGCGGTCCGCCTCGACCACCCGACGCGCGACGGCGACGGCAACGAGCGCATCGAGCGCTTCACCACCGGCGACCAGGAGGCGACCGACGCCTCCACGATCCAGAACAGCCAGACGGCCGACATCGAGGCCGCCCTGGCGACGCTCCCGCCGAGGGACGCGAAGGTGCTCCGGCTCTACTTCGGCCTCGATGACGGCCAGAGCCGCACCCTCGAGGAGATCGGCCGCATGATGGGCGTCACGCGGGAGCGCATCCGTCAACTGCGCGACCGCGCGCTGCTCCGCCTCCGCGAGGGGGACACGGGGATGCGCCTGAAGGACCTCGTGGCCTGACGCGACCGGCCACCGGCCGCACGACGGGGCGCCTGCCGCATGGCAGGCGCCCCGCTCGCTTTCCCCCTCCGCTCAGGCGGCGGGCGGCCCGTCGACCGGGACGAGCACCGGTCCCTCCCCCACGCGCACCACCACGAGCACCTGCTCCACGTCCGAGGGGTTCGATTCCCGGTGCACCACGCCGCCCGGGATGAACAGGTAGTCCCCCGGCTCGGCGAGCAGCACCGTCGCCCCGCCGGCGCCGCCCTCCAGCCGGCAGGCGCCGGCGAGCACGAACGCCACCGTGTCCCACGCCGCGTGGTGGTGCCAGCCGGAGACGTTCCCCGGCGACGTGCGCGCGATGCCGCTCCACAGCGTGCCGGTCGCGAGCGCCTCCTCGCGGAACATCCCCGGCGTCTGGGCCGCGGCCGCGACCCGCTCGGTGGCCCGCACGACGCGCAGCGCGCCCCCCAGGTGCCCCACGCTCAGGCCTCGAACGAGTCGTCGGCCGACCAGGCGGGCGCGCAGACCACGAGCATCTCCAGCGGTGCGGTGCCCTCGTTGAAGAGCTGGTGCACCGTGCCGGGCGGGATGAGGAGCGCCTCGCCCGGCCGGAGCGTCACCATCCGCTCGCCGTGGAGCACGCGCGCCTCCCCCTCGAGCACGTAGTACGTCTCCTCCAGCACGCGGTGGTAGTGGCGCGGCGAGCGCGCCCCCGGCGGCGCGTGCACGTGCGCGAGGCTGTGGCGCGGCGTGCCGCCGCCGCCCTCGGTGCGGCCGACGAGTTCGTAGATGCGCTCGCCGAACGGTGCGAGGAACGGCGTGGCGACGCGGTCCTTGTGCTGGATGTGCATGTGGAGGTCCCCGTGGCGGGTGGCGCGCGGAAGCTAGGCGCGCGGCGCGTGCGCGTCGCGGCCGAGTCCCGCGTGTTGACGGGCGGGCGCGGCGCGCCAAGGTTCCGCACATGGCCGCCCCGACACCGCCCGTCCCGCCCGCGCGCGCGCCGTGGTTCCGCGACCTCGCCTGGACGCCCGAGGGCTGGGTGGCCGCCGCCGCCAGGACGGCCGGCCCCGGCAGTCGCGCCACGCCCGCGACCACCTACAGCCCGGGGGCGCGGACGCGCCTCGCGACGCGGATCTGGACGGGCGTGATGGGGACGGTGATGCTGCTCGCGTGGGCGGGGGTCCTCTTCGGGGACGGCCTGCGTCCGTGGTTCGCGCTGCTGCCGGCGCTCGCCGCGACGGCGGTCTTCGCCCTCGCGCTCGGCGTGCTGGTGCAGGCGCACACCGAGCGGATCGCGTGGGACGAGGAGGGGTGGGTCGCCTCGAGCTGGTTCGTGGCGCGGCGCGTGCCGTGGTCGGCGGTCGCGACGTGGGTGCGCGAGAACAGCGCTGCCGCGCGCCAGGCGTCGTACGACGCCGACCGGCGCGCAGGCCGCCGCTCCACCTCGCTCAGGCCGCGCGACATCTTCGTCTGGCGCGCGCGCGATGCAGCGGGACGGGCGCTGCTCGACCTCTCGGAGCCCGACCACGACGAGCACGAGCCGTCGTTCACGGCGCTGCGCGCGCGGGTGGCCGCTGCCGTGGCCCCAGAGCGACGCTGAGCGCCGTCCGGCCTCCGCTACCTTCTGTCGGCCTGCCGGCCCGCTTCACCCTCATCTCGAGCCTGCCCATGCCCCTCCGCCTCGCTGCCGTTGCCGCGGCTGCCGCGTCCCTCGCCGTGCCGCTCGCCGCGCAGGCGCCGCGCCCGTCGCTCGCCGAGCCGTCGCTCTCGTCGCGCGGGGAGCTCGCCTTCGCGAGCGGCGGGGAGCTCTGGTCGGTGCCGCTCGCCGGGGGCGAGGCGCGGCTCCTCGTCGCGCATCCGGCCACCGAGTCGCGGCCGCTCTGGAGCCCGGACGGCGCGCGCCTCGCCTTCGTCTCCAACCGCACGGGGAACGGCGACCTGTACGTGCTCACGGTGGCCACGGGGCAGCTGCTGCGGCTCACGTACGACGACGCCGCGGAGCAGCTGGACGCGTGGTCCCGCGACGGCGAATGGCTCTACTTCCACAGCTCGGCGCGCGACATCTCGGGGATGCACGACGTGCATCGCATCCGCTCGACGGGGGGCACGCCGGCGACGGTCGCGGGCGACCGGTACGCGAGCGAGTATTTCGCGCAGCCCTCGCCGGACGGACGGAGGCTGGCGATCACGGCGCGCGGGGTGGTGGCGGGGCAGTGGTGGCGCCACGGGCACAGCCACCTCGACGAGTCGGAGTTGTGGCTCGTCACGCTGGGCGCGGTGCCGTCGTATCGCCGCGTCGGCGAGGCGGGCGGCGCCAAGGACGCGTGGCCGCTCTGGTCGCCCGATGGCGCCACGCTCTACTACCTGAGCGACCGCGGCGGGCACGAGAACCTCTGGGCCCGGCCCGTGGCCGGCGGCGCGGGGAAGCCGCTCACGCGCTTCACCAGCGGCCGCGTGCTCTGGCCGCAGCTGTCGCCCGACGGCCGCACCATCGTCTTCGAGCGCGACTTCGGCATCTGGGCGTACGACGTGGCGGGCGGGCAGGCACGCGCGGTGCCGATCACGCTGCGCGGCGCGGTGGCCGGCCGCGCGACGGAGCGCGTGGCCGTCTCGGCGAACTGGCAGGGCGTCGCCCTCGCGCCGGACGGGAAGAAGCTCGCGCTCGTGACGCGTGGCGAGCTCTTCGCCTCGGGCACGAAGGACGGCGACGAGGCGCGGCGGGTGACGCGCTCGGTGCTGCCGGACGGCCAGCCCGCCTGGACGCGCGACGCGAAGACGCTGCTCTTCGTCCCGTGGCGCGGCGACGTGGCGCCGATCGTCGCCGTCGACGTCGCGTCCGGTGCCGAGACGGTGCTCGCCGCCACGGGCGAGAATGCCTCGCCCGTGCCGAGCCCGGACGGCAAGTGGGTCGCGTTCACGCGCGATGGCGCGGAGCTCCGGGTCGTCGGCATCGACGGGAAGGGGGAGCGGCTCCTCGCGAAGGGGATCTTCGGCCGCGCCCCGTTCCTCGGCTCGCGCACGATCGCCTGGTCGCCCGACTCGAAGTGGGTGGCGTACCTCTCCACCGGCACGCGCGGCTTCACGCACGCCTTCGTCGTCCCGCGCGAGGGCGGGGAGGCGCGCCAGGTGAGCTTCCTCGCGTCGTCGTTCAGCGAGGGGCTGCAGTGGGCGCCGGACGGCACGTGGCTGCTGTTCGAGACGGCGCAGCGCACGGAGGAGGCGCGGCTCGTGCGCGTCGACCTCGTGCCGCGCGCGCCCCGCTACCGCGAGACCGCCTTCACCGAGCTGTTCGCGGAGCCGAGGAAGGACACCACGACGAAGCCGGTCACGATCGCGTTCGAGGGGATTCGTGAGCGCGCCACGCTGCTGGAGCCCGGCATCGCCGTCTCGGACGCCGTCCTCTCGCCGGACGGCCGGTCGCTGGCGCTCGTGAGCAGCGGCGCGGGGCAGCCGAACCTGTACGCCTGGTCGCTGGACGAACTGGCGAAGGAGCCGCCGGTCGCGCGGCAGCTCACGACGACGCCCGGCGCGAAGGCGTTCGTGCAGTGGAGCCCGGACGGCAAGGAGCTCTGGTACACCGATGGCGGGCGGCTCTCGGCGGTCGTGGTGGAGTCGCGCGCGGCACGGGGCGTCGGCGTCACGGCGGAGCTCGAGGTCGACTTCCACGAGGAGAAGGTCGCGGCGTTCGAGCAGGCGTGGCGCTGGCTCCGCAACGGCTTCTTCGACCCGCGCATGCACGGCGCCGACTGGGACGCGATCCGCGCGCGCTGGGCGCCGCAGGTGGCGGGGGCGCAGACGGCCGACGAGCTGCGCCGGCTGCTGCAGCTCATGGTCGGGGAGCTCGACGCCTCGCACCTCGGCGCCACGGGCTCGCCGCTCGCGCCGCCGCAGCCGGTGGGGCGCCTGGGCCTCGACCTCGAGCGGTTGCCGCTCGAGGAGCAGGGGGAGTTCCGCGTGGCGGCGCTCGTCGCGCACGGGCCCGCCGCGCTCGCGGGCGACGTGCGCCCGGGCGACCGGCTGCTCAGGCTCAACGGCGTCGCGCTCGACCGCGCCACGCGCCTCGACTCGCTGCTCGCCGGCACGACGGGAAAGCGCGTGGAACTCGTCGTGCAGTCGGGCGCCGCGGCGCCGCGCACCGTCGCGCTGCGGCCGGTCGCGCTCGCCGACGAGAAGCAGCTGCGCTACCGGCAGTGGGTGGAGGAGCGGCGCGCCTACGTGGCGAAGGCGTCGGGCGGGCGGCTCGGCTACGTCCACATGTTCAGCATGGGCGCCGAGGCGCTGGCGCAGCTCCACCTCGACCTCGACGCGGAGAACATGGGCCGTGACGGCGTCGTGGTGGACGTGCGGAACAACAACGGTGGCTTCGTGAACGCGTACGCGCTCGACGTGTTCGCGCGGAAGGGGTACCTCACGATGACGCGGCGCGGCGGGATCCCGGTCCCGGCGCGCAACCAGCTGGGCCAGCGCGCGCTCGAGAAGCCGACCGTGCTCGTGACCAACCAGCACTCGCTCTCCGACGCGGAGGACTTCGCCGAGGGGTACCGCGCGCTCGGGCTCGGGCCGGTGGTGGGGGAGCCGACGTCGGGGTGGATCATCTACACCTCCAACGTGACGCTGCTCGACGGCACCACGACGCTGCGCATCCCGTTCACGCGCGTGCAGGGGGCGGACGGGCAGGACATGGAGGGGCGTCCGCGGCCGGTGGACGTGCCGGTGACGCGACCGGTCGGCGAGTCGTACGCGGGCACCGACACGCAGCTGGACGCGGCGGTCCGCGCGCTGCTCGCGCGGCTCAAGTGACCGTCCCGTGACGGAGGGCGACTAGCCTGTCGCCCGCGCCGGACGTCGGCGCGCCGCGCTCCGCCGCCCCCGATCCCCCGACCCCGACCGCCGATGCCCCGCCGCCTCGCGTCCGCCTCCGCGCTCCTGCTCGCCGCCTGCACCGCGCGGGAGGCGCCGCCCGCCGCCGATGCCTGGCGCCCGCTCCCGCCGATCCCGCCCGCCGACACACTCGCCACGCCGGCGGCGGGCGCGCTCGTCCCCGAGGTGGTGACGGCACCGGTGCTCGAGGACAGCGACGATCCTGCCATCTGGATCGACCCGGCGGACCCGGCGCGCTCGCTCGTGATCGGCACGGACAAGGGGGACACGAACGGCGGGCTGTACGTCTTCCGGCTCGACGGCTCGCTCGACACCGCGCGCACGCGCCATCCGCTCCGGCGCCCGAACAACGTCGCCAGCACCACTGGCCTCCCGCTCGGCGGCCGCTCCATCGACATCGCCGTCACGACGGAGCGCGGGGCGCGGCGGCTCCGCGTGTTCACGCTGCCCGACATGCGGGCCGTCGATGGCGGCGGCATCCCCGTGTTCGACGGCGACACCGCGCGCGCGCCGATGGGCGTCGCGCTGTACCGGCGCCCGTCCGACGGCGCCATCTTCGCGATCGTGGGCGGCAAGTCCGGGCCTGCGGAGGGGTACCTCTGGCAGTACCGCCTGGCGGACGACGGCACCGGCACGGTGCGCGGCACGAAGGTGCGCGCGTTCGGTGCGTACGGCGCCCAGAAGGAGATCGAGGCGATCGCCGTCGACGACCGCCTCGGCTACGTCTACTACTCGGACGAGACGGTCGGGGTGCGGAAGTACCACGCCGATCCCGACCGGCCGGAGGCCGGCGCCGAGCTGGCGCTCTTCGCCGACACCGGCGTGGTGCAGGACCACGAGGGGCTCGCCATCTACGCCACGGGGGACAGCACCGGCTACCTCGTGCTGTCGGACCAGCAGGGACGGAGGATCCAGGTCTTCCCGCGGGAGGGATCGGCGCGCGACCCGCACGCGCATTCGCCGCTGGCCGTGATCCCGGTCTCGGCGATGGAGACCGACGGCCTGGAGGTCACGAACGTGCCGCTCGGGCCGCGCTTCCCGCAGGGGATGCTCGTGATGATGTCGACCAACCGCACCTTCCACTTCTACGACTGGCGCGACGTCGCGGCACGATTGCCGCGACGGTGAGCGCCGCCGGTCGCCGCCTACTGCCGCGACCGGATGTCGTAGATCGGCTGGAAGGCGCCCTCGCCCTCGGCGTAGAGCACGCGGTTGTTCAGCAGGTCGAGTCGGAGCATGACATTGCGCGAGGCGTCGCGCAGCGTGATCACCCAGGTGTCGCGACGGAACTCGGTGAAGCGGAAGCGGTCGGTGGGGTCGGTCGGCGTGCGCTCGGCCCACTGCCCCGGCGCCACCTGCACCAGGATGCCGGTGGTGCTGCCGCTGCCGATCGGCCCGACGGCGACGCGCGTCACGGTGCGGCCGGGCTGCTGGTCGGCCGCCGGGGCGGCCGGCGCCGGTGCGGGCTGCGGTGCCGCCGCCGCCTGCACGCGCGCCCAGAAGGTATCGCCCTCCTTCGGACGGATGAGCTGTCCGCCATTCTCGATCGTCGCGATGTAGGCGCCGCTCGGCACCTGCAGGTTCATCCCGTCCACCCAGCCGGTGATGCGCGTGCGGCGCGGCGGGTCGCCCGGCTTGTCGGCCAGCGACGTTTCGGCGATGTCGGCGGTGAAGGCGGGGCCACGCTGCTGGATGGTGACGGTCCCCAGGTTGAAGGAGCCCGACCCCGTCGCGTTCCGGATGACGTAGGTGCCGGTCAGGTCGACCGACTGCGCAGCGGCGGGACCGGCGGCGAGGGCGAGACCGGCGAGCAGGGTGAGCGCGTGGGACGCATGCGACGTGGTGTCCTGAGAGGGGTGTCGCAAGATAGCCGTCCCCACGACCCGGATCGCATTCGCACATCACGGCTCCGTCCGGCAGCGTCGCGCGAGGAGCCCGCTGGCCAGCGCGAGGTCGAGCTCGGCGACGAGCAGCCCCTCGAGGCCGTGCGGCTGCCACGCGAGGACGTCCCCGTCGGGTCCGAGCACCGCGGAGGTGGTCGGTGCGCCGGGGCTCGCGACGTTGCAGGTGGCGAACCAGATCCCGTTCTCCGCGGCGCGCACACGCGTGGCGGCCTCGTGGAAGCTGCCTGCCGGGTCGGCGAACGTGGCGGGCGACGGGGTGCCCGGCGTGCCGGCGTGGAACTGCGGGTGCACCATGAGCTGCGCGCCGCGTCGCGCGGCCCAGCGCACGGTCTCGGGGTAGCGCCACGCCTCGTGGCAGATGGCGATGCCGAACGTGCAGGCGCCCACGGTGAAGAGCCGGCGGCCGATGCCGGGCGCGTAGGTGCGCTCTTCCTCGGGGGCGACCTGCACCTTGTCCTGCCAGCCGAGGAGCGTCCCGTCGGCACCGGTCACGCGCGCGGTGGCGAGGAGGCGGTCGCCGGCGAGCCGCTCGGTGCCGAGCACCACGGCGACGCGCCCGCGGCGCGCTGCGTCGTCGATGCGGGTCCACGCCGCGTCGAGCCAGGCGGCGTCGGGCGCGGCGACCGGCGCGCCGGGCGCACGGTAGCCCGGCACGTAGCACTCGGGAAAGGCGAGGAGCGCGACGCCGGCGCGACCCGCCTCGTCGATCGCCGAGGCGGCGCTCGCCACCGCTTCGTCGCGCTGCGCGGCCGGCGGCAGCTGCGCCAGGCCGATCCGGATCGTCGCCATCGCCTCCCGCCTCGCGTTCGCGTGTAGCTTCTCCGCGCCCCCAGCCCCGGGCCTCCGGCCCTCGCCCATGCGCGTCCTGTTCGCCATCGTCCTGCTCCTCGCGTCCGCCTGCGGCGCCGCCAACGCCGGCGCGCAGCAGGGCGAGATCCGGCGCGGCTTCGCCCGGAAGTTCCCGCAGTTGACGGTCGAGTCGGTGCGTCCGCTCGGCGTCCTCGGCCTGTGGGAGGTGGTCGCGAGCGGCGAGATCTACTACGTCGACCCGGCGCTCACGCACGTCGTCGTCGGCGAGGTCGTCGCGCTGGAGAACATGCGCAGCCTCACGCGCGAGCGGAAGCGCGAGATCAGCGCGATCCCGTGGGACAGCCTGCCGCACGAGCTCGCGTTCACGCGCGTCAAGGGCAAGGGGACGCGGCACATGGCCGTCTTCACCGACCCCGACTGCCCGTACTGCCGGCGGCTCGAGCAGGAGCTGCTGCAGGTGGACGACGTGACGCTCCACATCTTCCTGTTCCCGATCCCTAGCCTGCACCCGGCCGCGCCGGACGTCGCGAAGCGCGTCTGGTGCTCGGCGGACCGCGTGCGGGCCTGGGACGACTACATGCTGCGGCAGGTGCGGCCGACGGCCACCAACGCGTGCGACACGCCGGTGGACCGGATCGCGGCGTATGCGGAGCGGAAGGGGATCACGGGGACGCCGAC
Source organism: Gemmatimonadales bacterium (assembly GCA_033764615.1). GTDB lineage: Bacteria > Gemmatimonadota > Gemmatimonadetes > Gemmatimonadales > GWC2-71-9 > JANRIU01. Next base: position 39,458 of record JANRIU010000072.1, on the reverse strand, counting down.
GCTCGTGTTCGCGAACGGGGAGCGGGTGCCCGGCGTCGCGCCGGCGCGTCAGCTCGAGGAGTTCCTGAACGCGAAGTAGTGCGCGCTCAGCCGAGGAAGCGCGCGCGCGTCGGGCCGTCGGGCAGGCGGCAGGCGTCGAGCCGGCCGGCAATGCGGTGGCGCACACGCGCCACGACATCGTACGCCGCGTCACGGAGCGGACGCGGCACGATGCGCGCCGCCCCGGCGAGCGACCAGGCGCCGCCGAGGTAGGCCGCGACGCGGAGCGCCGCCTCCGACTTCACGTGCGCGCCCCCGGCATCCACCAGCACCACCGAAGCGACGCCTTCGAGCGCGGGATGCGCGGCGCGCGCCGCGGCACCCCACGGGCCGGCGAGCGTCGCGAAGCGCATGGTGCCGCGTCGGTCGTGGTCGAGCACGAGCTGCACCGCGCGGTCGCAGAAGCCGCACGTGCCGTCGTAGAGGAGCAGCGCCCCGTGCTCGGCGACGAGCGTGCGCAGCGCGTCGGCGTCGGGGGCGGCGGCGGTGGTCATGGGGCGAATGTAGCGCGGCCCCCGGACGGCGCATCGCGCCGGCCGGGGGCCGCGGGGCGGAACGCCGGACCGATCAGGCCGCCCGGCGGCGGCGCGCGACGAACGCGATCGCGGCGAGGCCCGTGGCCATGAGCACGTACGTGCCGGGCTCGGGCACGGCGGTGATCTTCGTCCAGAAGTAGCGCGTGCAGTTCGTGCACTGATCCGCCGACCAGATGTACTCGGCACCCAATGCGATGTTCGGCCGGGTGTCCCAGGGGATGGTGCTGTTGGGGCCCCACGAGAAGGGGGTCTGGGGCGACGCACCAAAGCCGGTCCTGCTCACGAACCAGTCGGTGACGTTCGTGCTGAGCGTCGTGCTCCCGTTGGCGAAGAGGTGCGACGGGCTGCTGAGCGAGAAGGTGCCGATGAACGCCGCGACTCCGCCGGTGTCGATGCCCAGCACCTGCAGCCAGTAGTCCTGGCCGCGGGCCAGCGTCTGGCTGGCCAGCGCAATCGTGACCGGCCAGTCGTTCCCGGAGGCGACCTGGACACCCTGCACGTTTGCTGCCGTGCTGACGTGGGTCGTGAAGATGTTGTCGACGGTCATGAAGCCGGACAGCGTTGCCTGCGCGGAGGCCGTCGAGGCGACGACCGCGCTGGCGACGAGGGCGGGGAGGAGGCGGGCGGCGCGCATGTGCGGCTCCGGAGGTGTATGGTGATCGGAAGTGTCATGCCTAAACTGCAATTCCTGCGCCGCTCCGTAACGGGCCTCCCGGCGCACGAATCGAGCGAAAGTGATCGTCTTGCCGTGGTAGGCGCGCCACACCGTGGCGAGCATGCGACGGCCGGCCGGGCCCGCTTCCCCGCCGGGGCCGTCCGAGCCATCTTCTCCAGCGGGTCCCTGTCATCACATCCACCGGAGTCCGCCTTGCGAGGCCTGCATCCTTCCCGGACGGCGGCGCGCCTGTCATGCGCCGCCGGCGTCGTGCTCGTGCTCGGCGGCTGCGCCGCCGCGGTGCGGACCGCCGGCCCGTCGCCGGCCGCGGGTCCGGCGCGCATCGCGATCGTCTCCGCGTTCGAGCCCGAGCTCGAGCGGCTGCGTGCGCGCGCCACCCTCACCGGCACGCTGGTGATCAACGGTCGCACGCACTGGCTCGGCCGCCTCGAGGGGCACGACGTGGTGCTGCTGCTGAGCGGCGTCAGCATGGTGAACGCCGCGATGACGACGCAGGCGCTGCTCGACCGGATCCCGGTGCGGCTCATCGTCTTCTCGGGGATCGCGGGCGGCGTGAACCCCGGGCTGCACGTCGGCGACGTGACGGTGCCGGCGCGCTGGGCCAACTACCAGGAGTTCGCCTTCGCGCGCGAGACGGCCGACGGCTTCGACCCGGGGCGCCAGGTGTTCGGGCTGCCGCCGTTCGGGATGATGTATCCGCGCGGCTCGTACGTGCTCGTGCCCGGCGCGCGGCCGGACTCGCTCGAGCGGCGGCTCTGGTTCCCGGTCGACAGCGCGGCGCTCGCGGTGGCGGCGCGCGTCGCCGCGGCGGTGCCGCTGCGCCGCTGTCGGGCCGACGATGCCTGCCTGGCGCACGAGCCGCGGGTGGTGGTCGGCGGCAACGGCGTCAGCGGGCCGACGTTCGTCGACAACGCGGCGTACCGCGAGTACGCGTGGCGCACCTTCGAGGCCGACGCGCTCGACATGGAGACGGCGGCCGTCGCCATCGTCGCGTGGCACAACCGGGTGCCGTACATCGCGTTCCGGTCGCTGAGCGACCTCGCCGGGGGCGGCCCGGGCGCCAACGAGATGCGCACCTTCCTCGCGGTCGCCGCGGAGAACGCCGCGGAGGCGGTGCTGGCGTTCCTGCGCGCGTGGCCGGCGGGAGGGCGCTGAGGGGTGGAGCGCCTCTTCCGGCTCGCCGAGCACGGCACCACCGTCCGCCGTGAGCTGCTGGCGGGCGTGACGACCTTCGCGACGATGGCGTACATCGTCGTGGTGAACCCGGTGATCCTCGCGAACGCGGGGATCCCGCGCGAGGCGTCGCTGACGGCGACGGCGCTCGCCGCGGCGATCGGCACGCTCCTGATGGCGTTCCACGCCAACCGGCCGTTCGCGATCGCGCCGTACATGGGCGAGAACGCGTTCATCGCGTTCACGGTGGTGCAGCGGATGGGCGTCGCGTGGCCTGTGGCGCTCGGGGCGGTCTTCCTCGCAGGCGTGCTGTTCACGCTGCTCACGCTCTCGGGCGTGCGGACGTGGCTCGCGGGCGCGCTGCCGCGCTCGCTCAAGCACGCGTTCGCGGCGGGCATCGGGCTGTTCCTCGTCTTCCTCGGCCTCGCGGGCGCGGGGCTCGTCGTGCCCGGCATGCCGGGCGCGCCGGTGCGGCTCGGCGACCTTGGCGCGCGGCCCGCGCAGCTCGCCGTCGGCGGCTTCGTGCTCACGGCGTGGCTCCTCGTGCGCCGCGTACCGGGCGCGCTCATCCTCGGCATCGCGGCGACGGCCGCGGCGTCGTTCCTGCTCGGCGTGACGCCGCCGCCGGCGGGCCTCGTGAGCGCGCCGGCGAGCCTCGCGCCGATCCTGTTCCAGCTGGACATCCCGGGCGCGCTCACGGTGCAGGCGCTGCCGGTGGTGGTGATCGTCTTCGTGATGGCGTTCGTCGACACGCTCGGCACGCTGCTCGGCCTCTCGGCGCGCGCGGGATGGCTGGACGAGCGCGGCGACCTGCCGCGCATCGAGCAGCCGATGCTCGCCGACGCGGTCGCGAACCTCGTGGCGCCGGTGCTCGGGACGACGACGTGCGGCGCGTTCGTGGAGTCGGCCACGGGGATCGAGGCGGGCGGCCGCACGGGGCTCGTGGGCGTGGTGGTCGCGCTCCTCTTCCTCGCCACGCTCGTGCTGGGCCCGGTGCTCACGGCAATCCCGCCGCACGCCTGCGCCGTGGCGCTCGTCGCGATCGGCCTGCCGATGCTCGAGCCCGTGCGCCACGTGGAGTTCGGCGACCTGACGGAGGCGATCCCGGCGCTGCTCACCGTGGCGCTGATCGCGCTGACGTTCAACATCGGCGTGGGGATGACGGCCGGTCTGCTCGCCTACCCCGTCCTGAAGGTCGGCGCCGGGCGCGCGCGCGAGGTGGCGCCGGCGATGTGGGCGCTGGCGGCGCTGTCGCTGCTGTTCTTCGTGGTGCATCCGCGCGGCTGACGCGGCACCCGCTCGCGGCCGCTACAGCGGACGGAAGCGGAAACGCGTCAGGCGGCCATCCGGCGCGCGTGCGGTCTCCACGAACAGCGCGCCGCCGGCGAAGCGCACCTCGTGCTGCCAGATGCGGTCGTCGCCGAGGCGCGCCGTGCGCAGGGCGCGCACCGCCTGCACGGCGCCCAGCGGACGCAGCCGTGCCGCGTAGCGTGCCGGCGCGGCCGGGAAGAAGCCGGCAGGTGCCCACGCGAAGTCGGCGCGGGCGAGTCGGCCGGCCGCCGTCCTGGCCAGCAGGGTCCGCAGCGCCGCCTCCGTTCCCGCGGGATCGGGGTCCTCCTCGCCGGCCGTGGGCACGAGGGCGGGGTCCACCAGTTGCGCGATCCGGTCGCCGATGTCCTCCGGCGCGGCCTGGGCGAGGTTCGCGAGCACGACGACCGTCACGTCCCGCCCCTGGTACCGCGCGATGCTGGTCCGGAAGCCCTGCCAGGCGCCGCCGTGCCGGAACACGGGCTGGCCGCCCACCGTGTCGACCGCCCAGCCGAAGCCGTACGGCACGCGGGCCCCGCTCCGCAGCGTGGCCGGCGTCGTCGCGGCCTGCCACGACGAGGCGGAGAGCAGCGCGCCGCGGCGCAGCGCGCGGTCCCACGCGGCGTAGTCGCGGAGGGAGAGGTACAGCGAGCCGTCGGCGGTGGTGTTGAGCGACGGCGACACCCAGGCCTGGTTGCGCAGCGAATCGCCCGCGAGTTCGTACCCCGCGGCGCGGTGGGGGACGATCGCCGCGTCGGAGATGACGCGTGCCGTCGCCATGCCGAGCGGGGTGAACAGGCGCTCCCGAAGCAGGTCGCCGTAGAAGCGCCCGGTCGCCTGGCGGATGATGCAGCCGAGCAGGACGTAGCCCGTGTTGCTGTACGCCCATCTGGCGCCGGGAGCGAACTCCGGCTCGAGCCGCGCGGCGAGGCGGACCAGCGCGGCCTCCGTGTACTCGCGTCGGAGGTCGAGCGTGGCGTCGCCGTAGTCGGGGATGCCGGAGGTGTGCGTCAGCAGGTGACGGATGGTGACGCCGCGCCACCGCGGCCCCAGCGACGGGAGCCAGCGCACGGCACGGTCGTCGAGGCGGAGCCGTCCCTCCTCGGCGAGCAGGAGCACGAGCGCCGCCGTGAACTGCTTGCCGACGGAGCCGGACTGGAAGAAAGTCTCGTCGGTGACGGGGACGGCATGCTCGACGTTCGCCTCGCCCCAGCCGCGGGCCAGCAGCACGCTGTCCCGCCGCACCACGAGCACGGCCACGCCGGGGATGCGCTGCCGCGCCTGCTCGGCTCGGACCAGCGAGTCGATGGCATCGAGCGGCGCCTGCGCCCGGGCGGACGGCGCGGCGACCGTGAGGGCGAGCCCGATCGCCGTCGCCAGGCGGGGCGCCCTCACGGCGACGCCTCCGCCAGCGCCCGCTCGATGGCCGGCGCGAGCGACGCGGGCGTGTCGGCCGAGCCGAAGCGCGCCAGCACGCGCCCGTCCCGCCCCACCAGGAACTTGGTGAAGTTCCACTTGATCGCCTCCGTGCCGAGCACGCCGCGCTGCTCGCGGCGCAGCCAGCGCCAGAGCGGATGCGCACCGTCGCCGTTCACCTCCACCTTCGCGAACATCGGGAAGCTGACGGCGTACTCGCGCGAGCAGAACTGCGCGATCTCGGCCTCGGTGCCCGGCTCCTGGTGGCCGAACTGGTCGCACGGGAAGCCGAGCACGGCGAAGCCGCGGTCGCGGTAGCGCCGCCAGAGCTCCTCCAGCCCCGCGTACTGCGGCGTGAAGCCGCAGCGGCTGGCGACGTTGACGATGAGCAGCACCTGCCCGCGCCAGTCGGCGAGGGAGCGCGGCTCGCCGGTGATGGCGGCGGCGGTGAAGTCGTGGACGGGCGTCATGCGGGCACGCGGGCGTGGCGGGAGGAGTGGGTAGGGCGATTTCCACCGGAAGCTACCCGGGCTCGCCACCCGCCGGTGGTGCGCCGCGAAACCGGCGGCCCCGGCCTCCCGTATCGACCGTGTCGGCCCGCATCGTCACCAGCGACGTCCAGCCTTCACGGCATGCCCATGACCCTGCTCGCCTCCTCGCACCTGCTGCTCGGCGTCGTCGCGCTCGCCACCGGCGGCGCCGTGGTCCTGCTCCCCAAGGGGACGCCGACGCATCGCGTCATCGGCCGCGCCTACGCCGCGGCGATGGTCGCCCTCTGCCTGCTGTCGTTCGGCCTCCGGGGCAGCTCGCCGTTCTTCGCGGGGTACGGTCCCTTCCACGTCATGGCGGTGGTGAGCCTCGTCACACTGGCGTTCGGGTTGCGGGAGGTGTGGCGGCGGGCGCGGCGGGACTGGATGGCGTACCACCTCGCGTGGATGCTCTGGAGCTACGTGGGCCTCGTGATGGCGACAGGCTCGCACCTGGTGGGTCCGCTGGTGCGCGCCCTGCGCGGACCGCTCGGGAGCGGCGGCGCGGCGATGGCGGTGACGGCGCTGCTGGTGTGGGCCCTGCCCATGCTCGCCGGCCGCCGACTGATCCCGCGGGCGGTCGAGCGCGCGACGGCCGCGGCGGCGTAGCGGGACGCGGCGGATCACTCGACGACGATGCGCGCCGCCGTCGCCGCCCCCCCGGCCCGGGCGACCACCGTGTGCGAGCCCGGGGCGAGGCGCAGCCGGCCGCCGGGGTGCGCGCGGCCGTCCACCTCCCAGCTGAGCGGCGCCGCGCCTGCCTCGGCGCGCAGCGCGATCGTGGCGTAGCGCGCGGGGACGCCTGGCGGGACGGCGTACCGGTCGCCGTCACGAGGGGAGAGGAGCCGCACGGCGGCGGCCGCGTCGCCCGCGCGCTCCGTCGCCGGGCCGGGCACCTCCGGTCCGCGCCATTCCGGCACCGTGCGGCACCGGCCATCGTCGGGGCGCCCGTCGGCCCGGCAGACGCGGACGCGCCGCCCGCCGGCCTCGTCCGGCCTGACCAGGCGCCCGGGCGCGTGGCGCGCGGCGGTCAGCAGCATCGCCCGTCGCAGCAGCGGCCCCGCGCCGGTGATGCCGCTCACCGCGGCCATCGGCCGGCCGTCGAAGTTCCCCACCCACACCGCCACCGTGAAGCCGCCCGTGACGCCGACCGCCCAGTTGTCGGTGAAGTGGCGGCTGGTGCCGGTCTTCACCGCGGCCGGGAACGGGAATTCGAACGGCGTCACGGCGCCGAAGCCCGCGGTGCGCGCGTCGGCATCGGCGAGGATGTCGAGCGCGAGCGCCGCCGCGAAGGGTGAGAGCACGCGGCGGCTTTCGCGCTCCGCCGCCGCGGCGGTGCGGTCGAGCCTCGCCTGCACGGGCGTCCACGTCCCGCCGTTGGCGAGCATGCGGTACGCGTTGGCGAGCTCGAGCAGCGTCACGTCGCCGTTGCCGAGCGCGAGGCCGAGGCCGTAGTGCTCGGCGCTCCGCGAGAGCGAGGCGAAGCCCGCCTCATGCAGCAGGTGCAGCACCCCGCCCACGCCGAGCCGGTCGGCGAGCTCGACGGTCGGCACGTTGAGCGAGCTGGCCAGCGCCTCGCGCGCGCGCACGGGGCCGCGGAAGCGGCGGTCGTAGTTGCGCGGCCGGTACGGGCCGGCCGCGGTCGCGAAGGCGCGCGGTTCGTCGTGCAGCAGCATCGAGCCGTCGTGGCCGCGCTCGAAGGCGAGCGCGTACACGAACGGCTTGAGCGCCGAGCCCGGCTGCCGGGGGCTCGTGACCATGTCGGTCTGGCCGTCGGCCGGGTCGGTGAAGTCGGGCGAGCCGATCCACGCGAGGACCTCGCCGCGCGCGTTGTCGAGCACGACGAGCGCGGCGTCGCCGACCTGCCGGTCGCCCAGGGCGCGCACCGCCTGGCGCAGCTCGTCCTCGAGCATCGCCTGCAGCGGGAGGTCGAGCGTGGTGCGCCACTCGGCGGTGGTGGCGGTGTCGCGCCGGCCCGCGAGCAGCCAGCTCGTGAAGTGCGGTGCGTCGAATGGCGTGGGCGGCGCGCCGCCCGGGAGGGGTTCGAGCGCGGCGAGCGCAGCGTCGCCGGCCGAGAGCGCGCCATGGGCGCGCAGGCGCGCGAGCACCGTCGCGCGTCGGCGCGCGGCTGCGTCGGCGTGGCGCAGCGGGTCGTCGCGCTCGGGGTTGCTGGCGAGGCCGGCGAGGAGCGCGGCCTGCCCGGCCGAAAGGGCCGTCGAGGTCGCGCCGAAGTAGAGCCGCGCGGCCGCCTCCACGCCGACGGTGCCGTGGCCGAGCGGGACGCGATTGAGGTATCGCTCGAGGATCGCCTCCTTGCCGAGCTGCCGCTCGTACCGCCATGCCCAGAGCAGCTGGCGCGCCTTGTCGAGCGGGCCGCGGCCGAGCCCGCGTTCGAGCCGCGCGAGCTGCATCGTGATCGTGGAGGCGCCGCTCGTGACGCGACCCAGCCGCACCGCGTCGCGCAGCGCGCGCGCCGCCGCGCGGCCGTCGACGCCACCGTGCGCTCGGAAGCGGCGGTCCTCCGTCACCACGAAGGCGGTCACGAGGTCCGGGTCGAGCTCGGCGAGCGGCCGCCAGAGCTGCCGCGCGCCGTCGTCGCGCCGCGCGGTGCGGAGCGGCAGGCCGTGGCGGTCGACCAGCACGAGGCCGGGCACCGCGCCCGGCACGACCGGCGGCGGCAGCGGCCGTGCGATCCACGCGGCACCGAGCACCGCGACGGCGCACGCCATCGCACCTGCGCCCAGCAGCAGGCGCCCGCCGCGCATCCCTCGCACCTACTTCGCCGTCACGGTGAAGGTGCCGGCCTCGGAGCGGCCGTACACCGCCGGGTTGTACATCTCCTCCGCGTGCGCGGGCGGGCGCACGAAGGTGCCGGGCGTCGTCGCGCGCGCGAGGTACGTCGCGGTCCACGTGCCGGGCCAGAGCCGCGCGGCCGACCAGAGGACGCGGTCGTCCCGGAGCTCGCGGTGCTCGAACGCGCTCCAGTAGCCGCCGTCCCACATGCCGAAGCCCCAGCTCCGCAGGCCGTTGTCGTCGTCGCGGCCCTCGTCGAGGTCCATCCATCCCTGGCCCGGGTGCTGCCGCGGGCGGCCGGCGGCGGCCTCCGGCAGGGCGAGCGTCCGCAACGAGAGGTCGATCGCCTCGAGGCCCGCGGGCAGTGCGTCCTCCAGCACCACGAACTGCCGCTCGGCCGGCACGGTGAGGCGCACCACCACGCGCACGACGTCCCCCTCGCGCGCACGGAGCACGGGCTGGCGCGTGTCGAGGGTCTCGATCCAGCGCTCCACGCGCAGGCCCCGATCGACCGGCGTCGTCGGCGGCACGAGCGGCCGCTCGCGCACCGTGGCGAAGAGCCACGCCGCGCCGCCGGTCGCCTCCGCGTCGAGGACGAGCGCGAGCGAGTCGGTGGCGGACGGCTCCACGAGGCCGGTGAGCGGCACCGACACGTCGCGCACGCCGGTGCCGCGGCGCGCCGCCAGCAGCTGGCCGCGTGCGCGGACGCGCAGCGTGGGCGGCACGGCGCCGCGCGGCGGCGCGAACGCGGTGAGGCCGCGCACCATCGCCGCGAGGTCCTGCGTGCCGAGCCACGACGCACCGGGCCGCGCCGCGTCGATGAGCGTCTCCGCGAGCGGCCCTGCGAGCGGACTCGCCGGCTCGAGCGCGAGCACCGCGCGCAGCACGGCGCCGACCGGGCGGAGCGCCGAGGCGAAGTAGAGGCCGCCGGCCTCGGCGGGAAGCGTCGCGCGGCGCCCCTCGATGCGCACCTGCCGCGTCACCGCCGCGAGGAGCGTGCGCGCGGAGCGCTGGTCGCTCCGGCGGGCGAGGAGCACGGCGAGGCGCGCCTGGTCCTCGAGCGCGAGCAGCGCGGCCTGGCGCAGCAGGTCGTTCTCGGCGGCGACGTTCGGCTGGCCGAAGCGGCGCAGCCAGTCGACGGCGGCCACCCGCTCGGCGAGCGCGGCGCGGCGGTCGGCGTACGCCCAGCTGACGGGCGTGACCGCGGGACGGGCATCGCCGAGCGCGCCGGTGAGGTAGCCGGCGACGCGGGCGAGGGCGCGCGCGTCCACCGCGATGCCGGCGTCCCGCGCGTCGAGCAGGGCCAGGCCCGCGTGCGCGGTGAGCCACGGCGTCGTCCAGTCGCCCGCGCCCCAGTAGCCGAGGCCGCCGTCATCGCGCTGGCGCGCGAGCAGCGTCGCCACGCCGCGGCGGAGCCGTGCGTCGGCGTCCGGGGGCGCGAGCGTGTCGCCGGTGGCGCGCTCGACGGCCCGCAGCGCGGCGAGCGGCAGCAGCGCGCTCGCCACCTGCTCGGTGCAGCCGTACGGGTACAGCTCCAGCCGCCGCAGCGCGCCACGGAGCGCCGCGAGCGGCGAGCTGCCCGCGGAGAGCAGCAGCTCCGAGCGCGCGGGGTCGGTGCCGGGCGGCAGCCGCAGGACGAGCTGGCCCGTGCCCTCGATGCGCGCCGCCGCGGAGGTGGCGGTCGGGTGGTGGTCGGGCCGGAGCGGGAGCACGCGCTCCACCGCGTCGCGCTCGCCGCCGCTCGCCACGCGGAAGCGGAAGCGCGCGCTGTCACCGGCGGGAGTGCGGAAGCCGAAGCGGACCTCGGCCCCGCGGCCCGGCGCGAGCGCGGCCTCGGCCTCGAGCGGGCCGTCCGCCTCGACGCCGCGCGCCTCGGCGGTGACGCGCGCGGTCGCGGCGGCGCCGCTCCGCAGGTTCACCACCGTGCCGGCGCGGAAGCGGTCGCCCGCGCGGAGGAAGCGCGGCAGCGCGGGCCGCGCGACCACGGGACGCGTGACGAGGAGCGAGGCCTGCCCGCTCCCGAAGCGGTCGCCGCGCGTGACGGCCACCGCCATCACGCGGAACGTGGTCAGGTTGTCGGGCAGCGGCACGGCGGCCTCCGCGCGCCCCGCCGAGTCGGTGCGGACGCTCGCGAGGAAGACGGCGGTGGAGCGGAAGCGCGAGCGCAGCACGTCGTCCTCGCCCTGGCCGCCGCCGCCACCGGGCTCGCGCTGGCCCTTCGTCCCCTCGGGGAGCTGCGGCGCCACCGCGGCGAGCCCGCTCGCCAGGCGCATCGCGATGCCGCGCGGCTGGTACAGCAGGTCGACCGGATCGGGCGTGGCGTAGCCGGTGAGGGCGAGGATCCCCTCGTCCACCGCCCAGAGCGCCACCTCGCTCGCGGCACCCGCGCCGTCGCGGTCGGTCACCGCGACGGCCACGCGCGCCGTGTCCCCGGGGCGGTACTCGGCGCGGTCGGGCGCGAGCCGCACGGCGAGGCGCTGCCGCTCGGGCGTGACGCGCAGCTCGGCGTAGCCGACGCGCACCGTCGGCCGGCCCGCGTCGCCGCCGCGCGCGGGCGGGGCCGCGCGCCCGCGGGCGACGAGGACGGAGACGAAGACGTTCGGCGCGTGGCGCGCGGTGAGCGGGACGCGCAGGCGCGTGGCGCCGGAGGTGAGGCGCTGGCGGCGCGACTCGAGGATCCCCTCCCGCTCGACGGTGATCCACGCCTCCGCGTCGGTGAACGGCGACGCGACGAGCAGGGTGGCGGTGTCACCGGGCGCGTAGCGCGGACGGTCGGCGACGACCTCCAGCTTGAACTGGCTCTCGTCGCTCCAGGGCACCCAGCCGTCGCCGGCGGCCCAGCGGGTGAAGCTCGTCTCCGTCTCGCGGCCCTTCGCATCGCGCGCGACGAGCGCGACCACGTGCAGCCCGCCCGCACGCGGCGTCAGCGTGCAGCGCTGCGGCGACGCGGCGGTGGCCACGCGACAGCGGCCGACGGTGTCGCTCACCCACTCGCCCACCAGCTCGGCGACGCCGTCGCGCAGCCGCTCGACGCGATGCCACTCGCGCCGGAGGAGCACCGCGTCGACGCGCACGTCGGGAACGCGGACGCCCGCCGGCGTCACGGCCACCACCTCGACGGCCTGCGGCGCGCCCGCCTTCCAGGGCCACTCGCTGCCGGTCACGCGGGCGGCCAGGTAGAACGACGCGGGATGCAGCAGCGCGCGGGCGCGCGCCCCGGCCACCTGCCGGTTCAGGTCGGTGACGACCGCCTCGACGGTGAGGCGCGCGGCGCGGCCGCGGGCGCGTGCCTCGGCGGGGACGCGCACCACGAGGCGGCCCTCGGCGTCGAGCGAGTCCTCCTCGCCGGCCATCACGTCGCCGTAGCGCGCGTCGTCGTCGAGGCCCCAGCCCGACGCCTGCGCGCCCACGAGCCAGTCGTCATGTCCGGGGATCGCGAGCTCCCACGGCCCGACCGGCTCGCGGCGCACCATCCAGTCCACCGCGGCGCGCGCCATCGGCGCGCCGAACAGGTAGCGCGCGGCCACCGTCGCCCGGAGCGGCTCGCCCGGGAGGAGCACGCTGTCGGGCACGACGACGTCGACGAGGAACTCGGGCGGGCGGTACTCGCCGACGCGGAACTCGGCGGCGGCGAGCTCCTCCCAGCTCCCGCGCAGGCGCCACTGCAGCTCCAGCCGGTAGCTGCCGACGCCGGCGTCGGCCGCGAGCTCCCAGCGCGTGTCGGCGGTGCCGAAGTCGGAGAGGACGGCGGGGCGCGGCGCGCTCTCCGTGCCGTCCGGGTCGCGGAGCAGCCAGCGCACGCTGTCGCGCGGGCCCGGCGCCGCGAGGTTGCCGAGGAGGCCGCGACGCACGATCGCCTTGGCGAACACGGACTCGCCGGGACGGTAGATGCCCCGCTCGGTGAAGAGGGCGCCGGCCGCGGGCGCGCGCGCCACGCCCCACGCGCTCGCGAGGTTGAATCGCCACGGGGCGAAGTCGGGGTCGTAGCTCGCGAACGCCTGGAGCGCGCGGTCATCACCGAGCCGCGCGACGACGTACCCCTCGATCGGCGTCCACGGTTGCTCCACGCCCGGCCGCGGCACCGGCCACGCCAGCGCGCGCAGCCGCGCGACGCCGGCGGCATCGGTCGTGCCCGTGCCGACGAGGCGGCCGGACGGGGCGCGCAGTTCGATGGCGGCGCCGGCGCGCGGGCGGCCGTCGCCGACGCCGGTGACCCACACCGCGGCCTCCGCCTCGCCGACCTTCGCGTGGATGGCGAGGTCGGTCACCTGCACGAGCGCGACGGGCGCGTCGCGCCCGCGCGCGGTGTCGCGCGCGTGGTGGACGGCGACCGCCAGGAGCGTCGGGACGGGCGGGGCGGTGGCGGGCCCCTGCCGCGCCACCGGCAGCGGCACCACGGCGACGCGCCCGCGGTCGGGGGAGGGCGGCACGGCGAGCCGGCGCGCGGGCGCCGTGAGGCGCGCCTTCGCCCACGCCTCGCGCGTCGCCTCCTCGTCGCGCCGCAGCCACGCGGCCTCCTGCGCCACCGGGACCGGCAGCACGGTGGCGACGAGCGTGTCGACGTTGATCGCCTGCACCGCGAGGCCGCCGGCCTGCCCCGCCGGGAGCGCGCGCTCGACGAGCACGCGGCCGATCGGGTACGTGACGGATGGCGCGAACGCGGTGGTGCGGAACGCCGCGGCCGGGTTCCCCTCGAGACGCTGGCCGAACGCGTCGCGGAGCGCGGTGTCGGCCACGACGGCGTACGTGGTGCGCGGCCGCAGGCGCGCGCCGAGGTACCACTTCGCCTGCGCGGCCGCGGTGTCGGCGACGGTGAACGGCGCCTCGGGGATGATCCGCAGCCGCCGCTGCACGTCGGCGCCACGCACCGGGGTGCTGAACGTCACCCACGCCCCGCCCGTGGGACAGTCATCGCCCGTGCCGCACGCGACCTCGCCGATCCGGAACGCGCCGTGGGTGCGGAACGCCAGGCGGCTCTCCCCGCGCGCGGCCGAACCGTCGAGCTCGGTCGGCACCACGAGCGCGGCTTCGCAGCCGGCCGGAAGCGGCTCGCGTGGCACGAGCACCACCGGCCGCGCGGGGCGCGGGCCGGGCTCGGTGCTGTCGGGCGCCGGGCCGGCCCGGCCCGTGACGCCGATCACGCGCCCCCCCGCACAGCGCGCGTCCAGCTCGATGCGGGCCAGTTCGGCGACGCGGCCCGGCTCCGCCGCCGGCGCGTACCAGAGCGTGAACGGCTCGCGCGGCCGCGCGAACGCGAAGACGCTCCGCGCCTCCGGGCCGACCGGGTCGCCGCGGCGGAGCGTCGGCCCGCGCACGCGCACGCGCGCCACGAACGGGCGCTCGAGGCGCGACCCGTCCATCGCGGCGAACGTGGTGTCGATGGTGAGGGTGTAGGTCGTCGCCGGCTCGAGCGGCGCGGCGGGCACGAAGCGGAGCGTCACCGGGTCGCGCCACTCGAAGCGGCCCGCCGCCGCCGGTGCCACGCGGGCGATCGCCGCCGGGTCCACCATGCGGTCGAGCGAGCCCGCCACCGGCCGGTCGAACGACACGAGCCACGGCATGCCCGCGTCCGCATCGGCCGCCGGCACCATGCGCAGCACCCGGAGCGGCTCGGGCGTGCCGGGCAGCAGCAGCGCGGCGGCGAGCAGGGCAGGGAGGCGCAGCGGCAGGGGCATACCGAACGTAGGCGAGGCCGCCGGCGTCCCACGTGCTTGACCGCACTCCTCAAGGAGTGTACGATGTGTATCATGAGTATGTATAAGAAACCCAAGGAGCCGCCCATGCTGGTGCGCGACAGCGCCCTCCTCGAGCCGCCGGTCCGTCTCCGCAAGAACATGGAGATGGACGCGGACAAGCTCGCCGAGGTGCGCCGCCTGCTTGGCGTGCGCACCGACACGGAGGCGGTCGATCGCGCGCTGGACCTCGTGCTCTTCCAGGAGCGCCTGGTCGCCGCCATCGACGCGGTGGCGGCGGCGGGCGGCGTGGCCGATGTCTTCGGGCACCTGGACGCCCCCGCGGCCGCCCCGGCGCGGGCGCGGAGGAAGCGGAAGGGATGAGCGAGCGGTACGTCCTGGACACGAGTGTCTACGTGGGGGCCTGGCGCAACGAGGACGAGCGCCGGGCCCTCGCGGCGTTCGTGCGGCGCCATGCGAGCCGGTTGCTGCTGAGTGCGGTGGTGCTGCTGGAACTGCGGGCGGGGGCACGCACCGATGACGCGGCGCTGGCGCTGGAGGAGTTCGAGTCGGCGTTCGGCGGGCGCGGCGGGATCGTGGTGCCGGGCGCGTCCGCCTACCGCGAAGCGGGGCGCGCGCTGGCCGATCTCGCGGTGCGGGAGCGCCTGGCGGCCGGGGCGATCCCGGCGGCGCTGGTGAACGACGCGCTGCTCGCCGCCTCGTGCCGCGAGCAGCGGGCGACGCTCCTCACGCGCAACGGCGCAGACTTCGCGCGGCTCGCGCGCGAGCTGCGCGGCTTCCGGTGGCGGGTGGCGGACGTCGTGGCGCGGGGGGCGGCCGCGCCGGTGGGCTGACCGGGTGGGCGCGGGCCACCGGCCCGCGCCCGACGCCGTTTCAGGTCAGGAGGCGAACTGCCGCAGCACGCGCGGCAGGATCCCGCCGTGCTGCAGGTACTCCAGCTCCACCGGCGAGTTGAGGCGCACCACCGCCTCGAACGTCACCGCGGTGCCGTCGTCCCGGCGGGCCGTCACGGCGACCGTCCCGCCGGGCACCAGCCCGCGCGCGATGCCCGTGATGTCGAACGTCTCCGTGCCGGTGAGCCCGAGCGACTGCCGCGTCTCGCCGGGGCGGAAGCTGAGCGGCAGCACGCCCATGCCGACGAGGTTGGAGCGGTGGATCCGCTCGAAGCTCTCGGTGATCACGGCCTTCACGCCGAGCAGCGTGGTGCCCTTCGCGGCCCAGTCACGCGAGGAGCCCGTGCCGTACTCCTTGCCCGCGAGGATCACGAGCGGCGTCCCCGCCGCGACGTAGCGCATCGCCGCGTCATAGATCGACGTCACCTCGCCGGTGGGGAAGTGCAGCGTCCAGTTCCCCTCCTTCTCCGGCACGAGCGCATTCTTGATGCGCACGTTGCCGAACGTGCCGCGCATCATCACCTCGTGGTGCCCGCGCCGCGCGCCGAACGTGTTCCAGTCCACCTGCTCCACCCCGCGCTCCAGCAGGTAGCGCGCGGCCGGCCCCGACTTCGGGATCGAGCCGGCGGGGGAGATGTGGTCGGTGGTGATCGAGTCGCCGAGCACGGCGAGGGCGCGCGCGCCCGTGATGTCGTGCAGCGTGCCGGCGGCCGGCGCCAGCGCCTGGAAGAACGGCGGCTCCGCCACGTACGTGCTCCCGGCGTCCCAGACGTAGCGGCTGCCGCCCGGCACGGGGAGCGCCTGCCACGCCTCGTCGCCGTCGAACACCTCGGCGTACCGGCCGGTGAAGAGCTCCGGCTTGAGGGCCGCGGCCATCGTCTCCACGATCTCCTGCGGCGAGGGCCAGATGTCGCGCAGGAAGACGGGGCCGTCCTTCCCCTCGGCCAGCGGCTCCGTCGCGAGGTCGATGTCGACGCGGCCCGCGAGCGCGAACGCGACGACGAGCATCGGCGAGGCGAGGTAGTTGGCGCGCACCTGCGGGTGCACGCGCGCCTCGAAGTTGCGGTTGCCCGACAGCACCGACGCCGTCACCAGCGCGTAGTCGTCGATCTGCTTCGCGATCTCGTCCGGGAGGGGGCCCGAGTTGCCGATGCAGGTGGTGCAGCCGTAGCCGACGGTCTGGAAGCGCAGCGCGTCCAGGTACCGGGTCAGGTCCGCCCCGTCCAGGTAGTCGGTGACCACGCGCGAACCGGGCGCGAGCGACGTCTTCACCCACGGCTGCACCGCGAGCCCGCGCTCCACCGCCTTCTTCGCGAGGAGGCCCGCGCCGATCATCACCGACGGGTTGGAGGTGTTCGTGCAGCTCGTGATCGCGGCGATGACCACGGCGCCGTCCTTGAGCGGCTGGCCGTTCTGCCGCGCGCGCGCGGCCTCGCTCTTCGGCGGCACGAGCGACGCCACGTTGCCGGCGAAGTTCGCCTTGAGCCCCGCGAGCGGCACGAGGTCCTGCGGCCGCTTCGGCCCCGCCAGCGACGGCACCACCGAGCCGAGGTCCAGGTGGAGCGTCGCGGTGTACTCGGGGTCGTGGGAGTCGTCGGTGCGCAGCATGAGCTGCGCCTCGTAGTACGCCTGGGTGAGCGCCACCGTCTGCGCGGGGCGGCCGGTCCGCTCCAGGAAGCGCACCGTCTCGTGGTCGACCGGGAAGAAGCCGATCGTGGCGCCGTACTCGGGCGCCATGTTGGCGATCGTGGCGCGGTCGGCGAGGCCGAGCGACGAGAGGCCCGGCCCGAAGAACTCGACGAACTTGTCGACCACGCCGTGCTTCCGGAGCAGCTGCGTGAGCGTCAGCACGAGGTCGGTCGCCGTGGTGCCGAGCGGCAGGGCGCCGGTGAGCTTCACGCCGATGACGTCGGGGATCAGCATGAAGTACGGCTGGCCGAGCATCACCGCCTCGGCCTCGATGCCGCCGACGCCCCAGCCCACCACGCCGAGGCCGTTGATCATCGTCGTGTGGCTGTCGGTGCCGACGCAGGTGTCCGGGTACGCCATCAGCTCGCCGAACTGCTCGCGCAGCTGCACGCACGGCGAGAGGTATTCGAGGTTCACCTGGTGCACGATGCCCGTGCCGGGCGGCACCACGCGGAAGTTGCGGAACGCGCGCTGCGCGAACTTGAGCAGCTGGTACCGCTCGCGGTTCCGGTCGAACTCGAGCGCCACGTTCAGCCGGTACGCCTGGTCGGTGCCGAAGTGGTCCACCTGCACCGAGTGGTCGATCACGAGGTCGCAGGGGACGACCGGGTTGATCCGGTCGGGGTCGCCCCCCATGCGCGCCATCGCGTCGCGCATCGCGGCGAGGTCGACCACGCACGGCACGCCCGTGAAGTCCTGCAGCACGACGCGCGCGGGCATGAACGGGATCTCGGCGCGCGCCGGGTCGTTCGGCTGCCAGTGCGCCAGCGCGCGCACGTGCTCCTCGGTGACGACGCCGCGCCCGTGGAACCGCAGCGCGTTCTCCAGCAGGATGCGGATGCTGTACGGCAGCCGGTGCACGTCGGTGTGCGTCTGCCGCGAGAACTCGGAGAGGCTGGCGTAGGACGCCGTCGTGCCGGCAACGGTGAGCTGCCGGCGGACGTGGAGCGGATGGGGATGCGCGCTCATGGCGTGGGCTCGGGAGGTCGATAGGATTGGGCGGGTCAGCCTTGGAAGATACCATCCCGCGCCGCGGAGCCGCCCGTGCCCGTCCCCGTCGTCCCCGTCTCCATCGCCCGCCTGCCGGAGGGCCTCCTGGTCGAGTGGGACGAGGGGGCGCCGCCGGTCCTCTATCCCGGGCGCGCGCTCCGGCTGGCATGCCCCTGTGCCGCGTGCGTGGAGGAGATGAGCGGGCGCCCGCTCCTCGACCCGGCGGCCGTCCCCGAGCGGGTCTGGCCCCTCGGCGTCTCGCTCGTGGGCGCGTACGGCCTCCGGGTCCAGTGGAGCGACGGCCACGGCACGGGCATCTACACCTTCCGCGCGCTGCGCGAGATGCCGCACGAGCCGCCGCCGGCGGCGTGACCGGCGCCGCCCCGGCGTCTAGCTTCGGCCATCCTCCAGTCGGGACGTTCGCGTGCGCGGTGCCGCCGGCCGGTTCGGCCTCCTCTCCCTCCTGCTCGCCCTGCTGGCCCCCCCGCTCGCCGCGCAGCTCGCGCCGCCGGCCACGGGGGGGATCGCCGCGTACGAGCGCGCCCTCCGCGCACTCGGCCAGCACAAGCGAGTGCTGCTCATCGCCGCGCACCCCGACGACGAGGACACCGAGCTGCTCGCCTGGCTCACCCGCGTGGCCGGGGCCGAGGCGGCCTACCTCTCGCTCAACCGCGGCGAGGGGGGGCAGAACCTGCTGGGGCCGGAGCTCGGCGTGGGCCTCGGGCTGCTCCGCTCGGAGGAGCTGCTCGCGGCGCGCCGCCTGGACGGCGCGCGCCAGTTCTTCACCCGCGCGTTCGACACCGGCTTCTCGAAGTCGCTGGACGACACCTGGCGCCAGTGGCCGCGCGACTCGGTGCTCAAGGACGTCGTGCGCGTCGTGCGCGCGTTCCGGCCGCAGGTGGTGGTCGCGATCTTCAGCGGCACCCCGCGCGACGGGCACGGCCAGCACCAGGCCGCCGGCTGGGCCGCGCGCGAGGCGTTCGCCATCGCCGGCGACGCGACGCGCTTCCCGGAGCTGCAGGCCGAGGAGGGGCTCCGTCCGTGGCGGCCGTCGCGGCTCTTCCGGAGCGCGCGCTTCGACACCGCGGCGACGGCGCTGGTGCTGGAGGGCGGGGTGCTCGACCGCGCGGAGGGCCAGTCGATCCGCCAGGTCGCGATGCGGAGCCGGTCGCTGCACCGCTCGCAGGACATGGGGAACCTGCAGGCGATCGGCCCGTCGCCGATCCGCCTCGCGCTGGTGGAGGACCGCACCGGCGCCGGCACCGCGGGCCTCTTCGCCGGCGTCGACACCACGCTCGCCGGCCTGCTGCCTGACGCGCGGCGCCGCGCGGTGGTGGCGCGGCTCGACACGCTCCGCGCGCTCGCGCGCCCGCTCGAGGGCGCCCGCGCCGGCGACCTGCTGGCGCGCCTCGCCGCCGACCTCGCCGGCGACGACCCCGCCCTCGCCGACCAGCGGCGGCAGGCCGCGCGCGCGCGCGAGGTGCAGCGCGGCGTCCTGCTCGACGTCCGGGCCGACCGGGAGACCGCCGTCCCGGGCGAGTCGCTGAGCGTCGCCGTCGAGCTCTGGAACGCGGGCCCCGTCGCGCTTCGCGCCTCCGCGCGCCTGACCGGCGCACTCGCGCCCGCGGGCGACGCGGCCCTCGTGCCCGGGCTGCAGGACGTGCCGCTCGCGCCCGGGGAGCGGCGCCTCGCCACCGTGGCGCTCGCCGTCCCCGCCGACGCGCCGCCCTCCGTGCCGTACTTCCTGCGGCGGCCGCTCGCCGGCGGCCTGTACGACTGGACCGGCGTCCCGCCCGCGCTGCGCGGCCAGCCTTTCGAGCCCGCGCCGCTCGCAGCGGCGGTGACGCTCCGCGAGGCGTCGGGCCCCGCGCTCGAGCTCCGTCGCGATGCGACGCTCCGCGGCAACGACCAGGCGTCCGGCGAGTTCCGCCGCCCGCTCCGGGTGCTGCCGCGGCTGACGCTGCTCGTGGAGCCGCCCGTGGTGCTGCACCGCGCGGGCGAGGCGGCGCCGCAGCCGGTCACCGTCACCGTGGTGCACCACGCCGCCACCGCCACCGACGCCGAGGTGCGCGTGGAGGTGCCGCGCGGCTGGCCGGTGCCGCCGCCGCGCCGAGTGCGCCTCGCGGCGCCGGGGGAGCGCCGGGTGCTCCGCTTCGAGGTGACGGTGCCGACCGGCGCGGCCGATGGCCGCCTCGTGCTGCCGGTGACGGCGGAAGCCGGCGGGGCGCGCTTCGACGTGTCGGTGGCCGTCGTCGACTACCCGCACATCGGCCCGCGCCTGCAGCCGCTGCCGGGCGCCACCACCTTCGTCGTGGCGCCGCTCGCGTGGCCGGCGGCGCGCGCCGTCGCGTACCTCCGCGGCGCGTCCGACCGCGTGCCCGAGGCGCTGCTCGCGGCGGGGCTGCCGCTCGAGGTGACGAGTGCCGAGCGCCTGCTCGATGCCGACCTCGGCCGCTACGACCTCATCATCGTCGGGCCGCGCGCCTACGAGACCGACGCGGCGCTCGCCTCGCTCAACCCGAGGCTGCTCGACTGGGTGCGCGCCGGCGGACGGCTCGTGGTGCAGTACCAGCAGTACCAGTTCGTGCGCGGCGGCTTCGCGCCGTTCCCGCTGCAGATCGCCGTCCCGCACGACCGCGTGACCGAGGAGGACGCGGCCGTCACCGTCACCGACCCCGCGTCACCGCTCGTCACGGGCCCCAACCCGATCGGCGCGGCCGACTGGGCCGGCTGGGTGCAGGAGCGCGCGCTCTACGTGCCGCGCACCTTCGACACGGCGTACCGCACGGCGCTCGAGCTGCATGACACGGGCGGTGCGCCGGTCCCAGGCGCGGTGCTCTCCGCGCGCGTGGGTGCGGGGACGTGGACCTACACCGGCCTCGCCTTCTTCCGGCAGCTGCCGGCCGGCGTCCCCGGCGCGTTCCGCCTGTTCGCGAACCTGCTCGGGCTCCAGGCGCCGCCGGCGGGCGTGCCGTGAGGTGGCGCGCGGGGCTCGTCGGCGCGCTGCTCGTCGCGGCCGGCGTCGGCGCGGCGGCGTGCCGCGACGACGGCCGCACGCCCGTGCTCGTCTACAGCCCGCACGGCCGCGACCAGCTGCTGCTGCTCGAGCGCGCGTTCGAGGCGCGGCACCCCGACGTCGACGTCCGCTGGCTCGACCTCGGCAGCCAGGAGGTGCTCGACCGGCTCCGCTTCGAGCGCGTGAACCCGCAGTGCGACGTCTGGTTCGGCGGCCCCACCACCACGTTCGACCGCGGCATCCGCGACACGCTGCTGCAGCCGTACCGCCCCGCGTGGGCCGACCGGGTGGACACGCTCGGCCGCGGCCCCGGCGACCTCTACTGGCCGGTCTACCGCACGCCGGCCGTCATCGCCTACAACGACCGCGTCGTCCCCGACTCCGCGGCCCCGCGCGACTGGGACGACGTGCTCGACGCGCGGTGGCGCGACCAGGTGCTGATCCGCGACCCGGTCGCGAGCGGCACGATGCGCGCCATCTGGGGCTTCGTCATCCTCCGCTCGCTGCGCGAGACGGGCGACACCGCCGCGGGGATGCGCTGGCTCCGGCGCCTCGACGCGAACACCGTCGCCTACACGCTCAACCCCGCGGTGCTCGACGAGAAGCTCGCCCGCGCCGAGGGCCTGGTGACGCTCTGGGACCTGCCGGACATCCTCATCAGCCGCGCGAAGGGGATGCCGTTCGGCTGGCGCTTCCCCGCCAGCGGCACCGTGGTGATCGACGACGCGATCGCGCTGGTGCGCGGGGCGCCGCATGCGGCCGCGGCGCGGCGCTTCATCGACTACGTCGGCGGTGACGAGGCCCAGCTGCTCGCCGCGCGCGAGGTGTTCCGCCTCCCCGCGCGCCTCGACCTCCCGCGCGACGCGGTGCCCGACTGGGTGCGCCGCGTCGAGGCCGAGATGCGCGTGGCGCCGATGGACTGGCCGCGCCTCGCGAGGGACGGCGCCGCCTGGATGGGCTACTGGGACCAGCACGTGCGCCACCAGGGGCGCACGACGCCGTGAGCGCGCTCCGGCTGGAGGGGCTCGCCCGGCGCTTCGGCGCCGTCGGCGCCGTCGACGGTGTCTCGCTCGGGGTGCCGAGCGGCGGCACGCTCGCCCTGCTCGGGCCGAGCGGCAGCGGCAAGACGACGACGCTGCGCCTGCTCGCCGGCTTCGAGCGCGCGGATGCGGGCCGCATCCTCGTCGATGGCGAGGACGTCACCGCCCTCCCGCCCGAGCGCCGCCGCTTCGGCATGGTGTTCCCGTCGTACGCGCTCTTCCCGCACCTCGACGTCGCGGGGACCGTCGCCTTCGGCCTCGAGTGCGACGGGGTGCGGGGGGAGGCGCTGCGCCGCCGCGTGGGCGACGCGCTGCAGCTCGTCGACCTCGCGGGCTACGGCGCGCGCCGCGTGCACGAGCTCTCGGGCGGGCAGCAGCAGCGCGTCGCGCTGGCGCGCGCCCTCGCGCCGGCCCCGCGGGTGCTGCTGCTGGACGAGCCGCTCTCCAACCTCGACCCCGCGCTCCGCGAGCGGACGCGGCGCGAGCTCCGCGAGCTGCTGCTGCGCGCCGGCACCACCACCGTGCTCGTGACGCACGAGCAGGAGGAGGCGTTCGACCTCGCCGACCAGGTCGCCGTGCTGCGGGCGGGCCGCGTGGAGCAGGTCGGCCCGCCGGAGGCGCTGTACCAGGCGCCCGCCAACCGCTTCGTGGCCGGCTTCGTCGGGCGCGCGAGCGAGCTCGCGGCGCGCGTGGTCGAGGTCGCGGCCGCGGCGGTCGCCGTCGAGCTCGGCACGGCGGGCACCCGCTGGAGCGTGCCGCGCGACCCGTCCGCGCCGCCCGCCACGGGCGACGTCGTGCTCGTCGCGAGGCCGGAGGCGCTGCGCGTGGTGGCGCCCGACGCGCCCGGCGCGCTCGCGGGCGAGGTGGCCGGCCAGCGGCTCGTCGGCGGCCAGGTGCTCCTCGCCGTGCGCACCGCGGCCGGCGCCTGCGAGCTCTGGACCGACAGCCGCTTCGCCGCCGGCACCCGGGTCGGCCTCGCGCCGAGCCGGCGCGGGCGGGGCGGCCTGCTGCTCTTCCCGGGGCAGCCGTGAGGCGCCCGGGCAGCGAGGCGCTGGGCTGGATCACCACGCTGCTGCTGGCGTGGGTCGTCGCGTGGCCGATGCTCCTGCTCGTGGGCGAGGCGTTCGGCGGCCCCGGCGGCGCGGCCGCGCCCGTGGCCGAGTTCATGGGGACGCCCACCAGCTGGCGCGCGCTCGCCAACTCGGTCTGGCTCTCGCTCGCGTCGGCCGCGGGCGCGGTGGCGGTGGGCGTGCCGCTCGCGTGGCTCGTCGCGCGGTACGCGCTGCCCGGGCGCCGCGCGCTCGCGTGGCTCCTCGCCATGCCCGTCGCGCTGCCGCCGCTCGTCGGCGTGCTCGCCTTCCTCTTCCTCTGCGGCGAGTCGGGCTTCCTCGCGCACCTCGTGCGCGCAGTGCTGCGGCTGGAGGAGGCGCCGTGGCGCTTCCAGGGGTGGGCGGCGATCCTCCTCGTGCACGTCTACGCCACGTACCCGTTCGTCTTCCTGCTCGCGCGTGCCGGGCTCGGCACGCTCGATGCGGCGCTGCTCGAGGCCGCCACCGGCCTCGGCGCCGGCCGCGCGCGCGTCGCGCGGCACGTGCTGCTCCCCGCCCTCGCCCCCGCGATCGCCGGCGGCGGCCTCCTCGCCTTCATGACGTCGCTGGCGAGCTTCTCGGCGCCGTACCTCTTCGGCGGCGGCACGCGCGTGCTCACCACGCAGATCGTGAGCTCGCGCCTCAACGGCGACGACGCGCGCGCGATGGTCGAGACGCTCGCGCTCGCCGCCGTGGCGCTCACCGCGCTGGGCGTCTTCCGCGTGCTCGACCCGCCGGAGGCGCGCGCCGCGTCCGGGCGCGCCACGCGCCCGCTGCCGCGCCGGCCGGCGGGGCCGCTGCTGGGCGCGCTCGCCTGGACGCTGGCGCTCGCACTCGTGCTGCCGCACCTCACGCTGCTGCTCGTCTCGTTCGTGCCGCGCGGCACCTGGACCACCGAGGCGCTGCCGCCCGTGCTCTCGGCGGGCAACTATCTCGTCCTCCTGCGCGACCCCGTGCGCTTCCGGCCGATGGTGAACTCGCTCTGGATGGCGACGCTCGCGACGGCGGGCGCGGTGGCGCTCGCGACCCTGGGCGGCTGGCTCGCCCTCCGGCGCGGCGTGGCGACGCGCGGCGTGCTCACGGCGCTCCTCGCCCTCCCGTGGGCGGTGCCCGGCACCGTCTTCGCCGTCGCGCTCGCCACCGCCTTCGCGAAGGACGACCCGTGGACCGCGCGCGTGGTGCTCATCGGCACGCCGTGGCTCCTGCCGCTCGCCTGGCTCGTGCGCGACCTCCCGCTCACGAGCCGGGCGGTCCTTGCGCGCTTCCGGCGGCTCGACCCCGCGCTCGACGAGGCCGCGGCCGCCCTTGGCGCGGGCCCGTGGCGCACGCTCCGGCGCGTCACGCTGCCGCTCCTCGCCCCCGCCCTCATGGCGGGCGGTGCCCTCGCGTTCGTCACCGCGTTCGGCGACTTCGTGACGTCGATCGTGCTCTACTCGTACGAGACGCGCCCCGTCTCGCTCGAGATCCTCGCCTCGCTGCGCCAGTCGGACGTCGGCGTCGCCGCGGCGTACGGGCTCGTGCTCACGGTGGTGAGCGCGGCCGTCTTCGCGCTCGACCGTCCCCCCGAGGAGGCGCCCTGACCGCCCCGCCCGCCACCGGCACCCCCCCCGGCGGCACCCCCGCCGCCACGACCCGCGCCGAGCTCGGCCGGCTCGCCGTGCTCATCGCCACGTGCTTCGTGGACATGGTGGGCTTCGCGATGGTGCTGCCGCTGCTGCCGTTCTACGCGCTCAAGCTCTCGGCCACGCCGGAGATCGTGGGCGCGCTGGTGAGCGCGTTCTCGGTGGCGCAGCTCGTCTCGGCCCCGCTCTGGGGCCGCCTCTCCGACCGGCGCGGCCGTCGGCCCGCGCTCATGATCGGCCTGGCCGCGGCGGCGGTCGCGTACGTCGTCTTCGGCCTGGCCGACTCGCTCTGGCTGCTCTTCCTCTCGCGGCTCATCCAGGGCGCGGGCGGCGGCACGACGGGCGTGGCGCAGGCGTACATCGCGGACACGATCGCGCCGGAGAACCGGGCGAAGGCGCTCGGCTGGCTCTCGGCCGCGACCTCGGCCGGGGTGATGGTCGGGCCCGCGCTCGGCTCGTGGGCGACGCGGTTCGGGCCGTCGTGGCCGGGCTTCACGGCGGCGCTCCTGTGCGTGGTCAACCTCGCGTTCGCCTGGCGCTACCTGCCGGAGTCGCGCCGCCCCGGCACCGGCGACGGCGCGAAGAAGCCCGTCTGGGCGGCCGCCTGGCGCATCGTCACGCACCCCGGCGAGCCGACGGCGCGCTTCATCTGGATCTACGCCGTCGGCATGCTGGCGTTCACGGCGCTCACGTCCATCCTCGGGCTCTTCCTCAAGGAGGAGTACCAGTTCACCGAGCAGTCGATCGGCAGCGTCTACGCCTACATCGGTGGGCTCTCCCTCGTGGTGCGCTCGCTCTTCCTCGGGCCCGTCGTGAAGGCGCTCGGCGAGGTCCGCGCCATGCGCCTCGGCACCGTGGCGCTCATCATCGGCCTCGTGCTCTACCCGCATGCCGGCCCGCTCTGGGTGCTCCTCTGCGTCATGCCCCTCGTGCCGGTCGGCACCGCGCTCCTGTTCCCGGCCACGACGAGCCTCACCTCGCGCAGCGCGCCGAAGGGGGAGGTGGGCACGATCATGGGCGTCGCGCAGACGTTCGCGGGGATCGCGCGCATCCTCGCCCCGCTCATGGCCACGTTCGCGTTCCAGCGCTTCAGCCATGCCATGCCGTTCTACCTGGCGGGGGGGATCGTGGCGCTCGTCGGCATCCTCGCGCTCAAGGTCGATGCGCCCGCCCCGCCGGCGGCTCGTCCCGCCTGAGGGACCGAGGGTAGTTTCCTGCCCCGCCGCGTCCGTCCCGGCGCGGCACCGCCGTCCGGAGAACCAGACCGCATGCCCCAGCTGCCCCCGACGCCCGCCGAGTTCACCGCTGCCACCTGGGCGGACGTCGAGCCGCACTACCGCGCGCTCGCCGAGCGCCCCCTCTCGGCCGACACCGTGGCCGACTGGCTCGCCGAGTGGTCCCGCACCGAGAGCTTCCTCTCCGAGGCCGCCAGCCTCGCGATGATCGCCTACACGCAGGACACCGGCGACCCCGCGAAGGAGGCGGCCAACCTCCGCTGGGCGAGCGAGATCCTGCCGCGCATGGAGGAGCAGTCGGTCGCGCTGCAGCGGCGCCTCGTCGCCCTCGGCGTCGACGTCCCCGGCCTCGAGACGACGCTCCGCCGCTTCCGCACCTCCATCGCGATCTTCCGCGAGGCGAACGTGCCGGTCGTCTCCGCGCTCGAGGGGCTGTCGGCCGAGTACCAGAAGGCCACCGGCGGCATGCTCGCCGAGTGGGAGGGCGAGCGGATCCCGCTGCCGCGGCTCAACCCGTTCCTCAAGGCGACCGACCGCGCCGTCCGCGAGCGCGCATGGCGCGCGACGACGCAGCCGTACGTCGACGCGCGCGACACGCTCGCCATGCTGTTCGACACGATGCTCGCCCGTCGCCAGGAGGTGGCGCGGAACGCCGGCTTCGCCGATTTCGAGCAGTACGTCTTCCAGGCCAAGTTCCGCTTCGACTACACCCCCGCCGACTGCCGCCGCTTCCACGCCGGCGTCGAGCGCGCGGTGATCCCCGCGGTGCGCCGCCTCAACGAGGAGCGCCGGCGCGCGCTTGGCGTCGCGACGCTCCGCCCGTGGGACACGCAGGTCGACATCCACGGCGGCGAGCCGGAGCCGCCGTTCCGCGACGGCGCCGACCTCATCGCCCGCAGTCGCGGCGTCTTCCACGACCTCGACGCGCAGCTCGGCACCTGGTTCGACACGATGGCCGACGAGGGGCGCCTCGACCTCGACAGCCGCAAGGGGAAGGCGCCGGGCGGCTACTGCGACACGCTCGCCTTCAGCGGTCGGCCCTTCATCTTCATGAACGCCGCGGGCGTGTTCGACGACGTGAACACGCTGCTGCACGAGGCCGGGCACGCGTTCCACGCCTTCGCGGCGCACCCGATCCCGTACCTCTGGCAGCGCCATCCCGGCAGCGAGGCCGCCGAGCTCGCGTCGATGTCGATGGAGCTGCTGGCCGCGCCCCACCTGAAGGGCGACGGCCGCTTCTTCGACGAGGAGGGATGGGTGCGCGTCCGCCTCGAGCACCTCGAGGACGTCCTCGGCAGCCTCGCCCACATCGCCTCGGTCGACTGCTTCCAGAGCTGGCTGTACACGGACGGCGCCGGCGCCGATCCCGATGCGCGGGACCGCCAGTGGCTCGCCGTCCGGGAGCGGTTCGAGCAGGGGATCGACTGGTCGGGCCTCGAGCGCGAGCGCACCGCCCGCTGGTACCGGCAGCTGCACATCTTCCTCTACCCGTTCTACTACATCGAGTACGGCATCGCCCAGCTCGGCGCGCTCCAGGTCTGGCGGCACAGCCTGCGCGACCCCGCGGAGGCGGTCCGGCGCTACCGCTCGGCGCTCGCCCTCGGCGCGACGGCGCCCCTGCCGGCCATCTACGAGGCGGCCGGCGCGCGCCTCGGCTTCGACGAGGCGCTGATCGAGGAGCTGGTGGGACTCGTGGAGCAGGAGATGGACCGGCTGCGCGCCCAGTTGCCCGTGCGGGCGTGAGCACCCATCTTTGAGGGTTCCCCGGACATCACCCCTGCAGCGGAGCGCGTGGATGGCGAAGGAAGACGGGATCGAGATGGAAGGCGTCGTGACCGAGGTGCTGCCCGACCGGAACTACCGGGTCATGCTCGAGAACGGGCACGAGGTGCTGGCGTACGCGGCGGGCCGGATGAGCAAGAACAAGATCCGTGTCCTGGAAGGCGATCGCGTCAGCGTCGTGCTGTCGCCGTACGATCTCACCCGCGGGCGGGTCATCTACCGCCACAAGTAGCGCCACCGCGAGGGTGCCGAAGACGAGCGGGCCGCCATCCCGGGGGGATGGCGGCCCGAACGCCTTCAGGGAGGGCTCGCGTCAGCGCACCTTGGTGACGTTCTCCGCGGCCGGGCCCTTCTGGCCCGCCACGAGGTCGAACTCCACCTTCTCGCCCTCTGCGAGGCTGCGGAAGCCGTCGGCCTTGATCGCCGTGTGATGGACGAAGCAGTCCTTCTCGCCGTTCTCGGGGGTGATGAAGCCGAACCCCTTCGCGTCATTGAACCACTTCACGGTGCCGGTCATGCGAGCCATCGGTTGTGCTCCTGGTGATGGGACTGCGCCGACGCGCTCCGCGCGCCGGGTGTCGTGCGCGCGAGCCTGTCCCGCGGCACGAAAACGAAACAGACCACGGGGGAATGCCCCCGTGGTCTGGCGGGTCTGCTCATGGGGCGGTGTGGCCGGTGACAGGGTTGCATCGCTGCTCTTCCCAAACTGTGACATCCCCGTCGGCCCGTCAAGGGTGCGCGGGCCTACAGCGGCAGGGGCCTCACGCTCACGCCGTCGACCGCGACGCGGAACTCCGCCGCGTGCGCGAAGCGCTGGGCCGGGTCGGAGCGGAGGGCGCGCGTGAGCGCCGCCTCGAGCGCGGGCGGGACGTCGCCCCGCACCGCGCCGAGGAGGGGCAGCCGGTCGGTCGTCTGCCGCGCGAGGATCGCCTCCACGGTGCGGCCGGTGAACGGCGGATGCCCCGCGAGGCCGAACCACGCCACCGCGGCGAGCGAATAGAGGTCGGTGCGCGGGTCGACGCGCTCGCCGAGCAGCTGCTCGGGGCTCGCGAACTGCGGGGTGCCGCTCTGGCTCGTCGCACCGCCATGCTTGCCCGCGGCGCCGCGGAGCGCGAGCGCGAGGCCGAAGTCGGTGATCCGCAGCGAGCCGTCGGCCTCGAGCATCATGTTCTCCGGCTTGAGGTCGCGATGCACGAGGCCGGCGCCATGCGCGAGCTCGAGCGCGGCCAGCGCCTCGCGCAGCAGCCGGAGCACGGTCACCACCGAGAGCGGCCCCATCCGCTCCACCAGCTGGGCCACGCTCGGCCCCGTCACGTACTCCATCGTGTACCACAGCAGCCCGTTGCGCCCGCCGATGTCGTAGATGTTCACGATGTTCGGGTGCGTCACGCGGCCCGCGAGCTGCGCCTCGCGGCGGAAGCGCTCGACGACCGTCGGCTCCTCCGTGAGCCAGGGGTGCATCACCTTGAGCGCCACCTCGCGCTCGAGGTGCAGGTCGCGCACGCGGTAGACGCGGCCGAATCCGCCCTGGCCGAGGAAGCCGAGCAGCTCGTAGTCGTCGCCGAGGGCGCGGCGCAGGCGCTTCTCGAAGAAGCGCGGGTCGGCGGGCTCGCTGCCGAGGTGCGGGACGAGCGCGGTCTGCGGCGCCTCGAACATCCCGGCGTCGCTCGCCAGGTCCTCCAGCATCTCGCCGGCGGTGAGGAAGCGCGCGTCCGGCTCGCGCTGGAGCGCGCGGAGGATGATCCGCTCGAGGGCCCGCGGCGTGTTGGCGCGGAGCGCGGTCGGCGGGCGCACCGCCCCGGCGGCCTCGGGCGGCTCCTCGCCCGTGAGCGCCGCGTAGAGCAGGGCGCCGGCGGTGTAGACGTCGCTGGCGGGGTCGCCCGCGGCGCCGTCCCGCACCTCGGGCGCCATGTAGGCGAGGCCGCCCGGCGGCGTGTCCGGCGGGATCGCCGGCAGCGACCAGCTGCAGAAGCGGACGTCGGTGACGATGGCGCGGCCGGCCTGGGTCAGGATGACCGACGCGGGCACGACGCGCCGCATCACGATGCCGCGCACGTGCGCGTGCTCCAGCGCGCCCAGCAGGTCGCGCGCGAGCGCCATGACGTCGGGGATGAGTCGCGGCCCGCGCTGCATCGCCTCCGCGAGCGACTCCCCCTCCACCCAGTTCCCCACGCGGTACGCCAGCTCGGCCACGATGCCGACGTCGTAGACGTGGCGGATCGCGGGATGGTCGAACTGCGCCAGCGCCTCCGCCTCGCGGAGGAACCAGGCGCGCGTGGGATGGTCGGAGAAGAAGTTGACGCGGAGCGAGACGCGGCGGCGCAGCAGGCGGTCCCGCGCGACGAACAGCACCCGCTCCCGCGAGACGGCGACCGTGCGCTCCAGCTCGTACCGGCTGCCGAACGCCTGCTCCGCCCGCTGGAAGGCGAGCGCGGGATCGGGCGCCGGCGTGACGGTCAGCCCCCGGCGTAGCGGGCGGAGGCGCCCCCGGCGGCCTTCGCGTCGTAGAGCGCGCGGTCGGCCGACTGCAGCAGGGTCCCCGAGCTGGTGCCATGCCCCGGCGCCTCGGCGACGCCGATCGACGCCGAGCAGACGTTCGCGAACTCCGGATGCTCCCGCCCGATCCGCCGCATCCCCTCCTGCACGCGGCGCACCAGCGACCGCGACTCGGCGGCGGTCGTCATCGGCAGCACGACCATGAATTCGTCGCCGCCGAGCCGGCCCGGCAGGTCCAGGCTGCGGCTCTCGGTGCGCAGCACGTCCGCCACCGCGCGCAGCAGGCGGTCGCCCGCGGCGTGGCCGAACGTGTCGTTCACCGCCTTGAAGCGGTCGAGGTCCAGCATCACCAGCGTCGTCGGCGTGCCGTGGCGGCCCGTGCGCGCCAGCTCGGCGGCCAGGCGGTCCTCGAGGGCGCGGCGATTGGCGAGGCCGGTGAGCTCGTCGGTCGTCGCCTCGCTGTGCAGCCGCTCGAGCTGGAGCGCCTGCTGGAAGGCGAGGGCCACCGGTCGCGCCACCTGCGCGATGAAGTCGAGCTCGGCGCGCCCGTAGCCGCCGCCGCGCGTCGGCAGGCCGGCGAAGACGAGCCCCACGCGCTCCTCCGTCGCATCGAGCGGGATGACCAGCGCCGGGTCGCCGGTCGCCACGGTCCGGAGGCCACTCTCGCCCGGGAGCGTGGGAGGGCTGCCTGCCGGCAGCAGGCGGTCGAGCGTAGCGCGATGCACCGGCCCGCTCCGCATGCCGGGGCCGGTGGAGGTCGCCGGCTGGTAGCGGTCGCCGTCGGAGCGGAGCAGCACGACGTCGCCGGCCCCCAGCAGCGCGCTGAACAGCTCGGCGACCTTCTGCTCGCACTGCGGCACGGCATGCATGACGGCCAGCACGTCGGCGAGCCCCGCCAGCGCGCGGCGCTGCCGGAGCAGTTCCGCGGCGGCGGCCTGCATCTCGGGGGTCAAGGGCGGTGTGTCGAGCACCCCTTCAAGGTATCGCGAAATGCATCACGGCGCGAGCCGTGAAGCCCGCTGCCTACCGCGCGAGCCGCGCGAGGAGCGTGCTGTCGGCTGCGAGGTCGCGGGTGATGGGGATCAGGCGCGTCGCGGAACGCCATGCCGCCTGCGCGCCCCACAGGGTCGCGAACTGCGCCGACCGGCCATCGGGGTCGGCCTTCAGCACGTGCCGGTTGGCGCTCGTCGAGTCGACGGCGGCGGTGGTGTTGCCGCCGAGGATCAGGTCGAGCCGGCCGTCGGCCCGGAGGATGCGCAGGTCGGTCGCGAGGTCGAGGTGCGTGAGCGCGACGATGAGGTCGGCCTTCGTCGCCACGAGCTGGTCGACGGCGAGCTTCGCCGCCTCCACCGGGTCCCCGCAGGTGACCCACCCGTAGTCGCCCGGGGGCGAGACAGCGAAGATGCCGACCTTCGCGGCGCGGCCGAGCGCCTGGGTGTACGCCTTCTGAAGCTGCTCGCGCGTGGGCGGCTTCGGGGCGCCCGGCCCGGTGGGGAACGGCGGCAGCTGGTCGAGCCGGCGGAGGGCGCGCACCGTGTCCCACGGCTGCACGGCGTCGAGCGGGTTGCCGTCCTTGAGCTGGCAGTTGGCCGAGAGCCACCGGAAGGTGGAGGCAGCGAGCAGCGCGTTGACCGTGTCGGCCGGGAGCGCGAGGTCGCGCTCGCCGAAGGTGGCGTAGTCCAGGCCGGCGGCGTTGAACAGCTCGATCCGGCGGCGCGCCGCGGCGGCACCGCCGGCCTCGGGGTCGAGGAGGTCGCCCGAGGCGACGAACAGCGTGGAGCCGACCTCGAGGAGGCGGCGCCGCACGCCCGCGAGCCGGGCGAGGCCGCCCATGCCGTCCGGGAAGGAATCGGTGCGGCGGAGGTCGTTCACGTGCAGGAAGCGCACCGGCCGCGCCGGCGGCGGTGCCGGCGGCAGCGCGTAGCAGGCGGCGAGCGCCCCCAGCGTGAGCGCGCCGAGCGCGCGCGCCACCCGGCTCACGCCTCCTCCGTCGGTCCGCGGAGCACGTGCGTGAGGTCGACCGTCATCTCGCGGAGCTCGTCGAGCATGTCGCGTCGCGGCCAGTCGTCCCGGCGCCCGAGCACCTCGACGAACGAGCGGTACCACCAGAGCGTCTGCGCGGGCGACGCGCTCACCACGCTCCGCACGTACTCCGCGCCGAGGCGCCGCACCGTGGCGAGCGTGCTGCCGCAGCGGTGCAGCTCGTCGGCGCAGCAGATGTCGAGCGCGCGCGGCTCGGCGTTGGCGAGCACCGTGAGGTAGTCGTCCTTCCGCTCCTGCCACGAGCGCTCGCGGCCGTGCGCGTCCCACCGCGGCTCGAGCGCGTCCCGCGCGATGGCGAGCACCACGCCGCCGAACTTCTCGTGCACCTTCCGCTCCAGCTCCGCGCGCTCCGCCCACGCCGCCTCCTCCAGCACGTGGTGCAGGATGCCGGCGACGACGGTCGCGTGGTCGGCGCCGTAGCGGGTGAGGATCACCGCCACGTTGGCCGGATGTGCGAGGAACGCGGGGGAGCCCGAGGGCCCCGCCGGCGCATAGTGCTTGGCGGCGAAGGCGAACGCGTGCGAGGTCCGGTCGGAGTAGCCGCTCATGGGATCCCGAGGAGCTTGTGGGTCTGCAGGCTGAGGCGCCAGCGCGGGTGCGCGAGGCAGTACGCCAGGGCGGCCTGCGTGTTCGCCTCGCGCGCGGGGCCGTCCATCGGCTGCAGCAGGAAGTGGGTGAACGCCAGCCCCGCGAACCGTTCCGGCGCGGCCTCGGCCTCGAGCTGCGGGTAGACCAGCTTCAGCTCGTCGCCCGAGGTGAGCACGAGCCCGGCGCCGGCCTTGGGGCTCACGCAGACCCAGTCGAGCCCCGCGGGCGCGGGCTGCGTGCCGTTCGTCTCCACGCCGACCTCGAACCCCGCGCGATGCAGCGCCGCCACCAGCGCATCGTCCACCTGCAGGAGCGGCTCGCCCCCGGTGCAGACGACGTACGGCGTCCCCGGCTCGCCCGCCGGCCAGGTCGCCAGCACGTGCGCCGCCAGGGCGTCCGCCGTGGCGAAGCGCCCGCCCCCCGGGCCGTCGGTGCCGACGAACTCCGTGTCGCAGAAGCGGCACACCGCCGTGGCGCGGTCGGCCTCGCGACCGCTCCACAGGTTGCACCCGGCGAAACGCAGGAACACGGCGGCGCGCCCCGCCTGGGCGCCCTCGCCCTGGAGGGTGTAGTAGCACTCCTTCACCGCGTATGACACGGCCAGAAGCTAGCCGGAGCGTCAGCCCCCGGCGCCCATCCCCTGGCCCCCGGCGTACCCCGCCGGGTCCGCCATCCCCGCCTCCCGGAACCCCTTCAGCCGCAGCTGGCACGCATCGCAGTGGCCGCAGGCGAGCCCGTCAGGCGTCGGGTCGTAGCAGGTGAGGGTGATCCCGTAGTCGATGCCGAGCGCGACGCCGCGCCGCACGATCTCGGCCTTGGTGAGCCGGAGCAGCGGTGCGTGCACGCGGAACCGGCCGCGCCCCTCCACGCCCGCGGCGGTGGCGAGCGTGGCCAGCCGCTCGAACTGCTCGAGGTACTCGGGGCGGCAGTCCGGATAGCCCGAGTAGTCGAGCACGTTGGCGCCGATGAAGAGGTCGAACGCGCCGAGCGTCTCGGCGAGGCCGAGGGCGAGCGAGAGGAGGATCGTGTTGCGCGCGGGGACGTACGTCACCGGGATGCCGGTGGCGATCGCGTCGGCGCTCCGGTCCTTCGGCACCTCGATCGCATCGGTGAGCGCGGAGCCGCCGATGGCGCGCAGGTCGATGGAGACCGTGCGGTGGCTCGCGAGGCCCAGGGCCCGCGCCACCCGCTCCGCGGCGACCAGCTCCACCGCGTGCCGCTGGCCATAGCGCACCGAGAGCGCGTGCACGGCGAAGCCGTCGGCCTTCGCGATGGCGGCGGTGGTGGTGGAGTCCATGCCGCCGGATAGGAGGCAGACGGCGGGGGGCGCAGCGTCGGGCACGCGGGACCGGATCGGAGGAGTCGGGCGTGGAATATGCCGTCCCGACGTGCGGCAGGAGAGTGGGGCCCATCCCTCTCCCCGGTGCGCGGCCTCAGCCCACCGCCACCGCCTCCGCCTCGAAGCAGCCGAGCGGTCGCCCCATCCAGCTGGACGGGCGCGGGACGCCGAGCGCATGCAGCACCGTCGGCGGGATGTCGAGCAGCGACGGCGTCTCGCTCGCCTGCCGCGGCGCGATCGGCGCGCCGTAGGCGATGAGCGGGATCGCGTCGTTGACCGGGTGCGGCGCGTCGTGGTCGGTCGGCTCGACGCCGCCACCGCCGTGGTCGGCGCAGACGAGGAGGATCGTCTCCGCGTCGTCCGTGAGGCACGCGAGCTCGGCGGCCGCCTGATCGCACGCCTGCGCCGCCTCGAGGTACGCGCCGCTCATCCAGCCGTGCGCATGCCCCGCCTTGTCGCAGTCGTTCACGTAGCACACCGTGAAGCTCGGGCGCTCGTCCCGCACCACCCGGCTCGCGCGCGCCGCCACGTCGCGCGGGGTGCGCCCGCCCGCCAGCAGCGAGGTGACGCCCGCGAGCGAGAGCAGCGTTCGCGCGAGCAGGCGCTGGCTCCCGGGCAGGTCGGCGATGGCGATGGCCGTGCGGTGGTAGTGCCGCCGCAGCTCCGCCGGCAGCGGGCGCAGGCCGCCGAGCCGCGTGAGCGACGGCAGGCCGGGGGCGGTGAGCCCGTGCACCGACGGGCAGACGCCGCTCGCCACGCTGGTGAGCGCCGCGACCGTGACACTCGGCCGCACCGTCAGGCCGGTCGCCCGGTAGCCGCGCTCGCCGAGGGCGAAGAGCGCCGGCATGACGTCGGGCACGATGGCGTCGGGCCGGAGCCCGTCGATGATGAGCAGGACCACATGGGCAGCGATCGGCATCCGCGACCTCCCGCGACAGAGTGTCGGACGTCGGTGCGTTGACGCGAATAAAGTCCGGCTCGTGTGTCACGACGCGGTGTGCGATGTGAAGCGGGTGTGCAAAAGTTACAGATGGCGGACGGGCGGACGGGCGGACGGGCGGAATGACTGACTGGGCCCCGGTCCGGGTCGCTCTTCGCCCCCAGCCCCCAGCTCCTGGCCCCCGGCTACCTCCCCATCACATGCCTCAACGCCCCCTCCAACTCCGCATGCCGCCACGGATACCCCACCCGCTCCAGCGCCTGCGGCGCCAGCCGCGTGCTGCCGAGGAGCGTGGCGTCGGCCATCTCGCCGAAGAGGAGGCGGAGCGCGGCGGCGGGGACGGCGGCGACGGTGGGGCGGGCGAGCACGCGGCCGAGGACGGCGGTGAACTCGGCGTTCGTGACGGGCTCGGGGGAGGCGGCGTTCACCGGGCCGCGCAGCCGCGCATCGACGACCGCCTGATGGATGATGCCGATCGCATCGTCCACCGAGAGCCACGACATCCACTGTCGGCCCGAGCCGAGGCGGCCGCCCGCGCCGCACTGGAAGGCGGGCAGCATCTTCGCCAGCGCGCCGCCGGCGGGGGAGAGCACGATGCCGAACCGCGGCAGGACGACGCGGATGCCGGCGTCCCGCGCCGCTGCGGTCGCCTCCTCCCACGCGCGCCCGACGTCGGCCAGGAAGCCGGTGCCGGAGGGTGCGTCCTCGGTGAAGATGGTGTCGCCACCGTCGCCGTAGACGCCGGACGCGGAGGCGCTCACGAACACGGTGGGCCGCCGCGCGAGGCCGGCCAGCGTGCGCGCCAGCAGCGCGGTGCCCTGCACGCGGCTCTCGCGGATCTTCGCCTTCTGCCCGTCGCTCCAGCGCCCCGCCGCGATATTCTCGCCGGCGAGGTGCACGACGGCGTCCACCCCCTCGAGCGCCGCGGCGTCGATCGTGCCGGCCGCCGGGTTCCACGCGATCTCGTCGGGCCCCGACGCCTCGCGGCGCACGAGCGCGCGCACTCGGTGGCCGCCGCTCGTGAGGAAGGCGCGGAGCGCGCGCCCCACGAGACCGCTGGCGCCGGAGACCGCCACGACGAGCGGCGCACCGCCCGCCCGCGCGTGCGCGGCGAGGTCGGCGGCAAGCGTCGCGTGGCGGTAGCGCAGCATCCGCTCCACCGAGCTCCGCAGGAAGAGCTCGTCGGCCACGAGGCCGAGGGGCCCGAGCGGCGCGGCGTAGTCGATGCGGTCGACCATGCGGCAGTTGGCGTCGGCCACCGGCTCGAAGCGGTGCACGTGCGTCCAGCTCGCGAACGGGCCCTGCTCCTGCACGTCGGTGAACTGGCGGCCGGGGACGTGGTCCCGGTGCCGCGCGAGCCACGTGAGGGTGGCGGGGCCCCGGCGGATGCGGAGCTCGGTGACCGCCCCGTCCTCGAGGCCCCCCTCCCGCCGCACGAGCTGCACGTCCTCCCACGGCGGCGTGAGCCGCTCGAAGGCGCCGGGCCGCGTGTGCCAGTCGTACACCCGGCCTGCCGGATGCTCCAGCACGGTGACCCGCTCCACGCGCGTCGTTCCCATCGGCTACTCCAGCGCGCCGGTGCGGCGCAGCAGCAGGGCGTCGGTGACGTTGTCCATCGTGACGAGGCCGACGAGCTGGCCGTCGGCCAGCACCGGCAGCGCGGGCGCCTGCGCGGCCCGGAGCAGCGTGACGGCGTGGTCGAAGCCGTCGTCCGGCGTCACCGTCGCCACCTGGCGCATGGCGCCATGCACGGAGCCGTGGGCGCCGGTGGCGGTGAGGCCGCGGATGAGGTCGTCGCGCGTCAGGAGCCCCTCCACGCGCCCCTGGGCGCCGACCACGGGGAACTCCCGCTGCTCGCCCGCCAGGAGCAGCGCCGCCGCGTCGGCGAGAGTCGCCGTCGCGGGCAGGGTGCGGAAGTCGGTGAGCATCAGGTCGCGCACGACGAGCCCCTCGCCCGCCTCCGCCGTCTCCACCATCCGCGCCTCGGACTCGGCGCCGATGTAGACGAACAGCGCGAGCAGCACCGCCATCCACTGCCCGCTGCCCAGCGCGAGGAAGCCGCCCATGATCGCGAGCGCCTGCCCGATCGCGCTCGCGATCTGCGTCGCGCGGGCGCGGCCGAGCCGCGCGGCGAGCAGCGAGCGGAGCACGCGGCCGCCGTCCATCGGGAACGCGGGGATCAGGTTGAAGACGAGCAGCACGCCGTTGGCTGCCGCGAGCTTCGCGAGGAAGTCGCCGCCGGTGAGCGAGAACGCCCAGAGCGCGGGCGCGTGGCCGATCACCTCGAGCACGCCGATGAGGCCCAGGACGATGGCGAGCGTCACCAGCGGCCCCGCGATGGCGATGAGGAACTCCTGCCGCGGCACCGCCGGGATCCGCTCGAGCCTGGCGAGGCCGCCGATCGGCAGGAGCAGCACGTCGGGCGTGCGCACGCCGAAGCGCGCGGCCATCAGGATGTGCCCGAACTCGTGCAGCAGGATGCAGAAGAACATCGCGAGCACGAAGAGCGAGTTGGCCCCCGCCGCGGGCCAGCCCCCCGCGCGGTGCGCCTGCCACGCGAGCAGCGCGAGGAAGAGGAGGAAGGTGGTGTGCACCTTCACCTCGGTGCCGCGGACCGTCCCGATGGTGTAGCTCCACTTCATGCCGCCAGCTCCTGCACCAGCGCCTCGGCCGCGCGGCGGCCGGAGGCGAGCGCGCCGTTGATCGAGGCATCCTCGCGGTGGTCGCCGCAGACGTAGAGCCGCTCGGCGAGGCGCACCGGCCGCTCGTGCGGCTCGAGCGCGCCGGGCCGCTGGTCGGGCTGGCCCCAGCGGATGCGGTCGATGCGCAGGACGCGCCAGCCGGCGACGCCGGCGCCGAACCAGCGGCGGAGCTCGCCGTCGAGCGCGTGCAGCACGAACCGGTCGTCGCGCTCGCAGCCGAGCACCACCACCGAGACGAGCGCCTGCCCGGCGGGCGCGTAGGTCGGCGCGACGTCGCTCATCACCGCCACCGAGTTGAGGAGCCCCTCGCCCTGGCCGTTCAGCACCAGCACGGGCGCGCCGACGGGGCTGCGGGGCGCCGCGTAGTGCACCGTGAGCACCCCGCGACCCGCGGGCGCCGCGAGGCGGCCACCGAGCAGGCGCGCCGCCGTGTCGCCCTCCGTCGCCACCACCACCGCGGCCGCGGGCAGCCACGTGCCGTCGTCGAGCCGCACGCCGTCGGGCCGCACCTCGCCCACCGCGGCCCCGAGGGCGACGGTGCCGGGCGGCAGCGCATCCGCCAGCTGCGCCGGGATGGCACCCATGCCGAGGGCGGGCACCGCGGTGTCGCCGCGGGCGAGCATGCGGAAGACGAAGTCGAGCATGCGGCTCGACGTCGCGAGCTCGCGCTCGAGGAAGATCCCGCCGAGGAAGGGACGCAGGAAGCGGTCGAGCATGACGTCGCTGAAGCCGATGCGGCGGAGGGCCTCGAGCGTCGTCGTCTCGGGCCAGCGCCAGTGCGCCTCCAGCGTGTCGCGGAGCGCGCGGTTGCGCAGCTCCACCACGCGCAGCTTGTCGGCGAAGGTGCCGATCGGGCCGAGCAGCGTGGGGAGCGCCTCGAGCGGGCGGCGGAACGGGTCGGCGACGTCATGGAACGCCCCGCCGAACGCGACGCGCGCGCCGGGGTGGAACGGCCGGAGGTCGAGCCGCGCGTAGTCGAGCACGGCGCGCGCCTCGGGGTACGCGGTGAGCAGCACCTGGAAGCCGCGGTCGAGCCGGAAGCCGTCGACCACGTCGGTGCGGACGCGGCCGCCCACGCCATCGCTCCGTTCCAGGATGCGGACCGGGATGCCGGCGGCCAGGAGGCGCCGCGCGCAGGCGAGGCCGGCGAGGCCCGCGCCCACGACCAGGACGGGCGGCCGCTCGGCCATGCTCAGCCTGCCGCGCGCGCCTTGAGGCGGCCGAGCCCGCCGTCGACGCCGAGCACCTGGCCGGTGATCCAGGCGTTGGCCGGGTCGAGCAGGAACTCGAGCGCGGAGGCGACGTCGTCGGGTTCGCCGAGGCGCGGCAGCGCATGCAGCGCGAGCGACGCCTTGAGCGCCGCCTCGTTGCCGGTGATGCGGGCCGTGAGCTTCGAGCGCACGAGCCCCGGCGCCACCACGTTCACGCGGATGCCGCGCGGCGCGTACGTCGCCGCCGCGGAGCGGGCGAGCCCCTCGATGCCGGCCTTGGCCGCCGCGATCGCCTCGTGGTTCGGGAGGCCGACGGTGGCGGCGGCGGTCGAGACCAGCACGATCGCGCCGCCCGCGCGCTCCATCGCGCGCGTCGCCGCGCGCACGAGGGCGAAGGCGCTGCCGAGGTTCACGGCGAGCACCTGCTGGAACTCCTCGTCCTTCGTGAGGTGCGCCGGCTTGAGCAGCACCGAGCCGACGCAGTTCACCGCGCCGTCCAGCCGGCCGTGGCGCGCCAGCGCCTCGGCGACGGTCGCCTCCACGTCGGCGGCGCGCGCGGCGTCGGGGAGCGGGACGGCGGTGCCGCCCGTCTCGGCGGCGAGGGCGGCGAGCGCCGCCGCGTC
>JANRIU010000067.1:0-18313 GCA_033764615.1 Gemmatimonadales bacterium | reverse complement strand
GCGCGCGCCGTCGGCCGCCGCCGCGCCCGCCCCGAAGCCGGGCGCGCCGCCGCGCCTTGCCGCGCCGCCGCTCCGCACCGTGCCCGTCGAGGGCGTGTGCATCGGCGTCTCGACGGGCGGCCCCAACGCGCTCGCCGCGCTGCTGCCGGCGCTGCCCGCCGACCTCGCCGTCCCCATCGTCATCGTGCAGCACATGCCGCCCGTCTTCACGCGCTTCCTCGCCGAGCGGCTCGCGCAGCGCTGCCCCTTCCCGGTGACGGAGGCGCAGGACGGCGAGCCGGCGCGCGCGGGCCACGCCTACATCGCGCCCGGCGACCACCACGTCGTGCTCGAGAAGCGCGCGGGCGGCGCCGTGCTCCACCTCACCCAGGAGCCGCCCGAGAACTCCTGCCGCCCCGCCGTCGACGTGCTCTTCCGGAGCGCCGCGGCCACCTGGGGCGCCGGCACGCTCGCCGTCGTGCTCACGGGGATGGGGAGCGACGGCGCGCGGGGCGCGCGCACCGTGCACGAGGCGGGCGGACGGGTGCTGGTGCAGGACGAGGCGTCCTCGGTGGTGTGGGGCATGCCGGGCGCCGTGGCCGCCACGGGGTCCGCGGAGCGGATCGTCCCGCTCGCGGAGCTGCCCGCGGAGATCGTGCGTCGTCTGCCGGCCGTGGCGCCGGCGGGAAGGTAGGGACGGGATGCCCATCGGGACCGCCGAGTTCAACTACATCCGCGACCTCGTGCGCCAGCAGTCGGCGATCGTGATCGAGCCCGGCAAGGAGTACCTCGTCGAGAGCCGCCTCGCGTCGCTCGCGCGCGGCGAGGGGTTCGCCTCCGTCGAGCAGTTCATCGCGCAGCTCCGCTCGCGGCCGCAGAACGGCCTGCACCGGCGCGTCATCGACGCGATGACGACCAACGAGACGAGCTTCTTCCGCGACGTCCATCCGTTCGATGCCCTGCGCCAGGTCGTGATCCCCGAGCTCGCCGCGCGCCGGCAGGCCGAGAAGACGCTCACGATCTGGTGCGGCGCCTGCTCCAGCGGGCAGGAGCCGTACACGATCGCGATGGTGCTCCGCGAGCTCGGCCACCCCTTTCCCGGCTGGACGGTCCGCGTCGTGGCGACCGACCTCTCGACCGAGATGCTCGAACGCGCGAAGGGCGGACGCTACTCCCAGCTCGAGGTGAACCGCGGCCTCCCCGCCGCGTTCCTGGTGAAGTACTTCCAGAAGACCGGTGCCGAGTGGTCCGTGAAGGACGAGCTGCGCAAGCTGATCGACTTCCGTCCGATCAACCTCGCCGAGCCGTGGGCCGGGATGCCGAGCTGCGACATCGTCTTCATGCGGAACGTGCTGATCTACTTCGACGTCCCGACCAAGCGCGACATCCTCGGCCGCGTCCGTCGCCTCCTGCGTCCCGACGGCTACCTGTTCCTGGGGGGCGCCGAGACGACGCTCAACCTGGACGACAGCTATCGCCGCGCGCCGGTCGGCAAGGCCGTCGCGTACCGCCCGCCCGAGGCGTGACCGGGCACCGCGTCCTCCTCGTGGAGGACAACCCGGTGAACGGGAAGGTCGCCGAGAAGCGCCTCGCGCGCCTCGGCGTGACCGTGGACGTGGCGACCGACGGCGCCGCCGCGATCGCGCGGGCGGGCGCCGGCCCGTATGCGCTCGTCCTTATGGACCTGCAACTGCCGGACATGGGCGGCGATGACGCCGCACGCGCCATCCGGCGCCTGCCTGGCGCGCTCGGCCGCGTGCCGATCGTGGCGCTCACGGCAGCCACCGCCCCCGACTGGCGAACGCGCTGCGTCGACGCCGGCATGGACGACTACCTCGAGAAGCCGCTCCAGCAGGAGGCGCTCGCGGCGATGCTCGCGCGATGGTGTGACGGCGTCGCGGCGGCCCGGCCGGCCGCGCCCTCCGTCGACCCGGCGGCCCTGCAGCGCCTCGGCGACGACGGCCTCGCCCGCGACGCGCTCGCCGCCATCGTGGAGCTGTTCGTGGGCGACACCGAGCAGCAGCTCGCCGAGCTGCGCGCCGCCGTGGCGCGTGCCGACGTGAAGGCGATGCGCGACCTCGCCCACCGCCTCAAGGGCGCGTCGTGGATCGTCGGCGCCGCCGCGCTCTCCGAACGCTGCGCCGTGCTCGAGCAGCAGGCCGCCGGTGGCGCCGTCCCGGCGGCGGCCGACGCCCTCGCCGCGATCGAGGCGGAGTTCCGCCGCGCCGTCGAGGAACTTGCGGCCGTCGCGCACTGAGCGGCGCCGGGGGCTGACCGGACGGCGGCGCGCGGTTAGCATGAGCGACCGACTCGTCCCGTCCGACCCGGAGCCGCCATGCGCCGTCCCCTCCCCACCCGGCTCCTTGCCGGGGTCGTCGCCGCCATCGTCACCGTCGCCACGCCGCTCGCCGCCCAGGACGAGCTTCGCCCCGTCGCGCCGCCCGGGCCCGCGGTGCTCTCGGCGAACCAGGCGCTCGCGCGCGAGGTGTACCGCGAGATGGTGCAGACGAACACCGTCGATTCGGTCGGCTCCGTCACCGTCCTCGCCGAGAAGATCGCGAAGCGCTTCCGCGCCGCCGGCTTCCCGGCGAAGGACATCCACCTCCTCGTCCCGCCCGGGAAGCCGACGAAGGGCAACCTGATCGTGCGCTACCGCGGCCGCGCCGGCGCCGGCGGCCCGAAGCCGATCATGCTGCTCGCGCACCTCGACGTCGTCGCCGCCAACCGCGCCGACTGGCCGCGCGACCCGTTCGTCCTGCACGAGGCGGACGGCTACTTCCTGGGCCGCGGCACCGCCGACGACAAGGCGATGGCGGCGATCTTCGTCGCCAACCTGCTCAAGTGGAAGCGCGAGGGGTGGGTGCCGGAGCGCGACCTGATCCTCGCGCTCACGTCCGACGAGGAGGGGGGCGAGGCGAACGGGGTGGAGTGGCTGCTCGCCAACCACCGCGCGCTCATCGACGCCGAGTACGCCATCAACGAGGGCGGCGGCGGCACGCTGCAGGGCGACACGCCGATCTTCCACGCCATCCAGGCCGCCGAGAAGGTGCCGGTGAACTTCACGCTCACCACCCGGAACCCGGGCGGGCACTCCTCGCAGCCGCGGCGCGACAACGCGATCTACCAGCTCGTCGGCGCCCTGGACAAGGTGGCACGCTACCGCTTCCCCGTGGCGCTCAACGCGGTGACGCGCGCCTTCTTCGAGCAGACGGCGCGCGTCGAGCGGCCGGAGGTGGCGGCCGCGATGCGCGCGCTGCTCGCCGACCCCGCCGATTCGGCGGCCGACGCGCTCCTCTCGCGCGATCCCCGCTACAACTCCACCCTCCGCACCACCTGCGTCGCCACGCGGCTC
This sequence comes from Gemmatimonadales bacterium, assembly GCA_033764615.1. Classification (GTDB taxonomy): domain Bacteria; phylum Gemmatimonadota; class Gemmatimonadetes; order Gemmatimonadales; family GWC2-71-9; genus JANRIU01. The sequence goes on along the minus strand of JANRIU010000067.1, from coordinate 14,982 downwards.
CTCGGTGGCCACGCCTACAACGCGCTCCCGCAGACGGCGACCGCCAACGTGAACTGCCGCATCGTGCCGACGTCGACGCTGGAGGAGGTGCAGGCCGAGCTCGTGCGCGTGATCGGCGACCGCGGCGTGCAGGTGACGCTCACCGTGCCGACGCGCGAGCGCTTCGGCGCGGCGCCGAGCCCGGTGGAGCCCGCCCTCCTCCGCGCGACCACGGAGCTCACCACCGCGCAGTGGGGCGGGATCCCGGTCGTGCCGCTCATGAGCACCGGCGCCACCGACGGCCGCTTCCTCCGGGCCGCCGGCATCGAGACGTACGGCGTCAGCGGCCTCTTCTCGAACACCGGCGAGACGAACAGCCACGGCCGCGACGAGAAGATGCGCGTGAGGAGCTTCTACGAGGGACTGGAGTTCCTCGACAAGCTGGTGCAGCGGGTGGCCGGGGGCGCGCCCCGGAGCTGAGTCAGCGCGGGTCCTCGAGGTGGTGGCACGCCGCGCGCCGCCCCTCGTGCGCCCGGAGCGGCGGCGCCTCGTCGCGGCAGCTCCCGTCGGCCGCGGGGTGCCAGCAGCGGCCCGCGAAGCGGCACCCCGCGGGCAGCGCTCGGCCCGGGGGCTCGTCGCGGAGCAGGATCCGCTCGCGGGCCGCGCCGGGCACGGGCGCGGGCACCGCCGAGCGCAGCGCCCGCGTGTACGGGTGGCGCGGGCGCCCGAGCACGGCCTCCGCCGGACCCTCCTCGCAAACGCGCCCGCGCAGCAGCACCGCCACCCGCGCCGCCAGCTGCCGCGCGACCGCGAGGTCGTGCGCGATGAAGAGGTAGGCCAGGCCGCGCCGCCGCTGCAGGTCGGCGAGGAGCGCGAGCACCTGCGCCTGCACCGACACGTCGAGCGCCGTCACCGGCTCGTCCAGCACCAGGAACACCGGCTCCACGGCCAGCGCGCGCGCCAGGCATGCCCGCTGCCGCTGCCCGCCCGAGCACTCGTGCGGATACCGCTCGGCGAGCGCCGGATCGAGCCCCACCTCCTCCAGCAGCGCCGCCACGCGCCGCCGCCGCGCCTCGCCCGCGGCGAGGCGATGGATCACCAGCCCCTCCGCCACCGATGCGCCGATCGTCCGCCGCGGGTCGAGCGCCGCGGCTGGGTCCTGCGGGACGAGCTGCATGCGGCGGCGTCTCGCCCGGAGCGCCTTCGCGGGGAGCGTCGCGAGGTCGTCCCCCTCGACGCGACAGCGACCGCCCGTCGGCGCCTCGAGCCCGAGCACGAGCCGCCCGAGGGTGCTCTTCCCCGATCCCGACTCGCCGACGAGCGCGAGCGTCTCCCCGGCGTCGATGGTGAAGCTGACGTCGTCCACCGCGCACACGGTGCCGTACCGCTTGACCACCCGCTCCGCCTCCACGAGCGCGTCGCTCATGTGGTCGGCACCAGCCAGCACGCGGCGGCGTGGCCGTCGGCGGCGGGGCGCAGCGGCGGCGATGCCGCGCACGCGTCGTGGGCGGCCTGGCACCTCGGCGCGAAGCGGCACCCCGGCGGCCAGGCGCCTGGCGCCGGCACCGCGCCCGGGATCGGCACCGGCGGCGCCGGCGGCCCGTCGAGGCGAGGCACCGCCGCGAGCAGCGCGCGCGTGTACGGGTGGGCCGGCCGGGCGAAGAGGGCGGCGGTGGGGCCCGCCTCCACGATCCGTCCCGCATACATCACCAGCACCCGGTCGGCCTGCTCGGCGACGAGGCCGAGGTCGTGCGTGACGAAGAGCACGCCGAGCCCGCGGTCGCGGCGGAGGCGCTGCAGCAGCGCCAGCACCTGCGCCTGCACCGTCACGTCGAGCGCCGTCGTCGGCTCGTCGGCGACGAGCAGCGCCGGCTCCGCGGCGAGGGCGAGCGCGAGCAGCACCCGCTGCCGCAGGCCGCCGGACAGCTGGTGGGGAAAGGCGTCGTAGCGCTGCGCCGGATCGGGGATGCCGACCTCGTCCAGCAACGCGACGGCGCGTGCTCGCGCCTCGGCGCCGCGCGCGAGCCGGTGCGCCTCCAGCACCTCGCGCACCTGCGCACCCACCGGGAGCACGGGGGTCAGGCTCGCCAGCGGCTCCTGGAACGTCATCGCGACACGCCGCCCCCGCACCGCGCGGAGGGCGGCCGACTCCAGCGTGACCAGGTCGCGCCCCTCGAGCCGCACGTGGCCGGCGGCGATGCGCGCGGGAGGCGGCAGCAGCCCGAGCAGGGCGAGCGCGGTGAGGCTCTTCCCCCCGCCCGATTCGCCGACGAGCGCCACGAACTCGCCGGGCGCGATGGTGAAGCTGACGTCCTCGACGGCGCGTGCCTCGCCGTCCCGCGCCGGCACGGCGACTGACAGCGCCTCGACGCCGAGCAGCGCGCTCACGCCGCCGCCTGCGGGTCGAGCGCCGCCCGCAGCGCGTCCGCGAGCGCACCCAGCGCGAGGACGACGAGCACGAGCGCGACGCCCGGCGCCAGCGCAGGCCAGGGCGCCACCGCGAGGGTGGGGCGCGCCTCGAGCAGCATGCCGCCGAGCGTCGGCGCCGGTGGCGCGATGCCCAGCCCGAGGAACGAGAGGCCGGCCTCCAGCACCACCGCATCCGCCACGTGCAGCGCAGCGGCGACGAGCACCGGCGCCGCGGCGTGCGGCAGCAGGTGCACCAGCACGAGCCGCGCGGGGGAGGCGCCGAGCGCACGCGCGGCGAGCATCCAGTCCTGCGGCCAGAGGCGCCGCGCCTCGGCGGCGGCGAGCCGGCTCGCCGACGGCCACGCCGTCAGCCCGATCGCGAGCGCGAGCCCCGGCGCCGAGAGCGTCCCGGCGCCTGCCAGCACCACCAGCAGCAGGAAGAGCCGCGGGATCGCCAGCAGCGCGTCGCCCGCGCGGAGCAGCACGCGGCCCGCCGCGCCGCCGATGCCGGCCACGAGCCCGATGCCGAGCCCCAGCCCCGCCGCGAGCCCCGTCGCACCGAGCCCGATGCCGAGCGAGCGGCGCAGGCCGTGCAATGTGCGCGCGAGCACGTCGCGGCTCACGTGGTCGGTGCCCAGCAGGTGCCCGCCGCCCGGCGGCCGCAGCGCGCCGCTGACGAGGTCGCCCTGCGCGAGCGGGTCGCGCGCGAGCGGCGGTCCGGCGAGGGCGAGCACGGCCAGCACCACCAGCAGCGCGAGGCCCCGGCGCCCCCCGGGCCTCCGGAGCAGGCGCGCGAGGAGCGGGGTCGCGCTCACGGTGCGTCCGCGCCGCGCGGGTCCGCCAGCCGCGCCGCCCACTCCGCGACGACGCTCCCCAGCACCACGCCCGCTCCCGCGAGCAGCGCCGCGCCCATCACCAGCGGGTAGTCGCGCGCGGCCGTCGCCGCGGCCGCCAGCTCGCCGATGCCCGGCCAGGCGAACACCGCCTCCACGAACACCGAGCCCGTCACGAGCGCGGGCAGCCACAGCCCGAAGTGCGTGAGCACCGGCACCAGCGACGCGCGCCACGCGTGCCCCCAGCGCACGCGGCGTTCGTCCAGCCCCCGCGCGCGCGCCGCGCGGACGAACGGGCGCCCCAGCGCGTCGAGCAGCGCCGCGCGCTGCTGCCGCATCGTCCCGCCCAGCGTGCTCGCGCTCAGCACCAGCGCGGGCAGCGCCAGGTGCCGCAGGCGGTCGAGCACGAGCGCGAGGGCGCCGGTGTCCGCGGCGAGCAGCGGGTCGCGCGCACCCGCCGCGGGGAACCAGCCGAGCCGCACGCCGAAGAGGCCGGCCGCGAGCACCGCGAGCACGAAGGGCGGCAACGCGTACGATGCCGTGGCGAGCGTCCCGAGCGCGGCGTCGATGGCGGAGCCCGCGGCGAACGCCTGCCGCGCGCCGAGCCAGATGCCGAGCGTCGCGTTGACGAGGAGCGCCGTCCCCGCGAGCAGCAGGGTGGCCCCGAGCCGTTCGGCGAGCAGGTCGCGCACGGGACGGCCGTACTGGATCGAGACGCCGAGGTCGCCGCGCAGCGCACCGGCGGCGAAGGCGAGGAACTGGCGGGGGAGTGGCTGGTCGAGGCCGTACCGGCGCCGGAGCGCGTCGCGCGCCTCCGGGGGCAGCGGGCGGTCGTCGGTGAGCTGGGCGAGCGGGTCGCCCGGGGCGGCGCGCATCAGCGCGAAGAGCGCCGTGAGCGCGACGGCGAGCGTCAGCGCCGCGGTGGCGAGCCGGCGGGCCAGCCACGCCGCCATCTCAGCGGCCGTCGGGTCGGACGCGCCACCGGTACAGGTCGCGCCACCAGCTGTCCGGGCGCAGCGCTGCGTCGCCGAGGCGGCGCGAGAGCACCGACGCGTTGGCGGTCGCGAAGAGGAACACCGCGGGCGCATCCGCCTCGATGCGGCGCACCACCGCGCGCCACGCCCGCCGCGTGTCGCCGCGCCCGAAGCGCGCCGCGGCGAGCAGCGAGTCGACCTGCGGGGCGCAGTACGACGCCACGTTGTTCGCGCCCACGCCCGCGCACGTCCACGACTGCAGCAGCGTGCTCGGCGTCGGGTCCTGGGTCGTCGCGGAGAAGTCCAGGTCGAAGTCCCCGCGGCGCCGGCGGTCGAGGTACGTCGCGACCTCGGCGATCTCGATGTCGGCCTGCACGCCGACGGCGCGCCACTGCGCCTGCGCCACCAGCGCCAGCTGCCGGCGGAGCGCGCTCGGCGCGGGCACCATGAGCCCGAGGCGCAGCGGCTGGCCGTTGCGCTCCAGCACCCCGTCGCCGTCGGCGTCGCGGTAGCCGGCCTCCGCGAGCAGCCGGCGCGCGAGCGCCGTGTCGGGCGGCGGCGGCCGCTCCGACGGGTCGTCGATCCAGAGCAGCTGCGACACCGGCCCGTACGGCACCTTCGCGAAGTCGCCGAGCGCCGCGCGGACCATCGTCTCGCGGTCGAGCGCGCGGATCAGGGCCTGCCGCACCCGCAGGTCGCCGAGCACCGGGTGCGGCGCGCCGCGGCCGCGCGCCTGCTGGTTCATCAGCATGAAGCCGAGCGTCGTCGTCGGCGCCGCCACCACGCGGAGCCCCGGCTGCGCCCGCACCCGCTCGAGGTTCGCGAGCGGCGGGATCACGTTGTCGAGCGCGTCGACCGCGCCGCTCAGCAGCAGGTTGAGCCGCGCCTCCGGGTCCGCGGCGAGGCGGAAGATGACGCGCTCCACGCCGGGCCGGCCGAGGAAGAAGTCGGGCACCGCGGCGAGCTCCGTGAGCTCGCCCGGCACCTGCCGCACCCACCGGTACGGCCCGCTCCCCACCGGCTGCCGCATGAACGCCGAGCGCTCGACGTCCGCCGGCGGCAGCGCGGCGAGCAGGTGCGCGGGCAGGATCGAGACGTGGTGGATCGCGTCGTACAGCTGCTCGCCATAGGCGCGCCGGAAGCGGAAGACGACCCGCCCGTCCCCCTCGGCGGTGACCGACTCGATCTCGGCCAGCTGCGGCGCCGTCGTCGGGCTCACCGCCGCGTCCTTCGCGCGCGCGAGCGTGAAGACGACGTCCGCGCTCGTCACCGGTGCACCGTCGTGCCAGCGGGCGCGCGGGTCGAGGTCGAACGCGAGCGTGCGGTCGTCCCGGCGCGTCCAGCGCCGCGCGAGCGCGGGCTCGAACTCCTTGTCCCCCGAGGTGACGAGCTTCGGGCCGACGTGCGCGAGCGGCAGGAACAGCTGCGCCGCGACGTCGATGTTCGCCTGGCCGGCGAGCAGCGTCGGGATCGGCCGCGTCGGCTCCTGGCCGACGGCGATCGTGACGGTCGTCGGCGCGGGCGCCTGCAGCAGCAGGGCGAGCGCGACCATGGGGAAGGGCATCAGCGCCACCACGTCCATGCGGTGTCGCGGAAGCGCGCCGCGTGCCCCTCGGCGAGCGCGCGCGCCTCCGCATCGTCGTCCACGTCCTGCCAGCGGGCCGCCAGCGGCCTGAGCGCCTCGGCGAGCGGCCCGGCGAGCGTAGCGAACGGCACGCGGACGCTGCCGTGCTGCAACAGCGCCCCGCGCACGCGGGCCTGCGCGCTGCCCGCCACCTTGCGCGCGCCCACGAGCACCTCGCCGCCTGCCGCGACGCGGAAGCAGGGCCCCGCGTCCACGCCCACCGGCGAGACCGGCGCAGCGGCGCGCGTGGTCGGCGCGCCGAGCGCCTCGAGTGCGGCCGCGATCGCCGCATGCAGCCGGTCGTAGCAGCCGCGCGGGCCGCCGAGCAGCCCGGCCTGACCCGCGACGGCGTAGGTCAGCTCCCGGTGGTGCAGCACGGCGCGGCCGCCGGTCGGGCGGCGCACGGCGTCGAGGCCGCGGCGCGCGAGGTGCGCGGGGTCGTAGCGGGCGCGCGCCGGCTCGTGCCGGCCGAACGACAGGCAGCGGGGTTCCCAAGCATAGAAGCGGATGACGGGCGGCGCGCCCAGTGCCGCGCGCTCCAGCAGGGCCGCGTCGACGGCCATCTGCCACCAGCCGGGGCGGGGGACCGGGTCGATCCACAGCCGCCAGGCGGGCGCAGCCATCAGGCGGGGCCGGGGGTCCTCGCGCGGGCGAGGAGTGCGCGCCAGACGAGCCCGGCGCGGCGCTCGAGCTCGGCGGGGTCCGCATCGTTGTCGAGCACGAAGGTGCTGTGCGCGCGCTTCGGCGCGGACGGGGCCTGCGCGGCGACGAGCCGCGCGGCCTCGTCCGCCGCCAGCCCGCGACGCTCCACAAGCCGCTGCTGCCGGAGCGGCGCGGGCGCGTCCACCAGCACCACCGCGTCGAAGCCGGCCGGGTCCATCACCTCGAACAGGAGCGGGATGTCGCTGATGGCGACCGTGGCGCCCGCCGCGCGTGCGGCGTCGAGCGCGTGCGCCCGCTCCACCGCGACGGCCGGGTGCACGATCGCCTCCAGCGCCCGCCGCTCGGCGTCGTCCGCGAGGATCCGCGCGCGGAGCGCCGGTCGGTCGAGCGCTCCGTCGGCGGCGACGACGCCGGGGCCGAAGCGCTCGACGATCGCGTGGAAGACGGGCGTCCCCGGCTGCTGCAGGTCGCGCACGATGCGGTCGGCGTCGATGAGGTGCGCGCCGAGGCGCGCGAGGCAGGCGCTCACGGTGGACTTGCCGGCGGCGACGTTCCCCGTGAGGCCGACGTGCAGCATCGCTACAGGAGCGGGACCTGCGCCGCGTCGCCGCGCGGCACGGCGTGGCAGTGGCGGCAGCGCGCCTCGTACGCCTCGCGGCCGCCCACCTGGATCTGCGGCGCGTGCCACGGCGCGGGCGCGCCGTCCACGAGCCGCTGGTTGCGGCACGCCAGGTCGCCGCAGACGACGCAGATCGCGCGGAGCTTCGTCACCTCCTCCGCGATCGCCATCAGCGCCGGCATCGCGCCGAACGGCTCGCCGCGGAAGTCCGTGTCGGTGCCCGCCAGGATCACGCGCACGCCGCGCGCCGCGAGCGCCGTCGCGACCGCGACGACGCCGTCGTCGAGGAACTGCGCCTCGTCGATCGCCACCACGTCGGCGGCGGGGTCGATGGCGCGGAGGATCTGCTCGGAGGAATCGACGGGGACGGCCTCGACCCGGAGGCCGTCGTGCGTGGAGACGGCGTAGAGGCCGTGGTACCGCTCGTCGAGGTGCGACTTGAAGACCTGCACCCGGCGCCGCGCGATGAGCGCGCGGCGGATGCGGCGGATGAGCTCCTCGCTCTTGCCGCTGAACATCACCCCGGTCACGACCTCGATCGTGCCGGTCCGGGGGTCGCGCGTCAGGCGTGCTGCTCCCGCCGGCGCGTCGCGCCGCCGCGGTCGAGCCGCGCCGAGAGGCGCTTGCGGCGCACCGTCTTCCCCGAGAGCCGCACGGCGATGTCCGGCGCCGAGCCCGACGGCAGCTCCACGAGCGCGAACGTCTCGCGGATCTCGATCCGGCCGATGTCGCCGCGGTCGACGCCGAGCTCCTTCGTGAGCACCGCCACGAGGTCGGCGGGGGTGAGCCCGTCCTTGCGGCCCACGTCCACGAAGACGCGCGCCGACGAACCGGCCGGCGCGATCGCCGGCGCGGCGGGCGCCACCGCCACCGGCGCGGCCCCCGCCTCCGCCGGCCGCTCGAGCCAGAGCTCGTAGAGCGCCGCCGCCACCGTCGCCGCGTCGTGCCGCTCGAGCAGCGGGGCGAGCGCGAGCAGCGCGCCCTCCAGCCGGCGGCCGCGCACCGCGGCCTCGATCGTCGCGCGGTGGCGCGTCGCCTGGTCGCGCGCGCCGTCGAGCCCGTCGGGCAGGCGGAACGCCTGGCGGCGCGAGGTGATGCGCGCCACGTACGTCGCCGCGCTCGCCGGCACGAGCACGATCGTCGGCCCCGCCGCCACGAGCTGGTGCAGCCGCTCCACCGACGGGGGATCGTACGCGATCACCAGCTCGGCCGCGGGAACGTCGTCCGCGGTGATGGTCAGCGTGCCGTCACCCGCCGGGAGGCGCGCCGCGACGGCACCGGCCGTCGCCGCGTCGCCCACCCAGACGGCCGCCGACGCCGGGTCGAGCAGCTCGAGCAGCTGCGGCAGCGCCGCCGCGCGCTGGTCCCAGGCGACGGTCGTCACGCGCACCGGGCCGGCGGGCGGCGTCGGCGCCGTGTCCGCGGCCGGCACGCCGACCGTGAGCGCGCGCCGCGCGAACCGCTCGCCGAACGCGACGACCGCCTCGCCCTCGCTCGTGAGCACCACGCGCTGCGCCTCCTTCGGCAGGTCGGCGACGAGCGAGGTGAGCACCGCCTCGTCCTGCAGCTCGGGGCGCACCAGCAGCAGCGCCGCGATGCGCTCGGCGGGCCACGCCGAGCGCTCCGCCAGCGCGCGGGCCAGCGTGGCGGTGACGACCAGCACGTCGAGCGCCGGATCGCGCACGGCGCGCGCCGCGCGCGCGGCGCCGGCCGCGACGAGCGCGCGGCGCCCAGCGCGGCGCGCCGCCTCGAGCACCGCGGGCCCCCACGCCGCCAGCTCCGCATCGGCCACGAGGATGACGAGGAGCCCGGCCCCCGGCGCGCGCGCGGCGAGGGTGGCGCCGAGCAGCGCGTGCGCCACGCCCGGACCCGGCGGCGCCACGGCGATGACGTTGTGCCCCCGCTGGGCGGTGGCGGCGGCATCGCGCAGGGCGGACGGGAGCGGATCGGGCTGGACGGACACGGAGGCCTCTGGACGGGGTGCGTCGAACGGGCGCGGAAGGTACACCGCCACGCGGGGTTGCCCAAGGCGGAGGCATGTTGACACGCGGGGCGGGGGGCGGGAGGTTTCGCCCCCGTTCCCCGCATGCCAGCGCCCCGTCCCCTGCCCGGCCCTCATGGACCCCCTCTCGCTCAACATCCAGCACCTGCGGCCCTCCGAGACCGTCGCCATCTCCAACGAGACGAAGCGGCGCAAGGCGGCCGGCGAGGACGTCTTCGACCTGAGCGTCGGCGAGCCGGACTTCGACACGCCCGAGCCCGCCGCGCAGGCTGGCATCGAGGCGATCCGGAAGGGGCTCACGCGCTACCCGCCCAACATCGGCCTCGCCGAGCTGCGCACCGCCATCGCACGCCAGCTCTCGCTCCTGTCGGGCGGGCGCCCGGTGAACGCCGACCACGTCGTCGTGAGCAACGGCTCGAAGCAGTCGATCTTCAACGCCTGCTTCTGCCTCTTCAGCCCCGGCCACAAGGTGCTGATCCCCTCGCCGGCGTGGGTGTCGTACCCGCAGATCGTGCACCTCTGCCGCGCCGAGCCGGTGCTCGTCCCCGGCGACCCCGAGTGGGGATGCAAGGTGAGCGTGAAGGACCTGGACCGGCACGTCACGTCGCTCACGAAGGGGCTGCTCCTCTGCTCGCCGTGCAACCCGACCGGCGCCGTCTACACGCTGCCGGAGCTGCGCGCCATCGCGGAGTGGGCGCGCGCCAACGGCATCTGGATCATCTCGGACGAGATCTACCGCCGCATCCACTACGGCGCGGGCCCCGCGCCGTCGCTGCTCGACCTGCCGGACGAGCTGCTGGAACGCAGCGTGATCATCTACGGCGCCTCCAAGGCGTATGCGATGACCGGCTGGCGCATCGGCGCCGCCCTCGCGCCCGCGCCGCTCGCGAAGGCGATGGCCGCGTTCCAGAGCCACACCACCACCGGCGCCAACCAGCCCGCGCAGTGGGCGGCCGCCACGGCGTTCACCGACGAGAGGGTCGAGGCGGAGGTGGTCCGCATGACCGCCGCGTTCCGCCGCCGCCGCGACCACGTGGTCGCCCGCTTCCGCGCGGAGGCGCCCGGCGTCGAGTTCGTGGAGCCGCATGGCGCGTTCTACTTCTTCTTCCGCGTCGACGGCATCCGCCGGGAGCCCGTGGTGACGGGCACCGACTTCTGCGCCTCGCTCATGCAGCAGCACGGCGTCGCCCTCGTCCCGGGCGCCGCGTTCGGCGACGACCGGTACGTCCGGATGAGCTACGCCGCCGGCGATGCGGAGCTCGACGGCGCGCTCGACCGCATCCTCCGCCACATCGCCGCCCTCGCCGCGGCGCGCGCCGCGTGAGCGGCGGCGAGCTCGCCGCGCGGGTCGAGATGGTCGCGGCGCCGCTGCCCGTCGTCACCTGGCGCCTCGACGACGAGACGGAGATCCTCTCCGGCGCGTTCCGGAAGGCCCGCAAGCGCGCGGGGCTCACGGGCACCGTCGAGCTGGAGGACCCCGACGGCGCGCTCGCCGTGCTCGACGTCGCCAACGGCGTCATCTGCGGGCTCGACATCGTGATCTGGCCGCCGATCATCGCGGACGGGCGGCTCGCGCTGCCCGCCGCCGCGTCGGACGGCCGCGTGGTGCTCGCGCGGCCCGGCAGCAGGGCGGGGCCCGCGAACCTCGAGGTGGAGGCGGTGCTCCGCGTGCGCGTCCGCCACGAGCTCGGGATCGTGCACCTGCGCATCGGCGACGCGGCGGAGGCCGAGGTCGTGCGCGTCGCCGAGGGGCTGCAGATCGCGCTCGACGCCGAGGGCGCCGTCGCCGGCTTCTGGCTGAGCGGCGTCGCCGAGCTCCCGCCGGCGGACGACACGGACGACGCATGACCGGCGCCCCCGCGCCCGGCGCGGTGGGCGCGCTGCTCGGCCACGTCCACGCGCAGGAGCGCGACCCCGCCACCGCCCACGCCTTCCGCTTCCGGGCCGAGCCCGGCGCCGCCTGCGGCATCGGCGACGTGGTGCGCGTCGATGCCCCGGGCCGCGTCATCCTCGGCCTCATCGTCGATGCCGCCGCCTGGGACGACGGCGGCACCGCGCCCGAACGCCGGCTCTTCAGCGTGCAGGTGCTCCGCCAGCTCCCGCCCGAGCCGATCGCGCCCGTGCCGCTCGCGGCCGTCCGCGCCGCCACCGCGGCCGACATCCCGGTCGCGCTCCGGCAGGACGCCTTCGACCGCCCCGGCGCCTCCACCGCCATCCCGCTCGGCGTGCTCGTGAGCGGCGGCGTCGCGACGCCCGTGGCGCTCGATGCCGACTTCCTCGTCGGCCCCGAGGCCGCGCACGTGAACCTCTCGGGCATCTCCGGGCTCGCGACGAAGACGAGCGCGGCGCTGCTCCTCCTGCAGTCGCTCTTCCAGCACTTCCCCGCGGCCAAGGGGCGCGTCGCCGCCGTCTGCTTCAACCTCAAGGGCGCCGACCTCCTGTTCCTCGACCAGGCCGCCGCCCTCGGCGCCGACGACCTCGCGCGGCACGCCGCGATGGGGCTCCGCGCCGAGCCGTTCCCGCGCGTCCGTTACTGGGCGCCGCCCGGCCCCGACGGCGTCACGCCCGCGACGCTCCGCACCCATCCCGCTCTTGCCGAGAGCGTGGAGCCGCTCGCGTGGGGGCTTCGCGAGGTGCTCGACTTCGCCGAGGTCGTGCTCGAGCGCGACGACCTCGACGCGAAGGCCGACGCCTTCCTCGACTTCCTCGCCGACCGCGTCGTCGGCCGCGAGTTCCTCGCGCCCGAGCTGCGCCCCGAGCCGTTCACCGTGCGGAGCTTCGCCGACCTCGAGCTGCTCTTCCGCGCCATCTTCGACAGCCTCGAGGGCGGACGCGGGGAACAGTGGCGCACGCACCACGTCGCCACCATCCGGAAGGTGCGGAACCGCCTCGGCAACATCTCGGTCCGCTCCCGCGGCCTCGTCACCGACGACGGCGTCACCTCCGACCTCCCGTGGGGCGCGTTCGAGGACCGCACGGTCTACGTCATCGACGCCGCGCGCATGGACCCGCTCGCGCAGGACCTGGTCTTCGCCCGCACCGTCGCCCAGCTCCGCGAGCGCCTCGAGCGGCGCGACCTCGGCGTGGACTTCGTGCTCGTCTTCGTCGACGAGCTGAACAAGGTGGCACCGGCCGACGGGCAGGACACGCCGATCCGGCGGATGCTGCTCGACATCGCCGAGCGCGGCCGCTACCTCGGGCTCGTGCTCGTGTCGGCGCAGCAGTTCCGCAGCCAGGTGCTGCGTCGCGTGACCGGCAACTCCGCGACGGCCGTGTACGGCCGCATGGACCCCGACGAGCTCGCGAGCCCGCTCTACCAGACGCTCACGCCCGCGCTCAGGGCGCGGCTCGCCACGCTGGGCAAGGGCGAGCTGATGGTGCGCCAGCCGCACTGCCCGCAGCCGGTCTTCGTGCGGATCCCGCGGCCCGCGGTGCTGATGGGACACGACGGGCTCGAGCGCTTCCCGCCCGCGGCCGAGCCGCCGTTCGCCGAGGCGGTCGCGCGCCGGCTCGCGCGCCTCGACCGGCAGGTGGACGTCGCGGGCCTCGCGGCGCGCCTCGAGGGACGCCGCGAGGAGGACGTGCGCCGCGCGCTCGCCCGCACGCTCGCCGCCCGCCCGCACGACGCGACGGCGTACTTCCTCACCGCCCTCGGCCAGCGCGTCGAGGGCGCCGCGCCGCCGCGCCGCACCGTGCCCGCGCTCGCCCGCGGCGACGACGACTACGGCGCCCTCTGACGCCCCCGGCCGGGCCCCCGGGCCCGCCCTACGGCGCGGCTTACCTTACCACGCGTGAAGCTCGCCCACCTCGCCGACCCGCACCTCGGCTTCCGCCAGTACCATCGCCAGACCGCGGCCGGTCTGAACCAGCGCGAGGCCGACGTGGCGGAGGCGTTCCGCCGCGCCATCGACGGCGTCATCGCCGAGGCGCCCGACGCCGTGGTGATCGCGGGCGACCTGTTCCACGCCGTCCGGCCCACCAACAAGGCGATCGTCTTCGCGTTCCGGCAGCTGCAGCGGCTCGTCGCCGCGCTCCCCGGCGCGCCCGTCGTGCTCGTCGCCGGCAACCACGACACGCCGCGCTCCAGCGAGACCGGCTCCATCCTCCGCCTCTTCGCCGACATCGGCATCGCGGTCGCGGTCGACCGGGCGGAGCGCTTCGAGTTCCCCGAGCGCTCGCTCTCCATCCTCGCGGTGCCGCATCCCGCCCTCGAGACGGCGCCGCGCCCGGCGCTCGAGCCGCTCGGCGGCGCGCGCCACCAGGTGCTCGTGCTGCACGGCGAGGCGCAGGGGCTCTTCCCGCACCACTCGGCGGTTCTGGAGCACGGCGGCGCCGTCGTGACGCCCGAGGAGGCGCGCCCCGACGCGTGGAGCTACACCGCGTGGGGCCACTACCACGTGCAGCGGCCCGTCGGCCCGCGCGCCTGGTACGCGGGCGCGCTCGACTACTGCTCCACCGACATCTGGAGCGAACGTGCCGAGGAGCGGTCGCGCGGCCTCGCGGGGAAGGGGTGGCTGCTCGTCGACCTCGAGACCGGCGTCGTGTCGCCGCGACCGGTCGCTCCCGTGCGCGCGGTGCTCGACCTGCCGCGCGTGGCGGGCGAGGGCCTCGGCCCGGCCGAGCTCGGGGCGAAGCTGGCCGAGGCGATCGCGGCGGTGCCCGGCGGCCTCGCCGACAAGGTGGTGCGCCTCGTCGTCGACGACGTGCCGCGGCACGTGGCGCGCGAGCTCGACCACGCGCGGCTCCGCGAGTGGCGCGCCGCCGCGCTCCACTTCCAGCTCGACCTCCGCCGCCCCGGCGAGCGTCGCCGTGACGCGGTCGCCGGCGAGCCCGGACGCCGCCGCACGCTGCCCGAGCTGCTCCGTGCGCACCTCGCCGCGCGCCCGCTCCCCGCCGAGCTCGATCGCGAGCGCTTCGTGGCGCTCGGCACCGGCGCGCTCGACGCCGTGCTGCAGGGCTGACCGTGCTGATCCACCGGCTCGCGCTCCGCAACTTCCGCCAGCACGAGGCCACCGAGCTCGAGCTCGGCCCGGGCCTCACAGGCATCATCGGCCCCAACGGCGCGGGGAAGTCGACGCTGCTCGAGGCGATCGCGTGGGCGATCTACGGCACCCGCGCCGCCCGCGGCGCCAAGGAGACGATCCGGCGCCGCGGCACCGGCGGGCGCGCGCGCGTGGAGGTGACGCTCGAGTTCACGCTGCCGCCGCACCGCTGGCGCGTGGAGCGCTCGCTCCACGGCGCGGAGCTCTACCTCGACGGCGAGGCCTCCCCCGTCGCCACCGGGCCCGGCGACGTGACCGACAAGCTCGTCGCCGTGCTCGGCATGCAGCGCGACGAGTTCTTCAACACGTACTTCACCGGACAGAAGGAGCTGGCGGTGATGGCCGCGATGGGCCCCACCGAGCGCGGCCAGTTCCTCTCGCGCGTGCTCGGCTACGAGAACCTGCGCCTGGCGCAGGAGCGCGTGCGCGAGCAGCGGAGCGCGCTCCGGCAGCGGCTCGCCGGCCTCGAGGGGGCGCTCGGTGACCGCGCGCCGCTGGAGGCGGCCGTCGCGGAGGCGACCGCCACCATCGCCTCGGCAGGTGCCGCCGCGGAGCAGGCCGCGGCGGCCGCCGCCGCCGCCGACGCGCGCCTCGCCGAGCTGCGCCCGCGGCGCGAACGCCTCGCCACCGAGCGGGAGCGGGCCCGGCAGCTCGAGAACGACCGCCGACTCGCGGCGCAGGCCTCCGACGAGGCGACGCGCCGCCTCGCCGCGCTCGCGATCGACCGCGCGGAGGCCGCCGCCGCCGAGGGCCGGCTCGCCGAGCTGGAGCCGCGGCTCGCCGGGCTCGCGGCGCTGCGCGACGAGCGCGCGCGCCTCGACCGCGCGCAGGCGGAGG
>JANRIU010000064.1:0-78174 GCA_033764615.1 Gemmatimonadales bacterium | reverse complement strand
GGCCAGCCCACGGGGTGGCTGACGGCCTCGGCGCTGAGCGGCACGACCGCACCGGCGACGTTCACGCTGACGGCGAGCCCGGCGAGCCTGGCGGCGGGGACGTACACCGCGACCGTGGCGGTGACGAGCTCGGCGGCGGGGATCCTCAACAGCCCGCAGGTTGTGACGGTGACGTTCACGGTGGGGGCGGCACCGCAGGTGCAGAGAGTGAGCGCTGGCGCCGACCACAGCTGTGCCATCGGCAGCAATGGCATCACGTACTGTGCGGGCTCGAACGGCGCCGGCCAGCTCGGCGATGGGACGACGACCAACCGCAGCATCCCGGTCGCAGTCGCGGGACCACCGGGCGTGGTGTTCATGCAGGTGGCCACTGGAGGAGCTCATACGTGCGCCGTCTCAGCAGCCGGGGCGGCATACTGCTGGGGCCGCAACGATTCCGGTCAGCTTGGCGACGGCACGACGACGCAACGCCTGGGGCCGGTGGCGGTGGTGGCTCCGGTCGGCACGACGTTCATTCAGGTGGCGGCGAGCCAATTGTACTCGTGCGGCGTCACGGCGGCTGGGGCGATCTACTGCTGGGGTGACAACCAGAACGGCCAGCTTGGCGACGGGACGACAACGCAGCGATCGACGCCCGTGGCGGTGGCGGCACCCGAAGGAGCAAGCTTCGTCCAGGTGACGACGGGCGCCATCGGCTTTCACACATGTGGCGTGACAGTGGAGGGGGCGGCGTACTGCTGGGGTTTCAACGGCAACGGCCAGCTTGGCGATGGGACGACGGCGACGCGGCGGCTGACACCCGTGGGGGTGGCCGCGCCGGGTGGGGTCAGGTTCTCGCAGGTGGCCGCAGGGCAGGACCATTCCTGCGGTGTCACGGCTGCGGGGGTGGTCTACTGCTGGGGCGCCAACGGCAACGGGCAGCTCGGCGACGGGACGAGCGCTACGAGGCGCCGGACGCCTGTCGCTGTGGTGGCGCCGGCGGCGGTGTCATTCGCTCAGGTAGTCACGGGCAAGGCCCATTCCTGCGGTGTGACGGGTTCGGGGGCGGCGTACTGCTGGGGCGCGAATCCCGACGGCGTCCTCGGCGACGGCACGACGCTTCAGCGAACCACTCCTGTGGCGGTGGTATCGCCAGCCGGGGTGACGTTCTCGCAGCTGGCGACCGGTCTCTCCCACACCTGCGGCATGACGCCGACCGCGGCGACTTACTGTTGGGGAAGCAATCTCTTCGGGCGGCTCGGCGACGGGACCACGACGGAACGCAGCACCCCGGTCGCCGTGGCAGTGCCGGCAGGCGTGACGTTCATGCGTGTAGCGATGGGATCATCCCTTGCCTGCGGCCTCACACCTGCGGGGTCGGCGTACTGCTGGGGTGAAGGCGGCCTTGTCGGAGACGGGACGTCGGTGCGTCGTACCACCCCGGTGGCAGTGGCGACGCCCGCGGAGGTGACGCTCTCGCAGGTGACGACGGGTGGCTCGCACAGCTGCGGGCTGACGGTAGCGGGGGTGGCGTACTGCTGGGGAAGCAATCTTTCCGGACAGATCGGAGATGGGACGACAACGCAGCGACTGACGCCCGTCGCGGTGGCGGCGCCAGCAGGCGTCGCGTTCACGCAGGTGGCGACTGGGCCCAACGGGCTTCACACTTGCGGCGTGACGGTGGAGGGGGCGGCGTACTGCTGGGGTTTCAACGGCAACGGCCAGCTTGGCGACGGTACGACTACGCAGCGCCTGACGCCCGTGGCTGTGGCGGCGCCAGCAGGCGTGACGTTCACTCAGGTGGCGATGGGCTCAGAGCATTCCTGCGGCCTGACGGTGACGCGGACGGCGTACTGCTGGGGCCGCAATGACTTCGGCCAGCTTGGCGATGGGTCGTTTGTCGGCCGCATCGTCCCGGTGGCGGTGGCCGCGCCGCCCGGAGTGATGATCACGCAGTTGACGGCAGGCATACAACACACCTGCGGCATCACGGCGGCAGGGCCGGCATATTGCTGGGGCAGCAACTCCGAAGGCCAGCTCGGCAACGGCACGAGGAGCGCCCGCAGCGTGCCAGTCGCCGTGTCGGCGCCGGTGGGGGTCACGTTCACGGAGCTGGCGGCGGGCGGCCTCCTCACCTGCGGCCGGACGACGGCGGCAGAGACCTACTGCTGGGGAGCAAACGAACTCGGGCAGCTCGGTGATGGGACGGTGACGCGGCGACTGACACCGGTGGCGGTAGCGACCCCGGTGGGGGTGACGTTCACGCATGTGGCGTCAGGCGGCTGGCGTAGCTGCGGTGTGACTGCGGCGGGGGCCGCGTACTGCTGGGGCGACGGCAGCGGGGGCCTACTCGGCGACGGCTACGACAACCCGCTCATTCGCCGCTTCCAGCTCCCCTGATCTCGCACCGAAGACGGCGCCGCGCACGTCATCTCTCGCCCTCGCCCTGCTGGCGGCACTCGGCAGATCCGGAGCTCTCGGGCGCCTTCAACCGCGAGAAGCCCCGCTCTCCATCGACGACGGGCCCGTCATGGCGGGCGGACTCCTCATGACTCCGCACCGCGCAATCGTCCCGCCTGTCGCCTCTGCGTCCCGCCATGCCGGACCAGCGCGCGCCTACAGCCGTCATCGACCTCGACTCTGCATGGTGGTGCTGAAGGCCGCCCAGGCCGGCCGCTGGGACGTCCTCGCGCTCAAGGCGGCGGGCGTCGACAACGCCACCGCCGCCAAGGTGCAGCGCATCAGCTTCGCCGCGCTGAGTGGCCGCATCGATGATGCCGCCCTCATCGCCGCCGGCCTCGACGCCAAGTAGCGCGAGCGCGTGCGCCGGATCGCCGCGGCCCTGCCCGCCGATGCGCCGCCCGAGCGCCGCGAGCGGATCGCCGCGGCCGCGGCCCTCGGGCTCGATGCCGAGCGCGCACAGCGCGCCGTGCTCTTCGCCGAGCTGCGCGAGCGACCCGCCGAGTTCACGGGGACGTGGCAGGTGACACTCGAGATGGAGGCCGATACCGTCACCTACTTCTTCCGGACGCGCGCCGTCGCGTCGCGCCTCATCCGCCTCGCCGAGAAGAGCCGGGTCAAGGAGGGCGTCGTCGCCGGCCAACCCTGGTGGATCAGCGCGGAGGCCGACTCGACCGCCAACGCCGTGCTGCTCGGCCGGCTCGCCTTCGGCTTCGACGGCGTCGCGGCGATGTCGGTGGAGTCGCTCCCGTCAGCGCTCCCCAAGCGCGCCTTTGCCAAGCGCCTCCCGACGGCGCTCCTCTGGGTGACCACCGACAGCGCGCTTCTCGCCGACGGCACGGTCGTGCGCGGCGTGCCCGCCCTGCTGGCGGGGCCGGAGCAGCTGCCGAAGGGGCCGGCGTCGCGTCTCCTCCGGGGCGTGCGTGACGTCGCCAAGGCGTACGGCGGCGCGGTGCAGCAGGCGCCGCTGGATGGTGGCGGCGAGAAGCCGTCGCTCGACCGGGTGAGCCTCGGCGTGCTGCGCCGCAGCCCGGCGGGCGAGCTCGACCTCCGCGTGTTCCTCACCGAGAAGATGGCGATGCGCGCGACGCGCATCTCGCTGGACGCGATCGCCGAGAGCGATGACGACGCCGCCGCCGAGAAGGAGGACGGTGCGGGGAAGGAGAGCGTCAGCGAGGAGGGGAAGGCGGCCGACACACCGGCCGCGCCTCCGCCCGCGCCACTGGGTGAGCCCGGTGCCGCCGCCATGTAGCGGCGGCTCGCGCATCAGGCCACGTGCCCGCCCCCCCCGATGATGCGCCCCACCGCCGCGGCGCGCGTGCGCACCTGCAGCTTCGACAGGATCCGCTCCACGTGTCGCCGGACCGTGTGCACCGAGAGGTCGATGCGCTCCGCGATCTCCCGGTTCGTCAGGCCGTCAACGAGCAGCATCGCGACCTGCACCTCGCGGCGTGACAGTCCTTCCAGCACCGCGGGCGCCCCGTGCGCCCCCGATGAGGCCGCCGCCGGCACTGGCTCGACTTCCACCACCGCCAGCGGCCCGCCCGCGGCGCTCGTGGCGACCACGCACGCGCGCAACTGCACGTGCGCGCCCTCGATGACCGCGCGATGCTCCACCGGCGCGCCGTCGGGCTCGCTCATCGCGAGGTGGGCGAGGCGGACGGCGTGCTCCTCGAGCTGCGACCAGTCCGTCACAGGCGTGCCGCCCCATAGCGTCGACCGATGGAGCACCTCACCGGATCGTCCCACGATGATGGCGGGGCGGGGGGCGCAGTCAAGGAGCGCGGCAAGCTCGCGGAGGATGATGGCGAGGGGACGGGAAGGCTCGCGATGAGGCATTAGCGGGAGTGGGCGTGCAGGATCAGCAGGGTGTCGCCATCGCGTCCGCCGGCTCCCTCGGAAGCAAGGCGCGCTCGGCTTCGTCCGGGAGCGCGCCCGCAACCGCGGTCGAGTCGACCACCACGAGGTGACACGGCAGTGTCATCAATTCCCGCTCGGCGCGGCCGCGGTCACCGTGGCGCTGTACCCGCTGAGCGAGGAGCGGAGCGCGAAGTCGGCGCCGGAGGCGGCCTCCTCCACCGTGGCGGTGAACGCGATCGCCGGATCGATCCGGGAGCTGAAGCGCAGCGTCGCGATCGTACCGCTCGTGAGGCGGCCGATGACCGCGACGCGCACCTCGCCGGCCTGCACGGACTCGATGAACGCCACGGCATCCTGGGAGGACGGCGTGACGTCGGTGGGGGCGACGGTGGGGAGTGACGAGGTGATCCGCAGGCGGACACCACCATCACCCGTGTTGGGCGTGCCGAGCGACAGGGTGAACCGGTCGGTGGCGATGCGGCCCGTGTCGAGCGTCGCCGTCGGCTCGCACGACGCGAGCAGCAGCACGGCGAGCAGCAACGGGCGGCGCGGCAGGCGGGTCATTGGGGGCTCTCCTCACGCTTGGCATTGTGGGTATCGCGGCGCGCCGGCGGCGCGGGCGCGGCGGGCTGGTCGGTCGACCCGTCGGTCGCGGGCGGTGGGCCGGCCTCGCCCGCGGGCTCGCGCAGTGCCGTCACCACGCCCTCGAGGCTCGCCGTGGAGGCGAGGCCGGAGCGGCGGAGCAGGGCGACGAGGTCGCCCAGGTCGTAGCGGCCGTTGAGGTTGCCGAGGGAGTCGAGCTGCAGGCGGTGCTGCTGGCTCAGCCGCTGCGGATCGCTGAGACCGCGGAGCAGGTCGGCGGGCGGCTGTACCGAGAAGCGGACCGGCAGGTCGAGCGGCGTGACGCCGGCCGTCGTCGAGGTCAGCCGCACGGTGGCCCGGTACTGGCCGGCGGCGAGCGAGCCGAGGGTGCCCGTCAGCGTGAGCTGGGCCGGCGTGATGGCGGTCGCGAGGCTGCAGGCGAGCCACCCGTTGGGCTGGCCCGCGGCGTACGTGATCGTGCCGCACGCGAGGCCGCCGGCCGTGGCGGCGCCTGGCGGGACGGTGAGCGACACGCGGGTCGTCGACGTCGGTGCCCGGCCGACCAGCCCGGCCAGGTCGGCGATCGTCGGCGATGCGAGGAGGACCGCCGCGGGCACCGTCACGGAGAACGTCGCCGCGATGGACTGCGGCGTGTTGCTTGCGCCCGCCGATGCGATGGGGACCGTCGCGGTGTAGGTGCCGGCGGCGAGACTGCCGGTGGTGGCCTGGCACGAGACGGTGAACGGCGCTGCGGTCCCGGCGACCGTGCAGGCGAGCCAGCCGGTGGGCTGGCCGGTGCCGTAGGTGATCGTGCCGACGGTCGGCACGGCGAGCGCGCCGCTGCCGCTGTTGGTCACCGTGACCGTCTCGGCGGCGGGGTTGGCGCCGCCGGTGGTGGCGGTCGTCGCGAAGCTCGTGCGGCTCAGGGCCAGCGTCGGCTGCGGGGAGGCGGTGACCGTGAACGTCGCCGCGATGGACTGCGGCGAGTTGCTTGCGCCCGCCGATGCGATGGGGACCGTCGCGGTGTAGGTGCCGGCCGTGAGGCTGCCGGTGGTGGCCTGGCATGAGACGGTGAACGGTGCGGCCGTCCCGGAGACGGTGCAGGCGAGCCAGTCGGTGGGCTGGCTCGCGCCGTAGGTGATCGTGCCGACGGTCGGCACGGCGAGGGCGCCGCCGCCGCCGTTGGTGACGGTGACGGTCTCGGCGGCGGGGTTGGCGCCGCCGGCGACCGCGGCCAGGGCAACGCTGGCCGGGCCCAGGGTGATCGCCGGCGGTGCCGACACCGCGAAGCTGACGCTGACGTTCTGCGGCGTGTTCGTCGCGCCGGCCGAGGCGATAGGGACCGTGGCGGTGTACGTGCCGACCGCGAGGCTTCCCGTCGTGGCCTGGCACGAGACGGTGAACGGCACCGCGCTCCCGGAGACACTGCAGGCGAGCCAGCCCGTGGGCTGGCCCGCGCCATAGGAGATCGTGCCGATCGTCGGCAGGGCGAGCACCCCGGCGCCGCTGTTGGTGACCGTGACGGTCTCGGCGGCGGGATTGGCACCGCCGACGACCGCGGTCGGGGTGATGCCCGTGCGGCTCAGCGCCAGCGTCGGCTGGGAAGCGCCGGCGATCGAGAAGGTCGCCGTGATGGACTGCGGCGTGTTCGTGGCGCCGGCCGAGGCGATCGGGACGGTGGCGGTGTATGAGCCGGCCGCGAGGCTCCCGGTGGTGGCCTGGCACGAGACGGTGAACGGCGCTGCGGTCCCGGAGACCGTGCAGGCGAGCCAGCCGGTGGGCTGGCTCGCGCCATACGCGATCGTGCCGATCGTCGGTACGGCGAGCACGCCGCCGCCGCTGTTGGTGACGGTGACGGTCTCGGCGGCGGGATTGGCGCCGCCGACGACGGCGGAGCTCGCCAAGGACGAGCGGCTCAGGGCGATCGTCGGCTGGGGCGTGGCGGTCACCGCGAAGGTGACGTTCACGTTCTGGGGCGTGTTCGTGGCACCAGCCGACGCCACCGGGACGGTGGCGGTGTAGGTGCCGACGGGCAGGGTGCCGGTCGTGGCCTGGCAGGAGACGGTGAACGGCGCGGCCGTTCCGGTGACGGAGCAGGCGAGCCAGCCGACGGGCTGGCCGGCACCGAAGGTGATCGTGCCGATGGTCGGCGTGGCCAGGGTGCCGATGCCCGCGTTCGAGACCGTGAGCGTCTGCGGAGCCGGATTGGCGCCGCCGGCGGCAGCGGACGCGGAAATGCTGCCGCGGCTGAGGGCGAGCGTGGGCTGCGCCGACGCGCTCGCGGTGAAGACGACCGGCGACCCGGCGATGCCCGCACCGAGCACCGAGGCGGTCACGGTGTTGCTGCCGGCGATGGGGCCCAGCGTCCACGATCCGGCGGAGGCCACGCCGTTCGCCGCGGTGACCACGCGCGTCGCGCCGAGGCTGCCGCCCCCGCCCGTGACCGCGAAGGTGACGACGACATCCGGGACCGGTTCATTGTTGGCGTCACGGACGATGACGCTCGGTGCGATGGGCACGGGCGCGCTGGTTGCCGCCGACTGGTTGTTGCCGGCACTGATCGCGACGGAAGCGGGTGCCCCCACCGTCGAACAGGTACCGCTGATGTTGTCGAGCCAGTTGATGCCCGGCGACGTGTGGTGGGCCTGCCAGAACAGCTGCCGGATGCCACCGAGCGTGAAGCCGCTGAGCGCATCGACACGCTCGGACACGACCTCGAGCCCCGGCGGCGGGCGTCGGACCAGCCAGCGTGCCTGCCCGTTCGTCAGCGTCACCGTCACCCGGTACTGCTGCCCCGTCGTCTGGTCGTCGAAGGTGGCCTGGCCGATGCGTGCCGTCTCCGTGCCGAGTGCTGCGGTCACGGCGGTGGCAGGCGTCGTGCCGGCCCCGTCGTATCGATTGATGTACCAGTTCCAGCCCGGAGGGGAGCTGTAACCTTGGGCGAACAGCCACGTGCGCGCCGATTCCAGCATGAACAGATTCTGTCCGGAACCGCTTGGGGCAAGAGGTGTGAAGGCGTCGTAGCTCAGTGTCAGCGTCTGGGCCCCGGGGGTCTGGACGGAGACGCCCGCTCCCACGATGGCATCGTCATCGGTGCCCGCCACCTGCAGCCGCTGATTGAAGATGCCGCTGGCCGGGTCGAGTTGATTGTCCCGGCCACGCGCAAACACCACGTAGGCGGGCGGAAGCGCACTCGAGAAATCGGCGTTGAGGGCGCACGCGTTCAGTACGGGCAGGACCGTGAACGTCACGGCCAGATTCCGCGGCGTGTTCGAGGCGCCCGCCGAGGCGACCGGGACGGTGGCGGTGTACGTCCCAGCGGCCAGGGTGCCGGTGGTGGCCTGACACGAGACGGTGAACGGCACCGCGGTCCCGGAGACGGCACAGGCGAGCCAGCCGGTGGGCTGGCTGGCACCGTAGGTGATCGTGCCGATGGTCGGGACCGCGAGCGTGAGCCCACCGTCGTTGGTGACGGTGACCGTCTCGGCGGCGGGGTTGGCGCCGCCGGCGATGGCGGAGGCGCTGATCGCGGAGCGACTGAGCCGGATTGCAGGCGGCTCCTGAATGCGCACGTTGTCATAGAGACCCACGAAGTCCCAGCCGACCCCTCCCAGCTCGATGCGCGTGATCTCCACCGCGTTGGGAGCCGCCGCCCGCAGGGTGTAGGTGCGCCCCTGCTGCCAGGTCCCCGCCGGGATCGACGTCAGTACCCAGACCTGGCTCGCGGTCGCCGCCGGCGGCGTCCCACCGCTCGCCGTGAAGGCGTAGATGATGCGGGTCTCGCTGTTGTCGGCATTCCGGACCGTCACCACTGCGTTCGCAGGATACTCGCTCCCGAAAAGGCCGCCGCCGTTGAGCGACGTACTCACCAGCTGGACGTCCAGCACCAGTTGCGTCGCTGCCGTCACGGGGATACTCGTCGCCAGCCCCAGTAACGCGCTCCGACCGGCCCCGCCCGCCCCGCTCCGGGCGTTCCGATATGCCCCTGCCACCACGCTGTGGGTCGTCGTCCCACCGTCCGGCAGGAACGGCGACCACGATGGGCCCGCCGTCACGTTCCCGTCGTCGAAGGTCTCGTTCAGGCTGGTCTGGGGAACGCCGTAGAACCCCACTCCGACGGTCCTCGTGGCGTTCACGGTCACCGTGCAGGTCGTCGTTGCGCAGCCGCTCAACTCCGGGCCCGTACTTCCACTTATCCCACCGGCCCCAGCAGTCACGGTCGGCGAATTCGCCCACCACTGCAGCCTGTTCCCGCCCGCCACGCTACTCGATAGCGTGACCGACGTCCCGGGGGCGAAGCTTGCACTGCAGCCCGTCGCGGCCGCTATCCCATTGGTGATCGTGCAGTTCAGCCCGGTGGGCGAGGAGGTGATCGTGCCACTCCCCCCGCTTCCCAGCCCGATCACGATGAGGCTGGGGGTCGACACGCGCACCGGCGTGTTGCGTTGCGTCGTCGTCCCGTCGCCGAGCTGGCCGGTGCCATTCAGACCCCAGCAGTATGACACCCCCGACGCTGTCGCGGCGCAGGAGTGAGCCGAGCCTGCGGCCACCTGCTGAAACAGTACGCCCACCGGCGCCACGACTGCCACAGGCGTTCCGCGTTCGGTCGTCCCACCGTCGCCGAGCTGGCCCGAGAGGTTCCAACCCCAACAGTAGGTAGCCGCGGCAGTCACGCCGCACGAGTGGCCCTGACCCGCCGACAACTGAGTAAAGATCACTCCTGCCGGCACCGTAGCAGGCGGAGCGACCGTCACCGGAGTGAGCCGCTGTGTTGTCGTCCCGTCACCGAGCTGACTGGTACCGTTGAAGCCCCAACAGAGCGCCCCTCCCGCCGCTGTCAGGCCGCAATTGTGAGCAGAGCCCGCCGCCAGCTGCGTGAACGTCACGCCGACCGGTGCCAGAACTCGAACTGGAGTGGCAGCTATCGATGTCGTCCCGTCGCCGAGCTGGCCATTGGCATTGAACCCCCAGCAGTACGCCGCCCCAGCCGTCGTCCGCCCGCATGAGTGGTCGCTTCCTGTCACGACCTGCGCGTAAGTCACCCCGGCCGGCACCGCAGCGGGTGCCGCGACTGGGGCAGGCGTCAGACGCTGCGTCTGGGTACCGTCGCCTAGGGCACGAAAGGCGTTTGAGCCCCAGCAGTACGCAGCGCCCGCAGCCGTCATTCCGCAGCTGTGGCGACCGCCGCCGGAAACCTGCGTGAACCTCACCCCTGTCGCCACCGCAACAGGCGATGTGCGGTCGGTCGTGGTGCCATCGCCGAGCTGGCCGAATTCGTTACGCCCCCAGCAGTAGGCCTCGCCCGCTGCCGTCACGCCGCAGCTGTGGGACGCGCCAGTTGCCACGTGCACGAATGTCACGCCGGCCGGTGCCGCGACTGCAACCGGGGTGCTGCGGCTGGTCGTCGTCCCGTCGCCGAGCTGGCCGAAGCTGTTCGAGCCCGCACAGTACGTCAAGCCGTCGCTGCTGATGGCGCAGCTGTGCTCGCCTCCCGTAGCGATGCGCAGCATCTGGGCAGCTCCCTCCGAGCCTGCGGCGCCGCACATGAGCGCTGCGACTACCGCCATCACCCTCCACCTCACCGCGCCACCTCCACCACCACCCGGTCCGCATTCGCCGCGCGGACCTGCGGCTCCTGTCGCCGGTTGCGCAGCCGGCGCGCCTCGCGCACTACCTCCTGACTGAGCCAGACCTCCAGCTCTCGGGCCGTCACGCGCCCGTCCTGGTCGCGGTCGGCCGCGCCCCGGATGCCAGCGAGGAAGTAGTAGGTCATGAGCCCGTGCTGCTGGCGGTCGAACGCATGCGCCACCTGGTCGCTCTTGCCCGCCGTGATGAGCACGGCATTCTGGGCGGCCAGGATCGGATCCTCCACGCGCAGCGCCCCGCGCTCGGCTGTCAGCAGCGAGCCTCCTCCATCGGCCACGCCGCTGAAGCACGCGTCCACCACCACTGTGAGGCTGCGCGCACCCAGCTTGGCGAGATTGGCGTAGAGGCCCTGCACCTCGTAGCCCGTCAACCGGACCTGCTCCGCGTCAGCGTCGGTGGGCATGAGGTACGCCTTGCCGGTCCCGGCGTCGGGCATGCCGTGCCCGGCGTAGTACACGTACACGTCGGTCTCATCTGGCCGATCGATGAGGCTGGCGAGCCTGCCATCGGCGTCGTCCGCCGTGCCGAACACGGCCTGCAGCGTCCCCTTGGTCGCATTCTCGTGGTAGATGACGTTCTCCTCGGGCACGCCGAACGCCGTCGTGAAGTACTTCCGCACGGCGCGCGCATCCCGCGTCGCGTACTTCACCGGTGGGATGTCCCCCTGGGCGTACCGCTCGTTGCCGATGATCACGGCAACTGCCCGGGGGTTCTGGCGCGCCGCCACGGGGATGCGGTTCTCGACGTTCGTGGGGTCGTACGGATCAACGGGGGAATCTTTCCTCGCCCCCGCGTCCTGCGGCGGCGACACAAGCTCACGCGCCGATGCGGAGCTGCTCGGCCCGCTGCCCTCGGTGCCGACACCGGCAGCCTCGGGCGCCGACTGCGGTGCGGGGGGACGCGCTCCGCGCGCGGGCGGAAGGAACTGCGCGTCAAGGAGCTCCGGCAGACAGCACGACGCGATTGCGATCACGCCCAGCAGGGCGCGAAGTCGGCAGCGAGGCATGGCATTGTCCGGCAAGATGTGTTGAGATGTCGGCGGATGTCCCACCGATACGTCGCGAAAGATGAGGTGATGCCGATGCGTCGGCTCGGGGCCAAATGCCCTATCTGGTGTAACAGGAACAGTCGCCATCTCGCCGATGGTGCCGCGCCGGGATACCATCTCGCAGTCCCATCAACTCGGAGCGGTCACGATGACCGGTCATGGCATCGCGCGCGCGCTGATGTTGCTCGCGCTCCTCTCGTCTGCCCTCATGCCACGGCGGGTGGCCGCGCAGGCCGCCGTGGCCTTCGGTGTCACCGGCGGCGGCAGCGGGAACGAGCGCGGCGGAGGAGTGCAGCTGCGGGTCCAGGGCTTGTGGTTCGCCGTCGCCGGCAGCGCGGAGTTCCGGACCGACTACAGCCGGGCGTTCACGCCCGAAGGCACGCTGGGCGCCAAGGCCGGCCCGGCCGTGACGGGCGCCCTCGAGCTCTACGTGCCGGGCCAGTCCGCCGTGAAGCCGTTCATCGGCGGCGTCGTCACCGGCTCGTCGCTCGGCCTGCAGTACGGTCCGGCAGGTGGCCTCGCCGTGCGCATCGGCCCTCGGGTCGGAGTGACCCTCGGTGTGGAGTACCTGCTCGCGAGCCAGAGCTATGCCAACAACTTCGGCGTGATCGTGCCGCTCTCCTTCAACACGCCGAGAGTGCGGTTCTCGCTGTTCCGCTTCTGATGCGGGGGTGGTGGGCGCTGGCCGTCTGCGCGCTCGTGGCCGCGCCGGTGCTCGGCGCGCAGGAGCGCCGGCTGGAGAAGAGCTACCGCGTGCCGCTCACCGGGGAGCTGTCTCTGCGAGGCGCGTTCGAGCTGGCACGCGATGGCGCGCTGCGCGACGCGGTGGAGGAAGTCGTCGGGGTCCACGTCGCGGGCGTCTCGTCGCGTTCGGTGGAGGAGTCGCCACGGGAGCTGGCCGACTACTTCCGCCAGTTCGTCGTCTCGAGCGCAGCCGGCCGCGTCCTGCGCTACGAGGTGCTCGACTCCGGGGTCGTGCGCGAGGGCGGTGGGGCCCTCGGCCAGTCGTACTTCCACGTCCGCCTCGTCGCCGACGTCCTCCCGGACGTCGGCCGCGCCGATCCCGGTTTCCGCGTGGAGCTCAAGCTCGACCGGGACGTCTACCACGCCGACCCGCCGCCCGGACGGGGCGACGAGATGGTGGCGTCGTATCGTGCCTCGGCGCCCGCCAACGTGACGCTCTTCGGCATCGCCGACGATTCCGTGCAGGTGCTGCTGCCGAACGCATACGAGACGCGCAACCGCGCCGCGGCCAACCTCTGGTACGAGTTCCCGGACCGCATCTGGCGCGACCGATCGGTGCGGCTCCGCGCCGAGCTCCCGCCGGGCCGGAGTCGCCGCATCGAGGTGTACCTGGCGGTCGCCACGAAGCGCGAGGTGCCGTTCCTCGGCGAGCTCCGGCGGGGAGAGGCCAGCCGTGTCCCCGTGGTGACCGCCGCGCTGGCGGACCTGCAACGCTGGCTCGCCATGATCCCGATGGATGAGCGGTCGGTGGCGGTCTCCTCGGTGGAGGTGCGCATGCGCGGCGGCGGCGCCGGCCGATGACAGGGCCGGAGCAGGCGGAACTGCCAGGGCCCGCGCCAGGGCCGGGCCAGCGCGTCGGCGCGCTCGACCATCTCGAGGCCCAGGTGCGCGACGCCACCGCCGGCACCTACGAGGTGATCCGCGAGCTGGGCCGTGGCGGCATGGGCGCCGTCTTCCTGGCGCGCGACGTGCGGCTCGACCGGCTCGTCGCGCTCAAGGCGCTGCTGCCGGCGCTCCGCCTGCTCGACCCCAGGGCCGAGGCGCGCTTCCTCCAGGAGGCGCGGCTCGCGGCGGGCCTGCAGCACCGGGGCACGGTGAGCGTGTTCGGCGTCGAGGAGACCGAGGCGGTCACCTTCATGGTGATGCAGTTCGTCGACGGGCCGACGCTCGCGCAGGTGCTGAAGGCGCGCGGGCGGCTCTCGGTCGCGGCCACGGCGGCGGTGCTGCGCGCCGCCGGCGAGGCGCTCGACCATGCGCATGCACAGGGGCTCGTGCACCGCGACGTGAAGCCGAGCAACGTGCTCCTCGACCGCGGCGGCGAGCTGTTCGTCTCCGACTTCGGCGCGGCCAAGGAGGTGCAGGCACCCGGGCTCACGACGACCGGCGGCATCATCGGCACGCCGCCGTACATGGCGCCCGAACAGGCCACCGGCGAGCGCGATCTCACGGGAGCCTGCGATCAGTACGCCCTCGGCGTGGTCGCGTTCGAGCTGCTCACCGGCGCCCTGCCGTTCAACGCGACGTCCCCGACGGCAATGATGATGCTGCACGTGAGCGAGCCGCCGCCGGTCGAGCGGCTCGCGGAGGCGGGCGTGGAGCCGCCGGTGCGGCGGGTGGTGGCGCGGATGCTCGCGAAGGCCCCCACGGAGCGGTATCGCACGGTGCGGGAGGCGGCCGCGGCGTTCGCGGCCGCGGCCGATGCGTTCCCGGCGGAGCTCGTGGAGCGCGGGCGGCGGGAGTTGCGCGCCATCGTCGCCGCCCCCTCGGAGGCAGGGACGCTGTGCATCGACTCCGTCCCGACGACACGCGTGCGGCCGGCGCCGAGCCGGCGCGCGCTCGCGGCTGGCGTGGCGATCGTGCTTGCCCTGTCCGGGATGGTCGTGGCGTGGCGCTCCTCGACCGGCGTCCGCGAGGAGGTGGCGCCGCCAACGAACGTCGATTCGTCCGGCACTGCCGTCGATTCGTCAGCCGCAACGGCGGGCATCGTCGGGAAGGTCGCCGAAGGCGCGGGCGGTGCCACGGATGCCACCGTGCGCGGCCGCGGCGGGCGCGCAGGCCAGGACGAGTCCGTCGGGCACGATGTCGTCCCGAAGGGCGACAGCGCCTCCGCCGCCCCGACGCCGCCCGCCGGACCGGCCACGCCGCGCGCGATCGTCGACTCCGCCGCGCTCGGGCACGCGCGCCAGGACTCGCTGCGGTCCCTGCAGATCGAGGTCGTGCGCCTCAAGCGCGACGCCGACAGTGCCCGCGCCCACGCCATCGACGCCGGGGCCGACGACGCGGACCTCGCCGTCGCCGACCGCCTGGTCGCCGAAGGGCTCAGCCTCGTGCGCACCGACCTGCTCGAAGCGCGCCGCTCGCTCCGCGCCGCGCGCGCCGCGCTCGCGGACGTGCTGCGGAAGCTCGCGGAGCAGTAGCAGTCAGCCGCATCGGCACTACCACACCACGGCGGCCCCCAGCCGCGCGATCGCCGCGTCGTTCGTCACCACCGGCATCCCCTCCACGATCGCCTGCGCCGCGAGCATGCGGTCGAACGGATCCGGGTGCGGGTCGGCGAGCGCCGCCGCCACCACCATGTGCTCGGTCGTGAGGTCGAGGAGCGTGAAGCCGCGTCGCCGGAGGCTCGACTCGAAGGTGCTGCCGAGGGGCGAGGCGACGTGCAGGCGACCGCGGTGCTTCTTGTACAGCAGCTCGTACGCGGTCGCCGCGCTCACGAGGAGGTCGTTCTGCCCCTTCCGGAGCGCGCGTGTCGCGGCCGCCGAGAGGCGGGCCGGGTCGGTGGTCCACCAGACCAGCGCAACCGAGTCCACGAGGAGCTTCATCCGTTGCGCGCCTTCCGGCGGCCGCCGGCCGTCCGGTCCGCCCGCTTCGCCGCCGCTGCCAGCCGTCGCGTCGCGCGCGCCTCGGCGGCCGGATCTCCGGCCAGCTGTGCCGTCGACCGAGCGTCGAGCGCCTCCAGCTCGTCGGTGCTCAGGGCAGGGGCGTCCCAGTGCGGACCGAGGGTGATCAACCCTTCCCATCCGCCGGGCTCGCGGTCGGCCCCCTCCGCGTGCGCGACGGGCACGAGCCGCACCAGCGGCGTCCCTGCCTTGCCGATGATCACGGTCTCGCCACGGAGCGCCTGGGCCACGAGCCGCGAGAGATGCGTCTTGGCGGCGTGCAGGTTGTGCAGGGTGGACTCGCGAGACATGGTGCGCTCCGGAAAAGACTAAGCTGATAGACTAAGTCCGATACTGGACACGAACAAGTGCGGCACGCCGGCCCGCAAGCGCATGAGGCCCCCGCGACGCAGGGGCCTCGTGCCGTCCAAACCGGCCGGGTGCCGTCCTACCGCCCCCTCCGCGCCACCACGTCCACCACCACCGCATCATTGAACGGATCCTGCGCATCCACCCACTGCGCGCGCACCAGGAAGCGACCCGACACCGTCGTCCTCACGCGCTCGAGCACCGGCGCGCTCGCCTCCGGCGCGTCGACCAGGTCGCGCACCGCCGAGCCAGCGGTGCGCTCGATGCTCGCCCAGTCGGCGGAGACGGCGCGGCCCCACTGCCGCGATCGGAACACGAGCGCGCCGCGGAGGTCGGCGAGCGCGGTGATGGCGCCGAGCCGGTCGAGCAGGCGCGCCAGGGGGGAGAGGCTCGTGAGCATGACGTCGGCCCTCCCGGTCAGGCGGCGTGGGGTTCGGCCTGCCCCGCCAGCCGGGCCGCCACCTGGCCGCGCCGCACGACGCCGAGGCGGTGGAGCACCTGCTCGACGTGCCGCCGCACGGTGTTCTCGCTGATGCCGAGCTCGCGCGCGATCTCGCGGTTCGACGCGCCGAGCGCGAGGCGCCGCGCGATGTCGTGCTGGCGCGGCGTGAGGCCCTCGATGATCTCCGGTGCCGCCGCGGCCGCGATGCGCGTCGCGCGCACCACCGCGAACGCGGTCGCCGCCTCGGGCGTGACCAGCGTCATCTCGAACTTGTGCCGTCCCGACTCCGACTGCCACGCCTCCTCCGCGAACGCCGCCCCCGCATGCGTCGCCCCCACCCGTTCGGCGTGCCGCGCCGCCGCCGACTCGTGCCGCGCGGCACTCGCGCCGAACGCGCGCATCCAGTGGTCGGTCTTGAGGCGCAGTCGTCCCGAGAGGTCGTAGATCGCCGCGACCATCCCCCAGCGGTCGAGCAGGCGCGTGAGGTTCCGGGTCAGCGGGCCGGTGACGGGATCGGCGGTGCGGGGGACGGCACGCAGGGCGTAGGGCGACGGCTGCATGGGGAGGCTCCTGGCGTTGGGCGGTTCGG
This sequence comes from Gemmatimonadales bacterium, assembly GCA_033764615.1. Taxonomy (GTDB): domain Bacteria; phylum Gemmatimonadota; class Gemmatimonadetes; order Gemmatimonadales; family GWC2-71-9; genus JANRIU01. The sequence goes on along the minus strand of JANRIU010000064.1, from coordinate 61,576 downwards.
CCTGCATCTCGTGTCAATGCCGTGCGCCGCACGGCACAGGGAGATGATGCGAGGGGGGCGTGAAGACGCCGTGAACGGCGGGCGGCGCCGTTCACGGCGGGCGGATGGGCGGACTGGCGGACGAGCGGACGGGGGCGGTCCGGCGGGAGGCGTGGTGCGCGTTCGGCGGCCTTTCCTTCCGCGAGTCCGCCCGACCGCCCGACCGCCCGACCGCCCGTCCGCCTACGCGTCCGCCCGTCCGCTCGTCCGCCTGACCGCCTTCTTCTCCACCGCCGTCCTCAGCTGCCCGCACGCCGCGTTGATGTCGAGCCCGCGGCTCCGGCGCACGCTCGCCTCCACGCCCTGCTGGCGGAGGCGGTCGCAGAAGGCGGCGATCCGGGCGGGCACCGTCGGCACGAGGCCGTCCTCGCCGCCAGGATGGAGCGGCAGGAGGTTCACGAGCGCGCCGAGCTTCCGGGCGTGCTTCGCGAGCAGGTCGGCGTCGGCATCGCTGTCGTTCCGCCCCGCGATGAGCACGTATTCGAACGTCACCCGGCGGTCGAACGCCTCGGCCGCCTTGAGCACGCTCGCCAGGTCGTACTTCTTCTCGATCGGCATGATGCCGAGGCGCTTGATGGGCGACGGGGCGTGGAGCGAGATGGCGAGCCGGAACTGCTCGGGCCGCTTCGCGAACTGCTCGAGCCCGGGGAGGATCCCCACCGTGCTCACGGTGATGTGCCGCGCCCCGATGCCGAGGCCGTCGGGGCTGTTGAGGATGGAGAGCGAGGCATCGACGGCCGGCCAGTTGAGCAGCGGCTCGCCCATCCCCATGAAGACGATGTTGGTCGGCTTGAGCTCGGGGTCCCGGAGCACCAGCTCGCGCACCTGGCCCGCGATCTCGTGCGCCGCCAGGTTCCGCCGGAACCCCATCCGCCCCGTCGCGCAGAAGACGCAGCCGAGCGCGCACCCCGACTGGCTCGAGATGCAGAGCGTCCGCCGCGGGCCCGACGGGATCAGCACCGACTCGATCAGCTCGCCGTCGGCCAGCTTCCAGAGCCACTTCCGCGTCCCGTCCTGCGACTGCTGCTCGACGGCCGCCTCCAGCCGGGGCAGGGGGAACAGCTCCGCGAGCCGGGCCCTGAGCGCCAGCGGCAGCTCCGTTGCCTCGTCCCACGCGCCGACCGGCTGCACCCACAGCCGCCGGTGCAGCTGCTCCACCCGGTACCTCGGCAGCCCCTCCGCCGCGACCCACGCGGTGAGCACGTCGAGCGACTGGGCCGGGGCGAGGTCGAGGAGGGTGGGGGGCATGGCAGGAAGCTAGGCGGACGAGCGGACGGGCGGACGGACGCTGGGGCGGACGGGCGGACAAGCGGACGGGCGGACCGTCTGGGCGGTCGCCATGCCGAGCCATGCGCCCGCCGAGCGTGATCCACCTTCCGCCAGTCCGCCCGTCCGCTCGTCCGCCCGCGCAGCGTCCGCCCGCGCAGCGTCCGCCCCGCCGTGAGCCTCTCCGCTACCTTTCGCTGGTGCTCCCCAGCGCCATCCTCCCCCCCTCCCACGTCCGCCTGCCCCTCGGCGCGTCCACCAAGCGGGACGCGATCCGGGAGCTCTGCGCGCTCCTCGCCAGCACCACCGGCGCGGACGTCGCGGCGATCCAGCGAGCGGTGGAGGACCGGGAGGAGAAGCTCTCCACCGGCATCGGCTTCGGCGTCGCCATCCCGCACGGCCGGAGCCCCGCCGTCGCCGAGGTGGGGCTCGTGGCCGGGGTGACCCGCCAGCCGATCCCGTTCCAGGCGATCGACGGCCAGCCCGTCCGCCTCCTGTTCCTGCTCGTCGGCCCCGACACCGCGGCCGGCGACCACGTCCGCCTCCTCAGCAAGATCGCGCGCCTCGTGCGCCGCGAGCCGGTGCGCCAGCGGCTGCTCGACGCCGCCGACGCCGACCGCTTCGTGGACGCGCTGGCGAGCGCCGAACGCGACCTCCTCACCGCATGAACCACGCTGCCACCTCGCTCCGCACGCACCGCTGCGGCTCGCTCACGCGCGACCTCGTCGGCCAGCCCGTCCGCCTCGGCGGCTGGGTGCACCGCCGCCGCGACCTGGGCGGGCTCGTCTTCATCGACCTGCGCGACCGCGACGGCATCGTCCAGCTCTCGTTCGACCCGCGCTGGACGCCGCCCGAGGTGCTCGCCGCCGGGCAGGACGCGGGCACCGAGTCGGTCGCGCTGTGCGAGGGGATCGTGGAGCTCCGCCCCGAGGGCGCGCGCGACTCGTCGCTCGTCACGCGCGACATCGAGGTGCGCGTCACCGCGTTCCGCGTCGTCGGCCCCGCCGTGACGCCGGCGATCCCGGTCGCGCGGAAGGAGGGGGAGGAGCTCGCCGCCGAGGAGCTGCGCCTCAAGCACCGCCTGCTCGACCTGCGCCGCCCCGAGCTGCAGCACAACCTCATCCTGCGCCACCGCCTCGCCCAGCGCGCGCGCCGCACGCTCTCCGACCTCGGCTTCCTCGAGATCGAGACGCCGATCCTCACGAAGCCGACGCCCGAGGGCGCGCGCGACTACCTCGTGCCGAGCCGCGTGCATCCGGGCGAGTTCTACGCGCTGCCGCAGTCGCCGCAGATCTACAAGCAGCTGCTGATGGTGGCCGGCTACGACCGGTACTTCCAGGTGGCGCGCTGCTTCCGCGACGAGGACCTCCGCGCCGACCGCCAGCCCGAGTTCACGCAGATCGACCTCGAGGCGAGCTTCGTCGGCCAGCAGGACGTGCAGGACGTGATCGAGGCGGTGCTCGTCGAGCTGTGGGCCGAGGCGGGGCACGCGATCCCGCGGCCGTTCCCGCGGATGGCGTGGCACGAGGCGATGGAGCGGTTCGGCATCGACAAGCCCGACCTCCGCTACGGCTTCGAGATCCGCGACCTCACGCCGCTCGTGCAGCCCGACGCCGCCCCGTTCGTGCACGACGCCATCGCGGCCGGCGGCCGTGTGCGCGGCATCGTCGTCGCCGGCGGCGGCGCCGCGAGCCGCAAGGAGCTCGACGCGTTCACCGCCGCCGCCAAGGCCGCGAAGGCCGGCGGGCTCATCTGGGCGAAGCGCACGGCCGCGGGCTGGGAGGGGCAGGGGGTGAAGGCGATCGGCGTGGCCGCGCTCGAGCGGCTCGGCGGCGCCGAGGGGGACCTGCTGCTGGCCGCCAGCGGGCCGGACGCGATCACGAGCCCCGCGCTCGCCAACGTGCGCGCGCTGCTGTGCCGCCGCCCCGACGCGGTGGCGACGCACGCGCACGCCTTCTGCTGGATCGTCGACTTCCCGCTCTTCGAGCTCGACCCCGACTCGGGGACGCACGTGCCGGCGCACCATCCGTTCACGGCGCCGCACCCGGACGACGTCGGCATCCTCGACGCCGACCCCGGGCGCTGCCGCGCGCAGCACTACGACGCCGTGTACAACGGCGTCGAGCTCGGCAGCGGCTCCATCCGCATCACCGATCCCGCGGTGCAGGCGCACATCTTCCGGCTCCTCGGCATCGGCGCGGAGGAGCAGCAGCGCCGCTTCGGCTTCCTGCTCGACGGCCTCGCCGCGGGCGCGCCGCCGCATGGCGGCTTCGCCATCGGCTTCGACCGCGTGGCGATGCTGCTGGCCGGCGCCCCGAGCCTGCGCGACGTGGTGGCGTTCCCCAAGACCACCGCCGCCCGCGCCCTGCTCGAGGGCGCGCCGACCGCCGTGAAGCCCGCCGACCTCGCCGCGCTCCACCTGACCACCATCGCTGAGGCCTGACCATGCGCGCCCGTCCGTGCCGGTCCGCCCGTCCGCCCGTCCGCTCGTCCGCCCGGCATGGCTGACGACATCACCCACCGCCTCTCCACCGAGGGCGCCGACCCGCTGCTGCTCGCCGGCGTGAACGACGGCAACCTCGCCGAGCTGCAGCGCTCGCTCGGCGTGCGGATCGCCTTCCGCGGCGACGCGATGACGCTCGCCGGCCCGCTCGAGGCGATCGAGCGCGCGACGCCGGTGGTGCAGGGCGTGATCGACCTCGCGCGCATGGGCGAGGCGGTCGGGCCCGAGGACATCCACCGCCTCGCGCACGACGGCGTGGCGCCGCTCGAGCCGCCGTCGGCCGACGGGAAGATCGTCCTCCCCGGGCTCCGCAAGGCGATCGTGCCGAAGACCGCGGGCCAGCGCGACTACCTGAAGCTCATCGAGGCGAACGACATCGTCATCGGCGTCGGCCCCGCGGGCACGGGGAAGACGTACCTCGCGGTGGCGAAGGCGGTCGAGGCGCTGGCGCGCAAGCGCGTGAAGCGCATCATCCTCGCGCGCCCCGCCGTGGAGGCGGGCGAGTCGCTCGGCTTCCTCCCGGGCGACCTGCAGGCGAAGGTCGACCCGTACCTCCGGCCGCTGTACGACGCGCTGGAGGACATGATGCCGCACGACCGGGTGCAGCGCGCGCTCGAGCAGCGGATCATCGAGATCGCGCCGCTCGCCTACATGCGCGGCCGCACGCTCGCCGACGCGTTCATCATCCTCGACGAGGCGCAGAACGCCACCGGCGCCCAGATGAAGATGTTCCTCACGCGCCTCGGCGTGAACAGCAAGACCGTCGTCACGGGCGACAAGACGCAGATCGACCTGCCGAAGCGCGAGGACTCGGGGCTCGTGCAGATCGAGCGCGTGCTCCCGGGGATCGACGGGATCGCCTTCTGCTACCTGCAGGAGACGGACGTGGTGCGCCACCGGCTCGTGCGCGAGATCATCCGTGCCTACGCCGAGGACGCGAGCGGCTGAGCGGGCGGCGCCGGCGGTCGCGGTGGCGGGTCGCGGGGGGCTGCCCGCCGCGACCGTGCGCCGCGTCGTGGGCGCCGTCCTCGCCGGCGAGCGCGCGGCGGCCGACATGAGCGTCACCTTCGTCGGCCGCGACCGCATGCGCGCGATGAACCGCGCATGGAAGGGCCACGACCGCCCCACCGACGTGCTCAGCTTCCAGCTCGGCGGCCCGCGCCCCGCGGGCGACGTGTACGTCTGCCCGTGGGTCGCCGCGCGCGAAGCGCGCGCGCGCGGCGTCCCCGCGCGCGAGGAGCTGGTGCGCCTCGTCGTCCACGGCACGCTGCACGCGCTCGGCTGGGACCACCCGGAGGGGGACGGCCGCGAGCGGGCGCCGATGTGGCGTCGCCAGGAGCGGTACGTGCGGCGGCTCGTGCCGTCCGCGGCGCGGCGCGCCTCCTGATGGAGCTGCTCGCGCGGCTGCTCGTCCCCCTCGCGACGGGGGCGCTGACCATCTGGGCGGCGCTCCTCGCCCTCGCCGCCGAATCGGAGGTGGAGGCGGAGAGCACGCACCAGGTCGCGGGCGAGCTCGCCATCCACCGCCGCCTGCACGTGGCGCACCTGGCGCTGCTCGTGCTCGCGGGCGTCGCCGCCTCGATCGCCGTCACCTGGTGGGTGTGGCCCTCGGGGATCGCGCTCGCGCGGCTCGCCGTCGCCGTGCTGCTCGTGTGGGTCGTCGCCGACCTGCTGCCGCGCGTCCTCGCCGACCTCGCGCCCGAGATCACCCTCCCCGCACGCCGCCTCGCGCTCCGCTCGCTCGTGCCGCTCCGCCCGCTCGTCCGCGCGGTGCAGTGGGCCGACGCGCAGGGACAGCGCACCGCGCCCGAGGCCGCCGCCGCCCAGCGCGACGTCTTCCTCGGCATCTTCTCCCTCGCCGACACGACCGTCGCCGAGGTGATGACGCCCCGCATCGACATCGTCGCCGTCGACACCGCGTGGCCGCGCGCGCAGATGCTGGAGACGCTGCGCGGCTCGCAGCACGCGCGGCTCCCGGTGTACGACGGCCACCCCGACGCCGTCGTCGGCGTGCTGCACGCCAAGGACGTGCTCGCCCGCCTCGACGACCCGGACGACGCGCCGTGGCAGGCGCTCGTGCGCCCGGCGGCGTTCGTCCCCGAGGGGAAGACGCTCGACCGCCAGCTCCGCGACTTCCAGCGCGCCCGCAGCCACCTCGCCGTCGTGGTCGACGAGTTCGGCGGCACCGCCGGGCTCGTGACGCTCGAGGACATCATGGAGCAGGTCGTCGGGGAGATCCGCGACGAGTACGACGTCGACGAGGCGCAGCCGATCGTCCCGCTCGAGGACGGCGCGCTGCGCGTGCTGGGCGGCGTGCCGCTCGCCGAGCTGGAGGAGGCGCTCGGGCACGCCTTCGGCCGCGACGACGTGAGCACCGTCGGCGGGCTCGTGCTCGCCGAGGCGGGCCGGGTGCCGCGCTCCGGCGAGGTGCTGCAGCTCGGCGCGATCGAGCTGGTGGTGGAGCTGGTGGTGCGGCGCCGCGTGCGGCGGGTCCTCGCGCGCCGCGTCGCCGCACCGGTCGACGCGCCCGACGCCGCGGAGGCCGAGGCGTGATCGTCCACTGGCTCGTCCTCGCCGCCGGCTTCGTCGCCACCGCGTTCGGCGCCACGGCCGGCGCCGCGCTCCTCGCGGTGAGCCGCGCCGTCATCGCGCGCGCCGTGGCGCTCCGGCTCCGGCGCGGCGAGATGTCGCTTGCGGGGCTCGCGGCGGTGGAGGAGCGGCTCTCGGCGGCGTCGTCGCTCACGTCGTTCGGCGTCATCCTGCTCGCGGCGGCGGTGCCGGCGGTGGTCGCCTCGGGCGGGGTGGCGGGGTCGGCGGCGGTGCTCGCCATCGGCGCGGTGCCGCTCGTGCTCGGCGCCGGCTACTTCGTGCCGCGCTGGCTCACCGAGCTGCGCGCCGAGGCGGTCATGGCGCGCATCGGCCCGGTGCTCGACGTCGTCTCGCGCGGGCTCCGCCTCCTGCTGCCCGCGCGCCCGCCCAACGCGCCGCCCGACTTCCGCGCCGTCTGGCGCGAGGGCGCGGCGCTCGCCCCCCGCGCCGACGCCGACCTGCGCATTGCCGACGGCGTGATCTCGTTCGCCGAGCGGCCGGTGCGCACGGTGATGACGCCGCGCACCGACGTCGTCGCCGTCCCCGCCGAGATGCCGCCGACCGAGATCGCGCTCGTCTTCGCGCAGTCCGGCTACTCGCGCCTGCCGGTCTACCGCGGCACGCTCGACGAGATCGTCGGCATGGTGCACGTCTTCGACCTGTTCAAGTGGCAGGCGGGCGACCCGCTGCCGATCCGGCCCGTGGCGATGACGCCCGCGAGCCGCCGCGCCGGCGACCTGCTCCTCGACATGCAGCGCGAGCGGCGGCACCTCGCCGTCGTGCTCGACGAGTTCGGCGGCACCCTTGGCCTCTGCACGCTGGAGGACCTGCTGGAGCAGCTCGTCGGCGAGATCCACGACGAGCACGACGAGCCCGCGCCCGCGCCCGCCGAGACGGGCGCCGCCGTGCTCGAGGCCGACGCCTCCACCGCGCGCGGCGAGGTGGAGGAGCGGTTCGGCGTGCGGCTGCCGGAGGGGCGCGCCGAGACGCTGGCCGGGCTCGTCGCCGAGCTGGCCGGCCGCATCCCGCAGCCGGGGGAGCGCTTCGCCGTCGCGGGGCTGGAGATCGACGTGCTGCACGCCTCGGGAACGCGCGTCGAGCGGCTGCTCGTCCGCGCGGCGGCCGCCGCGATCCCGCTCGGCGGGGAGGTGCGCGCGTGACGCTCCGCTCGCCCGCCATCGAGAAGCTCGTCCACCTCGCGCGCGACCGCGAGCTCGGGCCGTTCATCGAGCTCGCGCGCCACGTCGAGCCGGCCGACCTCGCCGACGTGCTGGCCGCGCTCGCGGACGGCGAGCGCCTCCGCGTCGTCCGCGCGCTGCCGCCCGAGCTCTCCGCCGAGGCGCTGGTCGAGATCGACCCGTCGATCACCACCGAGATGATGGTGGCGCTCCCGCCGAGCACGGCGGCCGGCATCGTCGAGGAGCTCTCCGACGACGACGCGGCCGACGTCATCGGCGAGCTGGAGCCGGAGCAGCAGGAGGCGATCCTCCGCGAGGTCGAGGACCGCGCCGACGTCGAGCGCCTCCTCTCGTACGACGAGAAGTCCGCCGGCGGCCTCATGACCACCGAGGTCGTCGCCGTCGGCGACGGGCTCTCGGCCGTGGAGGCGATTGACGCGGTGCGCCGCATGGCGGACGAGGTCGGCGACTTCTACACCGTCTTCGTCACCGACGACCAGGGCCGGCTCGTCGGCGAGCTCGCCCTGAAGGACCTCGTGCTCGCGGCGCCCGCGCGCCCCGTGCGCGAGATCATGACGCCGCCGATCGGCACCGTGTCGCCCGAGGAGGACCAGGAGGAGGTGGCGCGCACGCTGCAGCGGTACAACGTGCCCGCGCTCGCCGTCACCGACCCGCAGGGCCGGCTGCTGGGCCGCATCACCTTCGACGACGTTGCCGACGTCATCGAGGAGGAGGCCACGGAGGACATCCTCCGCTTCGGCGGCACCTCGGGCGACGAGGAGCTCGGCGCCCGCTGGGAGGACGCGGTGCGGAGCCGCCTGCCGTGGCTCTGCGTCAACCTGCTCACCGCGTTCGTCGCGGGCGCCGTGGTGCTGGCGTTCCAGGACGTCGTGAGCCGGATCGTGGTGCTCTCGGCGTGGATGCCGATCATCGCCGGGATGGGCGGCAACGCGGGCACGCAGGCGCTCGCGGTGACGGTGCGCCGCCTGGCGCTCGGCCTCATCCCCGCGGGGCAGGCGGTGCGCGTGGTGACGAAGGAGGCGCTCGTCGGCGTCATCAACGGCCTCGCGAACGGCATCATCACCGCGCTCGCCGCCGTCGCCCTCGGGCAGGGGTGGAAGCTCGGCGTCGTGGTCTTCATGGCGATGACGGGGAACCTGCTGGTCGCCGGCCTCGCGGGCGCCTTCATCCCGATCATCCTCGAGAAGTTCGACGTCGACCCCGCCATCGCGTCATCGATCTTCGTCACGACGTTCACCGACGTCTGCGGCTTCGGGCTGCTGCTCGGCCTCTCGTCGGCGCTGCTGCTCTAGGTGCGCCTCCTCCTCGTCTTCGCGCGGCTGCTGCCGTTCATCCTCGCCTTCGCGCGGGACCGGCGGCGCCTGCTCCTCCTCGGCGGCCCCGCCCGCCGCACCGAGGCCGACCATCGCGCCCGCGCGAAGCGGCTCGTGCGCACCCTCGCCGGCCTCGGCCCGACCTACATCAAGCTCGCGCAGCTCTTCGCCTCGCGCGCCGACATCCTCCCCGAGCCGTACCTCGGCGAGATCGCCACGCTCACCGACGCCGTGCCGCCGCTGCCGGCGGGCTCGGCGGAGCAGGTGGTGCGCGAGGAGCTGGGCGCGCCGGTGCGCGAGGTGTTCGAGCGGTGGGACCCGGAGCCGATCGCCGCCGCCTCCCTCGGGCAGGTGCACCGCGCGTCGTACCAGGGGCGCGAGGTGGTGGTGAAGGTGCTGCGCCCCGGCGTCGCCCGGATGGTGCAGGAGGACCTCGACATCGCGTTCCGGATGATCGTCGTCCTCGCGCTCCTCTTCCCGGGGCACCAGGTGCAGGCGATCTCGAACGTGGTGAACGAGTTCGCCAAGCGCATCCGGGACGAGCTCGACTTCCGCGAGGAGGCGAAGCACGCGGCGACGGTGCGCGGCATCTTCGCGGGCACGCCGCGCGTGGTGGTGCCCGACGTGGTGACGACGCTGGTGCGGCGCCGGGTGCTCGTGCTCGAGTTCGTCGAGGGGACGCGCGTCGACCGGCTGGCCGACCGCATCGCCCGCGGCGAGACGAGCCTCGCCGACGTGATGGGCACCGTGGTGGACGCATACCTCAAGATGATCCTCGAGGACGGCATCCTCCACGCCGACCCGCACCCCGGCAACCTGCTCTGGGACGACCAGGGCCGGCTCGTGCTGCTCGACTTCGGCATGGTGCTCCGCGTCGACCCCGGGCTCCGCGACCGGATCATGCGCACCATGCTCGCCGCGCAGCGCCGCGACGTGGACGGCATGGTGAGCTGCTTCTACGAGCTCGGCCTCCTCGACCCCGACGCCGACCGCGCCGTCATCCGGGACGCGGCCACGCGCCTCATGGCGATCTCGCTCAGGCCCGACCTCTCGCCGCGCCAGGTGCAGCGCATCGTGGAGGAGATCTTCCAGACCTTCTACGAGTTCCCGCTGCTCATGCCGTCGGACCTCGTGTACTTCATGCGCGCCGGCATGCTGGTGGAGGGGCTCGGCTACCGGTACGACCCGAACTTCAACCTCATCCCGATCCTCGAGCCGCGGATCCCGCGGTACACGGCGAAGCTCGTGGCGGGCGAGGCGTCGGACGCGTCGGGGCGGCTCGCGGAGCTGGGGCAGGAGGCGCTCAACGTGCTGCGGCAGGCGCGCGACGTGCTGCGCCGCCTCGAGCGCGACGAGATCCGCGTCCGCCTCCACCCGCGCGACCAGGCGGAGCTGCACCGCTTCCTGAAGCAGCAGGTGCGGCGCGTGCTGCTCTCGCTCGTCGCGTTCACCATCGGGCTCATCAGCGTGCTGGTCTGGAGCGTCACCCGACGGTTCGAGATCCTGGTGACGGGGCTCTTCTTCGCCGGGGGCATGTTCACCGTCATCTTCCTGCTGCCGAGCCACCTGTTCCGGAACCCGCTCCGGATGACGCGCTGGCCCGGCACCTGAGCGGGTCCCGGCGCTATCTTTCGTCCTTATGAGCCTTGACCGCCTGCTGGCCGACCTCCTGGCCGGCCGGACGGCTGCCGTCGCCCGCGCGATCACGATGGTCGAGAACGCGCGGCCCGATTTCGAGCAGCTCCTCGCGCGCCTGCACCCGCACCTGGGGCGGGCGCGTCGCGTCGGGATCACGGGGCCGCCGGGCGCGGGGAAGTCGACGCTCGTCGAGTGCCTCGTGCAGGCGTACCGCACGGCCGGCCTCCGGGTCGCCGTCGTCGCGGTCGACCCCACCAGCCCCTTCACCGGGGGTGCCCTCCTCGGCGACCGCATCCGCATGGAGTCGGTCGCGCTCGATCCCGGCGTCTACATCCGCTCCATGGCCACGCGCGGCTCGCTCGGCGGGCTCGCGACCGCGACGCGCGAGGTCTGCGACGTGCTCGATGCGGCGGGGTTCGACCGCGTCGTCATCGAGACCGTCGGCGTCGGGCAGACCGAGCTGGACGTGCACCAGTCGGCCGACACCACGGCGCTCGTGCTCGTGCCCGAGTCGGGCGACGGCATCCAGGCGCTCAAGTCGGGACTCATGGAAGCGGCCGACGTCTACGTCGTGAACAAGGCCGACCGCCCCGGTGCCGACCGGATGAAGAGCGAGATCGAGCTGGCGCTCGGCATCCGGAAGGGGAACGTCGGGATGCGCGTCCCTGCGCACCACGGGGCGCTGCAGCGCCCGCGCGACGTGGTCCGCGCCTCGGAGGAGGGGGGCTGGGAGGCGCCGGTGCGGATGGTGGCCGCGGCGAAGCGCGAGGGGATCGACGCGCTCGTGGCCGAGCTCGACCGGCACCACGCCTGGCTCGAGCAGGGCGGGGAACTCGCGCGCCGCCGCCGCACGCGGCTCGCGCAGCGCACGCGCGAGGTGGTCGACCGCGCGCTGCGGCGCTGGGCGCGGGAGGAGGCCGACGTGGACGGCCTCATCGACAGGAGCCTCGACGAGCTCGCCGACGGGCGCCTCAGCCCGTACGACCTCGCCGCCGGGCTGGTGGACGGACTCCGGACGGGAGCGAAGGCATGACCATGGCGGGATGGGCCCAGGCCGAGCAGCTCGCCGAGCTGCTGGCGCTCAAGGAGCGCGAACTCGAGGCGCTGCGCGAGGAGGTCCGCGCCTGGCGCGAGAAGGCCGCCGCGCAGCCCGTGCGCGACGACACCGACTTCACCACCATCTCGGGCCGCGAGCTGGAGCTGGCGTACACGCCGGCCGACGCGCCCCACGTCGACCCCGCGGCGCTGCCGGGCCAGTACCCGTACACGCGCGGCATCCACGAGACGATGTACCGCGGCCGCCTCTGGACGATGCGCCAGTTCGCCGGCTTCGGCACCGCCGAGGACACGAACCGGCGGTACAAGTTCCTCCTCGAGCGCGGCCAGACCGGCCTCTCCGTCGCGTTCGACTTCCCCACGCTCATGGGCTACGACGGCGACCATCCCCGCTCGCTCGGCGAGGTGGGGAAGTGCGGCGTCGCGATCTCGAGCCTGCGGGACATGGAGACGCTGTTCGACGGCATCCCGATGGACCGGGTCTCGGTCTCGATGACGATCAACGGCCCCGCGGCGATGCTGTTCTGCTTCTACGTGGCGGCGGCCGAGAAGCAGGGGGTGCCGGCGCACCGGCTCCAGGGGACGGTGCAGAACGACATCCTCAAGGAGTACATGGCGCAGCACGCGTGGCTCTACCCGCCCGCGCCCTCGCTCTCGCTCATCGGCGACATGTTCGCGTGGGCGTCCGAGCACGCGCCGAAGTACAACCCGATCTCCATCAGCGGCTACCACATCCGCGAGGCCGGGGCGACGGCGGCGCAGGAGCTGGCGTTCACGCTCGCGAACGGCTTCCGGTACGTGGAGGAGGGGCTGGCGCGGGGGCTCGCGGTCGACGGCTTCGCGCCGCGGCTCTCGTTCTTCTGGGACGTGCACAACGACTTCTTCGAGGAGATCGCCAAGCTCCGCGCCGCGCGGCGCATCTGGGCGCGGCACCTCCGCGAGCGGTACGGCGCCGCGGACCCGCGCTCGCTCAAGATGCGCTTCCACTGCCAGACCGCCGGCGTCTCGCTCGTGGCGCAGCAGCCGTACAACAACGTCGTGCGCGTGGCGTACCAGGCGCTCGCGGCGGTGCTCGGCGGCACGCAGTCGCTGCACACGAACGCGCTCGACGAGACGCTCGCGCTCCCCACCGAGGACTCGGTGCGCATCGCGCTCCGCACGCAGCAGATCCTCGCCTACGAGACCGGCGTCGCCAACGTCGCCGACCCGCTCGGCGGCTCGTACCTCGTCGAGGCGCTCACCGACCGCCTCGAGCGCGAGGCCGAGGGGCTGTTCGCCGAGATCGACGCGCAGGGCGGCGTCGTCGCCGCGATCGAGCGCGGCTGGTTCCAGCGGCAGATCGCCGAGTCGGCGAGCCGCTTCCAGCACGAGGTGGAGCAGGGGCGCCGGACGCTCGTGGGGCTGAACGCGTTCACCGAGGCCGACGAGCCGCCGGTGCCGATCCTCAAGGTGGACGAGCAGGCCGAGTGGCAGCAGCGCGCGCGCCTCGCCGCGCTGCGCGCCGAGCGCGACGGCGTGCTCGTGGCCGCCACGCTGGGCGCCCTCCGCGCGGCCGCGCAGGAGGGGCGCAACCTCATCCCGCCGATGCTCGACTGCGCGCGCGCCTACTGCACGCTGCACGAGATCCGGCACGAACTCGAGACGATCTACGGGAGCTTCCGTGAGCCAGTCTTCTTCTAGGGTCGCCCAGCAGCAGCGCGGGGTCCGCACGAAGGTCCGGGCCGCGGAGGCCGCGCCCGAGGAGCGCGTCCGCGCGCTGCTCGCGCAGCTCACGAAGCTGCGCATCGGGCGGCACCGCGTGGTCTCGTGCTACCTCAAGCTGGAGCCGCGCGACCGCGCGCGCGGCAAGTATGCCATCAAGCTCAAGAACCGCATCCGCGAGACCGCCGAGGGGCTCGGGCGGCTCGGCCTCGAGCGCCACGTGCACGCGGAGGTCGAGCGCGACCTCGCGCGCATCCTCGAGCACCTGCGCCAGCCGGCCAACCTGCCGGCCACGCAGGGCGTCGCCGTCTTCGCCTGCGAGGCGCTCGACCTCTTCGAGGTGACGCCGCTGCCGGTCGTCTACAAGTCGCGCATCGCCGTCGAGGAGACGGCGCTCGTCCGCGAGCTCGCGGCGGTGGAGGCGTCGTTCGGGCGGCTGCTCACCGTGGTGCTCGACCGCGTGCAGGCGCGCCTGTTCGAGGTGACGGCGTACGGCTGCCGCGAGCTGGAGGGGATCGCCGCCGCGGCCACGCGCGGCGGCCGCTTCCGCGGCGACCAGGACGCCCCCGGCTGGGGCGAGCACGCCTACCACAACCGGATCCGCGAGGAGGGGAAGCGCCACTTCGAGGCGATCGCCCGGCTCCTCTTCGACCACGAGCGCCGCCACCCGGTGCACGGCATCGTGCTCGCCGGCCCCGGCCCCGAGGCGCCGCAGGTGGAGCCGTTCCTCCACGAGTACCAGGCCGGCAAGCTGCTCGGCTTCGCGAAGCTCGCGCCGAAGGCCGCCACGCCCGCCCTCGTGCATGCGATGGCGCTGGAGGTGCGCGACGTCGCCGACCGCGGCGTGGAGGGCGCACTCGCCCGCGAGCTGGAGGAGGCGTGGGGCGCGGGCTGGGCCAAGAACGGTGTCAGCGTGACCCTGAAGGCGCTGGCGCGCGGGCAGGTGCGCACGCTCCTCGTCGACCCCGATGCGCGGCTGCAGGGCTTCCGCGCGAGCGAGACGGGGCGGCTCGTGGAGCACGCGCGCGAGACGCGCGGCGAGGGGGAGGCGCAGCCGGTGCTCGACCTCATCGACGATGCCATCGAGGAGGCGTTGCGCCAGCGCGTGGAGGTGCGCGTGCTCCAGGACGACGCCGCGCGCGACGCGGTCGACGGCCTCGCGGGCCTGCTGCGCTTCCGGTGAGCGGCGGGCCGGCCCCGGCGCGGCCCTCCGCGCGGACCGTCCTGTTCGACGCGGGCAACACGCTCATCTTCCTCGACTACGCCCGCCTCGCCGCGGGCGTCGGCGCCGCGCTGCGGCGCCCGCTCACCGGACCCCAGCTCGAGGCGGTCGCCGCCGACGCCGCCCGGCGCCTCGAGGTCGCGAAGGCGACCGACCGGGAGCGCGCGACGCGCTACCTCGAGTCGCTCTTCACGCTGGCCGGCGTCCCCGAGGCCGAGCTCGGCGTCGTGCGCGACACGCTCCGCGAGCTCCACCTCGAGAGGCACCTGTGGGGCGGCGTCCCCGCCGCCACCCGGCCCGCGCTCGACCGCCTCGCCGCCGCCGGCCGCCGGCTCGGCGTCGTCTCCAACTCGGACGGCCGCGTGGAGTCGGCGCTCGTCGCCGCCGGCCTGCGGGACGCGTTCGAGGTCGTCATCGACTCCGCGCTGGTCGGGGTGGAGAAGCCCGATCCCGCTATCTTCTCCCCCGCGCTCGACGCCCTCGGCGCCGACCCCGCGACCACGCTCTACGTCGGGGACCTGTACGAGGTGGACGTGGTCGGCGCGCGTGCCGCGGGGCTCGACGTCGTGCTCGTCGACCCGCTCGGCCTGCACCGCCACCGCACCGACGTGCGCGCCTTCCCGTCCGTCGCCGCCGTGGTGGACCACCTCCTCGGCCCGGCCGCCTGACCCGGGCCGCCACACGGGAACCGCCGCATGCCGATCCGCGTCCTCATCGCCAAGCCCGGCCTCGACGGCCACGACCGCGGCGCCAAGGTCGTCGCCGCGGCGCTCCGCGACGCCGGCATGGAGGTCATCTACACCGGCCTCCACCAGACCCCCGAGATGATCGCCACCGCCGCCGTCCAGGAGGACGTGGACGTGGTGGGCCTCTCGATCCTCTCCGGCGCGCACATGACGCTCTTCCCCCGCGTGCGCCAGCTGCTGGACGAGGCGGGCCGCCCCGACATCCTGCTCACCGGCGGCGGCATCATCCCGAAGGAGGACATGGAGACGCTCGAGCGGCAGGGGACGGGCACCCTCTTCGGCCCCGGCACGCCCACGAGCGACCTCGTGGCGTACATCGAGCGCTGGGCGGCCGCGCGGCAGGCGACGTGAGCGGCAGCCGCCTGCGCGCCCTCACCGCGGCGTACCAGGCGCTCGCCGACCGCGCGAAGGCCGGCGGCGGGCCCGAGCGCGCCGCGAAGATGCGCGCGAAGGGCCAGCTCCCCCCGCGCGAGCGCGTCGAGCGGCTGCTCGACCCCGGCTCCCCGTGGTTCGAGGTCGGCCTCCTCATCGCGCACGACCGGTACGACGGCCAGGCGCCCGCGGCCGGCGTCCTCACCGGCATCGGCCTCGTCGCGGGGAGGCCGGTGGTGGTCGTCGCGAACGACGCGACGGTGAAGGCCGGCAGCTGGTGGCCCGAGACGATCACCAAGATCCTCCGCGCCCAGGAGATCGCGATGCGCCAGCGCATCCCGATCGTCTACCTGGTCGACTCCGCGGGCGTGAACCTCCCGTACCAGGACGGCGTCTTCCCCGGCCAGTACGGTGCCGCACGCATCTTCTACTACAACTCGCTCATGCGCCGCTACCTCCGCGTGCCGCAGGTCGCCGCGGTGATGGGCAGCTGCATCGCGGGCGGCGCGTACCTGCCCGCGCTCTCCGACGTGATCTTCATGGTGGAGGGCACGAGCTTCATGGGCCTCGGCGGCCCGAACCTCGTGAAGGGGGCGACCGGACAGGTGGTCGACGCCGAGACGCTCGGCGGCGCCGTCACCCACACCGCACGCTCCGCCGTCGCGCACTACCGCGCCGCCACCGACGCCGAGTGCCTCGAGCGCCTCCGGGAGTACGTCGCGCGGCTGCCGCTCCCCGCGGGCGCCGGCACCCGCGTCGCCGAGGCCGCGCCGCCGGCGCGCGCGCCCGAGACGCTGTACGACACGCTCCCCGCCGACCACCGCCTCTCGTACGACATGCGCCACGTGCTCGACGCGGTGCTCGACGGCGGGCGGCTCGACGAGTTCCAGCCCGACGTCGCGAAGGAGCTGCTCTGCGGCCACGCGCGCATCGGCGGCTGGCCCGTCGCCGTCATCGCGAACCAGCGCGGCATCATCAAGGGCGCGCCCGGCGAGCGGCCGCGTTTCGGCGGGATCATCTACACGGAGTCCGCCGAGAAGGCCGCCTACTTCATCGAGACCGCCGACCGCGAGCGGCTGCCGCTCCTGTTCGTGCAGGACGTGTCCGGCTTCATGGTCGGCACCGAGGCCGAGGAGTCGGGGATCATCCGCGCGGGGGCGCGCTTCGTCGAGGCGATGGCGACGGCGACGGTGCCGAAGCTGGTGCTCACCGTGAACCACGCCTCGGGTGCCGGCTACTACGCGATGGCGGGGCAGGGCTTCGACCCCGACTTCATCGTCTCGTGGCCGACCGGCCGCATGGCGGTGATGGAGGGGGAGAGCGCCGTGCAGGCGGTGCACGGCCCCGCGCTGCAGCAGGCGAAGGCGGCGAAGCAGCCGCCCGCGCCCGAGCTCGCCGCCGCGGTCGACCGGATGCGCGCCGACTACGAGGCGCAGCTCGACGCGACGTACGCCGCGGCCCGCGGCTTCGCCGATGCCATCGTGACGCCGGAGGAGACGCGCGACACGCTCGCCTTCCTGCTCCGCGTCACCGCGAGCTGGGACGGCCCGCACCTCGGGCCGTTCGTCCTCCCCGGCCGCGTGGGCGACGGGCATGCGTGAGCCGCGCCGCGCGGCCGCGCTCGCGCTGTGCGCCGCGCTCGCCGGGCCCGCGCTGCAGGCGCAGCAGGGCTCGGCGCCCGGCGAGCCCGCCGTGCCACCCGCCGTCGCCGCGCGGCTCGGCCTCATGCCGCTCGCCAGCACCCGCGTCGATGTGCTTCGCGCGGAGCGGCCCACGTCCGACGGACGTGGCGTGCTCATCGGCATCCTCGACTCGGGCGTCGACGCCGGCATCCCCGGCCTCGGCCTCACCAGCACCGGCGAGCGGAAGCTCCTCGACCTGCGCGATTTCTCGGGCGAGGGGCGCGTCGTGCTCGAGCCGCTCGAACCGACGGGCGATGCCGTCGTGGTCGGCGGCACGCTGCTGCGCGGCTTCGGTGCGATGCGCGCGCGCGCGCCGAAGGGGCCCTGGTTCGGCGGCACCCTCGCCGAGCGGCCCCTTGGCGCCCTCCCCGCGAGCGACCTCGACGGCGACGGCGACGACACCGACGCGCTCCCCGTCATCGTCACGAAGGCGACCGACGGCTGGGTGCTGTTCGCCGACACCGACGGCGACGGCTCGCTCGAACGCGAGGCGCCCGTGCACGACTACCGTCAGGCGTTCGAGACGTTCGGCTACGGCGGCGCGCGTGCGCCGATCACGCTCGCGGCCAATTTCGGGCCCGAGCCTGCCGCGCGCGCGGCGCCGCAGCTCGACCTCTACTTCGACACGAGCGGCCACGGCTCCCACGTCGCCGGCATCGCCGCCGGGCACCGGATGTACGGCGTCGCGGGCTTCGACGGCGTGGCGCCCGGTGCGCAGCTCCTCGGCCTCAAGATCAGCGACAATGCGCAGGGCGGCCTCACCACCACCGGCGCCATGCGCCGCGCCATCGCGTACGCCGTCGCCTTCGCGCGCGAGCGGCGGATGCCGCTCGTGCTGAACATGAGCTTCGGCGTCGGCAACGAGGAGGAGGGGCGCGCGGGGATCGACGCCTACGTGGACTCGGTGCTCGCCGCGAACCCCGACGTCGTGTTCACCATCAGCGCCGGCAACGACGGCCCCGGCCTCAGCACGGTCGGCTTCCCCGGCTCGGCGAGCCGCGCCATCTCGGTCGCGGCGACGTGGCCCGCGCCGTTCCTCCGCGCGCAGGGGCACGACGGCCCCGAGGCGGTGGCGTACTTCAGCTCGCGCGGCGGCGAGACGGGGAAGCCGGACCTCGCGGCACCCGGGGCCGCGTTCTCGACGGTGCCCGCGTGGGACCGCGGCGGCGAGATCGAGTACGGCACCAGCATGGCCTCGCCGCATGCCGCCGGGCTCGCGGCCGTGCTCGTCTCCGCGCTCGTGCAGGAGGGGCGTCCCGTCCGCGCCGCGCGCATCCGGCGTGCGCTCATGGTCACCGCCCGTCCGACGCCCGGTGCCACCGCGCTCGACGACGGCGCAGGCCTGCCGGACGTGGCCGCCGCGTGGCGGTGGCTCGCCACCGAGCGCCGCGCGACCGAGGTGGAGGCCATCGTGGCCGGCACCCGCGCGCGCGCCGCGTTCCGCGCCGATGGCTTCCGCGGCCCGGCCGACACGCTGCAGGCGTGGGACCTCGCCAGGGACGACGCCGCCCCGGAGACGTTCACGCTGCGGAGCGACGTGCCGTGGCTCGTGCCGCCGCGGAGCGTCACCGTCGGCGCGCGCGGTGCCGTCGTCGTGCGCGTGCGCGCCGCCGCGCTGCGCGACCCCGGCGTGTGGACCGGCACCGTCACCGGCTGGCCGAAGGACACGCTCGCGGGGCCGGCGTTCCGGCTCGTGCACACCGTGGTCGTCCCCGTCGCGGCGGCGCCCGCGGAGGTGAGCCTGGAGCGGCTGGTCCCCGCGGGCGGCGTCGCGCGCGTGCCGGTGCCGGCCGAGGAGGGACGTGCCTTCGATGTGCGCGTCGAGGCCGCGCCAGAAGGGACGGGGGCGATGGCGCAGCTCTACGAGCCGGGCGGCCGGCCCCGGCTCGGCGGCGGCGAGGTGGAGGTGGCGGGCGGGCCGGCCGGCGCCACCCTCGGCGTCGACGGCGCGGATGCGGTGGCTGGCACGTGGGAGCTCGCCGCCGTCGCGATGCCCGGCAGTGAACCGCCGCGCGTCCGCGTCACCGTGCGGCGGAGCCCCGTCCGCCTCGACGCCTCGCTCGCGACGGCCGGCGGCGAGGCGTCGGTGCGCGCCATCGCCACGAACGCGACGGCCGCCGAGGCGCGGGGCGCCGTCACGGCGCTCGCCGTCGGCGCCGCGAGCGCGGTGGCGCTCGCGCCCTCGGGCGGGGCGCGGCGCACCATCCGCTTCACGCCGCCCGCCTGGGCGACGCGCATCGCCATCGACGCGGTGATGCCGCGCGAGCAGTGGCCGCGCTTCACCGACTTCGGCCTCTCGCTCTTCGAGGCGGACGGGCGCCAGCTGGCCAAGGAGCCGCTCAACTACCATCGCGCCCGGCTGGAGGCGTCGCTGCCTCCAGGCCGCGCGCCGGCGCCGCTCAGCATCGGCCTCTTCCCGGGCCTCGACGATCCGGCGGACGCGCGGCCATGGACGATGACCGTCGTCGTGAAGTGCTACGCCGACTCCGCGCTCACCCTCGTGCGTGCCACCGAGGCGACGGTCGACACCACGGTGGCGCTCACGCTGCCGCCGCGTGGCGCCCGCGAGGTCGGCTTCCGCACCGCGGCGCTGCCCGCGTGGGACGGCGGTCGGCCGGAGCAGGGGACGCGCGAGGCGCTGGTGACGCTCGTCTTCGAGCAGGACGGCCGCAGCTGGACGCACGAGCGCCGGCTCCCCGTGCCGGGCGGGCAGCCGTGACGGCGCCGCTCCGCCGCCAGCGCGAGGGCGCGGTGCTCACGCTCACGCTCGACCGGGCCGAGAAGCGCAACGCGCTCTCGCAGGCGCTCATCGCGGAGCTGCACGCGGCCCTGGCCGAGGTGGATGACGCGATCGCCGTCGTGGTGCTGCGCGGCGCGGGGAAGGATTTCTGCGCCGGTGCCGACCTCGAGGAGCTGCTGGCGTCGGCCGACCGGACGCCGGAGGAGAACGAGGCGGAGGCGCTCCGCCTGGGCCGGCTCTTCCTCGCGCTGGGCAGCTGTCCCGCTCCGGTGGTGGCGGTCGTGCACGGGCGGGCGCTCGCCGGGGGGTGCGGCCTCGCCGCCGCGTGCGACCTGGTGCTCGCCCGCGACGACGCGCGGTTCGGCTATCCCGAGGTGCTGCGCGGCTTCGTGCCGGCGATGGTGATGGCGCAGCTGCGGCGGCTCGTCGGGCCGCGCGCCGCGTACGACCTCGCCGCCACGGGACGCGTCATCGGCGCCGACGAGGCGCGCGCGCTCGGCCTCGTGACGCGCGTGCTCCCCGCCGACGGCTTCGATGCCGCGGCCGACGCGGCGGTCGCCGAGCTGGCCGCGACGAGCCGCTCGGCCCAGCGCTTCCTCAAGCGCCTCGTGCACGACCTCGATGGCCTCGACCTCGAGCAGGGCATCGCCCTCGGTGCGCGGGTGAACGCGGCGGCGCGCGCCACGCCCGACTTCCGCGCCGCACTCCGCCAGTTCCTCGACCGATGATGCGCCGCCGCCTCGCGCTGGTCCTCGCCTGTCTCGCGACGCCCGCCGCCCTCCGCGCACAGGAGGAGCCGCAGGTGCTCCTCGGCGCGGGCATCGCCCCGCACGGCGCCACCGGCGCCACCGCCGGCACGGCCCTCGTGCTCGGCCTGCGGCAGCCGCTCGTCCGCAGTCCGCTGGACGTGATGCTCGACGGCGGCACCACGTCGCTCCCGGCGGCGGCCGGTGACACGGCGCGCCGCGTCGTCTGGGGCGGCCTGAGCCTCGTCATCGGCGGCAGCGAGACCCGGCGTGCCGCGCTCCGCCCGGTGCTGCTGCTGGGCGCCGGGCTCTACCGCCTCGGCCCGCTGAGCGGCGCGCCGGCCCCGGTGGACACGACCACGAGCTGGCAGGTGGGCGCGAGCGCCGGCGTCGGTGTCGACGCGCTGCTCGGTGCGCTCGGTGCCTTCGCGTCCGCTCGCCTGCACGTGGTGCGCGGCACCGGCCACACCACCACGTTCGCCCCCGTCGTCGCGGGCCTCCGCCTCTTCTTCTGAGGGCGGCGCGCCTCAGGGCGGCGCGAAGCGGCGGGCGAGCACCAGGTCGCAGCTCTCGTCCGGCACCGTCGACACCGGCACGGGCGGATGGATCTCGGGGGCCCGGAGCGTGCTCGCGTCGTAGACGTTGTGCAGGAGCGCCCAGCCGAACCCCGCCGCGCGGAACGCCGCGAAGATCGTCTCGGCGTCCTCCCCGAACTCCGGGAAGCGGCTCGGCGTGACCTCCGCCACGATCTCCACGTCGCGCGGGAGGCGCGGCAGCAGCGTCAGCAGCTGTCGCAGGATCGGCGCCTCCGCCCCCTCCACGTCGAGCTTGATCACGCGCGCGCGCGCCAGCTCCGCCGGGTGCACCAGCACCGCGAGCGGCCGGCCCGGCACCGTCGCCTCGAGCGCGTGGCCGCTGCGCGGGATGATCGAGGTGGCCGCACGGTTGGTGGGAGGGCCGAGGTAGAGCGCCACGTCGCACGGCACGGCCGTCACGGCCGCCGCCAGCACGCGCGCGTTCCGCACGTCGTTGAGCGCGAGGTGCTCCCGCAGCCGCCCCAGCAGCGACGGCGACGGCTCGATCGCCACGACCCGGCCCGACGGCCCCACCAGGCGCGCCGCGAGCACGCTGTCGTAGCCGATGTTCGCGCCGATGTCGATGAAGACATCGCCGGGCCGCAGCAGCTGCGTGAGTAGTGCCGTGACGCTCGGCTCCCACACGCCCGCGTAGTAGATCCGCGAATCGACGAGGTCGCGCAGGTCGCAGCGGAACCGACCACCCCACGTCGCGGTCGCCTCCAGCCGCACACCGTGCCGCGCGTGCAGCCGATGGAGCACGCGCCACGCGAGCCGGTCGAGTGGTGGGGGCAGGTGATGCAGGCACCATCGGGCGGCGGGCGCACTCATCGCGACCCAGCCGGTCGCGAGGGCGCCGACCGTCGGCGCGGGAGGCGCCTCGTGCAGCTCGTCTGGTGGCGGAAGTCGATCGAACAGCGCGTGCGGCATTGGGCACCTCCGGGGCCATCGCCACGATAGCGCGGGGCGCACGAACGTGTCAATTCGTCACGCTGGTGCCACGAAAAGGATGACGTGTTTCCGGTCACCCGTGGCGATCGTGTCGCATGTCCGCTCCGAACCTCGCCGACGCGGAGGCGCTGCTCCTGCGCCATTTCGGCCACGCCGCCTTCCGTCCTGCGCAGCGCGAGGTGGTGGCGCACGTGCTTGCGCGGCGCGACACGCTCGCGATCCTCCCGACGGGTGCGGGCAAGTCCGCCTGCTTCCAGGTGCCCGCGCTCGCGCTCGGCGGATGGACGCTCGTCGTCTCGCCGCTGCTCGCGCTCATGGCCGACCAGGTGGCCGCCGCGCGGCGGCGCGGCATCGCCGCAGCCGCGCTCACGAGCCAGCTCACGCCGGAGGAGCGGCGCGCCATCCGCGGCGAGCTCGCGCGCGGCATGGTGCGGCTCCTCTACGCGAGCCCGGAGGGGCTCGAACGGCATGCGGCGGCGCTCCGCGCGCTGGCGGGGCCGCCCGCGCTGCTCGCCGTGGACGAGGCGCACTGCATCAGCGAGTGGGGCCACGACTTCCGGCCGAGCTACCGCGAGCTCGGCGCGGTGCGGCAGCTGATCGGCGCACCGCCGTGCCTCGCGCTCACCGGATCCGCCACGCCGCGGGTCGCGGCCGACATCGTCGCCACGCTCGCGCTCGGCGCCACCGACGCGGCCCGCCGCGCGGGCGGCCTCGCGACGGTGCGCCGCTCGTTCGACCGGCCGAACCTGTGGTTCGGTGTCGAGCGGGCGGGCGGCCTCGGCGCGCGCCTCGCGCGCGTGCACGCCCTCGTCGGGGAGGCGCCCGGGGCGCGCCTCGTCTACGCGCCGACGCGCGGCCTCGTGGAGGGGCTGCGCACCAGCCTGCGCCAGCGCGGTCTCCCGGCGGAGGCGTACCATGCGGGACTGCCGCCCGACCTCCGCGCCCGCGTGCTCGGGCGCTTCCTCGAGGGCGAGCGTCCGCTCGTGGTGGCGACCTGCGCCTTCGGCATGGGGATCGACCGGCCCGACGTGCGGCTGGTGGTGCACTGGGCGCTGCCCCCCACGCTCGAGTCGTACTACCAGGAGGCCGGGCGCGCCGGCCGCGACGGGGGGCCCGGCCGCTGCCTTGCCCTCGCCGCGCCGGCCGACGCCCGGGACTGGTCGCGCGCCGTCGCCACGTACGCCCGAGCCGGCTGCCGCCGGCGCGCCCTCGTGGCCCACTTCGGCGAGCAGCTCGCAACCTGCAGTGGCTGTGACGGTTGCGACGCATCCCGAGGGGAACGTTCGGCGTGGTGGCGGGCTATATTGCGGGCATGCAGCGCAACCCGTACCTGACCGATGCGCATGAGGCGCATCGCGAAGAGGTCGCGTCCTTCACCCGCGAGTTCATCGTCCCCGTCGCCGGGGAGCTGGACCGGACGCAGGCCTATCCCTGGGAGAACGTGAAGCGCATGGCCGAGCGCGGCTGGCTCGGCATCATGTGGCCCCGGGAGGCGGGCGGCGGAGGGCTCGACGAGATGCACTACTACGTCACCCTGCACGAGGTGGCGAAGGCGTGCGCGGGCCACGCGGTCATCATCTCCGTCCAGACCAACCTCGGCACCACCTCCCTCCATCACTTCGGCACCGACTGGCAGAAGGAGACCTGGTTCGCGAAGCTCGCGAGCGGGCGCATCCTCGCCGCCTTCGGGCTCACCGAGGAGGAGGCCGGGTCGGATGCGGGCGGCACGCAGACCACCGCGGTCGACCGGGGCGACCACTACGTCCTCAACGGCCGAAAGATCTTCATCACCCACGGCGGCGTGGCGGAGTTCGTCATCGCCACCGCGCGGACGGAGGCGGGGCCGCGGGGGCAGGGGATCACCAGCTTCATCCTGGCGAAGGACACGATCGATCCCGACGCCTGTCGTCGCGTCGGCATCGGGCACGACCCGTCCATCCCGCGCACGAAGGGGTTCCGCGTGGGGCGGACGTGGGAGAAGATGGGCTGGCGCGCGGTGAACTGGGGCGAGCTGCTCTTCGAGGACGCCATCGTCCCGAAGGAGCAGGTCCTCGGCGAGCCGGGCCGCGGCTACGCGAACTTCCTGCGCCTGCTCGACGGCGGGCGCATCGGCATCGCCGCCGTCTCCCTCGGCATCGCCGAGGGCGCGTACGAGGCGGCGCGCCAGCGGGCGAAGGACCGGCGCCAGTTCGGCCGGCCGATCGGCAGCTACCAGGGGGTCAGCTTCAAGCTCGCGGATCTCGCGATGGAGATCCAGGCGGGCCAGCACCTCCTCTATCACGCGGCGTGGCTGAAGGCGAATGGCCACCCTTACAAGCTCGAGGCCTCCATGGCCAAGCTCTTCTGTTCGGAGCTGGCGATGCGGGCCACGACCCAGGCGGTCCAGGTGTTCGGCGGGCTCGGCTACACGCGCGAGGCACCCGTCGAGAAGATGATGCGCGACGCGAAGGTCTGCGAGATCGGGGAAGGCACCAGCGAGATCCAGCGGATGCTCATCGCGCGTCAGATCCTGGGCGGCCTGGCCAGCGACTGACC
Organism: Gemmatimonadales bacterium; assembly: GCA_033764615.1. Classification (GTDB taxonomy): domain Bacteria; phylum Gemmatimonadota; class Gemmatimonadetes; order Gemmatimonadales; family GWC2-71-9; genus JANRIU01. Next base: position 36,703 of record JANRIU010000064.1, on the reverse strand, counting down.
TCCCCACGGTGAAGCGCGAGATCCTCATCAACGGGACGCCACGCGAGACGCGCGTGGCGATCCTCGAGGACGACCGCCTGGTCGAGCTCCTCGTCGACCGGCCCGACCACCGCCGCTCCGTCGGCGACATCTACCTCGGCCGCGTGGATGCCGTGCTGCCCGGCATCCAGGCGGCCTTCGTCGACATCGGCCTCGAGAAGTCCGCCTTCCTCCACGCCTCCGACCTGCTCGAGCCCGAGGACGACGACGAACCCGACGCCGGCGACGAGGAGGAGGCGGGCGAGGGCGACGCCGACGAGGGCGCGGAGGCGGGCGGCGAGGGGAAGCCCCAGGGTGGCGGCCGCCGTGGCGGCCGGTCGCGCCGCGCGCTCCCCAACGTGCAGGACGTCCTCAGGAAGGGGCAGGTCATCCCCGTCCAGGTCACGAAGGAGCCGATCAGCACCAAGGGGTGCCGCGTCACCGCGCAGATCTCGCTCCCCGGCCGGTTCCTCGTGTACATGCCGTTCGCGTCGAAGGTCGGCGTGAGCCGCAAGATCGAGAGCCGCGAGCAGCGCCAGAAGCTGCGCGACATGGTGGGGAAGCTGCTGCCGGAGGGCGCGGGCGGGATGATCGTCCGCACCGTCGCCGAGGGCGTGACGGAGGAGCACTTCCGCCGCGAGATCGACACGCTCCTCCAGCGCTGGAAGCGGATCAACAAGAAGAAGACCTTCGTGAAGCGCGCCCCCGCGCTGCTGGAGCGCGAGACGAGCCTCACGCGCGGCATCATCCGCGACCTCTTCAGCGCCAAGGTGGACGCGCTCCACGTCGACTCGAAGGAGCTGCACCACGAGGTCGAGCAGTACCTCGCCGGCATCGACCCCGAGCTCATGGCGCGCGTGCACCTGTACGAGGGGAACCCGCCGCTCTTCGACAAGTTCGACATCGAGCAGGAGATCCGCGACCTCTTCAAGGCGCGCGTCGACCTGCCGACCGGCGGCTACATCATCGTCCAGCCGACCGAGGCGCTCGTCTCGGTGGACGTGAACACGGGCCGCTTCACGGGGAAGAAGGACCCCGAGAAGACGATCCTCCGCACCAACCTCGAGGCGGCGCGCGAGATCGCCCGCCAGCTGCGCCTGCGCGACATCGGCGGCATCATCGTCTGCGACTTCATCGACATGGAGACGAAGGCGAACCGCGACAAGGTGCTGCAGGAGCTGCGCACGCACCTCGGCCGCGACCGCGCGCGCACCAAGGCGCTCGCCGTGAGCGACCTCGGCCTGGTCGAGATGACGCGCCAGCGCGTCCGCCCGTCGCTCTGGCACTCCCAGACCGCCGACTGCCCCGTGTGCAGCGGCACGGGCCGCATCTTCACCCCCGAGGTGATCGCGCGGCGCCTCGAACGCTCGGTGCGCCGCGCCGCCGTGGAGCAGCGGGACCGGGTGCTGACGGTGCGCGTGCATCCCGAGGTGGCGCTGTACCTCCTCGAACAGGAGCCGAAGCTCCTGCAGGCCCTGCAGAAGCAGTCGGGCCTCGAGCTCGAGCTCCGGGACGATCCCGTCATGCGCCAGGACGAGTTCCGGCTGGTGTCGAAACCGGCCGGGAGGGACGTGACGGAGCTGTACGCGGTGGCCTAGGGGCGGGCGAGCGGTCGGGCGGTCGGTCTCTGCAAGACGGCATGACGCACGCGGCTCGCTCGCCAACGGAGCATTCCGCCCGTCCGCCCACCTTGCCCATTGGCTCCTCTTGCCAGCGGGCCAGCATGCCCCCATATTTGAAGGCTACGCTGCACACTTAGGGGACGACTGACGTGTCGTACGCGATTTTTCAGGCGCTGGGGAAGCAGTTCCGCGCCGAGGCGGGGAAGACCCTTCGCCTGCCGCTGATGGACAAGCAGCCGGGCGAGAAGCTCACGTTCGACCAGGTCCTCCTGTCGTCGGACGGCGAGACGATCCGCGCCGGCCAGCCGTTCGTGCAGGGCGCCGCCGTGGAGGCCGAGGTGATCGGCATGGCCAAGGGCGAGAAGCTCTACATCTTCAAGTTCAAGCGTCGCAAGAACTACCGCCGCAAGACCGGCCATCGGCAGAGGTACACCGATGTGAAGGTCACCGGCCTGACCCTGGGCTGAGGCAACCATGGCTCACAAGAAGGGCGTCGGCTCCTCCAAGAACGGGCGCGACTCCAATCCGCAGTTCCTCGGCGTGAAGAAGTTCGGCGGCGAGCGGGTGATCGCCGGGAACATCATCATCCGCCAGCGCGGCACGAAGGTGCACCCGGGCCGCAACGTCGGCATCGGCTCCGACGACACGATCTTCGCGACGATCGACGGTGTCGTGAAGTTCGAGTGGCGCGCCAAGGGCCGCCGCCAGGTGTCGGTCTATCCGGAGGCCGCGGCCGCGAACTGAGCGTGCCGAGCGGTCCGCAGTGCAGCGAGGGCGCCGGCCGAGCCGGCGCCCTTCGTGCGTAGGTCACCCCGCGCCCGGGAGCCCCGATGCCCGCCTGGTTCGCCGACCCGAACACGTGGATCGGCCTCCTCACGCTCTCCGGCCTCGAGATCGTCCTCGGGATCGACAACATCGTCTTCATCTCGATCCTGACGTCGCGCCTGCGGCCCGAGGAGCGGGAGCGCGGCCGCAAGCTCGGCCTCTCGCTCGCCATCGTCTCCCGGCTCGCGCTGCTCTTCTCCATCGCGTGGCTCGTGAAGCTCACCGCGCCGCTCTTCACGCTCTTCGCCCACCCGTTCTCCGGGCGCGACCTGATCCTCGCCGGCGGCGGGCTGTTCCTCATCTTCAAGGCGACGCGCGAGCTGCACCACAAGCTCGAGGGGCCCGACCCCGCGGCCGAGCAGCACGCCGCGGCCGCCGCCACGCTCGGCGCGGTCGTCATCCAGGTGATGCTCGTCGACGTGATCTTCTCGCTCGACTCGGTGATCACCGCGGTCGGCATGGTGGACAACATCTGGATCATGGTCGCCGCCAACCTGATCGCCATCGGCGTGATGATGGCGTCGTCCGGCCCGATCGCGGCGTTCGTCGAGCGGCACCCGACGGTGAAGGTGCTGGCGCTCGCGTTCCTCGTGCTGATCGGCACGAACCTCTTCGCGGAGGGGTTCGGGGTGCACATCCCGAAGGGGTACACGTACGCCGCGATGGCGTTCTCCATCACCGTCGAGATGATGAACCTGCGCGTGCGGCGCGTCAGCGCGCCGCCCTCCGCGGGGTGAGCCCCCGCGCCGCGCGCCGAGGCGTGACGGCGGCGCTCCTGCTCGCGGCGTCGCCGGCGGCGGCGCAGGTGGCATCGCTCGAGCCGTCGGCCTTCTCCTTCGCCGTGGGCGCGGGCAGCAGCCTCCCGCTCGGCGACCTCGAGGGGCTGCGTCGCGGCTTCGCCGTCACCGCCGGTCTCGACTGGCGCCCCGACCGCGCCCGGCGGCTGGGCGCGCGCCTCTCGGGCGCGCTGACGCGCTTCCGCACCCCGCCCGCCGGCCTCCGCACCGTGGATGGCGACCTCCTGACCGGCGACATCGAGCAGTCGTCCCTCGCGCTGCTCGGCACCGTGGCGCCCTGGCGCAGCCGGGGCGGCGTGGAGTGGTCCGTCTTCGCCGGCCCCGCGATCGCGTTCACCGTCGCGACGATCGGCCTGCAGGGGGGCCCGCTGCCGGTGCGGAGCGAGCCGGAGACGCGTGCGAGCGTCCAGGCGGGGACCGCGCTCCGCATCCCGGCCGGGCCCGTCACGCTCCTGCTCGAGCTGCGCTACCACTGGGTGCCGCGCGGCCTGTTCGGCGAGGAGCCGGCGCACAGCGTGCCGATCACGCTCGGCTTCGCGCTGTGAGCCGGCGGGGCTGGCGTACCGCCGTCGCGGGGCTCGCGCTCGCCGCGGGTGCGACCGCGCCGCTGGCCGCCCAGCAGGACGAGGGCGCGGCGATCGACAGCGCCTACGCCGCCATCCTCGCCAGCCGCCTCGACACGGGGACGACGTTCCAGGTGGTCCCCGTCGTCTTCGTCGGGCCGCTCACCGGCCTCGCCTTCGGCGCCGCCACGCTCGAGGTGGGGCGGCGCACCACGGACACCGGCACCCGCCCCTCGGTGAAGCAGGCGCAGCTCATCTACACCACCAAGGACCAGGTGCAGCTCTCGTTCGAGGCCGACCTCTGGTCGTTCCGGAACGAGGCCGGCCTCTCGGCGCGCCTCGAGTACCAGCTCTTCCCGATGCCCTTCTACGGCATCGGCCCGGCGACCTCGCCGCTAGCGCTCGAGACGTACACGTCGCAGCGGCTCATGTTCACGGCGCTGTTGCAGCGCAAGGTGGCGCCGGCGCTCTACCTGCAGGCGGGATGGCGCGTGGTCGACCAGGTGATCGCGCGGACGGAGGCCGGCGGCGCGCTGGCGCCCGGTACGCTGAGCGGCAGCCGGGGCGGCTCCATCGTCGGGCTCGACCTCGGCGCCAAGCTCGACACGCGCGAGAGCGGCTTCAGCCCCACGCGCGGCGCGCTCGTCCAGGCGCGGGTGCAGCGGGCGGAGCCGGCGATCGGTTCGTCCTTCGGCTTCACGCGGCTCGGCCTCGACGCGCGCGGCTACGTCCCCCTCCGCCGCAGCACCACGCTCGCCCTCCACGCCACCGCCGACCAGGCGGACGGTGACGTGCCGTTCGACCAGCTGCCGATGGTCGACGGCTTCGGCAGCATGCGCGGCTACGTGCCCGGGCGCTTCCGCGATCGCGTGCTCGTCACGGCGCAGGCGGAGCTGCGCCAGCGGCTCGTCTGGCGGCTCGGCGCCGTCGTCTTCGGCGGGGGCGGGGCGGTGGGGCCGCGCTTCGGGGCGCTGGGGCCCTGGCAACCGAGCGTCGGCGCGGGGATCCGCTTCGCCATCCTGCCCAAGGTCGGCGCCAACCTGCGCGTCGACGTCGGCATCGGGCGCGGGGAGCGGGCGGTGAAGGTGTCGTTCGGCGAGGCGTTCTGACGGGCGGGCCGACGTGCAACGGCGCCGCGCGGGACGCGCGACGCCGTCACCCGGGGGCCGGTCGGGGTTACGGCGGCGGCAGGCGCCGGTAGCGGTCGCGCAGTTCCGTCATGCGGCTCGTCATCGGCACCTCGACGCCGCGCACGAAGACCCGCTCCGCGGCGCTCGAGAACTCGAACGGATCGCCGCTCCACACCACCAGGTCGGCCACCGCGCCCTTCTCGAGCGCACCGCGCCGCTCGAGGCCGAACGCGAGCGCCGGCTCCAGCGTGATGGCGCGGAGCGCGGCCTCCCACGGCAGGCCGGCGCGCACCGCGAAGCCGGCGTTGTGGCGCAGGTTCCGCTCGCCGCCGGGGTCGCCGCCGGCGATGATCACCTTCACCCCCGCCGCGTGCAGCAGCGCCGCGTTGTCGAGCCGCGGCCGCACGCCGTCGAAGCTCGGGATGTCGTCGCGCGCGTTGAGGGCGACCGGGATCCCGGCCGCCGCGATCGCCTTCGCGTGCACCCACGCCTCGTCCCCCTCGCGGAGGATGAGCCGCAGGGCGGGGAACTCGCGCTTGAGCCGGAGCACGCCGTCGATGTCGGCTGCGCGCTTCGCCGTGACGAACACCGGGAGCCTCCCCTTGAGCGCGGGGAGCAGCGCCTCCAGCTCGTCGCCGGGGGCGGCGAGGGGGCGGATGCGGTTCTGCTCGTACTCGAGGCGGCGCTTCTCCCACACGAGCGCATCGCGCAGCAGCCCCTTGAAGCGCTGCATCGCGCCGGCGCGCGAGCCGCCGCCGGCCTGCCGCGCGCCCGCGGAGAGGTCGACGATGAGCGCGCCGTCGCGGCGCACGAGCACGTCGTCGAGGCGGGTGCCGAAGAGCGAGACCCACGCCCCGCGCCCGTTCACGAAGCGGCCGCCCGGCGTGACGAGTGCGGTCGTGATGCCGCCCATCCGCGCCACCGGGATGTTCACCGCGTACGGGTCGATCCCGTCGGCGACGCTGAACGACGGGTTCACGTCGCCCTGCTTCGTGTCGTCGGAGGTGCCCTGGATGGCGGTGTGCTCGCCGTCCTGGTCGCCCGCGTCCATCGAGCCCTGGTCGTTGCCGACGCCGGCGCCGACGCCCGCGCTCGCGTGCACGAGCCCCGGCGTGATCACCTTGCCGGCAACGTCGAGCACCGCGTATCCCGACGGCACCGACACGCCCGCCCCGACCGCCTCGACGAGGCCGTTGCGCAGCAGCACCGTCGCCCCCTCCACCTTCGCGCCACTCACCGTGTGCACGGTGGCGCCGGTCAGCGCGACGCCCTGCGCGGACAGGCGGACGGGCGGACTGGCGGACTGGCACAGGAGCAGGGCGGCCAGAAGGGTCGCCGCACGCATGCCCCGGTCCGCCTGACCGCCCGTCCGCCCGTCCGCCGCGCGGGTGCTCCGCACCCGCGCCCTCACCGTCCCACCCCCGGCTCGCCCTGTCCGAGGTGGAAATCCGTCCGGAACCGGATCGGCTGCTCCGAGCGATCGAACACGAGCCACCCCTCGTTGAAGACCTGTTCCGCCCTGGCATACACCGAGAACGGATCGGCCGACCAGAGCACGACGTCGGCCTTCTTGCCGGGTTCGAGCGAGCCCGTCTCCCGGTCGAGGCCGAGCGCCCAGGCCGGGTTGAGCGTGATCCAGCGGATCGCGTCCTCGCGCGTCACGGCGATGCCGGCGCGCTGGCCCGCGTAGAGCGCCTTCGCGGCCTCCATGTTCAGGTGCTGGATGCCGTCCGGGCTGTCGGAGTGGATGATGGCGCGCGCGCCCGCCTGGTGGACCAGCGCGGCGTTCTCCAGGATCCCGTCGAAGCTCTCCATCTTGAAGCCCCACCAGTCGGCCCACACCGACGCCGAGGTGCCCGCCTTCGCGAGCAGGTCGGCGACCTTGTACGCCTCCACGCCGTGGTGGAACGAGCGGATCGTGAAGCCGAACTCACGTGCGAGGTCGAGCGCCTGCGCCATCTCGTCGGCGCGGTAGCAGTGCATGTGCACCAGGATGTTCCCGCGCAGCACCTCGGCGAGCGTCTCGCTGCGGAGCGTGCGCGTCGGCGGGTCGCCCTTCCGCTCCTTGCGCCACTTGTCCCACTGGAGGCGGTACCGCTCCGCATCGAGGAAGGCGGCGCGATAGCCGGCCATGTTCCCCATGCGGGTGGACGGGCCGCGCTGCTGGTAGACGCGCTTCGGGTTCTCGCCGCACGCCATCTTCACGCCGTACGGCGCGCCCGGCACCTTCATCTCCTGCACGGTGCGCGACGGCACCAGCCGGATCGTGGCGCTGCGGCCGCCGATCAGGTTGGCGGAGCCGGGGAGGATCTGCGCCATCGTGACGCCGCCCGCCACCGCCAGCGGCAGCTGGGGGTCCTGCGGCCAGATCGAGTGCTCGGCCCACACCTCGGCGGTGACGGGGCTCGTCGCCTCGTTGCCGTCGCTCTCGGCCTGCGTGCCCGGCGCCGCGTACACGCCAAGGTGGCTGTGCGTGTCGATGATGCCGGGCGTCACGTACTTGCCCGTGCCGTCGATCACGCGCGCGCCGTCGGGCGCCGCGAGCCGCTTGCCGATGCCGCGGATGACGCCGTCGGCGAAGAGCACGTCGGTCCCGGGCTGCTCGGGGCCCGCGGCGGTGAGCACCGTCGCGTTGCGGATGAGCACGGCCGGGTACGGGCGGCGCTGGTAGGTCGACGGGTACTGCGGCCGGTCGAACGAGAGCGTGTCGGTGAACGGCTGCGGACCGGACGGCGCCGCGGCGGGCGCGGGCGTGGCCGGCGGGGCGGCGCCCTGTGCGGGCGGCACCCGCTTCGGATCCTGCGCCTGGAGCAGCGTCGCGGACGCGACGGCCAGCCCCAGGACGAGCACGGGCGCGCGGCCCGCACGGCGGTGGAGCACGACGATTCTCCTCGGGATGGAGGGCGGCGGCGCCGCGTCGGCGCCGCGTCTCCCAAGGTAAGCGGGGACGCGGACGCTGCGCGCGTCGTGCCCGCGGAGCACCTGCCTCGCGATCCCGTCGCGGCGCCGCGGGCTCAACGCGCCCGCGCACCGAGCCGCTCGGGCCAGTTGCCGCAGAGCGCGTCGACGCCGAGCGCCGCGAGCGCCGCGGCCCGCGAGGGATCGTTCACCGTCCACGCGATCACCTCGATGCCGGCGCCATGCGCCGCGTCGACGAGCTCGGCGTCGATCAGGTGCGCCTCCTGCCACAGCGCGCCCGCGCCCGTCTCGCGGGCCACCCGCACGGGGTCGAGGGGGTACGACGCCTGCAGCACGCCGATCGGCAGCGCACCGCCGGCGGCGGCGGCCACGCGGCGGACGATGCGGTGATCGAAGCTGTGCACGGCATACCGTGCCGGAGCGGGGCCTGCGGCGAGCGCGGCGAGCAGGGCCGCATCCGCGGACGGCGGGAGCGCCTTGAGTTCCACCCAGACCTCGAGGTCGCCGCAGGCGGCCAGTGCGTCGGCGAGCTCGGGGAGCGCCTCCCCGTTCGGCAGCGGCACCGCGCGGAGCTCGGCCAGCGTCCTTTCGCTGATCGGTCCGAGCCCGCCGAACGCGAAGTCGTGCGTCACGACGAGGCGCCCGTCGGCCGTCGTGTGCACGTCCAGCTCCACGCCGTCGCTGCCGAGCGCCCGGGCGGTCCGGAAGGCGGCGAGGCTGTTCTCGTGCGCGTGGCCGGAGGCGCCTCGGTGGGCGAGGACGCGGGGCGGGGCGGGCATGGCGCAAGGTTAACATCCGCATTCGCCCCCCGTCTCCCCCCTGTGACCGTCATGACTGACGCCGAAGCCGTTGCGGACAGCGAACTTGCGGCAGCGTGGCGGCGCGGGGACGAAGCCGCGGCCACGCAGCTCGTCCGCCGGCACGCCGAGGCGCTCAGCCGCTTCCTGTACGCGTCGGGTGCCGACGGCTCCGACCTTGACGACCTGGTGCAGGAGGCGTTCTTCCGCGCGTTCCGGCGGATCGACGGGTGGCGGGGCGATGCGTCGTTCCGCAGCTGGCTCTTCACGATCGCCGGCAACCTGCTGAAGGACAGCCTCCGCCGGCGGAAGGGGAAGACGCTGCTGCCGATCGAGGACCGGGACTTCGCCACGACCGACGACCCCGGCGGCGAAGTGGAGGCGAACGAGGCCGAGGCGCGGATGCGCGCCGCGATCGCGACGCTGCCGCGGCTGCAGCGCGAAGTCTTCCTGCTGCGGGTGCAGGAGGGGGGCAGCTACGAGGAGATCGCCGCCGCCCTCGGCACGACGCCCGGCGCGGCCCGGGTCCATTACCATCACGCCGTGAAGCGGCTCAAGGAGTCCGTGGCATGAGCACCGACCATCTCCCCCCCATCTCCGCCGAGGACGAGCGGGCCGTGCTGGACGCCGCGCGCGCGGTGCTGGCGCGCGCGCCGCGGCCGGACGCGGACGCCGTCGCCGGCGAGGTGCTGGCGCGGCTCCGGGAGGAGGCGCCGGTGCTGGATGCGGCCGAGCGGGTGCTTGCGGCGGCGCCGCCCGCCGCGGAGCCGGCCTTCACCGCGCTGCGGGTGCTTGCCCGCGTGCAGGCCGAGCGGCGGGCGGAGCGCACGCGCCGGCTCGTGATCGGCTGGGGGAGCGCCGCGGCGCTCGCGGCGTCGCTCCTGCTGGTGCTGGTGCCGGCCGGCGGCCCCGCGCCCTCGCCTGCGCCCGTCGTTGCCGCGCGCGCGCTGCCCGAGCTGGAGGGGCTTCCCGCGGCCGACCTGGCGCTCGTGCTCGAGGCGGTCGACGGCCTCTCGGCCACCGTGCCGGAGGCCGAGACGCGCGTGCCGCGCGAGCTCGATGAGCGCGAGATCCAGCAGGTGCTGCAGCAGGTGGGCGGCTGATGCGGCGGTTCGCGCTGTGCGCGCTCGTCGCCGCGCTCGCCGCCGCCCCCGCGCGGGCGCAGGAGGCGGCGCCGCCGGCCGACCCCGAGCGTGCCGCGGTGCTGCAGCAGCTCATCGAGCAGCGCTTCGCCGAGCGGGTGAAGGAGCGGCTCGGCCTCAACGACGACCAGCTTCAGCGCCTGCGCCAGCTCACCGGCGAGTTCGGCGCGCGGCGCCGGACCATGGAGGCGGAGGAGCGCTTCGTGAAGGCGCAGCTCGCCGAGCAGCTCCGGCCCGGCGGCACCGCCGACCAGAAGCAGGTGCAGCAGCTGCAGGAGCGGCTGCTCGACCTCAAGGAGCGATACCTCCAGTCGTTCCGGGACGAGCAGTCGCGCATGGACTTCCTGAACCCGGTGCAGCGCGCGCAGTTCTTCCAGATGCGCGAGCAGCTGGGGAAGCGCATCCAGGAGCTGCGCGAGCGGCGGGGGCTCGACCGGCCCGGCGCCCGGGTGGGGCGGGGGCGCGACTAGCGGGCGGGTCCGGGGCCGCGCACTCGCGCGGCCCTTTCGCGCTACATTGCTGGCATCTCGTTCGGGATAGGCATCTCGTGCGTCCGGCTCGCTGTCTCGCTGTCCTGCTCCTCCTGCCCGTCACCCTCACGGCCCAGTCTCCCGTCCACCGCCTCACGGTGACGGGCGTGATCGAGAACGGCCTCGCCCCCTACATCATCCGCGGGCTCGCGGAGGCGAAGGCGCAGGGCGCCGCCGCCGTCGTGCTCGACCTCGACACCCCGGGGGGCCGCGTCGACGCGGCGCAGCGCATCGTGGACGCGGTGCGCGCGTCGCCGGTGCCGGTGCACGCCTGGGTGCATCCGCGCGCGCTCTCGGCGGGCGCCATGATCGCGCTGGCCGCGCGGGACGTGCACATCGCGCCGGGCGGCATCATCGGCGCGGCGACGCCGGTGCTCGGCGAAGGGCAGCGCGCCCCGGAGAAGATCGTCTCGGCGATGCGGGCCGAGTTCCGCGCGCTCGCCGAGCAGCGGGGGCTCGACCCGCGGCTCGCCGAGGCGATGGTGGACGAGGACGTCGAGCTGCCGGGCGTGAAGCCGAAGGGGAAGCTGCTGACGCTCTCGGCGGCCGAGGCGGTGCGGCTCGGCGTCGCGCGCGGCGAGGCGGCCGACGAGGCCGCGCTGCTCGCGGCGATCGGCCAGCCGGGCGCGACGGTGGTGGACGTGCCGGTCAACTGGGCCGAGAAGATCGTGCGCTTCCTCACGCATCCCGCGGTCTCGCCGCTGCTCCTCTCGCTCGGCATGATCGGCCTCGTCATGGAGATCAAGGCCGGCGCGTTCGGCCTCGGCGGCATGCTGTCGGTCACGTCGCTCGGGCTCTTCTTCGGCTCGAGCTGGGTGCTCGGCCTCGCGGGGTGGGAGGAGCTGATCCTCCTCGGCGTCGGCCTGCTGGCGCTGGTGCTGGAGCTGTTCGTCCTGCCGGGCTTCGGGATAGCGGGGCTCATCGGCATCGCATCGATCACGGGCGCCGTGATCCTCGCGATGACCGGCCCGGCCCCCGCGATGGGCGAGCTGATGCAGGCGGTCGGCATCCTTGGCGTGAGCCTGCTGTTCACCCTCGGCGTCTTCATCGCGTGGCTGCGGCACCTGCCGAACAGCGACCGCTTCCGCCGCGCGCTCCTGCTCGACACGGCACGCGCGGAGGACGGCTTCGTCGCGGCCCTCCCGCGGGCCGACCTCGTGGGCCGCCGCGGCACCGCGGTCACCGACCTGCGCCCGAGCGGCGCCGCCACCGTCGAGGGCGAACGGCTCGACGTCGTCACCGAGGGCGAGTACGTCTCGAACGGCGCCGCGGTGGAAGTGGTGCGGTCGGAGGGGTATCGCCACGTGGTGCGCGCCGCCGGCTGACCGCCGGCCGCGCGCCCGTCCGGAGCACCCTCCGCCATCCGCGCGTCCGCCGCGCCTTCCCTGACCACCGGAGCTTCCGACCCACCCATGGACCAGTCCCAGACCTCGCTCGGCATCCTGCTCGTCCTGGTCGTCCTCGGCCTCATCGCGCTGTCGGTCTTCTTCCGCTTCGTGCCGATCGGCCTGTGGTTCCAGGCGTTCGTCTCCGGCGTGCGCGTGTCGTTCATGCAGCTCTTCCTGATGCGCTTCCGGCAGGTCAGTCCCGGCGCCATCGTGAACCCGCTGATCAACGCGCACAAGGCCGGCCTCGCGCTGAGCGCCGACCAGCTCGAGTCGCACTTCCTCTCCGGCGGCAACGTGAGCCGCGTGGTGAACGCGCTGATCTCGGCGGAGAAGGCCGGCATCGCGCTCGACTTCAAGCAGGCCACCGCGATCGACCTCGCCGGCCGCGACGTGTTCGAGGCGGTGCAGGTGAGCGTGAACCCGAAGGTGATCACCACGCCGAAGGTCGCCGCGATGGCGAAGGACGGCATCCAGCTGCTCGCGGTGGCGCGCGTGACGGTGCGCGCGAACATCAACCGCCTCGTGGGCGGCGCGGGCGAGGAGACGATCCTGGCGCGCGTCGGCGAGGGGATCGTGAGCACGATCGGCTCGGCGGAGAGCCACAAGAAGGTGCTCGAGCAGCCCGACATGATCTCCAAGACGGTGCTCGCGAAGGGGCTCGACGCGGGCACCGCGTTCGAGATCCTGTCGATCGACATCGCCGACGTGGACGTCGGCAAGAACATCGGCGCCGAGCTGCAGACGGACCAGGCCGAGGCGGACAAGCGGATCGCGCAGGCGAAGGCGGAGGAGCGGCGCGCGCTCGCCGTGGCGATGGAGCAGGAGTTCAAGGCGGAGGCGCAGCAGATGCGCGCCAAGGTGATCGAGTCGGAGGCGCAGGTGCCGCTCGCGATCGCCGATGCGTTCCGCAGCGGCAACCTGGGCGTGATGGACTTCGCGAAGTACCGGAACCTCCAGGCCGACACGTCGATGCGGCAGTCGATCGCCGGGCCGACCGACAACAGCGGGCAGGCGCAGGGCGGCGCGGGCGCGTGAGCGACGTGCCGTCCCGCGCCGACCTGGGCGGGTGGATCTTCGGCCTCGCGATCCTCTGGGGGCTGTTCAACACGGTCCGCGAGGCGATCGGGCGGGCGAAGCAGGCCGAGCGCGCGAAGCGCACGAGGCCGCGTGGCGAGCGCCGCGTGCCCGAGCTGCCGCCGTCGCCGCCCGAGCCGTGGTCGGCCGGGGCGCCGCCGGGATCGACCGCGCCGACCACCGCCACGCAGCAGGAGGGGACGCTCCTCGAACAGCTGCTGCGGGGGCTGGAGACGGCGCAGCGGGAGGCCGGCGCCGAGGCACGCACGGATGACGCGACGCGACCCGCGCCCGTCGGGCTGGGCGGGCGTGGCTCGCAGTCCCGCCGCCTCCCGCCCGCGCTCGACGACGAGGCGATCGACCAGCCCGAGGCGATCACCCTCGAGGGCGCATCGCTCGAGCGCACCGACAGCGACCGCGGGACGCGGGTGGACGTGGACCTCGACGACGAGAGCTTCGCGGCGGAGCGGCGGCGGCTGGCCGCCGCCGAGGCGCGGCTCGCGGGGCGCACGACGGGCGAGCATGAGCGCTTCCACCGGCAGGTGCAGGTGCCGGTCGCCGCACCGGGCACGCACCGCGTCCTCGCGACGCCGGCGGCTCCCGCCGACCGCACGGCGGTGCGCGCGCCCGCGAGCCTGCTGGGCGAGGGATTGACCGGGGCGTCGCTGCGCCGGTCGGTGCTGCTGCAGGACGTGCTGGGACCGCCAAAGGCGCTGCGGGACGACGACTGAGCGCGCGGCAGGCCGCGCGCCGCGCGCGGGTCAGGCGTGCGCGCGGCCGCCGAACTTGCGGGTGTACCGCTCCATCCCCTCCACGATCAGCCGCCGGGCCTCGGCGGCATTCGCGAAGCCGCGCGTCTCCGTGCGGTGCCCCTCGAGGTCCTTGTAGACCTGGAAGAAGTGCTCGATCTCCTTGAGCTTGTGCGCGCGCACGCTCGAGAGGTCGACGATCTCCCGCGTGTACGGGTCGCTGATCGCGACGGCCAGGATCTTCTCGTCGCCCGCGCCCTTGTCGATCAGGTGGAAGACGCCGATGGGGCGGACGTCCACCAGGCACCCGGGGAACGTGCTGTTCGCCATGATCAGGATGACGTCGAGCGGGTCGCCGTCATCGCCGAGCGTGCGCGGGATGAAGCCGTAGTCGCCGGGATAGTGGACGGCGGAGTGGAGCACCCGGTCCAGCCGGAAGACGCCGAGCTCCTTGTCGAGCTCGTACTTCATCTTGCCGCCGCCGGGGATCTCGATGACCGCCGTGAGCTCCTCGGGCGGCCTGGGGCCGGCCGGGATGTCGTGCCAGAGATGGAGTCCGTTCATGGGGCGCAAAAGAAAGCGCCGGTACACCGTTCCACCAAGGGCTGCGGGCGCGCGGATGTCGCCGGATGTGGACGGACTGACGAGAAGGTTGTGGATAGCGTGTTGGGAATCGCCCGATGCGTGGACAACGACGACACCGCTGCTTCATGTTCGCTTCAAGCGGCGCGCGATACGTTGGTCCTCAGAATCGGCGACGCAAGTCGACGGTTCGAGCGGGAACGCCCCGCGGGAGAGGGGCCGGCGGTCGCGACGCCGCTGGAGCACCGGGAGGGTGGACCGGTCAGGCCGCAGGCAAGACGGCTACGCCGTCGAGCAAGAAACCCTGGCCAGGCCACACCGACGATCGATCTAGGTGGCTGCTCCGAGAGGGGTGGCGCCGAAATCCGGCTCCGGAAGCAAGTATCTCTCCGAAATCCCCCGGTCACCGCGCGAGCGGAGGGCGGGGGATTTTGCCTTGGGGGGCCGGGGGCTGGGGGCGGGCGCTACTTTCCGGAGCCCGCCCAGGTGGCGAAACTGGCAAACGCACGAGACTCAAAATCTCGCGTCCGCAAGGACTTGCGGGTTCGATCCCCGCCCTGGGCATTGCTCGCCGCATCGCCGCCCCTTCCGGCCTCCGGCCCGCGTGCCCTCATGCCCGCCTTGTCCATCCAGGTCTTCGGCACGAAGAAGCACCCCGACACCCGCCACGCCCTCCGCTTCTTTGCCGAGCGGCGGATCCCGGTGCATTTCGTCGACCTCGCCGAGCGCGCGGCGTCCAAGGGGGAGCTGACGCGCTTCGTGCAGAAGTTCGGCGTGGAGGCGCTGGTGGACCGGGAGGGCCGCCGCTTCGCGGAGCTGGGCCTCGGGCCTGCGCGCCATGGCGAGGAGCGGTGGCTGGCGCTGCTGGTGGAGGAGCCGCTGCTGCTCAGGCAGCCGCTGGTGCGGCATGACAAGGCGCTCTCGCTCGGCCGGGACGAGGCGACCTGGCGGGCGTGGACCGCGAAATGACACGGGCGGACCCTCGAGGAGGTCCGCCCGCATCCCTGCAGGGCCGCCGACGAAGCCGGTCCGTCGCCTGCGCGTTCAGTACCCGCTCTTCGCGCGCTGCGAGTCCATCATGCCGCCGCGGTTCGTGTTCAGCAGGCCGCCGACGTCCTCGCTCTCCATGTCCGTCGCGGCGAAGGCGTCGGCCGCGCCGCCCTTCACCTGGTCCGCCTGCTTGATCGCGTCGGGCTTGGGCGGGAGATCGTCCAGGCCATCGTCGGGCGTCGGATGCGTGGTGCTCATGGTGGGCTCCTTGGTTCCCGGGGTCCGCGTGCGCCGGCCGGTCGGGCTGGCGCTGGTGCTGGCGAAGGCGGGGCGGGGCGTTCCCTCGCCCGATGGCCCCCCTCGCCAATATGCCGCCGTGGAGGCGGCGTGTCGACCATGGGCATGATGACGCATGCCCGTGAATCGCGCGTGAATGCCGCCCCGCGCGTTGACACGACCCGCGGGAGCGGTGAGCATTCCGGCGTGGCATCCACCGACCGCCCGGTCCCGGCGGCGCCCGCGGAGCCCCTGATCCACGATCGCGCGCTCGCGGCGCCCGCCTTCCGCACCGATGATGACGCATACGCATTCGCCGACGCGCTCCTGCTGGCCGAGCGCCGCGGCGAGTGGCCGCTGCTCCGCGCGCAGGTGGTGGCGGGGCTCATGGCGCTGCGCCGACGCGGGGCGCCGCCCGACACGGCGTGCCGGGAGGCGCTGGCCGCGTTCCGCTACGAGCGCGGGCTGGAGGCGGCCGACCGGATGCGCGCCTGGCTCGACGCGCGCGGGCTCACCGCCGCCGACTGGCGCGAGGGCGTGGTGCGCGACCTCGCGCGCCAGGGCCGATCGGCCACGACCGAGACCGACGCGAGCGACGACGACGAGGTCGTCGCGGCGCTCCGGGTCGACCTGCACGCCTCCGACCTGCTCGCCTGGACGCTCGGCGAACTGGCGCGCTTCGCGGCCGTGGCGCCGCCCGGCACGGTGCCGCCGCCGGACGCGCTGCTCGTCGCCCCGCTGCCGTGGGACGCGCTTGGCGTCCCCGAGGCGTGGCTGGCAGCGCGGCGGCCGCGCATCGAGGCGCTGCTCCACGGCTGGGAGGCGTGGCGCGCGGACGCGCTCACCCCCGAGGCGCTCGAGCGCGTGGTGGAGCGGCGCCGGCTCGACTGGGTGTGGCTCAGCGGCACGTGGGTCGTCCACGCGTCGGAGGACGTGGCGCGCGAGCTGCACCTCTGCGTCACCGCCGACGGGATGGCGCTCGCGGACGCAGCGGGGCAGGCGGGCGTGGCGCCGATGCGGGGGAGCCTCATCATCGACGAGGCGCCACCCGCGGTGCGCGACGCGCTCCTCGCCGCCGGCCCCGGCGACCTCATCGGCCCCATCGCGACGCCGGCGGGCCACTGGATCATGACCGTCGCCAGCAAGACGCTCCCCTCGCTCGACGACCCCGCGACGCGGCGTCGCGCCGAGCGGCTGCTCGTCGAGGACGCGGCCGCGCGCCGCGTGCGCGAGCGCGTCCGCTGGGCATGAGCGCCCCGCCCGTCGCCCCGGACGACCGCGCCCCCCTGCGCGACCTGCCGCTGCTGCGCTTCCTCTCCGAGGAGGGGCGCGACGCGGTCGTGGCCGCCTTCGAGCCGGTGACGTACCGCTTCGGCCAGGTGCTCGTGCGCGAGGGCGACGCGGCCGACGCGCTCTACGTGATCGCGCAGGGCCGGGCCCGCGTCGTGAAGGCGGGCGAGGGCGGCGCCGAGGTGCCGCTCAACCGCCTCGGCCCCGGCGACCTCTTCGGCGAGGCCGCGCTCCTCGGCGGCGGCACCCGCTCGGCGACGGTGCGCGCATCGGGCGACGTGCAGGCATGGCGGCTCGACGCCGCCGCGTTCGCGGCGCTCGTCGCCGCGCGGCCGGAGCTCGGCCAGTGGCTCGAGCTGCAGGCGCGCCACCGCGAGCTGCACAACTTCTTCCTCCAGTTCACCGCCTTCCGCGTGCTGCCGCCCGACGCGCTGGCGCGCCTCCTCGAGGGGCTGGAGCCGGTGCGCGTCCGCGCGGGCGAGGTGGTGGTCCGCGCGGGCGACCCGCCGGGCGCGATGTACATCGTGCAGGAGGGGCAGCTCCGCGCCTTCGTGGAGGAGGACGGCCGGCGCCGCTACCTCGCCTTCCTGCGCCGCGGCGACTGGTTCGGCGAGCTCTCGGTCTTCAAGGACCAGCCGCGCGCCGCGACCGTCGAGGCGTACCGCGACGGGGTGCTGCTCGCGCTCACGCGCGAGGCGTTCCGCCGGCTGCTGGACGAGTGCCCGCCCTTCGCCGCCGCCATCGCGCAGCGCGTGGCGCAGTACGACTACCGCGCCACGGCGCGCGTGCCGCTCGACTTCGCCGAGGAGCTGCTGCCGGCCGACGCCCAGGCGCTCGAGGCGCCCGAGCGCCGCGCGCAGTCGGTCTCGCGCGAGATGGCGGCGGCCGGCCTCGTCGACGCGGCGACGCCGGACGCGCCGTTCCGCGACGCCGGCGGGCGCTTCGTCCGGCGGCGGCACCGCATCCGGCGCGTGCCGTTCGTGCGGCAGATCGACGCGATGGACTGCGGGGCGGCCTGCCTCGCGATGGTGTGCCGCCACTTCGGGCGCGAGGTGTCGCTCGCGCGCATCCGCGAGCTCGCGCACACCTCGGTCGACGGCACGTCGCTCCGCGCGCTGGTGCGCGCGGCGGAGGCGCTCGGGCTCGCGGCGCGCGCGGTGCGCACCGACGTCGCCACGCTCGAGCGGCTCCCCGTCCCCGCGATCGTGCACTGGGAGGGGAACCACTGGGTCGTCCTCCACCACACCGACGCCACGCACGCCTGGATCGCCGACCCCGCGCTCGGGCCGCGCCGCGTGCCGCTGGAGGAGTTCGCGCGCCGCTGGACCGGCTTCGCCGCGCTGTTCGACCTCACGGAGGCGTTCGCCGGCGCGCCGGAGGGGGCGCGCTCCGGGCGCTGGCTCCTGCCGTTCATCCGGCCCTTCGCGGGCCTCCTCGGCCGCGCCCTCGGCCTCGCCTTCGTCGTCAGCGCCCTCCAGATGTGCCTGCCGGTGTTCTCGCAGGTCATCGTGGACAAGGTGCTGGTGGAGAAGGACACCGGCCTCCTCGTCGCGCTGGTGCTCGGCATGGCCGCCGTCCTCGCGGCCGCCATCGGCACCGCGCTCGTGCAGCGGTACCTGCTCGCGTGGGTCGCCGTGCGGGTCGACACCGCCGCGCTCGACTTCCTCACCCGCACGCTGCTGGCGCTGCCGCTCCGCTACTTCGCCGCCCGCCGCACGGGCGACATCCAGCGGCGCCTCGCGGGGATGCAGCAGGTGCGCGAGTTCGTCGTCGGGAACGCGGTGGTGGGGCTCTCCGCGGCGGTGCAGTTCGCCGTGGCGCTGCTGCTCATGGCGCTCTACAGCGGCACGCTCGCGCTCGTCTTCCTCGCCACGGTGCCGCTGTACGGGCTGCTGCTCTGGTTCTCGCGCGCGCGGCTCCGGCCGATGTTCGCCTCGCTGGAGGAGGCGAGCGGGCGCTACCAGAGCCACCAGGTGGACGCGATCCGCGGCATCGAGACGGTGAAGGCGATGGGCGCCGAGGGCGCGCTGCGCGAGCTCATGCTGCGCGAGTTCACGCGCATCGCCCGGCGGCGCTTCCGCGCCAGCTTCCTGCTCATGTCCTACGACGCCGCGGTGCAGGCGCTCGGCTTCCTCGCCACCGCGCTCTTCCTCTGGGTCGGTGCCCTGCAGGTGCTCGACCAGCGCCTCACCGTCGGCGCGTTCGTCGCCTTCAGCGCGCTCGTCGCGCTCGCCAACGGGCCGCTGCTGACGCTCGTCGGCCTCTGGGACGGCTTCCAGTGGATCGCCGTGCTCCTCGACCGGCTCAACGACGTGCTGGAGCCCGAGCCGGAGCAGGGGCGCGACCGGTCCCGGCTGCTCCCGGTCCGCTCGCTGGAGGGGCGCGTGCAGCTGCGCAACGTCGGCTTCCGGTACGGCGGCCCCGAGTCGCCGCCGATCCTCGACGACATCTCGCTCGACGTGCCGCCCAACGCCACGATCGCCATCGTCGGCCGGAGCGGCTCGGGCAAGACGACGCTCGTGAAGCTCCTCGCCGGCCTGCTCGAGCCGACGGCGGGGCAGGTGCTGTTCGACGGGCGCGACCTCACGACGCTCGACTACCGCGACCTCCGGCGCCAGGTGGGCTTCGTGCTGCAGGAGAACCACCTCTTCAGCGACACGATCGCGCGCAACATCGCCTTCGGCGAGGACGAGCCCGACCTCGACGCCGTGATCTGGGCCGCGCGCGCCGCCGCCGCGCACGACTTCATCGCGCGCCTGCCCCTCGGCTACGACACGCCGATCGGCGAGTCGGGGCTCGCGCTCTCGGGCGGGCAGCGGCAGCGCATCGCCATCGCGCGGGCGCTCTACCGCCGGCCGCCGATCCTCATCCTCGACGAGGCGACGAGCGCGCTCGACACCGAGTCCGAGCGCGCGGTGAAGGAGAGCCTCGACCAGCTGCTCGGCGGGCGCACCACGTTCGTGATCGCGCACCGCCTGAGCACGGTGCGCGACGCCGACCGGATCCTCGTGCTGGAGCAGGGGCGCGTCGCCGAGCTCGGGACGCACGAGGAGCTGATGGAGAACCAGGGGCTCTACTTCTACCTCTGCTCGCAGCAGCTGGGCCAGTGACCGCGCCGCCGCTCCCGCCGACCGCCGCCGAGGCCGAGCCGCCGTTCCTCGATCCCGACCCGCCGCCGATGCTCGCGCGCCGCCTCGCCACGCTCGCCATCGCCGGCTTCGTGCTCGCGACGGTCGCGCTGGTGACGGTGCGGGTGCCCGAGTCGGTGCGCGGGCGCTTCCGGCTGATGCCGGCCGGCGGCGCCGACCCCGTGCGCGCGCCGCGCGCGGGCGTCGTCGCGCGCGTCGCGGCCACCGAGGCGGCGGAGGTCCGGCGCGGCGCGCCGCTCGTCGAGCTCCGCTCCGCGCCGATCGGCGACGAGATCGCGGAACTGCGCGCGCTGGAGGCCGAGCGCGCGTCGGCCCCGGTGTCGCTGGCCGACCTGCGGGCGCGCACCGAGGACGCCCGCCGCGCCGACGAGGCGGAGGTGGCGCGGCTGGAGGGGCTGCAGCAGTCGCTCGCGCAGGCGATCGCCTCGAAGCGGCGCCAGCTGCAGATCCTCCAGGAGCTGGAGGCGAAGGCCGAGCAGGGGGTGGAGAGCGGGGCGACGCGCGGCGTCGACTTCGCCTCGCTCCGGCTCAACGTGGCGCGCGTGGGTGACGAGCTCGCCGCCGCCGAGCGGCAGCTGGCGGACGCGCGCTCGGGGCTCGAGCGGTTGCGCTACGGCATGTCGGCGCGCGCCTCGGAGGCGCGCGAGGCGGAGCGGCGGCTCCGCCTCGAATCCGCGCGCGCCGAGGGGCGCGTCCGCGCGCTCCGCGCCGCCCTCGCGGCCGCCTCCGGCGACCGGCTCGTGGTGGGCGCGCCCTGCGACGGCACGGTGCTCCGCCTGCGCGTGCGCGCGGCGGGGGCGGTGGTGCAGGAGGGCGAGGAACTGGCCGAGGTGGCGTGCCGTGAGGGCGGGCTGGTGGGCGAGATGCAGCTCCCCGCCGACGGCGTCGCCCGCGTGAGCGCGGGGCAGCCGGTGCGGCTGCTGTTCGACGCGTTCCCGTACCAGCGCTACGGGATCCGCGAGGGCGTGGTGCGGTGGGCCGGCCCCGCCGGCGTCCCGGGCGCCGAGCGCGAGGCGCTCGCGTTCCGGGCGATCGTGACGCTCGCCGATTCGGTGATCGTCGTGGATGGGGCGGGGCGGCCGCTGGTGGCGGGCATGGGGGGCGAGGCGCGGATCATCACGGGCCGGCGCACGCTCGCCGAGTTCGCGCTCGAGCCCCTCAGGCGGCTGCGGGAGGCGGCGCGCTGAGCCACCGCGCCGCGCTCACGGCGCCTTCGGCGCCGGTCGGTCGTCCGCCCTGGCGGGGTCGACCTCCACCTCGACCTCGACCTCCACCGCCGCCACCTCCGCGACGTCCTCCAGCAGCACCACCTCGGCCTCGGTCGTCTCGAGCGCGGCCGGGAGCGCGGTCCGCACCGGCTCGGCCGTGCGGCGCCGCGCGAGCTCCGCCGCCTCGGCGGCCTCGCGCGCCTGCTTCTGCTGCTCCCGCGCCTCGTCGCGCAGCGCCTTCAGGTGGCCGAGCTGCAGGTGGTAGACGGCGCAACCGAACGCGGCGCCGCCCACCGAGAGCAGGAAGCCGACGAGGCTCGCGCCGTAGCCATCGGCGACGCCGCGCGCGATCTCGAAGATGAGCCCGCCGAGCACCGCACCCGCCAGCACGTAGGCCAGCGACGTGGCGAATGCCTCGATGCGGCGGCCGATCCACTGCGCGATGGCATAGCCGAGCACCGCGAACGCGGTCGGCTGCTCCACGAGGCGGAGCACGTTCTGCCGCGACCAGCCGCCGTCGCCCGAGACCGGCGCGACCGAGAAATCGAACGACACCACGCCGCCCAGCAGCGGCCCGCCGGCCAGCGCGGCAAGCCAGAGCAGCCCGATCGGCGCGATGGTGGCGAGCGTCTTCGGCTCGTACCGTCGGTCGGTCTCGGCCGAGCGGCGCGTCGCGTTGCCGAGCAGCGCGGTGAGGCCGCCGACGGCCGCGATGAGGGCGAGGCCCGGCAGCAGCTGGTCGGGGGCGCCGGCGAGCACGGCGGAGGCGAACCACGCAGTGGCGAGGAGCGCCGGGCCCGCGCCCCGGCGCCGGAGGCCCTCCCGCTGCACCGACGAGATGACGATGGCGCCCATGAGGCCGAGCGGCGCCGTGAGGCCCAGGGCCCAGTCGGTCCCCTCGTGCGCCAGCGCCGTCAGCCAGGTGAGCGGCACCATGAGGTAGACGAGGCCGGCGAGCGGGAGGTCGAGGGCGAGCCGCTCGACCATGGGCGCGTCGAGGCCGCGGCCGCCGCGGGAGGCGAGCACGTAGCCGCCGGCGCCGATCGTCGCGCCGAGCGTGTTGGCCACGAGGTCCCACGCTGCCGGGATCCGTTCGGGCATGAACTCCTGCACGTACTCGATGAGGAGGCTGAGCAGGAAACCGAGGGCGGCGGCCTTCAGGAGCGACCCGATGCCTCGTGCCCGACTGATCGAGGCGGTGAGGAAGCCAATCGGAAGGAAAAGCGCTATATTCGCCGCAAAATCCCCTGCAACGAACGCCGTGATGAGTCGCCAATCTGGCGGCGTCCTGATCGTGAAAGGGACGAGTGTGATGACAGCGACCACGACCGTGAAGTAGCCGAGGAAGGCCGTGGCGAGGCGGCGGCCGGTGTCCACCGGGGTCTCGCGGGCGTTGACGAGCAGGGTCGGCATGGGGTCGTGGGGCTCGAGGCGGTGTGACGCGAACGACCGCGGAAGCTAGCGGCACTGGTGACGATGCACCGAGAGGTTGGGTTCTGGTCCCGTATGCCTACTCGCCCACTCAGGTTTGAAGCGATCGTTCGCAGCGCCGGTCCCCGGAGGGGTCGTCGTCGGCCGTGCGGTCGGGCCCCTCTCAGGAAGGTGGAGGTCGATGCATCCTCGTGCAGCGTTGCCGCTCGGTCTGGTCATGATGGCCGCGTGCGGTGCCCCGTCGGAGCCCGGATCGCCGGCCGCCGTCGACGACGTGTCGCCTCGGGCGGCGCTCTCGGTGGCGGGGCCGTCGCCGGCGGACACGGCGACCAGCCTGATCGTCGGGCCGCGGGCCGAGTTCATGTGGTCGGCGGAGCTGCCGCGCTGGCGGCTGGACCTGACGGACGTCAACTCGCCGGGGCCCGTGGTCAGCGTGGCGCCGGGCGGCAACCTGCAGGTGGCGATCAACAACGCCGCCTGCGGCTCCACCATCCAGCTGACGGCCGGTGGCTTCTACACCGGCAACTTCGTGCTGCCGGCGAAGCGGTGCCCGCGCGGCCAGTGGATCACCATCCGCACGGCGGCGGTCGCGGGGCAGCCCGGCGCCTCGGCCCGCATCCTCTCGACGGCGGCGAGCAACGTGACGCTCGCCACGCTGCAGTCGCCGAACGGCATGGCGACGATCCGCACGGCGCCCGGCGCGAACCGGTACCGGCTGCTGCTGCTGCGGATCGCGGCGGTGCCCCACCTCGCCAGCTCGTTCGGGCTGGTGCAGTTCGGCGAGGTCGGGGCGGGGCAGGCGACGCTCGACCAGGTGCCGAAGGACCTGGTCATGGACCGCGTGCTGGTCGACGCGGGGCCGACGATGGACCTGCAGCGCTGCATGACGATCAACAGCGGCGCCACGATCGTGATCCGGAGCGCGTTCCTGCGCTGCGCGCACCGGCAGGTGGAGAACCAGGCGATCCTCGGCACGAACGGGCCCGGGCCCTACCTGATCGAGGACAACTACCTCGAGGCCGGCTCCGAGCACATCATGTTCGGCGGCGCCGACCCGACGATCCAGAACCTCGTCCCCTCGGACATCGTCGTCCGCAACAACCACTTCTTCCGGCCGTCCGCGTGGAAGGGGCAGTTCGGCGTCAAGAACATCCTCGAGGTGAAGAACGGCCGGCGGATCCTCTTCGAGCGGAACGTGCTCGAGGGGAGCTGGCAGGACGGGCAGGGCGGGAGCTACCTCGTGATCTTCTCGGCGAACCAGGGCGGGAACGCGCCGTGGTCTGTGGCGCGCGACATCACGTTCCGCCACAACCGCGTGCGCAACGTCGGGTCGGGGATCGCGCTGTCCGGGGGGAACACGCCGTTCCCGGCGACGCCCGCCTCGCGCATCACGGTCTGGCAGAACGTGGTCGACAACGTCAACGTGCCGCCGTTCACGGGCCTGGGCGACCTGGTGCTCATCGGCGGCCCGGTCGACTTCTTCCGCCTGCAGAGCAACACGATGGTGAGCACGGGGCGGATGCGCTCGGCGATGCTCTTCGACGTGAACCCGTCGGCGTCGATGACGCTGTCGATGAACATCCTCTCGACGGGCGACAACGGCATCGTGGGGAGCGGGCGCACGGCCGGGCAGCCGTCGCTGGACTTCTACGCGCCGCTGGCGACGGTCGCCTCGAACGTGCTCGTCGGGCGGCAGCCCGGCGTGGTGCCGCGCGGCGCGGTGGTGGCGCCGTCCCTGGCCGACGTCGGCTTCGCCAACGTCGCCGCGCAGGACTACCGGCTGCTGTCGACGAGCCCGTACCTGAACCCGGCGGCGCCGACCGGCGCCGATGCGCCGACGGTCACCACGATCACCAACTTCGCGGTCCGCCAGCGCGACCCGCGGGCCCTGGTGCCCTGACGCGGGCGCGACCGGCGGCGCGGTGGAGGAGCGGGGCCGATGCGGCTACGCTTCTCCCCGATGCCGCCGGCCGACCCGTCCGCCCTCCGCTCCGCCATCTGCCACCTCGACGCCGACCGCGGCCGCCTGACGTATCGCGGCCACGACGTGCGCGAGCTGGCCGAGCACGCCACCTTCGAGGACGTGGCCCACCTGCTGGTCCACGGCGCGCTGCCTGACCGGGTGGAGCGCAAGCACTTCACCGGCGCGCTCCGCGTCGCCGCGCCGCTCTCGCGCGAGAGCCGCCGGCTGCTCCAGCAGCTCGACCCGGCCGGCGACGACCTCTTCGCGCTCCGCACCGCCGTCAGCGCGCTGCCGCTCCAGCCGCCGGGCCCCGAGGGGGCACCGGTGCCGGAGCGGCTGATCGCGCAGGTCGCGACGCTCGTGGCCGCCCGGCACCGGCTCCGCGAGGGGCTCGCGCCCGTGCGGCCGCGCCGCTCGCTCGGCTTCGCGGCCAACGTGCTCCACACGCTGACGGGCGCGGTGCCGGCCCCCGCGCTCGCGCGCGCGTTCGACGCCGCGCTCATCCTCCGCGCCGACAACGAGCTCAACCCCTCGGCCTTCGCCGCGCGCGTCACCACGTCCACCGCGGCCGACCTGTACGGCGCCGTCACCGCCGCGCTCGCCGCGCTCGCGGGGCCGCGCCACGGCGCGCACTCCGCCAACGCGCTCGACATGCTCCTCGCCGTCGGCGAGCCGGACGCGGTGGCGGCGTGGGTGGAGGCGCGGCTCGCGGCCGGGGGGAAGTTCCCGGGGTTCGGGCATCCGGTGTACAGGGGCGAGGACCCGCGCACCGCCACCGTCCGCCGCTTCGCCGATGGCGCCTGCGAGGCGGCCGGCCATCCCGAGTGGTTCGCGCTCGCGCGCGCGCTCGAGGAGCGGGTGGTGGAGCGCACGGGGCAGTACGCCAACGTCGACTACTACCTCGCCACGCTCTACCGCGCGTGCGGCCTGCCGCGGCGCCTGTACGGCCCCGTCTTCGCCGTCGCCCGCATCACCGGCTGGCTCGCGCACTGCCTCGAGCAGGCGACGGACCCCGACCTCATCCGCCCGCGGGCCGAGTACGTCGGCCCCGACCATCAGGACGTGCGGCCCGCCGGACGCCGGCGGGCGCGCGCCTCGTGAGCCCCGGAGACCCTGCGTGACCACCACCGCCATCCGCACCGACGTCGTCGCCGGCACGCCCGAGGGCGCCGTCACCCCGTTCCTCGCCGTGCTGCTGGCGAAGGGCGCGCTCCCCCCGTCGGTGCAGGCGCTCGACGCGGCCGCAGGCGGCGCGCTCGCGCGCGCCGTCGCCGCGGGCGACTTCCACGGCAGGAAGGACGAGCTGCTGCTGCTCCACCCGCCGTCAGGCGCCACGCGCCTGCTGCTCGTCGGCCTCGGGCCCGCGGAGGGGATCGGGCCGACGGCGCTGCGCCGGGGCGCCGCCGCGGCCGCCAAGCGCGCGCGCGTGCTCGGCGCGACGCAGGGCCACCTGTGGGTGGCGCCCGAGGCGCGCGGCGGCACCGACATCGGCGCGCTCGCCCGCGCCGTCGCCGAGGGGCTGCCGTATGGTGCGTGGTTCGACCGCGCGTTCAAGCGCCCCCCGGAGGAGCCGAAGCCCGAACTCGAGGCGATGACGCTGCTCGTGGCGCCGGACGAGCTCGAGGCGGCGCGGAGCGGCTTCGCCATCGGCCAGGCGATCGGCGCGGGGCAGGTGTTCACGCGCGGGCTGCAGGTGCTCCCCGGCAACGTCTGCACGCCGACCTTCCTGGGTGAGACCGCGAAGGACCTCGCCGCGCGCCACGGCTTCGGCCTGACGGTGCTCGACAAGGCGGCCATCGTCGCCGAGGGGATGGGGGCGCTGCTCGCGGTGGCGCAGGGGAGCGCGGAGGAGCCGCGCTTCATCGCCCTCGAGTACCGTGGCGCCGAGGGCGCGCCGGTGGTGCTCGTCGGCAAGGGCGTCACGTTCGACTCCGGCGGCATCTCCATCAAGCCCGCCGACCGGATGGAGGACATGAAGTTCGACATGTCCGGCGCGGCCGCGGTGCTCGGCACGTTCGAGGCGCTCGGGCGGCTCCGCCCCGCGGCGCACGTCGTCGGCCTCATCCCCGCGACCGAGAACATGCCGTCGGGCACCGCCGTGAAGCCGGGGGACGTGCTCACGAGCCACCTCGGCAAGACGATCGAGATGATCAACACCGACGCCGAGGGGCGGCTGATCCTGTGCGACGCGCTGTCGTACGCACGGCGGTACGCGCCGGCCGCGGTCATCGACATCGCCACGCTCACCGGCGCGATCGGCATCGCGCTCGGGCAGGTGGCGGCGGGCGTGATGGGCTCGGACGACGCGCTGGTGGAGGAGGTCCGCCAGGCGGGGGAGCGCGCGGGGGAGCGGTGCTGGCCGCTGCCGCTCTGGGACGACTACCGCGACCTGATGAAGAGCGACATCGCCGACGTGAAGAACGCCGGCGGCCGCGCGGGCGGGAGCATCTCGGCGGGGTGGTTCCTGCGCGAGTTCGTCGACGGCTTCCCGTGGGCGCACCTCGACATCGCGGCGACGGCGTACTCCGACCGCGAGGACGCGACGCGCGTGAAGGGACCGACCGGCATCGGCGTGCGGCTCTTCAGCGAGTTCATCCTCTCGCGCAGCGCGTGAACCGCGCCGGGCGCTGGCGGCTCGCGCTGGCGCTCCTCCTGGGCGCGCCGGCGCTCGCGGCGGCCCAGCAGCCGGTCCCGCCCGCGCCGGCACCCGCGCCCGCCCCGACGCCCACTCCGGCCCCGACGCCACGCGCCGAGCCGCCGCGCCCGGGGCTGGCGCCGCCCGACTCGACGTTCCCCGCCGACTCGCTCCCGCCCGACTCGCTCAGCGTCAACACCGCGGAGTACCTCGAGGGGCGCCGCCTCGCCGCCACGCGCCTCGCGGCGCAGCCGCTCCTCGGTGCCGACGGCCCGCAGCCGCCGGATGCCCGCATCGTCTTCGGGCGCGACTCGCTCGACTGGCAGCTCGCCCAGACCGTGAGCGACCTGATGATGCGCGTCCCCGGCGCGTACGTCTGGCGCGGCGGCTGGCTCGGGCGCCCGGAACCGATCAACTACCACGCGCGCGGCGCCGCCGGCGTGGAGTACCTCGTCGACGGCCTGCCGTACATCCCGATGGGCGTGGACTCGGTCGGCGTCGACGCGGCGCTCCTGCCGCTCCACCTGCTGGAGCGCGTGGAGGTGGAGCGCTGGCCCGGCTTCCTCCGCGTGAAGCTGTTCACGCGCCGCCACGAGCGCGCCGCGCCGGCCTCGCGCCTCGGCTTCCTGCGCGGGCAGGAGGGGATCACGCGCTACGTCGGCGGCCTGGAGAAGCGGAGCGCCAGCGGCGTCGGCCTCACGCTCGGCGCCGACTACCTGAACGTGCAGTCGCGGCCCGCCAACTCCGACAACAACCGCTTCACCGACACGCGCCTGCTGGCGCAGGTCGGCTGGATGCCGAACGCGCGCCGCGGCGTCGTCGCGACGCTGCTCCGCACGAGCCCCGAGCAGCGCGTCTTCCGCTCGGGCGCCGACACGATCGGCGCGGGCTTCGCGGGGGAGCGCAGCGAGCTCACGCTGCGCGCCTTCCGCCGCGCGCGCGCGGACGGGATGGGCCCGGGCGTCGACGCGTTCCTCGTCCGCTCCACGTGGGCGAGCGACAGCGGCGCGCGCCCGGAGCTCGAGCAGCGCCTGTACCAGGCGGGCGCCGTCGGGTCGTGGCGGTCGCCGACGGCGCATGCGGCGGCGTCGCTCTTCTGGCGCTCGCGCTGGACGCCGCTCGACGCGCGGGTGGACGGGAGCGTCATCCGCGGCCGTCTGCTGCTGGCGGGGGAGGGGAGCGTGCGGCGGCACACCGGCGGCCGGCAGAGCGTGGTGGGCGGCCTGCGGGCGAGCGTGTCGCTCGGCACGGGGACCGCGCTCACGGGCACCGCGCGCGTCGGGTCGGTGGTGGTGGCGCCCGCGATCGAGACCGACACGGCGCAGGCGCTGCAGGACCTCGGCCTCGCGTTCACGTGGACGCGCGAGCGCCTCGGCCTCGAGCTCTCGCTCGCGCGGACCGGGGAGTGGCAGCCGATCCCGTTCCAGCAGTTCCCCGGGATCCCGCTCATCCGCGGGACGAGCGGCACCACCTGGCTCACGGCGAAGGGCCGGCTCGCGCCGCTCCGCTGGCTCACGCTCGAGGGCTGGGTCACGACGCCGCGCCCGTTCGCCCCCGATGGCCAGCCGCCGACGCACTCCGTCTCGATGGCGACGATCCGCACGAAGTTCTGGCGCACGTTCCCGAGCGGCGCCATGGACGTGAAGCTCCAGCTCGCGGTCGAGAACTGGTACCCGGGCTCGCTCGGCCTCGACCGGCAGGGGCAGGGGCTCGCCCTCCCGCGCGCCACCTACACCCGAGGATCCGTGCAGGTGAAGCTCACGAGCTTCACGCTCATCTGGGACCAGTACAACCTCGCCGGGATGACGGTGCCGTACGTCGCCGGCTTCCCGATCCCCGCGTACGCGTGGACGATCGGGGCACGGTGGGAGTTCTCGAACTAGGCGGGCGGAGGGCAGGGGGCCGGAGGCCAGCACGCGGGGCCGAGGGGGCGCCGCGTGCCTCGGGCCCGCTGGCCTGCGTGCCCTCCTGCCCGCTATCTTTCACGATTCCCCCTCTCAGGAGCTCATCCTGCCCTCCAGCATGACCGGATTCGGGACCGCCGAGGGGGTGGTGGCGGGGGGACGCCTGCGGGTCGAGATCCGTACGGTGAACCACCGGTACTTCAACTTCTCGCCCCGGCTGCCGCATGAGCTGCAGGCGCATGAGGGGGAGATCCGGGAGCGGGTGCGGCGGGAGATCGGCCGGGGGCACGTGGCGTTCTCCGCCCGCTGGGCGGAGGGGCCGCCGGGGCCCGAGGCGCCGATGGTCGACGTGGAGCGGGCGCGCATGGTCACCGACCAGCTCAAGCGCCTCCAGCTCGACCTCGGTCTCGGTGGCGAGGTGACGATCGAGCTCGTGGCGCGCCAGCCCGAGGTGTTCGCCCTGCGCGAGCGGGTGCCGCTCGAGGTGCCGTACGCCGAGGTGGAGGCCGTGGTGGCGGCGGCGACGGCCGAGTGCGCCGCGATGCGCCGGCGCGAGGGCGAGGTGATCTCGGCCGACCTGCTTGCCCGGATCCGCGCGCTGGGCGCGGCGGGCGAGCGGATCGCGGCGCTCGCGCCGATCCGGCTGCAGCGCGAGCGCGACCGGCTCCGCCGCTCCGTCGCCGAGCTGCTGGACGGGCACGCGCTCGACGAGGCGCGGGTGGCGCACGAGCTGGCGGTCGCCGCCGACCGGCTCGACATCACGGAGGAGCTGGTGCGGCTCCGCGCGCACGTCGCCGCGTGCGAGGCGGCGCTCCGCGGCGAGGTGGCGGCCGGCAAGCAGCTCGGCTTCCTGGCGCAGGAGCTCGGCCGCGAGGTGAACACGATCGGCTCGAAGGCGAACGACGCGACGATCGCGCACGAGGTGGTGGCGATGAAGGGCGAGCTCGAGCGGATCCGCGAGCAGCTGGAGAACCTGGAGTGACGCCGCTCCTGCTGGTGCTGTCGTCGCCCTCCGGCGGCGGGAAGAGCACCATCGCGCGCCGCCTGCTGGAGCGCCGGACCGACCTGGGGTACTCCGTGTCGGCCACGACGCGGAGCCCGCGCGGCGGCGAGCAGGACGGCACGCACTACCACTTCCTGGCGCGCGCGGAGTTCGAGCGCCGGGTGGCGGCGGGCGACTTCCTGGAGTGGGCGACGTACGGGGGGAACCTGTACGGCACGCTGCGCGCGGAGATCGACCGGCTGCACGCCGGCGGGCGGCACGCGGTGCTGGACATCGAGGTGGAGGGGGCGCGCCAGCTGCGGCGGTCGTATCCGCAGGCAGTGCACGTCTTCATCCTGCCGCCCTCCGCGCCGATCCTGCTGGAGCGGCTGACGGGGCGGGGGACGGAGAGCCCCGAGGTGATCGCGACGCGGCTGCGCCACGCCGTGGACGAGCTCGGCGCGATCGGCGAGTACGATTTCGTCGTCCGCAACGACGACCTGGACACCGCCGTCGCGCAGGTGGCGGCGATCATCGAGGCGGAGAGCTGCCGGCTGGCGCGGCAGGAACTGCTCCCGCGCCTCGCAGCCCGGCTCGCGGAGGAGCTGCGGCAGGAGCTGGACGGCTCGGCGGCGGGTGCCGCCCGGGCGGGCTGACGGACCACCGGAGGAGACCGAACGATGCGCATCACGACCCCGCACGACCTCGCGCGGATGGCTGGCAACAAGTACCTCGGCGTCCTCGTCGCCGCGCGCTTCGCGCGGTACCTGAACGAGTTCCCGCGCGACCACGAGGTGCGCCTGCACGAGAAGCTCACCACCAAGGCGCTCGACTCGCTCACCACGGGCGACCTCAACTACAAGATCTCCCGCCGCCGCCGCTCGGAGGCGTAAGCCTCCGCCGGCCGGCGCCGCGCGATGGCGGACGAGCTCCGCGCGCGCTACCTCCGCCAGCAGGCGGAGCTGGGCGGCGACGAGCTGTGGCGCGCCGCCCCGCCTGCCGAGCCTCCCGTCGCGGCCGCGACCGGGGCGGACCGCGGGGCCGCGCCGGACGCGCCGGACGCGCCGCCCGACGCCGCCCCCCCGACGCGCCGGGGTCGCCCCATGCCCGCTCCGTATCCCGACGGCCTCTCCGTCACCGCGCCGGCGGCCGGCCCCGAGCTCGACGCGCTCGATTCGCTGGAGGCTGTCGCCGAGGTCATCCGCAGCCGGCACTGCTGCGGCCTCTGCGCCACGCGCACCAACGCGGTGCCGGGCGAGGGGAACCCGCGGGCGCGGCTCATGCTCGTGGGCGAGGGCCCGGGGCAGAACGAGGACCAGACGGGCCGTCCGTTCGTCGGCGCGGCGGGGCAGCTGCTCGACACCATCCTCGAGTCGATTCACCTGCCGCGGCCGCAGGTGTTCATCGCCAACGTCGTGAAATGCCGTCCGCCCGGGAACCGCAAGCCGCTCCCGGACGAGATGGCGGCATGCCTGCCGTATCTTTGGCGACAGGTCGCCCTCGTGCGGCCCGCGGTGCTGCTCGCGCTCGGTGCCACCGCCGCCGAGGCCCTGCTCGGCGCGAAGCGGCCGCTGGGCGAGCTGCGGGGCCGCGTGCACCGCTTCGGCGGCATCCCGCTCATCGTGACGTACCATCCGGCCGCCCTGCTGCGGAACCCGAACTGGAAGGGACCCACCTGGGATGACGTCCGCATCGCCCGGCAGCTCGTCGGCGACTGAGCCGGGTCTCCCGACCCGCTCCGTCCCGTGGAGCAACGACGCCGAGCAGGCGATCCTGGGCGCGATGCTCATCGACCAGGATGCGGCGCTGCGCGCGGCCGAGCTGGTGCAGGACGTCATGTTCCACCGCGAGGCGCACCGGCGGCTGTTCCGGGTGCTCGTCACCCTCGTGCAGCAGCGGGTCGTCATCGATCCCGTCACCGTGCGGGACCAGCTCCTGCGGCGGTCGGAACTGGAGCTGGCGGGGGGCGCGGGGTACCTGGGCGAGCTGGTCGACGCGGCGCCCACGGCGGAGCACCTCGAAGACCATGTGAAGATCCTGCGGGACCGCTACATCCAGCGGCAGCTCATCGAAATCTGCCGGGAGGTGGCGGGGCAGGCGTACGACGGCAAGCTGACGTCGGGCGACCTGCTGGACATCGCGGAGTCGCGGATCTTCGCGGTGGCGAAGACGCGGCACGAGGCGGGGTTCACGCGGATCAAGGAGCTCCTGTGGCCGACGATGGAGCGCATCGAAAAGCTCCAGAAGAGCGGCAAGGAGATTACCGGCGTCCCGTCCGGCTTCACAGATTTGGACGGCATGACGACCGGCTTCCAGCCCTCCGACCTCGTGATCGTCGCCGCGCGCCCGTCGATGGGGAAGACCGCGTTCTGCCTCAACATCGCCACGCACGCGGCCACCGAGGGCGTCGGCGTCGCCATCTTCTCGCTGGAGATGGCGAAGGAGTCGCTCGTGCAGCGCATGCTCACCGCCGAGGCGCGGGTGGACGCGCAGAACCTCCGGAAGGGGCAGCTGCGCGACTACGAGTTCGTCAACATCTCGCGCGCGGCGGGCGTGCTGCAGACCTGCCCGCTCTGGATCGACGACACGCCGGCGCTCACCATCCTCGAGATGCGCGCCAAGGCGCGGCGCCTCAAGATGGAGAACGAGCTCGGCCTCATCATCGTGGACTACCTGCAGCTGATGCGCTCGCCGCAGTTCTCGGACAACCGCGTCGCCGAGGTGTCGGACATCTCGCGCTCGCTCAAGGCGCTCGCGCGCGAGCTGGAGGTCCCGGTCATCGCGCTGTCGCAGCTCTCGCGCGCCTCCGAGCAGCGCGGCGGCGAGCGCACGCCGATCCTCTCCGACCTGCGCGACTCCGGCGCCATCGAGCAGGACGCCGACGTGGTCGTGTTCATCCACCGGCCCGAGTACTACGACCGGGAGGATGAGTCGAAGCGCGGCATCGCCGACATCATCGTCGCCAAGCACCGCAACGGCCCCACGGGCCAGGTCACGCTGCGCTTCCACCGCGAGTTCACGCGCTTCGAGAACGCCACCAACCGGCCCGAGCCGGAGGGGGCGTTCTGATGGCGCGCGCGCGCTCGGTGTACCGCTGCGGCGAGTGCGGCCACGACCACGCGAAGTGGGCGGGGCGCTGCGAGGCGTGCGGGGCGTGGAATGCGGTGGCCGAGGAGCCGCTCTCGGTGGGCGGCCGGGCGGCGGGGCGGACCGGCGGTCGCGAGGCCCCGGTGCGGAGCGTGGCGGGCGCGCTGGCGCCGGTGCGGCTCGATGCGCTCGCGGCCGAGCGGCTGGAGCGGTGGCGCACGGGGATCGGCGAGCTCGACTTCGTGCTGGGCGGCGGCATCGTCCCCGGCTCGCTCGTGCTCGTGGGCGGCGAGCCGGGGATCGGGAAGTCGACGCTGCTCCTGCAGGCCGCGGCGCGGCTCGAGGCGTCGGGGCAACGCGTGCTCTACGCCTCGGGCGAGGAGTCGGCGGAGCAGGTGCGGCTCCGCGCCGACCGGCTCGCGGAGGACGCGGGCCCGGTGCATGTGCTCGGCGAGACGCGCCTCGAGGCGATCCTGCAGGCCGCCGAGGGGCTCGGCGCCGCCGTCGTCATCCTCGACTCGATCCAGACGGTGTGGACCGATGCGCTCGAGGGGGCGCCCGGCAACGTCGGCCAGGTGCGCGAGTGCGCCGGCCAACTCATGCGCTTCGCGAAGGCGACCGGGACCGCGATCATCATCGTCGGCCACGTCACCAAGGGGGGCGGGCTCGCGGGGCCGAAGACGCTGGAGCACATCGTCGACACGGTGCTCAGCTTCGAGGGGGAGGGGACGCTCGACCACCGGCTCCTCCGCGCCACCAAGAACCGCTTCGGCTCCGTCGACGAGCTCGGAGTCTTCGCGATGACGGGCGCGGGGCTCGTGGCGGTGCCGAACCCGTCGGCGCTCTTCCTCGAGGCGCGCGCCGCCGGGCTCGCGGGCAGCGCGGTGACGGCGCTGCTCGAGGGGAGCCGGCCGATCCTCGTCGAGGTGCAGGCGCTCGCCGCGCGCTCGGGGTACGGGACGCCGCAGCGCGTGGCGACGGGGCTCGACCCGAAGCGGCTCGCCGTGCTGCTCGCGGTGCTCGAACGGCGCGCCGCCACCTCCTTCGCCGACCTCGACGTCTTCGTGCAGGTCTCTGGCGGCGTGCGCCTCACCGAGCCGGGCGCCGACCTCGCGGTGGCGGCGGCGCTGCTCTCGTCGCTCCGCGACCGGCCGGCGCCGGTCGATGGCCTCTTCCTTGGCGAGATCGGCCTCGGTGGCGAGATCCGGCCGCTGGGCGGGCTCGAGCGGCGCGTGACGGAGGCGGCGCGCCTCGGCTTCCGGCGCGTCTTCGGCTCGGCGCGCTCGGCGGCGCTGCCGGGCGGGCTCTCGCTGGTCGGGCTCGACCGCGTGGACGAGCTCGCGCAGGCGCTCGCCGCATGAATGACGCGCGCGACGTCGGGGCCGTGCTCGTGGCCGCCGGACGCTCGTCGCGCTTCGGGCGGCCGGGCGGGCAGCCGAAGCAGTACCAGTCGGTGGCCGGGGTGCCGCTGCTGCTCCGCGCGCTGCGGCCGTTCGCGTCGCACCCGGCGGTGGCGCACGTGGTGGTCGTGCTCGCCGCCGAGGACGTCGCGGCGCCGCCACCGTTCCTCGCGGGCCTCGTGGGCGGCGCGCTGACGCTCGTGGCGGGCGGCGCCGAGCGGAGCGACTCGTGCATGGCGGGCGTGGCCGCGCTCCCCGCGGCGTGCGCGGTGGTGCTCGTGCATGACGCGGCGCGGCCGTTCGTCTCGCGTGGGACGATCGACGCGGTGATCGCCGAGGCGCGCGCGGGGCGGGGCGCGCTGGCGGCGGTGCCGGTGGCCGACACGCTCAAGCAGGCCGCGGCCGAGGCCGCGGAGGCGACGCTGGTCGGCCGCACGGTGCCGCGCGACGGGCTGTGGCGCGCGCAGACGCCGCAGGGCTTCCCGCGCACGCTGCTGGAGCGCGCCTACGCCGAGGCGCGGGCCGCGGGGCTCGCCGCGACCGACGACGCGGCGCTGGTCGAGCGGCTCGGGCACCCGGTGGTGCTCGTCCCCGACTCGCCGCGGAACTTCAAGGTCACGACGCCGGACGACCTCGCCATCGCGGAGGCGCTTGCCGCGCTCGAGGGGCGCGGCGCATGATCCTCGAGCTGCACAGCGAGGCGGACGTCGACCGGGTGGTCCCCGTGGTGCGCGAGCACCTCGGCGCGGGCGGGCTGCTCGCGTACCCGACGGAGACGGTCTACGGGCTGGGCTCCGCGCCGACGGCGGAGGCCGTCGGGCGACTGGCGCAGTTCAAGGGGCGGCCGCCCGGGAAGCCGTTCCTGCTGCTCGTCTCCGGGCGGCCGATGGCGGAGGCGTGGGGGCTCGACTTCCCTCCGGCGGCGCGCGCCCTGTCCGACGCGTTCTGGCCCGGACCGCTGACGCTGGTGCTGCCGGGCGGCGACGGACGCCTGCCGGCGCGGCTGCGCGGCCCCGAGGGCGGCATCGCGGTGCGGCACACCTCGCACGCGGGGATGGCCCGGCTGATCGCGGCGCTGGGCTACCCGATCACGAGCACCTCCGCCAACCGCCCCGGCGGCCCGCCCGCCCCCGGCGCCGAGGGGCTGGAGACGCTCTTCGCCGACGCGCTGGCCGACGGCACGCTGCTCGCGCTGGACGGCGGCGTGCTCGGCAACGTGCCGCCGAGCACCATCGTGGACTGCACCACGCCGGTCACGCGGATGGTGCGCGAGGGCGCGCTGCCGCGCGACGAGCTGCGCCGCGCCGCGGGCCGCCTGGCGCCCTGACCGACCCCCGAAGGAGACCGACGCCGATGCACGTGCTCTTCGTCTGCACCGGGAACACCTGTCGCAGCCCGCTCGCGGCGGCGATCCTCGCGGACCGCCTCGCGAAGGCGGGCGTGGCGGGGATCGAGGTATCGTCCGCGGGGATCTCGCCGATCCCCGATGCCCCCGCCTCCGAGGGCTCGTACCTCGTGGCGATGGAGCACGGGCTCGACCTCTCGGCGCATCGCGCGCGCCTCCTCACGCCGTCGCTCGTGAAGCAGGCCGACCGGATCCTCACGATGGGCGGCTCGCACCTCGCGCGCGTGGCGGGCCTCGGCGGCCAGGAGAAGAGCGAGCTCCTCGGCCATTATGCCGGCGTGAACGGCCGCGCC
Organism: Gemmatimonadales bacterium; assembly: GCA_033764615.1. Lineage (GTDB taxonomy): Bacteria > Gemmatimonadota > Gemmatimonadetes > Gemmatimonadales > GWC2-71-9 > JANRIU01. The sequence continues at coordinate 554 of JANRIU010000064.1, read as the reverse complement.
GCGGAGGTCGCCGACCCGATCGGCGGCCCGCTCGACGACTACCGCGCCACCTACGACCAGATCGCCGCCTTCCTCGACGCCGCGCTCCCGCGCCTCCTGCGCGAAGCCGCGAGTGCCGGCCGGTAGCGCCCCCCGCGTCTTCGCCGTCCTCGGCGACCCGGTGGCGCACTCGCGCTCGCCGGCGATGCACACCGCGGCCTTCCGCGCCCTCGGCCTCGACGCCGCGTACGTCGCCCTCCGCTGCGACGCGGCCGACGCCCCGGCCCTCGCGCGCGCGCTTGCGCGGGCCGGCGGCGGCGGGAACGTCACCGTGCCGCACAAGTCCGCCGTGCTGCCGGCGCTCGACGCGCCGTCGGCGCGCGTCACCGCGCTCGGGGCGTGCAACACCTTCTGGGGCGAGGGCGACGCGGTCCGCGGCGAGAACACCGACGTCGACGGCGTGCTGGAGGCGCTCCACGCGCTCGGCCCCGCGGACGGCCCGTGGCTCGTCGCCGGGACCGGCGGCTCGGCGCGCGCGGTCGCGGCGGCCGCCGCGGAGCGGGGCGCCGCGCTCG
>JANRIU010000063.1:0-69309 GCA_033764615.1 Gemmatimonadales bacterium | reverse complement strand
GTCGGCGGGCCGCGCGCCCGAGCTCGCGCTCGCCGCCGCGCGCGTGCGGAGCGCGGAGGGGCAGGCGCGCGCGGCGCGCGCGGCAGGCGTCCCCGACCTCTTCCCGCAGGTGGGGCTCCGGCGGACGCAGGCGTTCAGCGGGCTCTTCCTCGGGCTCGGCCTCGACCTGCCGGTGTTCAACCGCGGCAGCGGGCTGCGCCGCTACGCGGCGGGCGAGGTGGAGGCGGCGCGGCTCGAGGCGGCGGCGACCGAGCGCCTGGTGGCGAGCGCCGAGGCGGGCGCGACCTCGGCTGCGGCGCGCCTCGACGCGGCGGCGTCCGCCTTCGGCGACGACTGGCGGCGCGACCTCGACCGCACCGTGACGAGCGCCGAGGCGCGCTTCACCGCCGGCGAGGGGACGCTCGCGGAGCTGCTGGACGCGCGCCGCGCCCGCCTGCGCGCGCTCGACGAGTTCGAGCTGTGGCGCCTCGACCGCCGCCGCGCCCGCGCCGAGGCCGCGCGCGCCGCCGGCGCCGAGCCCGATGCCCAGGCCCTCTGCGACGGCCCGATCCCGACGGAGTCCGAATCCCGATGATCCCACGGTCCGCCCGCCCGTCCGCCCGCGCCGCCGCCGCGTTCGCCGCCCTGGTCGCCTTCGCCTGCGGCGGCGCGGAGACGCCGCCGCCCGCCGAGCCCGTGCTCCCCGCCGGCACGGTGCGCCTCACGCCGGCCCAGCTCGAGACGGCGAGGGTGACGGTCGACACCGCGCGGATCGACACGGTGGCCGCCCCGCTCGTCGTGCCCGGCATCATCGCCACGCCCGACCAGCGCACGGCGCACGTGGGCAGCCTGGTGGAGGGGCGCGTGGACGAGGTGCTGGTCCTGCCGGGCGACGTGGTGCGCGCGGGGCAGGCGCTCGTCGCCATCCACAGCCACGAGGTGGCGCTCGCGCTCCGCGACCTGCGCGCCGCCGACGCGCAGGTGCGCTTCGCGAAGGCGGCGCTCGACCGCTCGATCCGCCTGCTCGCCGCGGAGGCGGTGGCACGCGAGGAGGTGGAGCGGCGGCAGATGCAGTTCGACGAGGCGGAGGCGGAGCGCCGCCGCGCGGAGGAGATCGTCGAGCAGCTGCACCCGAACGACCACAACGACGCGGTGATCGTCGCCCCGCAGCGCGGCACCGTCTTCCAGGTGCATGCGCGCCCCGGTGCCGTCGTCCGCCCCGGCGACCCGCTCGTCGACCTCGGCGACGCCACGCGCCTGTGGGTGACGGGCTACGTCCCCGAGGCGGCGGCGGTGCACTTCCGGCCGGGCACGCGCGTCACGGTGCGGCCCGATGCGCTCCCCGGCGTCGCGATCCCCGCGGTGGTGGTGCGCGTCGGCGCGTCGATCGACTCGCTCAAGCGCGCCCTCGAGGTCCGCGTCGAGCTCGGCGCCCGGCCCGACGGCGTGCGCTCCGGCATGTTCGCGTCGATGGAGCTCCCGGCCGCCGGCCGCGCCGCGCGCGTGGTGCTCCCCGCCGACGCGGTGCAGCGCATGGGCGACGGCGAGGTGGTGTTCGTCGTCGAGGGGCCGGGGCTCTTCCGTGCGCTGCCGGTGCGCGCCGAGCCGCTCGACGCGCGGCGCGTGGCGGTCGACGGGCTCGCGGCGGGGACGCCGGTGGTGACCGGCGGCGCCTACGCGGTGCGCGCACGCCTCGAGAATACCGGCCCGGCGGAGTAGCGATGCTCGAGCGCCTCGTTCGCGGCGCCATCGGGGCGCGCGGCGTCGTGGCGGGCGCCACGGCGGTGCTCCTCGCCGCCGGGCTCTGGGCGCTGTCGACCCTCCCGTTCGAGGCGTTCCCGGACCTCACCGCCAACTCGGTGAACGTCATCACCGAGGCGCCCGGCTACGCGCCGCAGGAGGTGGAGCAGCTCGTCACCTTCCCGATCGAGCGCTCGCTGCTCGGCCTCCCGCGCGCCACCGCCGTCCGCTCGACCAGCAAGTTCGGGCTCGTCATCACGCAGGTCGTCTTCGAGGACGGGGTCGACCCGTACTTCGCGCGCACGCTCGTCACGCAGCGCCTCGCCGATGCGCAGCGCCAGCTCCCGGCCGGCGTGCAGCCGCAGCTGGGACCGCTCTCGACGGCGATGGGCGAGGTGTTCCAGTACGTGCTCACGGCCCGCGCCCCCGAGTGGACGACGACGCGCCTCAAGACGCTGCAGGACTTCACGCTCGCGCCGCAGCTCCGCACCGTGCCGGGCGTCGCCGAGGTCAACAGCTGGGGCGGCCGCACCGAGCAGGTGCACGTCGAGGCCGACCCGCGCCGGCTCGCGCTCACCGGCCTCAGCCTCGGCGACGTGGAGCGCGCCTTCGCCGAGAACAACCGGAGCTTCGGCGGCGCCTACACCGAGTCGCGCGGGGAGCGGTTCGTGGTGCGCGGGCTCGGGCGCGTGGGCCGAGCCGAGGAGATCGCCGCCATCCCGGTGGCGGTGCGCGGCGGCGTGCCGATCCTCGTCGGCGACGTCGCGACGGTGCGCGAGGGCGCGCTGCCGCGCGAGGGGGCCGTGACGCACAACGGCCGCGGCGAGGTCGTCGCCGGCATGGTGATCATGCGCAAGGGCGAGAACGCGCGCGACGTCATCGCGCGCGTGCAGGCGCGCGTCGCCGAGCTCCGCGCGACGCTCCCGCCCGGCGTGGAGCTCGTGCCGTTCTACGACCAGGCCGAGCTCGTCGCCCGCACCACCCACACCATCAGCAAGAACCTGCTCCTCGGCGGCACCCTCGTGGTGATGCTGCTCTGGGCGTTCCTGCGGTCGGTCGCGGCGGGCCTCATCGTCGCGGTCGTGATCCCGCTCTCGATGCTCTGGGCGTTCGTCGCCATGCGGCTCTTCGGCTACTCGGCGAACCTCATGTCGCTCGGCGCGCTCGACTTCGGGCTGCTGGTCGACGGGTCGGTGGTGGTGGTCGAGAACGTCATGCGCCGCGCGCACGACCGCGCGGGGAGCGTCGCCGAGCGGATGGCCGCCGCCACGCTGGAGGTGGGGCGCCCGGTGGTGTTCGGCATCGGGATCATCATCGCCGTCTACGTCCCGCTCTTCGCGCTCGAGGGGCTCGAGGGACGGATGTTCATCCCGATGGCGTTCACGGTGGTCGCCGCGGTGCTCGGCTCGCTCCTGCTCGCGCTCACCGTGGTGCCGGCGGCCGCGCGCACCTTCCTCGAGCATGCGGAGGAGCCGCACAGCCCCGCCTTCGACCGGTTCCGCGCGCGCTACGAGCGGCTGCTGCACGACACCCTGCGGCACCGGCGCCTCGTGGTGGGCGGCGCGGTGGCGCTCGTCGGCGCGGCGGTCTGGGCCGGCAGCCATCTCGGCCTCGAGTTCATGCCGCGCCTCGACGAGGGCGCCGTGCTCGTGCAGTCGCGCCGCCTCCCGTCCACCGCCATCGGCGACGGCGTCCAGTACTCGCTCGCCATCGAGCGGAAGCTGGCCGCCATGCCCGAGGTGTCGACCGTCGTGAGCAAGCTCGGCCGGCCCGACCTCGCCACCGACGCGATGGGCGCCTACGAGAGCGACACGTACATCATGCTGCGGGATCGCGCCACGTGGCGCCCCGGGGGGAAGGCGGCGCTCGTGGCGGCGATGGACTCGGCGCTGCGGGAGGTGCCGGGGCTCGCCGTGGCGTTCACGCAGCCGATCCAGATGCGGCTCGACGAGGCCGAGACGGGGATCACGACGGACGTCGGCGTCCGCATCTTCGGCCCCGACGTGGAGGAGCTCGCGCGGCTCGCGCGCCGCGTGGAGGCGGTGCTGCGCGACGTGCCGGGCGCCGCCGACGTGAAGGCGAACGCCGCCAACCGCGTGAAGCAGCTCGCGATCACGCTCGACCGCCCCGCCATGGCTCGGCTCGGCGTCACGGTGGACGCGATCGCCGGCGAGCTCGAGCGCGCGCTCGGCGCCAGCATCGCCTCGCAGGTGGTGGACGGGCCCCGGCGCATCGGCATCGCCGTGCGCATCCCCGACGCGAACCGGCTCGACCCGCCGCTGCTCGGCCTCCTCCCGGTGCCCACGCCCGCGGGGGCGCGCGTGCCGCTGCAGGCCGTGGCGCGGCTCGCGGTGGTCGACGCGCCCGAGACGTTCGCGCACGAGGGCGGGCAGCGGCTGGTGGTGGTGGGCGCCAACATCCGCGGGCGCGACGTGGTGGGCTTCGTGGACGATGCGCGGGCGCGCCTCGCGCGCCAGGTGCCGCTCCCCGTCGGCTACCGCTACGAGTGGGGCGGGCAGTACACGCACCAGCAGACCGCGGCGGCGCGCCTCCGCATCCTCGTGCCGCTGTCGATCCTCGCCATCCTGCTGCTGCTGTGGGCCGCGTTCCGCACCGTGCGCCACCCGCTGCTCATCATGACCAACGTGCCGTTCGCCCTCGTCGGCGGCGTCATGGCGCTCTGGCTCGCGGGGCTCGACCTCTCGGTGAGCGCGCTCATCGGCTTCATCGCGCTGTTCGGGATCGCGGTGCTGAACGGCGTCGTGCTCGTCACCGCCGTCAACGATCGCCGCGCCCACGGCGAGCCGCTCGAGGTCGCCGTCGTGCACGGCGCCGCGCAGCGGCTCCGGCCCGTGCTCATGACCGCGGCCGTCGCCGGCCTCGGCTTCGTGCCGATGGCGACGTCGCAGTCCGCCGGCGCCGAGCTGCAGCGCCCGCTCGCGGTGGTGGTGATCGGCGGCCTCGTGACCGCGACGCTGCTGACGCTGCTGGTGGTGCCGACGCTCTACGCGTGGGTGGAGCGGCGGACGAGCGGACGGGCGGACGGGCGGGCGGCCACTGGAGCACACTGAGGACGTGCCGGTTCGGGCGTCCCTCTGCGCCAGTCCGCCAGTCCGCCAGTCCGCCCCGCGGCGCCCTCAGCCCCCGAGCAGGTCCCCCTCGTCCACCGGCGTCTCCATCTCCACCGGCGTCATCCGCGCGCCGAGCATGCGGAACAGCCGCCACTGCTCGGCGCGCGCCGTCCAGGGGACCGGGCCGTTGTACATGAGGGAGAAGAGCAGCACCTCGTTCTCGCGCCCGAGGTAGCCGACGAGCGTCGCCACCTCGTTGAGCGTGCCCGTCTTCGCGCGCACCACGCCGGCGCCGGGGAGGCCGCGACGCATGCGCCAGAGGGTGCCCGTGCCGTTGGCCGGCAGCAGCGCCGCGAAGTTCCGGCCCGCGGGCGTGGCGGGGAAGCGGGCGAGGTACTGGACGAAGGCGAACGGGCTGACGCGGTCGTCGTAGGAGAGGCCGGAGCCGTCCACGAGCATGACCGACTCCTCGCCCGTCACCGTGCGCACGTGCTCGGTGAGCAGCTCGGCGGGGCGCTCCGGGCCGCCGGCCCAGCGCAGCAGCGCCTCGGCGCCGAGGTTGATCGACTTGCGGTTGACGGCGACGGCGATCGAGTCGAGCGTCGGCGAGCGAACCTCGCCGAGCACCACCACCTCGCGCGTCGGCGCCGTGGCGGAGAGCGCGTCGGCCGGGAGCCAGTCGATCCCCGCCTGGCGGAGCGCCGCGGCCCACGAGGCCCGCAGCACGGCGCGCGGGTCGTGCGACATCGCCTGCAGCCGCCGCGGCAGCGCGCGGCTGCCGATCGTCCCCGCCAGCACCCAGCCGCCGCCATCGCGCCGCGAGAGCGCGAGCCGCGAGCGGCGCCCCGCCACCGTCTTCGCGCGGATCGTCACCAGCGAGCCGACGCCGCGCGGCTCCTCGCCGACGATGCGCGCCGGCGCCCCCGCCTTGCCGCCGGGGCCTACGGCGATGCTGATCGCGTTCTCGCGCACGATGAGCGAACCGACGAGCGGCGCGAACCACCGCCCCCAGTGCTTCGGCGACCAGACCGACGGGTACGACGCCTCGGCCGGCCCCTCCGCGCTCCGCACCTGCAGCGGCCCGGTCAGGCGGCGGATGCCGCGCGCGCGCAGCTGCTGCGCGAGGTCGGCGAGCGTCGGGCCTGCGAGCTCCTCGCGCTCGAGCGTCGGGTCGCCGTTGAGCTCCAGCGCCCAGGTGCCGAGCCAGTCCCCCGTCTGCGGGTCGACCTCGCCCTGGCCCAGCACGCGCGTCGGCCGGCGCGCGTCGCCGCCGAGCATCGTCCGCGCGAAGCCGGTCGTGAGCACCTTCACCGTGGAGGCCGGCACCATCGGCTCGCGCGCCCCCACCTCCCACAGCACGCGCCCCGACTGGTCGGCGATCGCAATCCCCCACTGGCCCCGCGCCCGCTTCTCGGCGCCGCGGTACCAGCTGTCCATCGTCTTGACGAGCTCCGCGCGGTCCTGCGCGCGCGCTGGCGCCGCCAGGACGACCGCCAGCACGGCGCAGGACACGGCAGCATGGCTCTTGGACGGTAACATGGCAGAAACTTCCGCCTCCGGAACGCTGTTGGTCAAGGCTGGATATCGGAAGGGCAGGAACGGTGCCAAGCCGGGAACCCGAGCGGTGCGGTCGGGTACATGATTCGTCACCCCGAAGCGGGGTGGCGGTGTGCCCCCCTACAACGCGTTACCGGAGAAGAAGATGCGCATTCGTTCGCTCGCCCTGGCCGCGGTCGCGGCGTTCGCCGTCGCCGCGCCGTCGGCGGCCCAGCAGAAGGACATCGTCGAGACGGCCGTCGCCGCCGGCAGCTTCAAGACGCTCGCCACGGCGCTCCAGGCCGCCGGCCTCGTCGAGACGCTGAAGGGCAAGGGGCCGTTCACCGTCTTCGCGCCGACGGACGAGGCGTTCGCGAAGGTGCCGAAGGCGGCGCTCGAGGCGCTGCTCAAGGACAAGGCGAAGCTGACGAAGGTGCTGACGTACCACGTGGTGCCCGGCATGGTGCACGCCGGCGACCTGACGAAGCTCGCCGACAAGGACGGCAACGTGAAGCCGAAGACGGTCGAGGGCAGCGAGCTGCCGATCCACCTCGCCGGCAAGGCGGTGCACGTGGGCAAGGGGATGGCGGCGAACGTCGTGAAGGCCGACATCATGGCCTCGAACGGCGTGATCCACGTGATCGACGCGGTGGTCATGCCCTGAGCAGGGCGGCATGAGGGCCGGCGGGCCGGGCGGCATAACATGCGCCCGGCCCGCCGGCACCCCCTCTAGCGGAGCAACCCCTTCGCGATCGTCTGCAGCTGCATGTTGCTGGTCCCCTCGTAGATCTGGCCGATCTTGGCATCGCGCCAGAACTTCTCGACCGGGTACTCCTTCGAGTAGCCATTCCCGCCGAACAGCTCGATCGCCATCGAGGTGACGCGCTCCGCCATGCGCGAGGCGAAGAGCTTCGCCATCGCCGCCTCCTGCACGAACGGCTTCCCCGCGTCCTTGAGGCGCGCGGCGTTGTACACCAGCAGGCGCGCGGCTTCGAGGTCGGTCGCCATCTCGGCGAGCTGGAACTGCACCCCCTGGAACTCGCCGATCGCCTTCCCGAACTGCTTCCGCTCCTTCACGTACGCGGTCGCCGCCTCCAGCGCGCCGCGCGCGATGCCGAGCATCTGCGCGCCGATGCCGATGCGCCCCTCGTTGAGCGTCTCGATGGAGATCTTGTAGCCCTGGCCGACGGGGCCGAGCACGTTGGCCGCGGGCACCTTCGCGTCCTCGAGGATCAGCTCCGTGGTGCTGGAGGCGCGGATGCCGAGCTTGTTCTCCTTCTTGCCGACCGTGAAGCCGGGGGTGTCGCGCTCGACGAGGAACGCGGTGATCCCCTTGTAGCCCTTCGACGGGTCGACGTTCGCGAACACGATGAAGACGCCGGCCTCGGCGCCGTTCGTGATCCAGAGCTTCCGCCCCGTGAGCGACCAGTGGTCGTCGTGCTGCACGGCGCGCGTGGCCAGCGCGAAGGCGTCGGAGCCGCTGCCCGGCTCGGAGAGCGCGAACGCGCCGAGCAGGCCGCCCGTGAGCCGGGGGAACCACGCCTCGTGCTGGGCCGGCGTCCCCCACTTGAGGAAGGCGTTGTTGACGAGCGTGTTGTGCACGTCGACGTAGATCGCCGCGGAGGCGTCCACGCGCGCGAGCTCCTCGATGGCGAGCGTCGCGAGGAAGATGGATGCGCCGGCGCCGCCGAACCGCTCCGGCACCTCGATCCCCATCAGCCCCTGCTCGAAGAACTTCGCGACGAGGTCGGCGCGGAACGCGCCCGCCTCGTCCATCCCGGAGACGTGCGGGCGGACTTCGCTCTCGGCGAACTCGCGCACCGCGTCGCGGAACATCTGCTCCTCCTCGGAGAGGAGCGACAGCGGCTGGGGGGCGGCGAGCGTGGTCATGGCGGGCGGGGCTCCGGTCGGGGGGCGGGGGAAATCTAGGGAGGCGGACGAGCGGACGGGCGGTCAGGCGGACGTCCGGTGGGCACGTCCGGTCAGGGCGACGGGGCGTCCCTCGCGCCCACGTCTCTTCACGCTCTGGTTCCCGTCCGCTCGTCCGCTCGTCCGCCCGTCCGCCTACCGCTCGTACCCCAGGTTCGGCGCCAGCCACCGCTCCATCGTCGGCACGTCCATCCCCTTGCGGGCGGCGTACTGCTCGACCTGGTCTCGCCCGATGCGGCCGAGGCCGAAGTAGGCGGACTCGGGGCGCCAGAAGTAGTAGCCCGACACCGCCGCGCTCGGCAGCATCGCGAAGCTCTCGGTGAGCTCGAGGTCGATGTTGCGCGTCGCGCCGAGGAGGTCGAAGAGCGGCCCCTTCTCGGTGTGGTCGGGGCAGGCGGGATAGCCCGGTGCGGGGCGGATCCCCTGGTACTGCTCCCGGATCAGCGCGTCGTTGTCGAGCGCCTCGGCGGGGGCGTAGCCCCAGAACTCCCGTCGCACGCGCTCGTGCAGCCGCTCGGCGAACGCCTCGGCGAGCCGGTCGGCGAGCGCCTTGGCCATGATGCTGCCGTAGTCGTCGTGCGTCGGCTCGAACTCGGCCTTCAGCCACTCGTCGAGGCCGATGCCGGTCGTGACGGCGAACGCGCCGACGTAGTCGGTGATCCCCTTCTCCTTCGGCGCCACGAAGTCGGCGAGCGCCTGGTTCGGGCGGCCCGGCGGCTTCTGCATCTGCTGGCGCAGCGTGCGGATCACCGCGATCCGCTCGCGCAGGTCGGGCGTCGAGAAGAGCTCGATGTCGTCGCCGTCGCTCACGGCGGGCCAGAAGCCGAACACCGCGCGCGCCTCCAGCCGCCGCTCGGCGACGATGCGGTCGAGCATGCGCCGCGCGTCGCGGTACAGGTTGGTCGCCGCCTCGCCGACCACCGGGTCGGTGAGGATGGCGGGGTAGTGGCCCGCGAGCTCCCACGTCTGGAAGAACGGCGTCCAGTCGATCCGGTCGACGAGCTCCTGGAGCGGGTACTCGCGCAGCACCTTGAGCCCCGTGAACGCGGGCGCCGGCACAGCGCGCGTCCAGTCGACCGTCGTGCGGTTGCGCGCCGCCTCGGCGTACGGGAGCCGCTTCTCGTCGGCGCGGCGGTCGCCGCGCTCCTCGCGCACCCTGGCGTACTCGGCCTGCACCCCGGCGACGTAGTCGTCGCGGAGCCCGTCGGAGAGCAGCTGCGACGCCACGCCGACCGCGCGGCTCGCGTCGAGCACGTGGACCACGGGGCCCTCGTACTTCGGCGCGATCTTCACCGCGGTGTGCACGCGGCTCGTCGTGGCGCCGCCGATGAGCAGCGGGCAGGTGAAGCCCTGGCGCTGCATCTCGGACGCCACGGTCACCATCTCCTCGAGCGACGGCGTGATCAGGCCCGAGAGGCCGATGATGTCCACGCCGTGCTCGCGCGCGGCGTCGAGGATCCTCTGGCCCGGCACCATCACGCCGAGGTCGATCACCTCGTAGCCGTTGCACTGCAGCACGACGCCCACGATGTTCTTGCCGATGTCGTGCACGTCGCCCTTCACCGTGGCGAGCAGCACGCGGCCGGCGTTCTTCGCGTCGGCGAGCGTGGCCTTCTCGGCCTCGATGTAGGGGATGAGGTGCGCCACGGCGCGCTTCATCACGCGGGCCGACTTCACCACCTGCGGCAGGAACATCTTCCCGGCGCCGAACAGGTCGCCGACGACGTTCATGCCGGTCATCAGCGGCCCCTCGATCACCTCGATCGGCCGGGCGAAGCCGACGCGCGCCTCCTCCGTGTCCTCCACGATGAAGTCGCTGATGCCGTGCACGAGCGCGTGGGTGAGGCGCTGCTGCACCGGCATCTGGCGCCAGCCGAGGTCGGCGGCGGCCTCCTGCGCCTTCCCCTTGAAGCGCTCGGCGGCGCCGAGGAGGCGGTCGGTGGCGTCGGCGCGGCGGTTGAGGACCACGTCCTCCACCAGCTCGAGCATCTCGCCCTTCAGGTCGTCGTAGACGCCGAGCTGGCCGGCGTTGACGATCCCCATGTCCATCCCCGCGCGGATGGCGTGGTAGAGGAAGACGGTGTGGATCGCCTCGCGGACGGGCTCGTTGCCGCGGAACGAGAACGACACGTTGGAGACGCCGCCCGAGATGAGCGCGTGCGGCAGCTCCGCCTTGATGCGGCGGCACGCCTCGATGTAGGCGACGCCGTAGCCGTTGTGCTCCTCGATCCCCGTCGCGATGGCGAAGATGTTCGGGTCGAAGATGATGTCCTCGGGCGGGAAGCCGATCCGCTCGGTGAGGAGGCGGTAGGCGCGCGCGCAGATGTCGAGCTTGCGCTCCACCGTGTCGGCCTGGCCCTGCTCGTCGAACGCCATGACACTGACGGCGGCGCCGTAGCGGCGCACGAGCCGCGCCTGCCGCAGGAACTCGTCCTCCCCCTCCTTCATGGAGATGGAGTTCACCACGGCCTTGCCCTGCACCTGCTTGAGGCCGGCCTCGATCACGCTCCACTTGGAGCTGTCGATCATGACCGGCACGCGCGCGATGTCGGGCTCGGAGGCGACGAGGCGGAGGAAGCGGACCATCGCCGCCTCGCTGTCGAGCATCGCCTCGTCCATGTTGATGTCGATGAGCTGCGCCCCCGCGACGACCTGCTGGCGCGCCACGTCGAGCGCCTCGTCGTACTTCCCGTCGAGGACGAGCTTCGCGAACTTGCGCGAGCCGGTGACGTTCGTGCGCTCGCCGACGTTCACGAAGCCGAGCTCGGGGCCGACCACCAGCGGCTCGAGCCCCGAGAGGCGGCAGCGCACGGGCGGCTCGGCCTTCGCGCGCGGCGCCACGCCCTTCACCGCGTCCGCGATGGCGCGGATGTGCGCGGGCGTCGAGCCGCAGCAGCCGCCGACGATGTTCACGAGCCCGCTCGTCGCGAACTCGCCCACCGTCGCGGCCATCGCCTCCGGCGTCTCGTCGTACTGGCCGAACTCGTTCGGCAGGCCCGCGTTCGGGTGCGCGCTCACGTGGCAGCCGGCGACGCGCGCGAGGTCGGCGACGTACGGGCGCATCAGCTCCGCGCCGAGCGCGCAGTTGAGGCCGACGGAGAGCGGCGACGCGTGCCGCACCGAGTACCAGAACGCCTCGGCGGTCTGCCCGGAGAGCGTGCGCCCGGAGGCGTCGGTGATCGTGCCGGAGATCATCACCGGCAGCCGCTCGCCCAGTTCCTCGAACAGCAGCTCGCACGCGAAGATGCCCGCCTTCGCGTTGAGCGTGTCGAAGATCGTCTCGATCATCAGCAGGTCGGCGCCGCCCTCGACGAGGGCGCGCGCGTTCGCGAGGTACGCGGCGACGATCTCGTCGAAGTCGATGGCGCGGAAGCCCGGGTCGTTCACGTCAGGCGAGAGCGACGCCGTCTTGTTGAGCGGCCCGAGGATGCCGGCCACGAAGCGCGGGCGCTCGGGCGTGGCCGCCTCGAACTCGTCGGCGACGCCGCGCGCCAGCCGCGCCGCGGCGACGCCCATCTCGTGCACGAGGTCGGGCGCCGTCATGTCGTAGTCGCCCATCGAGACGGCGTTCGTGTTGAAGCTGTTCGTCTCGAGGATGTCGGCGCCCGCGTCCAGGTAGGCGCGGTGGATGGCGCGGATGATCTCCGGCTGCGTGAGGACGAGGAGGTCGTTGTTCCCCTTCAGGTCCTTGTGCCAGTCGCGGAACCGCTCGCCGCGGTAGTCGGCCTCCTCGAGGCCGTACGTCTGGATCATCGTGCCCATCGCGCCGTCGAGCACGAGGATGCGCCGCGCGAGCAGCCCCTCGAGCGCCGCGAGGCGCGAGGCGCGGGTCCACGGCGTGGCGGCGGGGCCGCTCGCGGGGACGATCGGCGGCGGCGTGACGCCGACGGGGGCGTGGACGACGCCGTGGGTCGAACAGGTGCTCATGCCGCGCTCCCCGCCGCCACCGCGGCCGGCCGGACGCCGAGGATGTGGCAGATCGCGTAGGAGAGATCGGCCCGGTTCAAGGTGTAGAAGTGGAACTCGCGCACCCCAGCCTCCTCCAGCTTGCGGACCTGCTCGGCGCACACCGTCGCCGCCACGAGCTTCCGCGTCTCGGCGTCGTCGTCGAGCCCGTCGAACAGCGTGCCGAGCCACGCCGGGACGGAGGCGCCCGCCTTCGCGGCGAAGACGCCCATCATCCTGAAGTTCGTGACCGGCATGATCCCCGGCAGGATCGGGATGTGGATGCCGGCCGCGCGCGCCCGGTCGACGAAGCGCAGGTACACGTCGTTGTCGAAGAAGAACTGCGTGATCGCCCGCGTGGCGCCGGCGTCGATCTTCCGCTTCAGGTTGTCCAGGTCGGCCTCGGCGGAGAGCGCCTCCGGGTGCACCTCCGGGAAGCACGCGACGGTGATCTCGAAGTCGTGCAGGCGGCGGAGCCCCTCGATGAGGTCGACGGTCCAGGCGTAGCCGCCCGGATGCGGCGTGTACCGCTCCTGCCCGCCCGGCGGGTCGCCGCGGAGCGCCACGATGTGCCGCACGCCCGCGCCCCAGTATGCGTCCGCCACCTGGTCGAGCTCGCCCTGCGTCGCCGCCACGCACGTCAGGTGCGCGGCCGGCTGCAGCGTCGTCTCCTTCACGATCCGGCGCACCGTGTTGTGCGTCCGCTCGCGCGTGCTGCCGCCCGCGCCGTACGTCACCGAGACGAACTGCGGCCCGAGCGGCTCCAGCCGCTTGATGGAGCGCCACAGCGCCTCCTCCATCTCGGCCGACTTGGGGGGGAAGAACTCGAACGAGACCTTGAGGTCCTGCGGTGCGGAGGGAATCAGCATCGGTCCTGTACCTGCCCTGGAAACGGCTTGCCCGGGGAGAGAACCGCCCCGGGCGCGCGGTTTAGCGGTTGTTTTACGTGGCCGCAAGCTGCACAAATCGCCACGACGCCGGACGTCGATTATCGGACGGCGGAAGGCTAGCCATGAATACCGCGTGCTGCAAGGAAAGTGCCGCTCGGGGGGCGGGCGAGCGGACGGGCGGAAGGCGGCTTCGTGGGCGGGCGGCCGTGCGTGCACGATGCCCAGTCCGCCGGTCCGCCAGTCCGCCCGTCCGCCCGTCCGCCCCGCCTCCTACCCAGCCAGCGCCCGCACGAGCGCGTCCCCCGCGATCCTGAGCGCGAAGTACGCGGCCAGCGGCGTCAGGTCGAAGGGGCCGAACGGCGGGATGATGCGCCGGAGGGGGTCGAGCAGCCAGTCGGTCAGGATGCGCACGGGACGCATCCACGACTCCTCGCCCGTGATCCCGAACCAGCTGCCGAGCACGCGGATGAGCAGGGCGAACTGCAGCACGTTGAACACCAGCGCCGCCACGCTCGCGGCCAGCATCCTCGGCCCGGCCGTGGCGAGGCCGGCGAACTGGAAGTACAGCGAGATGAGCCAGCGGGTGGCCGTGACCAGCACGAGGCCCACGACGATCGAACTGCCGAAGAGCCAGAGCGGCGCGTCGACCGGGTTGCCGCCACTCCGGAGCAGGCGGCGTTCGAGCGGCTTGAGCAGGGGGTCGCCGAGCGAGCGGACGAGGCGGGGCCACGCGCCGAACGGCTGCAGGTGCCCCTGCCGCACCGCCCACGTGGTGCCGAAGACGACCGCCGCGTACGCGAAACCGCCGGCCGCCACCACCTGGGCGGCGCGCTCCAGCACGTCGGGCCACACGCCTCAGGCGCCCTTCGAGCCGCCGACCAGCCGCCGCTCGCGCGTGCCGTCGAGCAGGGTGCATTCGAGCGGGAAGACGCCCTCGTGGAGCGCCGCCTCCTCGATGACCCGCTCGTCCCCCTCGCAGGAGCGGAGCAGGTGTCCCTCGACCTGGCGGAACTCCACGGTGATGCGGAACGCCTTCCCCGACACGGCGAGCCGCCGCGCCGTCTCGGGCGTCAGCGAGTCGATGCCGATGTCCCGGAACGACTTCGCCATCCGCTTGTGCGTGGCCCGGTAGCTGTCGGTGCGGTCGGCGAGCTCGAACAGCTCGCGACCGAGCCGGTCGGCGTCGGCCTGCGCGTCCGGCGCCGGCGGCGCGGCGTCGTCCGCCGCCGCCGGCTTCTCCCGCCCGGCGCAGGCGGCCGCGAGGGCCAGCGCGGCGAGCAGCCCCGCGCGGCGCCTCACGACAGGGCGAACTCCCGCTTGAACACCACGTCGAACGCGAAGCTCTTCGCGCGGCTCCGCGCCTCGACGTAGTCGGCGAGCTTCTTCAGCCGGTCCGGGATCGCGAGGATCTTCTCCTGCGCCTTCCGCCCCACCTCGCCCAGCCCGGTGAGCTGCTCGATGCGCCAGTAGCGGATCTGGTCCTGCACGATGCGGATGTAGTCGCGCGGGCCGTAGATGCCGCTGCGCCGGACGACGTCGGCGAAGTCGCGGAAGCTCGGCATCGTGAAGCCGGGCATCTGGATTCCGGGGAGGATGAAGCTCGCCGACTCGAGCGCCTCGTCGGCGTCGCGCTCGAGGATCGCCTCGAACACCCGGCGGTAGAACGTGAAGTGCCGCGCCTCCTCCATCGCCACGCGCTCGAGCACCATGCCGAGCATCGGCTCGTACTCGCCGGCCAGCTTGCCGGTGTTCGCGTGCGAGACCTGCGTCGCGCGCTCCTGCACCGTCGTGTAGGCGAAGACGCGGTACGGATCGTGGTCCCAGTCCGGGTTGAAGCCCGCCTTGATGTACTCGAACTGCATCTCCTCCAGCTTCCGCTGGTCGAGGATGCTGGTGTCATGCATGTAGTCGTGCAGCACCGCGCCGTGGCGGTCCTCCTCGGCGGTCCACAGGTTGTTCCAGTTCCGCCAGTGGCTGTCGTCCGGGAGGTGCACCGCGAGGAGGCGGTGGAAGTGCGGCAGCCCCTCCTCGGTCAGCAGGTTGAGCGCCAGCGCCGCGCGCGCATGGTCCGGGATGCCGGCCGCACGCTCGCGCATCGTCTTGCGGTGCGTGTCGGGGCAGGCATCCGGCGCGGGTCCGATGAGGTCCGACGGCATCCACAATTCGCGCTTCGCCTCATGCGTCGCCATCATCTCGGCGACGAGGCCCTCCAGGTCCTTCAGGACCTCGATCTTGCGACCCAGCGTGCGCGCGGCGTCGGTCAGGCTCATCGTCGATGCGACTCCTCAGGGACCAGTGGGACCCGGCGCCGCCGGGAGCGGGATGCGGCAGCGGGCCTCCGGCCCCCATGCACACGAGGGCCGGACGCCAGGCGCCCAGCCCTCCACGATACCGCCGTGGGCGTCCCGGCGGAATGGCCGGGACGCCGCACCTGCGCTCAGGCGGCGTCGAGGCGCTTCTCCATCAGGTGCCACGTCCGCCCGCCGATGTAGTTCGGCCGGGCCAGCACCGGCGTCCAGCCGAGCGCGCCGAGCAGCGCGAGCGAACGCGTGTCCTCGGTCCAGAACTCGACCACGTGCGCGCCGGCCTCGAGGCTGTGCTCCTCGAACGCGGCCAGCAGCTCATGCGCATGCCCCTGATGCCGCTCGGCAGGAGCGACCGCCAGCTCCAGCAGGTGCGACACCCCGCCGCGCAGGTGGTAATGCACGCCGCCGATCCAGTCGCCGATCGCGTTCGACGCCACGAGCCACCGCTCCTCCGCGTGCGCGTCGGCGTCATACGACGCGTCCTCGCGCTCGAGCAGCTCCTCGAACCAGTCGCGGAACTCGTCGTCGCGCGTGACCTCGCGGATGTTCGTCTCGCCCATCGTGTCCTCCAGTGCCGGCTGCCAGGGAGGCCGGCGTGCAGGGGTCCTGCCAATGGGAGAGCAACTGTGGTGCCAGAAAGTGCCCCACCCCCGCTGCTTCATGCGGCGCGCGAGTGGCCGCTCGCATCGTGGACACCGTAACCGCATGGCCCACGAGCGATTGTACCCCCAAAGCTGCGATCATGGTGGACACTGCGATGATGAAATCAGTGTGAATGGGGGTTCATGAATGGCGGGTGGCCGAGGGCCTGGAGCCCGGGGCCGTGGGCGGGAGGGTACGCCGCTGTCGGCATCGTGCGACAGCTCGTGGTATCGGTCCGCCCCGCCTGCCCGCCTGCCCGCCTGCCCGCCTGCCCGCCTACTTCGCCCTGCAGCTCTTTTCCACGGGCCGCCGGTTCGTGCAGGCGATCGTGGCGTTCATGCCGGCGGCGATGGGGCCGCAGGCGGTGGTCTGGGCCTGCTGCGCCGCCTCCTGCTCCGTGGCGCCGCTGGCGCGTGCCGAGTTCCGCCGTCCCTCGTACTCCACGGTGACCTCGCACTCGGTGCGCTGGCTGCCGAGGGTGCGGAGCACGAGGAAGGCGCCGAGGGCGACGAAGAGGATGATGGTGACGAGAGTTCCGCGCTTCATGAATCAAGGGTAAACTTGTCCCGCATGCGTCGCATCGTCGCCGTCGCCCTCTCGCTCGCCCTCTCGCTCGCCCTCTGGCTCGGCCTCGCCGCGCCGGCGCTGCAGGCGTGCGAGCGCGGGGGGCACGGCGCCGTCGCGTTGCCCGCTGCGGAGGACGCCTCGGCGCACGCGCACCATCACGCGCCCGACGACGCGCCCGCCCCGGAACACCCGGCCGAGTGCCCGCGCTGCGACCTCGCCCCGTGCGGCACCAGCGCCGGCGCGACGCTCGCCGCCGAGCACGTCACGCGCGCGGCCCTGCTCCCGGTGCGCGTCGCCGCCGCGCCGCTCGGCGCGGCGCTCCGCCTCCCCGCCGACCATCCCCGCACCCCGCCGACGCCGCCGCCGATCGCCCCGCTCGCCTGACGTCCGTGCCGTTCCGCCCGACCCAGACGACGATGGAGCCGATCGATGCCGTACCCGCGCGCCCGCTGGGCGCTCGCGGCCGGGCTCGCGTGCCTCGCCACGCCCGCTGCCGCCCAGAAGGACTATCGCAACCTCGACGACGACCGGCCGCTCCTCACCGAGGATGCGCTGCCGATCGAGCGCGGCGCGCTCGAGCTGATGCTGCCGCTCCGCGCCGACCGGTCGCGCGGCGCGGCCGCGCAGGTCGCCGCCTTCCCCGAGCTCATGTGGGGCGCGTTCCGCGGCGGGCACCTCGGCCTCAAGCTGCCGCTGGTCACCGCCGAGTCCCCCGCCTCGCTCCGGCGGTGGGGGCCCGCGTCCGCCGAGCTGCTCGCCTTCGCCAACCTGCGGGGCGAGTCGGCGACGCTGCCGGCGCTCAGCGTCCGCGCCGACGTCGGCGTGCCGCTCGGTGGCGTGGTCGGCGGGCGGCGCGTGACGGCGCAGCTCAAGGGGATCGCGACGCGCTCGCTGGGCGCGTCACGCGTGCACGTGAACGCGGCGTGGACGTTCGGCGCGGGGACCGCGGCCGGCCTCCCGCTGGAGGCGCCGCACCGCTGGACGACCTCGCTCGCGGTCGACCACACGCTCTGGCGTCGCGCGCTGCTCATCGGCGCGGAGGCGATCGCCACGCGGCCCGTCGACGGGGCGCCGGTGCAGGTGAACGTCGGTGCGGGGCTCCGCTGGCAGCTCGATCCGCACGTCGTGCTCGATGCCGGCGTGACGCGCCGGCTCCGCGCCACCGGCCCCGACCTGGGTGTCACGGCGGGCCTCGCGTGGAGCTGGCCGACGCAGCGTCTCGGGCCGCGCCCGCGCCAGCGCGGCGCCGCCACGCCGCCCGCCAGCGAGCCGGCCGTCGTCGTGCACGACGACCGGATGTACCCGGCGGGCGCGTTCAACTGGGCGTTCCTCCGCCGCTTCCCCGATGCCGCGCGGCTGTTCAACGCGTTCGACTACGGGCACGCGATCCTCTACGAGCGGCTCTGGAACGAGCCCGGCCTGCCGCGCGCCGCGCTCGACAGCGCGGAGTACGCCTTCCTCGCCACCGACCTTCTGCGCCGGCCCCCGGCACTGCCGGTGGCGGAGGAGGCGGTCTTCCCGGCGTACGACCGCATCGCGTACCGCGCGGCACGGATGTTCGACTGGGCGCACGTGCTGCACCGGCAGATCTACGACATCTACGCCGAGCCGGGGCGCTCCGACTCGGCGCGCGCCGCGGAGATCGAGCGGCTCACGGACCACTACCTCGCCAACGTGCGCGACGCGTTCACGCCGGAACCGAAGGCGATGGAGCTGATGGACGAGCAGCCGTTCAGCCAGTCGTTCCGCCGCGGCTACCCGCGCTTCAACGGCCTCATCTGGGCGTACCACTGGCTGCAGGTGGGGCTGTACGAGCCGTTCCTCGCGACGGCCGACACGGCGGCGCAGCGGCGGCTGGTGGACGACGTGGTGCGGCGCTTCCTCGTGATGGTGGATGGCGACTCCACGGCGCTGCCGTCGGTGATGCCGATGACCGCGGCCGTCGCGCCGCGCTTCGCCGCGCGGCACCCGCGCGCAGCAATGATCTTCGACAACCTGCACATGATGCACGACATCATCTCGGACGTGCTCGTCGACCCGCGCGTGCCGCGGCGGGAGAAGGGCGCGGAGATCCGGCGCCAGCTCGACGCCTTCCAGCGCGGCGACCGCGACACCATCGACGCCGCGCACTGGGCGATGATGGCCGATCACATGGGCGGGGTGGAGCGGATGGGGGGCGTGGCGGTGCCGTGAGGCGCCGCCCGGCTCACTCCATGCCGCGCAGCAGCGGCGGCAGCACGCGCGGCAGCGCGCCGACGAACCAGACGAGGCCGGCCGCGAGCCACGCCTGCGGGGCGCGGACGCGGCCCTTCGTCATCGCCACGAGCCCGAGCGCGATGAGCGCCGTCACCCACAGCGTGAACAGGTCGATCCGGCCGCAGAACGCGAGCAGCGCGGCGTCGCTGCCGGCCGGCAGCAGGCGCGCGACGCCGAGGTTCACCGACTCGACGCCGGCGATCGCCGCGTCGTCGAGCAGGACGCCCTGCACCGCGTTCGCAAGGAACTCGAGCAGGCGCGGGAAATAGGCAAGCGTCGCCAGGTTCGCCGCCTGCGTGAACGTCTGCTTCGCCCCGACGAGCGACCCGGCGAGCCAGACGGTGAGGCCGAGGCAGAGCGCGATCAGGGGGACGGAGACGGCGAAGATCGCTCCCGCGAACTTCTGCTGGACCCCCTTCATCGCGTCCAGCTGCTCCGGCTTGAGCTGCGGGTTGTCCGCCAGCGCCTGCTGCATCCCCTTGGCGAACTCCGCGTCCCACACCGCCTGCGCGGCCGGCAGCGTGAGGTAGTACAGCGCGACGAACAGCACGGTGAGGACGAGGAGCGGCAGGCCGAAGCCCGCGTCGCGCCGGCGGCGGAAGACGTCGGTCGGCGCCCAGAAGAGCTCGAGGAAGTCGCCGGGGCCGGGCGGGGCGTCGGGGGGGGGCAAGGGCTCGGCGCCGGGGGCCGGGGGCCCGGGGGGCGGGGGCGGTGTCGGCACCGGCGGCCTGGGCGCCCGGTCCGCCGGGTTGAAGTCGGTCATGGCGTCGTCTCGTCGAGGATCCATTGCACGTATGCGGCGCCGCCCGCGAGCAGCGGGCGGACCAGCAGCTCGGGCACGTCGTACGGGTGGCGCGCACGGATGGTGTCGGCCAGCGCCTCGAGGCGCGTGTGCGCCGTCTTGCAGGTGAGCCGCCACTCCTCGGCGGACTCGACGGCGCCCTGCCACCGGTAGACCGAGCGGACGGGGCCGTCCACCTGCACGCACGCGGCGAGGCGCCCGGAAACGAGCGCGGCGGCCATCGCTTCGGCCGCCGCACGGTCGGGCAGGGTGGTGACGACCTCGACGACCGTGGTCGCCGGGGCCAGCCCGCTCACTTCTTCGTCAGGCCCGGCGTCGCGTCGGCCGCGACCCCGTCCTTGATCGGCAGGACGGCCGCGCGCCAGCCGCTCTTGAACTTCACGGTGAGCCAGTAGCCGGTGGTGTCGGCCTTCACGTCGGCGACGTCCGGCAGCGACTTCGCGTAGGCGACCGCCTGCTCCACCTGCTTCGCCCGGGCCTCCCAGCTGTCGCCCTGGTACAGCTCGGCGAGCTTCCGCCCCATGGCGATCTTCTGCGCCTGCTCGGCGCCGTAGCCGGCGTACTGGTCGGCGTTCATCAGGCCGTCCTGGTCGGCGAGCGCGGGCCACTGCTCGTATCGACGGCAGCCGGCGAGGGCGACGGTGGCGACGAGGGCGGTCAGGAAGAGGCGCATGCGAGTCGGGTCCTGTCGATGCCGAGGGTCCGGTGGCACAAAGCGGCGAAGAGTATACACCGGGGTACGGGAGGGGGCTATCTTGGCTCGACCACCCCGCCCGCCGTGCTCCGCCCCGAGGTCACCCGTCATGGTCCGCCTCCCGTCACTCGCCGCCGCCGCCGTCCTGCTCGCGCCGCCGCTCGCGGCGCAGATCCCCGTGCCGACGCCGCCGCCGACGCGCCAGGTGGAGCAGGTGGACGACTACCACGGCACGAAGGTCGCCGACCCGTACCGGTGGCTGGAGGACCAGGACGGGGCGCCCACCGCCGAGTGGGTGACGGCGCAGAACGCGGTCACGTTCGACTACCTCGCGCGCCTCCCGCGCCGCCAGGCGCTGCGCGAGCGGCTCACGAAGCTCTGGAACTACGAGCGGTACGGCGTCCCCTTCTCGGAGGCCGGCACCTACTTCTACAGCCGGAACGACGGGCTCCAGAACCAGTCGGTGCTGTACGTGCAGCGCGGGCTCGCCGGCACGCCGCGCGTGCTGATCGACCCCAACACGCTCTCGTCCGACGGCACCGT
This sequence comes from Gemmatimonadales bacterium, assembly GCA_033764615.1. GTDB lineage: Bacteria > Gemmatimonadota > Gemmatimonadetes > Gemmatimonadales > GWC2-71-9 > JANRIU01. The sequence continues at coordinate 48,409 of JANRIU010000063.1, read as the reverse complement.
GGCGCTCACGAACCTCTCGCCGAGCCCCGATGCTTCGCTACTGGCGTGGGGCCGCTCGGCGTCGGGCTCGGACTGGCAGGAGCTGCGCGTCCGCGACGTGCGCACGGGGCAGGACCGCCCCGACGTGCTCCGCTGGCTCAAGTTCTCGGCCGCGGAATGGACGAAGGACGGCAAGGGCTTCTTCTACTCGCGCTTCCCCGCGCCGGCCGACGGCAAGGGGATGAGCGCGCAGACGCGGAACCAGCAGGTCTGGTACCACCGCCTCGGCGACCCCCAGTCGGCCGACCGGCTGATCTACGAGCGGCCCGACCAGCCGCTGTGGTACATCCGCGCGACGCTGACCGAGGACGGCCGGTACCTGCTCATCTACGCCAACGAGGGGACCGACCGGCGGGACCGCGTGTACGTGCTGGACCTGCGCGACCCGAAGGCGCCGCGGCTCGACCAGCCGGTGCGCCCGTTCCTCGAGGCGTTCGACGCCGCGTACGACGTGCTCGGCAACGACGGCACGCGCTTCTACTTCTCGACCGACCAGGGCGCGCCCAACAAGCGGATCGTGGCGATCGAGCTCGGCCGCCCCGAGCCGTCGGCGTGGCAGGAGATCGTGCCCGAGCGGCAGGAGCCGATCCAGTTCGCGGCGCTCGTCGGCGACCAGTTCGTCATCGGCTACCTGAGCGACGTGAAGTCGGTGATCCGCCGCGTGACGCTGGCGGGGAAGCCGCTGCCGGACGTGGCGCTGCCGGGCATCGGCGCGGTGGGCGGCGTGAGCGCGAAGCGCGGCGACCGCGAGCTGTTCTTCGGCTTCTCGTCGTTCCTCTACCCCACGACGATCTTCCGCCTCGACCTCGTGACCGGCCGCACGCGCGTCTTCAAGGCGCCGACGGTGGACTTCGACCCGTCGGCGTTCGAGACGACGCAGGTGTTCTACACGTCGAAGGACGGGACGCGCGTCCCGATGTTCATCACGGGGCGGAAGGGGCTCCCGCGGGAGGGCGTGACGCCGACGCTGCTGTATGCGTATGGCGGCTTCAACGTGAACGTGCTGCCGTCGTTCTCGCCGGCGCGCATCGTGTGGATGGAGCAGGGCGGGCTGTACGCCGTGCCGAACCTGCGGGGCGGGAGCGAGTACGGCGAGCGGTGGCACCAGGCCGGCATGCTCGACCGCAAGCAGAACGTCTTCGACGACTTCATCGGCGCGGCGGAGTACCTCGTGCGCGAGGGCTACACGAACCCGCGGCGGCTCGCGATCCAGGGCGGGTCGAACGGCGGGCTGCTCGTCGGCGCGGTGATGACGCAGCGGCCCGAGCTGTTCGGCGTGGCGCTCCTCGCGGTGGGCGTGATGGACATGCTGCGCTACCACCGCTTCACGGTGGGCTGGGGCTGGGTGCCCGAGTACGGCAGCGCCGACAGCGCGAGCCAGTTCCCGTACCTCGCGAAGTACTCGCCGCTGCACAACCTGAAGCCGGGGACCGACTACCCGGCCACGCTCGTCACCACCGCCGACCACGACGATCGCGTGGTGCCGGGGCACAGCTTCAAGTTCGCGGCGGCGCTGCAGGCGGCGTCGGCCGGCCGGCGGCCCGCGCTCATCCGCATCGAGACGAAGGCCGGCCACGGCGGCGGCAAGCCGACGGGCAAGGTGATCGAGGAGACGGCCGACCTCTATGCGTTCACGCTCGCCAACCTGGGCGTGACGGCGCCGGTGCCGTGAAGGGGCGGACGGGCGGACGGTCGGACGGGCGGACCGGGGGCGCGCTGCTCCGCCGGCTGCTGCCGCTCGTCGCGCTGCTGTCCGCCAGTCCGCCGGACCGCCCGTCCGCCCTCGCGCAGCAGGGCCCGCTCACGGTGTTCAACGCGGGCTCGCTCGCGCGGCCGGTGGGCGAGGTGCTGAAGGCGTTCAAGGCGCGCTTCCCGAAGGTGGACACGCGGCAGGAGAACGCCGGGTCGCTCGAGACGGTGCGGAAGATCACCGACCTCGGCAAGGTGCCCGACGTGGTGCTCCTCGCCGACTACCAGCTCATCCCCCGCCTGCTCGAGCCCGAGCACGCCTCGTGGCACGCCGTCTTCGCGAGGAATGCGATGGTGCTCGCCTACACCGACCGGTCGAAGTACGCGCGCGAGATCCGCCAGGACAACTGGTGGCGCGTGCTGACGCGGCCGGACGTGCGCACCGGCCGCTCCGACCCCGCGCTCGACCCGAACGGCTACCGCACGCTCATGGTGCTGCAGCTGCTCGAGGCCGCCACGGGCGAGATCGGGCTCGGGCTGCAGCTCGAGCGCGCGATGCCACCGAAGTACATGCGGCCGAAGGAGGCCGACCTCATCGCGCTGCTGCAGGCCGGCGAGCTCGACTACGCGTGGAGCTACGCCTCCATCGCCGGCGTCACGCCCGGGCTCCGCATGCTGCGCCTCGGCCCCGCGGTCGACCTCTCGGAGTCGCGCCTCGCCCGGCAGTATTCCCTCGCGCTCGTGAAGGTGCGCGGGCCGAAGGGGACGACGCTCACGCTCACCGGCGAGCCGATCGCCTACGGCTTCACCATCCCGCGCCGCGCGCCCAACCCGGAGGCGGCGAAGGCGTTCACGCGCTTCCTCTTCTCGCCCGAGGGGCGCGCGATCCTCACCCGCAACGGCCTGGACGTGATGTGGCCCATCGCGCCCGTCGGGCCCGCGCCGCTCGGAGTGTTCCCATGACGATGCTGGTCCCGCCGCCGGTCAACGAGCCCGTCCTCGGCTACCTGCCGCACAGCGCCGAGCGCCGCGCCCTCCTCGCCGAGCTCGCGCGCCAGCGCGGCGAGACGATCGAGATCCCCGCCGTGGTGGGCGGGGAGCGGATCTTCTCCGGCCGCACGGTGGACGTCGTCTCGCCGCAGGAGCACCGGCGCGTGATCGCGCGGCTGCACCTCGCCGACCGCGCCACCGTGCAGCGCGCCGCCGACGTCGCCGTCGCCGCCCAGCGGGACTGGGCCGCGCGCCCGTTCACCGAGCGCGCCGGCATCTTCCTCAAGGCCGCCGACCTGCTCGCCACGCGGCACCGCTGGCGCATCAACGCCGCCACCATGCTCGGCCAGTCGAAGACCGCGCACCAGGCCGAGATCGACGCCGCGTGCGAGCTGATCGACTTCCTCCGCTTCAACGTGCACTTCGCGGAGCGGCTGCAGCAGGAGCAGCCGGTGTCGGGTCCCGGCATCTGGAACCGCCTCGACTACCGGCCGCTCGAGGGGTTCATCTACGCCATCACGCCGTTCAACTTCACGGCGATCGCCGGCAACCTCCCCGGCGCCCCCGCGATCCTCGGCAACACCGCGGTCTGGAAGCCGACGCACACCGCGGCGCTCTCCAACTGGTTCGTGCAGATGCTCTTCGAGGAGGCGGGGCTGCCGCCCGGCGTGATCAACTTCGTCCCCGGCGACCCGGTGGAGGTGAGCGGCGTCCTGCTCGACCACCCGATGCTCGCGGGGCTCCACTTCACCGGCTCCACCACCGTCTTCCGCACGCTCTGGCAGCAGGTCGGCGAGCGGCTGGGACGGTACCGCAGCTACCCGCGCATCGTCGGCGAGACCGGCGGCAAGGACTTCGTCCTCGCGCACCCGAGCGCCGACCCCGACGCCGTCGTGGCCGGGCTGATCCGCGGCGCCTACGAGTACCAGGGCCAGAAGTGCTCGGCGGCGTCGCGCGCGTACCTGCCCGCGTCCCTGTGGCCGCGCCTCCGCGACCAGCTCGTCGCCGAGATCGGCCGGATCCGCATGGGCGACCCGGCCGACCTCACGAACTTCATGGGCGCCGTGATCGACCGCCGCGCCTTCGACCGGCTCAAGGGGCACATCGACCGGGCGCGCACCGAGCCCGGCGTGCGGATCCTCGCCGGCGGCGGCTGCGACGACACCACCGGCTTCTTCGTGCAGCCGACGCTGATTCAGGCCGAGGACCCGGGCTACCGCCTGCTCTGCGAGGAGCTGTTCGGGCCGGTGCTCACCGTGCACGTCTACGACGACGCGCGCTGGGCCGAGACGATCCGCCTCGTGGACGGCACGGGGCCGTACGCGCTCACGGGCGCCATCTTCTCGCAGGACCGCGCCGCGATGGCGGAGGCGATGGAGGGGCTGCGCCACGCCGCCGGCAACCTGTACCTCAACGACAAGCCGACCGGCGCCGTCGTGGGGCAGCAGCCGTTCGGCGGCGCGCGCGCCAGCGGCACGAACGACAAGGCGGGGTCGATGCTCAACATGCTCCGCTGGACGAGCCCGCGCACGATCAAGGAGACGTTCGTGCCGCCGCTCGACTGGCGCTACCCCTTCCTCGCCGGCGAATGACCGACGCGCCGCTCCGCGAGACCCCGCTCGCCGCGGCGCACGCCGCGCTCGGCGCGCGCTTCACCCCGTTCGCGGGCTGGCGCATGCCGCTCCAGTACGGCTCGGTGCTCGAGGAGCACCGGGCCGTTCGCGCGTCGGCGGGGCTGTTCGACCTCTCGCACATGGGCGAGCTCTGGGTGACGGGCCCCGGCGCGGGCGACGCGCTCGCCTACGCGCTCCTCACCGACCCGCGCCGCCTCGCGGACGGGCGCGCGCAGTACACGCTGCTGCTCAACGACGCTGGCGGCGTCCTCGACGACCTCATCGTGTACCGCCTCGACGCCGAGCGGTGGCTCGTCGTCGCGAACGCGGCGAACGCCGACCGAGTCGCCGCCGAGCTCGCGGCGCGCGCGGTGGGGCATGATGCGCTCGTGGACGACGCCGGCGGCCGCACCGCGCTCATCGCCGTGCAGGGGCCGCGCGCCGCCGCCATCGTCGCCGCGGCGTGCGTCCCCGACCCCGCGGCGCTCCGCTACTACGCCATCACGGCCGGGCAGGTGGCCGGTCATGCGGCGTGGGTGATGCGCACCGGCTACACCGGCGAGGACGGCTTCGAGATCGCGGTCGACTGGGATGCCGCGCCGGCCGTGTGGGACGCGCTCCTCGCCGCCGGCCGGCCGCACGGCCTCGTCCCCTGCGGTCTCGCCGCGCGCGACACGCTGCGCCTCGAGGCCGCGATGCCGCTCTACGGCCAGGAGCTCGACGCCACCACGACGCCGTTCGAGGCGGGCCTCGGCCGGCTCGTGAAGCGCGACAAGCCGGGCGACTACGTCGGTCGCGCCGCGCTCGAGGCGCCCGGCGCCGACGCGCCCGCGCGCCGCCTGGTCGGCCTCCGGCTCGCCGGCCGCGGCATCGCCCGGCCGGGGTACGCGGTCTGCCGCCGGGGCGGCGAGGCGTGCGGCCTCGTCACCAGCGGGACGATGAGTCCGACGCTCAATCAGGCCATAGGGCTTGCCTATGTTCCAGCGGAGGTGTCGGCGCCCGGTTCGCGGCTGGAGGTGCGGATCCGGGATCAGGCCGTCGCCGCCGACGTGGTGTCCACCCCGTTCCATCGCCGCCCCGCCTGAACGGGGCAGGAGACCGATCATGGAGTTCCCGAGCGACCTCAGGTACACCGCCGACCACGAGTGGCTGCGCGCGGAGGGGGCGGAGGCGGTGGTGGGGATCACCGCGTTCGCGGTGGACCAGCTGGGCGACGTGGTGTACGTCGACCTGCCGCAGCCCGGCACGCGGCTGTTCGCGGGGGCGCCGTTCGGCACGGTGGAGTCGGTGAAGTCGGTGAGCGAGCTGGTCGCGCCGGTGGACGGCGAGGTGGTGGGGGTGAACGCCGGCCTGGCGGACCATCCGGAGCTGGTGAACCAGGCGTGCTACGGCGAGGGCTGGATGCTCCGGATCCGGCCGGCCGATCCCGCGCAGGCGGCGGCCCTGAAGAGCGCGGACGAGTACCGCGCGCTCGTGGGAGGGTGACATGGGCGCGGTGAAGGAGACGTTCGACGCCGCGACCGGCGAGGTGGCGGCGCAGCCCGGCGAGACGCACCTGGCCGCGGTGCCGTTCGCGTCCCGCCACATCGGCCCGCAGCCGACCGACCTCGCCGACATGCTGGAGCTCCTCGGCCACCGCTCGCTCGACGCGCTGGTGGACGCGGCGATCCCCGAGCCGATCCGCCTCGGGCGGCCGCTCGCGATCCCCGCGGCGAAGACCGAGGTGGCGATGATCCGCGAGCTGCAGGAGCTCAGCAAGCGCAACGAGGTGTGGCGCTCGTTCATCGGCATGGGGTACCACGACTGCTTCACGCCGCCGATGATCACGCGCAACATCCTCGAGTCGCCGCGCTGGTACACGGCGTACACGCCGTACCAGCCCGAGATCTCGCAGGGGCGGCTCGAGGCGCTGCTCAACTACCAGACGATGGTGAGCGACCTCACGGGGCTCCCGCTGGCCAACGCGTCGCTGCTCGACGAGGCGACGGCGGCCGCGGAGGCGATGGCGCTCACGCTCGCGGTGCTGCCGCCGCGCCGCGCGCCCGTCTTCCTCGTCGCCGACAGCTGCCACCCGCAGACGATCGCCGTGCTGCGCACTCGCGCCGAGGCGCGCGGCGTCCGCGTGGTGACGGGGCCGGTGGCCGGGTTCCGCTTCGGGGGCGACGTGATCGGCGCGCTGGTGCAGTACCCGACGACCGAGGGCGCCGTGGAGGACTACCGCGAGCTGTGCGTGCAGGCGCACGCGCACGGCGCGCTCGTCACCGCCGCCGCCGACCTGCTGGCGCTCACGCTGCTCACGCCGCCCGGCGAGTGGGGCGCCGACATCTGCGTCGGCTCCTCCCAGCGCTTCGGCGTGCCGCTCGGCTTCGGCGGCCCGCACGCGGCGTTCTTCGCCACGCGCGACGAGCACAAGCGGCACCTGCCGGGCCGCCTCATCGGCGTCTCGAAGGACCGCGACGGCCGCCTCGCCCTGCGCATGGCGCTCCAGACGCGCGAGCAGCACATCCGCCGCGAGAAGGCGACCAGCAACGTCTGCACGGCGCAGGTGCTGCTCGCGGTGATGGCGGGGATGTACGCGGTGTACCACGGCCCCGAGGGGCTGGAGCGCATCGCGCTCGGCGTGCACCGCCGCACGCTCCGCCTCGCCAGGGGGCTCGAGGCGCTCGGCCACCGCATCGTGCACGCGCACTGGTTCGACACGATCGTCGTCGAGGTGGCGCCGAGCCGGCGCTGGGGGATCGACGCCGCGCTGCGCGAGCGGCGCATCAACGTGCGCGACCTCGGGCCCACGCGCCTCGGCATCGCCCTCGACGAGACGGTGAGCGAGCAGGACCTCGCCGACCTCCTCGCCGCGTTCGGCAGCCACGGCACGCCCGAGCGCCTCGGCGCCGCGGAGCACCGCCTGCCGCCCGCGCTCCGTCGCGCGTCGCCGTACCTCACGCACCCGGTCTTCCACCGGAACCGCTCCGAGACGGCGATGCTCCGCTACATGCGCGAGCTCGAGGCGCGCGACTTCTCGCTCACGCACACGATGATCCCGCTCGGCTCGTGCACGATGAAGCTCAACGCCACGAGCGAGCTCGCGCCCGTCACGTGGCCGCGCTTCCAGCGGCTCCACCCGTTCTGCCCCCCCGAGCAGGCGCGCGGCTACCACGAGCTGTTCCGCCAGCTCGAGGCGTGGCTCGGCGAGGTGACCGGGCTGCCGCACGTCTCGCTCCAGCCCAACGCGGGCAGCCAGGGCGAGTACGCCGGCCTCCTCGCCATCCGCGGGTGGCACCGGTCGCGCGGTGAGGACCACCGCCGCGTCTGCCTCATCCCGCAGTCGGCGCACGGCACCAATCCCGCCAGCGCCGTCATGGCGGGCTTCGAGGTGGTGGTCGTGCGCACGCACGCCGAGCGTGGCGACGTCGACCTCGACGACCTCCGCGCGAAGCTCGCGGAGCACGCCGGCCGCGTCGCGGCGCTGATGGTGACGTACCCGTCGACCTACGGCGTCTTCGAGGGCGGCATCCGCGAGCTGTGCGCGCTCGTCCATGAGGCGGGCGGGCTCGTCTACCTCGACGGCGCCAACCTCAACGCGATGGTCGGCCTCTGCCGCCCGGGCGACTTCGGCGCCGACGTCTGCCACATCAACCTGCACAAGACGTTCTGCATCCCGCACGGCGGCGGCGGTCCCGGCATGGGGCCGATCTGCGCCGCGCCGCGCCTGGCCCCGTTCCTGCCCACGCATCCGGTGGTCCCGGTCGGCGGCGACGGCGGCGAGGCCGTCGTCTCCGCGGCGCCGTGGGGAAGCGCCTCGATCCTCCCCATCTCGTGGGCCTACATCCGCCTCATGGGGCCCGACGGCCTCGCACTCGCCAGCAAGGTGGCGATCCTCGCCGCCAACTACGTCGCGAAGCGCCTCGCCGGCGCGTACCCGGTGCTCTACACCGGCGCGCAGGGGCTCGTCGCCCACGAGTGCATCATCGACCTCCGGCCGTTCAAGGCGTCCGCCGGGATCGACGTCGAGGACGTCGCGAAGCGGCTCATCGACTACGGCTTCCACCCGCCGACGGTCTCGTTCCCCGTGGCGGGCACGCTGATGATCGAGCCGACCGAGAGCGAGCCGAAGGAGGAGCTCGACCGCTTCTGCGACGCGATGCTCGCCATCCGCGAGGAGATCCGCGCGATCGAGGACGGCCGTGCCGACCGCGACCGCAACGTGCTGAGGCTCGCGCCGCACACGCTGCTGCAGGTGGCCGCGACCGCGTGGGACCGCCCGTACTCGCGCGAGGAGGCGGCGTTCCCGAGCGCCGAGACGCGCCTCCGCAAGCAGTGGCCCGCCGTCACCCGCATCGACGGTGCCTGGGGCGACCGCAACCTCGTCTGCACCTGCCCGCCGATGGAGGCGTACGCGGGGCAGTCGTGACGCGGGGCGCGCCGGCCGCCGCCCTCGTGCCGCTCCTCGCGGCGGCGACCGGGCTCGGTGCGCAGGAGGCGCCGCGCTACGGGGCGTGGCTCGATGGCGCGCGGTTCGCCGAGGAGGCGCGCGTCGCCGCGGTGGTGGGGCAGGGCGAGGGGGCGCTGCGCGTGGAGCTCGCGCGCGAGGGGGTGCTGGTGCTGCGGCGGCTCGGCGAGATGCCCGGTGGCGCGCAGCGCCTGGAGGCGTGGTACGACTCGCTCGCCGCGGTGCGGAGCGCCGAGGGGACGACCCTCGCCCCCGACACCGACGGGCTCGTCGGCGGCCGCTGGCGCGGGACGCTCGGTGCCGCGGGCGGCTGGAGCCGCGAGGCGGCGCCGTTCATCCCCGACGAGCTCGCCGAGGTGCACGACTTCGCGGCGCTGCTGGACGACCTGCTGCCGCCGCTGCCGGGCCGCGCGCTCGCTCCCGGCGAGCGCTGGGACGACCGCCGCGGCACGCGCATCACCCGCCTGCCGGATTCCCTTCCCGGTGCCGACCCCGTCGAGCGGTATCGCATCGAGCGCAGCGGCCGCCGCGTCGCCCCCGCCGGGCCGGCGGCCGACACGCTGCGCGTGCGCGGGAGCGAGGAGTGGAGCGAGCGGGGGACGGTGGCGTGGCGCGCCGGGGCGGGGCTCCTCGCGTGGACGCGCGAGGAGGAGGTGCGCGGCATGGTCCCGAAGGGCGGGCCGGTGCGGGTGCCCGTGGCGAGCGTGGTGGCGCGGCGGACCACGCTGCGGCGGCTGCCGCCGGGCCGCTGACGCGCGATGCCCTACGCGAGCATCGAGCGCAGCATCCAGGCCGTCTTCTCGTGGAGCCGCATCCGCTCGATCAGCAGGTCGGTGCTCGACTCGTCCCGCGCCTCCTGCGCCAGCGGCAGCACCGCGCGCGCGGTCCGCACCACCGCCTCGTTCCCCGCCAGCAGGTCGGCGATCATCTGTTCGGCGCTGGGCGCCGCCCCCGGCTCGCCGATGCTCGACAGCCCCGCGAAGGCGCCGAGCGACCCCGGCGCCTTCACGCCGAGGGCGCGGATGCGCTCCGCGATCTCGTCGACCGCCGTCTGGAGCTCCACGTACTGCACGCTGAACATCTCGTGCAGGGTGTTGAACATCGGGCCCTCCACGTTCCAGTGGTAGCCGTGCGTCTTGAGCAGCAGCGTGTAGGAGTCGGCGAGGAGCCGGCCGAGGCCGGCGGCGATCGCCTCGCGCTGCGGGGCGGGGATGCCGATGTCGATCAGGGGCTGGGGCATGGTCTTCGGGGCGGTGGGGTCAGCGCGTCGCGAAGACGCGCGTGGTGCCGTTCTTCTCGAATGCGATCACGTCGTACCTGTCCTTCGTGCCCGTCTCCATGCCCGGCGAACCCTGCGGCATCCCGGGCACCGCGAGGCCGGCGATCCTCGGGCGCTCCTTCAGCACCTTGAGCACCAGGTCGGCCGGCACGTGGCCCTCGAAGACGTAGCCGTCGATGATCGCCGTGTGGCACGACTGGAGCTTCGGTGCCACGCCCATCGCGGCCTTCGTCTCGTCCAGCTCCGCGTCGGTCATCTCGACCACCTTCGCCTTGAGTCCCGCCGCCTTCGCGTGGTCCACCCACTTGGCGCAGCAGCCGCACGTGGGGCTCTTGTAGACGGTCATCGTGGCGGCGGGGGCGGTGGCGACGGCGCGGCCGGTGCCCTGCGCGGTGGCGGTGCCGGGAGCGGCCGCGAGGGCGGCGAGCAGGAGGAGCGGTCGGACGGTCATGTCGGGAGGTACCCCGTTCGGGTTCCGGTGATCACGCGCCGCGCGGCAGCGCGGCGCGGACGGCGGCCACGAGCCGCGCGGTGGACGGCACGCCCAGCCACCCCTTCTTCGCGACCATCTCGTTGCCGACGAGCACGCTGAACTCGCCGAGCCGGCCCGGGATCGCCTCGGCGGCCACGCCGAGCGTGCCCGCGAGCCGGGCGATGAGCTCGTCGGCGCGGGCGCGGAGGTCGGGCTGCTGGTGGCAGACGCGGATCCGGACGAGGCGATCGGCGTCGTGGGCGGCGGACATGCTCCAAGCTACCAGCGCCCCGTCCCGATGCGGTCACTCCTCGCGCCGCTGGCGGAGCGTCCCCCCACCCATCGACACGTCGAGCCCGAGCACCGCCCGCGTCGCGGGGTCGATGCGGAGCGTCGCCGGCGCGCCGCCGATCTCGGCGACCACGACCCACGCGCCCCCGGGCCCGGCCTCGCGCCGCGTGACCCGGAGGGTGATCCGCGTGGCCCCCTGGTCGGGATCCCACACCTCGAGCGCCGTCGCGTACCCCTCGGCGAGCGGCAGCGCGCGCGCGACGAGGTCCCAGTTGCCGCTGTCGAAGCGGGGGCCCGGAAGCGTCGTGTCGATCGGCTGCGGTGCGCCCCCCTTCGGGCTCACCGCGCCGGTCACGCGCGCGCCGGCGACGTCGTATGCGAGCGTGCGGAGCGGCTGCCACGAGCGATGCGCCCGCGGGGCCAGCGTCGCGGCATCGCTCCATGTCGTGTCGACCAGCATGCTCGGCCCGCGCCGCACGCTCAGCACCCGCCGCCACTCGGCGCGACCGCCCGGCGCCTCCACCCGCACGAGCTCGTCCACCAGCGCGCCGACCGGCGACTCCTGCCCGTCGGGCCGCACCATCACCCAGCGCCACCGCGTCGTCTCGGCGGCGAGCCGCCGGCCGTCCACCGCGGCGTCGCCGGGGGCCACGGCCTGGGCGCCTGCATCGGCCACGCCGACGAGCAGCAGGAGGGCGGCCGCCGCCGCGCCCCGCGCGCGACGGCCGAAGAGCAGGCGGCCCGTGGCGCGCGCGCCGAACCAGAGCAGCACCGCCGCGAACGCGAGCGCGGCGAGCGGCACGAGCACCGCGCACGCCGCGAGCACCAGCGCGCCCGCCACCTCGCCCGTGGCGACCACGGCGTTCCCCGCGCCCGCGGTGGTCGCCGTGCTCTTCATGCGCAGCAACACGGTCGCCCCCTGCATCAGCCCCGCGGCCGCGCCGCCGCCGATGACGGCCACCACCCAGCGGAGCGCCGGTGGCAGGTCGACGAGCGGCGCCGCGGCCGCGACGATGCCGGCGAGCACCGCGGCCGGCGTCGCCGCCAGGTCGAGCGCGTGGTCGAGCCACGGCACGTAGAACGCCCCCACCTCCAGCACGGTCGCGAGCGCGAGCGCGGCGAGTGCCATGTCCGAGCCGAGCCATGCCATGCCGTCGGCGAGCGGCAGGTGGCCGAGCCGGTGCGCCGCGGAGGCGACGAGGAGCGGCACGAACACGCGGAAGCCGCATGCGGCCGCGAGGCCGAGGCCGGCCGCGACGGCGAGTGCGGTGTCGAACCAGGCCGGCATCGCTCAGGCGTCGCCGATCGCCTCGCGCAGCGCGCGCGCCGCGCCGGCGAGCATCGGGAGGTCGGCGCCGACGAGGAGCGGCGTGTACCCCTCCGCGATCGCCTGCCGCGCGCCCGCGGCGGTCGGCGCGAGGATGCCGAGCGGGAGCCCCGCCGCCTCCGCCGCCGTGCGCACGCGCGCGACCGCCTCACGGACGACGGGGGCGTCGAGCTGGCCGGGCACGCCGAGCGAGGTGGAGAGGTCGAACGGCCCGAGGAAGAGCGCGTCGACGCCGGGGGTGCGCGCGATGGCGTCGGCATGGGCGACGCCGGTCGCGTCCTCGATCTGCAGGAGCAGCGCCGTGGCGCGGTTCGCCTCGGTGACGACGCCGGGGATCGCCGCGCCCCAGCGTGTCGCGCGCGCGAGGCCGACGCCGCGCTCGCCGAGCGGCGGGTACTTCGCCTGCCGCACGGCGGCGGCCGCCTGCGCCGCGTCCTGCATGCGCGGCACCATCACCCCGGCGACGCCGGTGTCGAGCGCGCGCGCGAGCCAGTTCCCCTCCAGCGACGGGACGCGCACCACGCTGGCGAGCGCGGGGGCGGCCTGGTCGAGGCGCTGGCAGTCGGCGAGGTCGAGCAGGCCGTGCTCGAGGTCGAGCAGCAGCCAGTCCCACCCGGCGGCGGCATACAGCTCGGCGAAGTCGGGGACGGGCTGCGTGACGATGCAGCCGAGGAGCGGGCGCCGGGCGCGGAGCGCGTCGGCGAAGGCGGGGGTGGACACCCCCGGAACGTAACGGGCGCCGCCCCGGAGGGCGGCGCCCGCGTCAGGCGGTGGCGGAGCGGTTCAGCGCGCGCGACGGCGCGCCGCGGCGACGAGGCCGAGGAGGCCCGTGCCCATGAGCACCACCGTGCCCGGCTCCGGCACGACCGACTGGCCGTCCACGACCATGTCCTGCATGAGCAGGTAGCTGTTGCCGATCTCGAGCGACCAGATCTCCGCCGTGGCGAACTCGATGCCGCGGAACGCGCCGGCGTTGTTGCCGCCGGGCGTGGAAATCGGCGCCAGCGCCTCGATGTCGTAGCTCGCGATGACGTTGTTGAGCTGGTCGAGCGCGCGGATCGTCGAGGCCGGACCGGAGCCCGGCGCGTAGTTCATGAAGCCGCCGAAGCGGCGGACCGGCGCGGTGAAGGAGAAGCGGATGAAGCCGTTGCCGCCGTCCGTGCTGGCAAACCAGACGCCGCTCCAGAATCCGTTCGCGTTGAGGCCATAGCCGCCGTTGCCGATCGCCGAGCCGAGCGGGCTGTTCGAGTTCGTGACGGCCGAGGTGAAGGTGACGTTGTAGCCGTTCGCCCCGACCGGCTTCGGACCGAACGTGAAGCAGTACGACCCGTTGTAGCAGGGGTCGGCCGCGAGCTGCGAGAAGTTCGTCGCGACGGTGCCGCCGAAGTTCGACGTGACCAGCGTCTGGGCCTGCGCGGGCACGGCGAGCGTGACCAGCGCGGCGGTGAACAGGTACCGCTTCATGAGAAACTCCTCCTGCGAGTGCGGGCACGGACGGCCCAGGGTGTTGTGACAACGCCCACCTTGGTGTTGCAACGGCGCCACGGCGGGAAGGGCGGGTTAGGGGTGTTGATGGCATCACGTCGGTTGTTGGGTGTTGCGTTGGGGCAGAATGCCCGCACGTCCATTGAAGGGCTGCAATCGCCGTGCCAACCGAGTGCATGGGTTCGCCGTTGCATGCTTCGCGCGGCGCGGGACGTCAGCGCCTGGCGTCGTGCAACGGTTGCGTGCCGACGGCCACTCCCGCCTCCGCCAGCCACCGCACCAGCTCACCCTCGAACGCCGGCCAGTCGGGCGGGCAGTCGCCATGGGTGCACGCCAGCGGCACCAGCCGCCCGCGCCGCGCCGCGCGCGCGAGCGCCTCCGCGTGCGCGAACGGCACCACCGGATCCGCGGGCGCGTGCGCGATGAACACCGGCCCCGCGTACGCCTGCACCGCCGAGAGGTTGTCCCACCGCTCCTCGACGAGGAACGCGGGGAGCAGGTAGCTCGCCGCGAACTCGGTGATCCGCGTGTAGGTCGAGAGCAGCACCAGCGCCGCGACCGGCCGCTCGCGCGTGAGCGCGCTCGCCGGCCCCCCGCCGAGCGAGTGCCCCATCACGATGATGCGCGCCGGGTCGACCTCGGGGCGCGCCACGAGCGCGTCGTAGGCGGCGCGCGCGGTCTCCATGATGTTCGCGAGCTCCGGCTTCCCCTCGCTCCGGCCGTAGCCCGGGTACTCGGTGAGCAGCACCGCGATGCCGCGCGCGCGCAGCGTCGACGTCTCCTCCAGCCACCGGTCGACCGTCTCGTTGTTGCCGTGGAAGAGGAGCAGGGCGGGCACCCGCGCCCCCGCGACGCGCGGCGGCAGGTACCACGCCTCCACGCGTCCGGCGGAGGTCGGCAGCTGGAGGACGACCGCGTCGGCGGGCGGGGGGGGCGGGGGGGTGTCGCGCGTCATCCAGGCCCCCGGGTACAGCATCTGCCGCTGGCCGCCGTACAGCAGCCAGGCCCAGGTCGCGTAGAGCAGGACGGCGAGGAGGAGCGTGAGGCGGAGCCAGCGCGGCGGCATGCGCGGATGCTACCCCGCCCGGCGCTCTCGGGTCGCCGTCAGCGGCGGAGGAAGCGCCGCTCGGGGTCGAAGAGCAGCGCCGCACCGCCGAACGCGAGCGCGAACGCCAGTGCGAGCGCCAGCAGGTCGGTCGCGACGCCGAACGCCGCGCGCTGGCCGAGCGCATGGCGCAGCAGGTCGAGCAGGTAGGTGACCGGGTTGGCGAGCGCCGCCACGCGGAACGCGGCCGGCATCCGGTCGAGCGGGGCGAGGGCGCCGCTGAGGAAGAGCATGGGGAAGAGCACGACGTTGATGACGCCGCCGAAGTTCTCGACCGAGGTGAGCCGGCTCGCGACGAGGAGCCCGAGCGCGGCGCTCGCGAGGGCGCCCGCCACCACCGCCAGCGCGCCTGCCGCGAGCTGCGCCGGACCCACCGGCATCGCGAGCGGCGCCGCGGCGAGGACCACCAGCCCCTGGAGCGTCCCCACCAGCGCCGCCGAGAGGGTGCGCCCCGCGAGCACGGGGAGCGTGCCGGCCGGGCTCGCGAGCATGAGCCGCAGCATGCCGAACTCGCGGTCGTACACGGTGCTGATCGCCGTGAGCATGCCGCCGAACAGCACGCCCATCGCGATGCCGCCGGGGTAGGCGTATGCCGAGTACGGGATCCCCTCGTCCACCCGCGCGATCCCCTGGAAGCCGAGCCCGACGAACAGCACCCAGAGGAACGGGCGCCCGAGGCCGGCCGCGAGGCGGCTCCCCTGCCGCAGCCAGCGCCGCGCGTCGCGCACGACGATGCCGCGCACCACGACGAGCGCGCTCACGCGGCGCCCTCCGCGCGCGCCGCCTGCGTGTGCAGGAGGTAGGCGTCATCCAGCGACGGCGCGCGCACCACGAGCCGCGTGACGCCCCGCTCCGGCGTCGCGACCTCGGCGAGCCGCTCGCCACCGGCCCGGAGCCCGAGGCGCACGCCGCGCGCCGTGCGCGCGATCACCGTCGCGCCCGCCGCGTCGAGCGCCTCCGCGACGCGCGCCGCGCCGGGTCCGTCCACCTCCGCCACCAGCGTGCCGACCTCCGCCGCCAGCTCCGCGGGCGCCCCGTCGGCCACGACCCGCCCCGCCGCGAGCAGCACCACGCGGTCGGCGTCCGCCGCCTCCTCGAGGTAGTGCGTGGAGAAGAGCACCGTGGTGCCGCGTGCGCGCCGCTCCGCGTCGAGCAGGTGCCACATCGCGTCGCGGTGCTCGGGGTCGAGGCCGACCGTCGGCTCGTCGAGGATGAGGAGCCTCGGCCCGTGCAGCGTGGCCCGCACGATGTCGAGCAGCCGCCGCCAGCCGCCCGAGAGCGTGCGCGCCTGCTGGCCCGCGAAGCGCGCGAGGCCGCTCGCGGCGAGCGCCGCGTCGATCCGCCCGCCCGCTCCCCCGTCCGCCAGCCCGGCGAGCGCGAGCGCGAACGCGAGGTTCTCGCGCACCGTCAGCAGCCCGTCGACCGACGGCTCCTGGAAGACGAGGCCAAGCGCCTCGCGGGCGCGGCGCCGCTCGCGCGTCACGTCGTGCCCGAACAGCGCCGCGCGCCCGCGCGTCGGCGCGAGCAGCGTGGCGAGCAGCAGCATGGTGGTGGTCTTGCCCGCGCCGTTCGGGCCGAGCAGGCCGACGAGCGCGCCGGCCGGCACGGCGAGGTCGAGCGCGTGCAGCGCGGGCCGCCCGCCATGGTCGCGGCCCAGGCCGCGCGCCTCGATGGCGGGGGCGTCGCTCAGGGGAGGGCGGCCGCGTCCCGCGCGTCGGCGAAGCCGCGGTACCGGAAGTCGGTGCCGTCGGCCGCGGCGAGCGCGGCGTCGATGAGCGGGCGGTGCGGCACCTTCGTGCACACGGGGTCGCCGTTGCGCGCGTCGCCCGTCAGCGCATACGCCTGGCAGCGGCAGCCGCCGAAGTCGAGCGCCTTCCGCTCGCAGCTGCGGCACGGCTCCGCCATCCACGCATCGCCGCGGAACGCGTTGAAGGCGGGGGACGCCTCCCAGATCCACTGGAGGCTGTGCTCGCGCACGCTGTCGAGGGTCAGGAAGTCGAGCTCCGTCGCGCCGTGGCAGGGAAGCGCGCGCCCGTCGGGCGCGAGCACGATGTAGAAGTTCCCCCAGCCGCCGTAGCACGGCTTCGGGAACGCCTGATGGTAGTCGGGGAGCACGTAGAGGATCTGCATGCGCCCCTTGTGCGCCCGCATCGCCGCCTCCACCACCGGCTGCGCCGCGTCGAGCTGCGCGCGCGTCGGCATCAGCCAGTCGCGGTTCCGCAGGCCCCAGCCGTAGTACTGGGTGTTCGCCAGCTCCAGCCGGTCGGCGCCCATCTCGGCGGCGAGGTCGATCAGCGCGCCGATCCGGTCGAGGTTCTGCCGGTGCAGCACCACGTTCACCGTGAACGCGAAGCCGAGCTCCCGCACGTACCCGGCCGCGGCCTTCTTCTGCCTCACCGACGAGACGCCGGCGATCCGCTCCGCGTTCGCGTCGTCCGCGTCCTGCAGCGAGATCTGCACGTGCTCGAGCCCCGTGGCGCGCAGCGCCTCGGCGCGCTGGCGCGTGAGGCCCAGCGCGGAGGTGACGAGCGTCTGGTACAGGCCGAGGCCGTGCGCGTGCGTCGCGAGCGCCTCGAGGTCCTTCCGCACCAGCGGCTCGCCGCCGGAGAGGCCGAGCTGCAGCACGCCGAGCGCCCTGGCCTCGGTGAAGACGCGCTTCCAGTCGTCGGTCGAGAGCTCCCGCTCGGCCCGGATCAGGTCGATCGGGTTCGAGCAGTACGGGCAGTGCAGCGGGCAGCGGTGCGTCAGCTCGGCGAGCAGCGTCGTCGGCCGCCGCTCGGCGCGCGCGGGGCCGTCAGCCGACGGCGGAGGGGCCTTGGGCATAGGAGAGCAGCTCCTGCCGCTCGAGGAGGTCGAGGTAGTCGATCACGTCGGCGCGCACGTCGGCGCCGTAGCGCGCGGCGAGGATCGCCGCGATGGCGTCGATGGTGCGGGTCCCGTCCACCAGGTCGAGGATGGCGCGGCCCGTGTCGTTGAGCAGCACCGCCCCCTCCGGATACAGCAGCACGGGCCGCTGCCGCACGTCGTCGTGCGCGAGCTTCGCGAGCCGCCACAGCCGGGGGACCCGCGCCCCGGCCTCGTCGCCGCCGGTCACGCGGGGTAGGCGTGGTGGATGGCGTCGATCATGGCCCAGAGCATCTCCAGCTTGAAGGCGAGCGCCTCGAACGCCTGCCGCTGCGTGTCGACCGTGGTGCAGTGGCGCCGCACGATGGCGAGGCCGTGCTCCACGTCACGCGGCGCCTGCGTCAGGCGGCTGCGGAAGTAGTCGAGCCCCTCCGGCGGGATCCACGGGTAGTGCCGCGGGAAGCTCTCCATCCGCTCCGCGTGGATGCGCGGCGCGAACAGCTCGGTCAGCGACGACGCGCACGCCTGCACCCACGGCTTCGTGCGGCAGAAGTGCACGTAGCTCTCGCAGATGAGCCGCACGCCGGGCAGCACGTGCCGCTCGTCCTCCATCTCCTCGCGCGTCAGGCCGAGCGCCACGCCGAGCGCGATCCACTTCTCGATGCCGCCGGTGCCGGGCCCGGTGCCGTCGTGGTCGGTGATGCGGCCGATCCAGGCGCGGCGCACGGCCTGGTCGGGGCAGTTGGAGAGGATCGCCGCGTCCTTCCGCGGGATCACGCGCTGGTACGCGAGCCGGTTGGCGGCCCAGCCCTGGAACTGCCGCCGCGTCAGCGTGCCGTCGTACATCCGCCGGTGGAACGGGTGCTCCACGTAGTACGAACCCTGGAACGCGCGGAGGGCCGCCTCCAGCTCGTCGGGCGTGAGCGGCGCCGCGAGCGCGGGGATCGGCGGCCGCGGCGGGGCGGCGAGCGTGGCGGCGGGCGGCTCGAGCGTGGCGGGCATCAGCGGCTCCCGGTCAGGTGGAACTCCATGCCGTCGTGGCCGACGGCGATCCCCGCCGCCTCGATGGCGCGGCGCGCCTCGCTGTCGGCGAGGAGGGCGGGGTTGGTGGTGTTGATGTGCACGTAGACGGTGCGCGTGCCGCCGATCCGCTTCAGGCGCTCCAGCGAGCCGTCGGGCCCGCTCATCGGCACGTGGTCGAGCGCGCGCGCGGTGCGCGTGCCCACGCCGAGCGCGATCATCTCGTCGTCGGTCCAGAAGGTGCCGTCGACCAGCACCAGGTCGGCGCCGCGCGCCCGCGCGAGGAACGGCTCGTCCAGGTCGCCGATGCCGGGCGCGTACACGAGCCGGGCGCCGCTCGCGTCGCGGAGTTCGAGCCCCACGGTGTGGAGCGGCTCCGCACGCGTCGCGAAGCGCGGCGGGTCGGCCGCGACGCCGAACGCCTCGACCGTGAGCCCGCTCGGCGACCCGTCGCGCCGCGCGAGCGGCTGCGCGACACCGGCCGCCAGCGGCGTCCACGGCACCTCGGCGAACGCCTCCACCATGCGCAGCACGCCCGAGTCCTCGCGCAGGATCCGGTGCACCGCGGGCGTGCACCAGAGCGGCAGGTGCCGCGCCTCGCGCAGCAGCACGAGCCCCAGCGAGTGGTCCACCTCGGCGTCCGTGAGCACCACGCCCTCGAACGGCACGTGCCGGGCGGCGCCGGCCGGCGCCGCGGGCAGGCGGCGCAGCTGCCGCGGGATGTCAGGCGAGGCGTTCAGCAGGAACCAGTGCACGCCGTCGGCGCTCACGGCCGCGCATGACTGGGTGCGCGGCGTCGCCCGCCCATCGCCCGCGCGCGCGGCCGACGAGACGGGAAGCCAGCAGTTCCACTGGGGATAGCCGCCGCCCGCGGCCGTGCCGAGCAGGATCACGTGCATGAGCGGAGACGCAGCAGGAGGGAAGACACGCGAGGCCCCCGAGCGGGGGCCTCGCGCGCGGCCAGCTTACAGCGTGGCGACGTACGCGGTGACTTCCATCGTGACGGCGACGACCTCGGCCTGCGGCTTGTTCCAGGACATGTGCTTCTCCTCGGGTGTGATTGGTCAGGCGGGTCTGGGGCGACCCTGTGCCTTCGGAGAAAGCAGGGAGTATGCCGTGCGGAGAGGGCAGCGGGTCGCGGGTTGCAAGTCGTTCTCCTCGAACAACTTGCGGGTCGCTATCGCCAAGCTGACCCGCGACCGAGAGCCGCGATTCCCGACCCCTCACCCACCCAACTGCGCCAAATCACCCACCTCACTCACCCACCCAGCCCCCACTTCTTCATGCGGTATCGCAGCGTGTCGCGCGTGATGCCGAGCCGCTGGGCGGCGCGCGTCTGGTTGCCGGCGGTCTCGCGCAGCGCCTCTTCCAGCATCCGGCGTTCCCACGTCTCCAGGTCGGTGCCAGGCGGCGGCAGCGCGCTCGCGCCGGCCGCGCCCGCGTCGGGCGCACCGTCGGCCGAGCCGCCGGGCGCTTCCGCGCCGGGGCCGATCGCCATCGCCAGCGTTTCGGCGGTCACCTCCTCGCCCGCGCTCCAGAGCACGGCGCGCTCGATCACGTGGCTCAGCTCGCGCACGTTGCCGGGCCACGGATAGCGGCGCAGCGGCGCCCGCACGTCGCCGGCGAACGTCATCCCCGGGCGCCCGTACTTCGCGGCGTGCCGCTGCAGGTAGTGCTCGGCGAGGCGGAGCACGTCGTCGCCGCGCTCGCGGAGGGCGGGGAGGCGGAGCGGGATCACGGCGAGCCGGAAGAACAGGTCGCGCCGGAAGCGGTCGCGCGCGGCCTCGCGCTCGAGGTCGCGGTGCGTGGCCGCGACGATCCGCACGTCCACCGCGCGGTCGCGCGAGGCGCCGACGCGCCGCACCACGCCGTCCTCGATCGCCTTGAGGAGCTTTCCCTGGATGGCGAGCTCGAGGTCGCCGATCTCGTCGAGGAAGAGGAAGCCGCCGTCGGCCGCCTCGAACAGGCCGATGCGCGTCTGCTTCGCGTCGGTGAACGCGCCGCGCTCGTGGCCGAAGAGCTCCGCCTCCGCGAGCGACGCCGGGAGCGTGGTGCAGTTCACGTCGATGAACGGCTTCGCCGCGCGCGGGCTCGACGCGTGGATCGTGCGGGCGACGAGCCCCTTGCCGGTGCCGGTCTCGCCGGTGAGGAGGATCGGCGGCGTCTCCGGGAGGCTGGCCACCTGCCGCGCGCGCTCGAGCACGGCGCGGAACGCGGGGTCGTCGCCCACCACGTCGCCGAACGGCGCCGCCTCCCCGTGCTGGCGGCGGTAGAAGCTCAGCTCCTGCCGCTCGCGCGACGCCGCCACCGCGCGCTCGGCGAGCAGCCGCAGCTCCTCGAGGTCGACCGGCTTCTTGAGGTAGTCGAACGCGCCGCGCTTCACCGCCGACACCGCGCCCTCGATGGTGCCGTGCGCGGTCATCAGCACCACCGGCACGGCGGGGTCGAGGGCCAGCAGCCGCTCGAGCAGCGTGGTGCCGGGCATCCCGGGGAGCCGCACGTCCGAGATGACCACGTCGGGCCGCAGCCGCTCGAACGCCTCCAGCCCCGCCTCCGCCGACGGCGCGAGCTCCACCTGCCAGCCGTGCTCGCGGAGGAAGAGCTCGATCGCGCGGCCGAGCGTGCGCTCGTCCTCGACGACGAGGAGCGTCCCCGTCACGCTCACGCGGCCGCCCCCGCCGGCGCCGCGGCGGCCGGGAGCCGGATGCGTGCGCGGGTCCCGGCGCCGGGCGCGCTCTCGATCTCGAGGCGGCCGCCGTTCTGCTCGGTGAAGCGCCGCGCGATGGCAAGGCCGAGCCCCGTGCCGTCGGCGCGCGTGGTGAAGAAGAGCTCCGTCACCTGCGGCAGCACGTCGGCGGGGATCCCCTCGCCGTCGTCCGCCACCTCGAGCACCACCTCGTCCCCCTCGGGGCGGGCGTGCACGCCGATCGTGCCGCCCGCGGGCATCGCCTGCATCGCGTTGGAGACGAGCTCCACGAGCACCTGCTCCAGCTGCATCGGGTCCACCAGCACCTCGGGGAGCGCGGGGTCGAGCGTCGTCTCGAGCGCGATGCCGCGGGCGCGCAGCCCCTCGCCGAGCGCGGAGAGCGCGCCCTCGACGAGCGCGGCCGGCCGGTCGCGCAGCGGGCGGTGCGGCGCGGGGCGGGAGAAGCTGAGCAGGTGCGTGATCCGCCGGTCCAGCCGGTCCACCTCGGCGACCATGCCGTCGAGCATCTCGCGGAAGGCGGCGGAGCCCGGCGGCAGCGCCATCGCGGCCTGCGCGCTGGCGCGGACGCCCGCCAGCGGGTTGCGCAGCCCGTGCGCCACCGACGCCGCCATCTGGCCGATGGAGGCGAGCCGCTCCGCCTGCACCGCGCGGCCGAGGGCGGCGCGCAGGTTGTCGCGCATGCGGCCGAACGCGGCGGCGAGGCGGCCGACCTCGTCGTCGCCGGCGGGCGGGAGCGGCGCGTCGAGCTGCCCCTCGCCCACGAGGCGCATCGCGTCGGCCAGCTGCGCCAGCGGCGACGCCACGTCGCGCGCGATGCGCCACGATGCCGCGACACCGAGCCCGAGCGCCAGCACCACGATGAGCACGAGCGCGCGCCGCTCGCTCGCGAGGATCTGCTCCAGCCGCGTGAACGCGCCGCGCACCGACGTCTGCCGCAGCTGCGCGTAGATCTCGCGGCTCGTCAGCTGCAGCAGCGGCAGCACCAGCGTGCGGAACTCCCCCTGCGCCACGCGCCACGCCGCCGCCGTGTCGCCGCGCGCCATCATCGCGAACATCGTGTCGGCCGCCGCGTCGAGCGCGCCGCGCGCGCGGTCGAGCCGCGTGGCGAGCGGCTGCTCGTCGGGGCGGAGCACGGCGCGCCACGCCGCCTCGCGAGCGGCCGTCACCTCGCGCGCGAGTGCGTGCTCGCGCCGGGCACCGGCGTCGCGGCCGGAGAGCCCGCGCCACACCACCTCCGCCTGCGCCTGCAGCGCCGCCTCCAGCTCGGCGAACGTCCGCGTCCGTGCGAGTCCCTCGCCCAGCTGCTCCAGCGCCGCCCGCTCGGCGCTGTTGGCGCGCAGCGCGACGGCGCCCAGCAGCAGGACGGGCACGAGCATGAGCGCGAAGCCGAGCAGGACGCGCAGGCGGACGGACATGGCGCGAATGAAGCCGGGGCGCGGGCGGAGGGGCAAGGCGCCTTGGGGCGGTCCTCATCATTGCTTCATGGGGCCGGGCCCATAATCACTCGGGCGCGCCCCGGAGGGGCGCGTTTCGCGTGCCGGGCCCCACCCCCGTTCGAGGAGCAGCGCATGACGGCCGTCCTGCCGAAGCCGCGGTCCGCACCCCAGCCGGCCGTCCCCCCCGTGCTCGTGCGCGGACCGCGCCTGGAGGAGGCGACCGGGATCCTCACGCCCGGCGCGCTCGCCCTGCTGGCCGAGCTGCACGACCGGTTCGAGGGGGCGCGGCAGGCGGTGCTCGAGTCGCGCCGCGCGCGGCAGGCGGCGCTCGACGCGGGCGCCGAGCTCGACTTCCTCCCCGAGACGGCACACGTGCGGGACGCCGAGTGGGTCGTCGCGCGCATGCCGCGCGCGCTGGACGACCGGCGCGTCGAGATCACCGGTCCCGTCGACCGGAAGATGATCATCAACGCGCTCAACTCGGGCGCGAACGTCTTCATGGCCGACTTCGAGGATGCCACGAGCCCCACCTGGGCCAACATCCTCGGAGGCCAGGCGCACCTGCGCGACGCGGTACAGGGCACCATCGCGTGGACGGCGCCCGACGGCCGCCGCTACGCCCTCGGCGAGACGCGCGCGCTGCTCGCGGTGCGCCCGCGCGGGCTGCACCTGGACGAGCGCCACCTCTGGGCCGGCGGCGCGCCGCTCGCCGGCGGCTTCACGGACGCCGCGCTCTTCCTGTTCCATAACGCGCAGGCGCTCCACGCGCGCGGCGAGGGGCCGCTCCTCTACCTTCCGAAGCTCGAGCACCACCTCGAGGCGCGGCTCTGGGCCGAGGTGCTCGCGTTCGTGGAGGAGCGGCTCCGGCTGCCGCTCGGCGTCGTGAAGTGCACGGTGCTCATCGAGACGCTCCCGGCGGCGTTCCAGATGGACGAGATCCTCTGGGAGCTGCGCGCGCGGAGCGCGGGCCTGAACTGCGGCCGGTGGGACTACATCTTCTCGGCGATCAAGTCGCTGCGCGCGCGCCCGGGTGTGCGGCTCCCCGACCGCGGGCGCATCACGATGGACCAGGGCTTCCTCCGAGCGTACGCGCAGCTGGCGGTGAAGACGTGCCATCGCCGCCGTGCGCACGCGATCGGCGGCATGGCGGCGCAGCTGCCGGTGAAGGGGGACGAGGCGGCGAACGCCGCGGCGCTCGCGCGCGTCGTCGCCGACAAGACGCGCGAGGCGGGGGACGGCCACGACGGCACGTGGGTGGCGCATCCGTCGCTCGTCGCGCCGGTGCGCGCCATCTTCGACGCGGCGCTCGACGGCCGGTCCCACCAGCAGCACCGGCTTAGGGAGGACGTGCGGATCGGCGCCACGGAGCTGCTCCGCCTCCCCGAGGGGGCGCCGACGGAGCGCGGCGTGCGGCTCAACATCGAGGTCGCCATCCGGTACCTCGCCGCCTGGCTGGACGGGCAGGGCGCGGTGCCGATCCATCACCTGATGGAGGACGCGGCGACCGCCGAGATCTCGCGCACCCAGCTCTGGCAGTGGCTGCGTCAGGCCGCGGTGCTGGACGACGGCCGCCCGCTCACGCGCGCGCTGTACCGCCACTGCTTCGACGAGGAGCTGCGCCGCGTGCACGTGGCGCTCAACGACCGCCCCAGCGGCCGCCAGGTCGCCCGCGCCGCCGCGCTGCTCGACCGGCTCGTCACGGCGGACGACCTCGCCGACTTCCTCACCCTGCCGGCGTACGAGATGCTGCTGGCGGCGGGGGGGTGAGCGGGGGCGGCTCCCCGCGAGCCGCTCGTCAGCGTCACGCGGCATGGCAGGCGTGGGCCCGTAAGGCTGACGGCTTGACTTCCTGTTTTTTCTTGGAGTGGCTTCGCGTTATCGGCGGTGCGAGGCGGCAGCCTGCGCCGCCGCCTTCACGAGGCCACGACAGGGGGACTCCGATGATCTGGTCGTTGCGTGCGGCGCTCGGCGCCGCGGCGGTGGTGTTGACCTCCGGTGG
Organism: Gemmatimonadales bacterium; assembly: GCA_033764615.1. Lineage (GTDB taxonomy): Bacteria > Gemmatimonadota > Gemmatimonadetes > Gemmatimonadales > GWC2-71-9 > JANRIU01. The sequence continues at coordinate 23,666 of JANRIU010000063.1, read as the reverse complement.
CACGACCGTGGCCTTTGCTCAGCAGCCAACCCGAGTCGGTCACCACGCCCACGCCCGTCCCGCGCTTGGAATCGTCGTGGGAGAGGCGTTCGACGGGCTTCAAGGACCCGGTCGCGCCTTCGGCTCGCCCTGCCCGTGCGCGGGGCGCTTTCCCTCGAGCCGTCGCTGACCCTGGGCCCGTCCGGGTCCGACGTGCGGTTCCTGGCCGACTGCTCCGCGATGGTGAGTCCCGAGCGGGGTTCGCGTCCGTTCGCGGCCGCGGGCCTCGGCGTGGCGCGATTCGAGTTTCCACGCCACACGGGCCTGACCGTGCACGCCGCCGTCGGCTTCCGGCCGCGCGTCGGGGAGCACAGCGAGTTACGGCTCGAACTCCGGCATCGCGAAATGCGCGGAGAGAGGAGTTGGCTGCAGCGCACCGAGCTGGCGATCGGCTTCCTCATCGGCTTCTGAGGTGCTGCCCCGGGGCGGCGCACGGCACGCCGCCCCCGCACCCCGCCGCCGCTTACCGCACCGCCTCGATCCTCCCCACCGCGCGCAGCAGCGCCACGCGCGCCGACCCGCGGGCGACGCGGGACTGGATCAGCGCGTCGCGCGCGGCGATGACCGACGCCTGCGCCTGCGTCGTCTCCACGGAGCCGGCGATGCCGGCCGTGAATCGCTCCTGCGCCTGCGCCAGTTCCTGCTCGGCGAGCCGCACGCGCTCGCCCGCGATCGCCACCTGCTCGTCGGCGGAGGCGAGGTCGAGCCACGCCTGGCGCGCGTCCGTCTCGGCCTGGCGCCGGACGTCGCGCTCGCGCACCGCCTGCGCCTCGAGCAGCGCCTGCTGCTCCGCCACGCGCCGCTGGCGGCGGAAGCCGTCGAGCAGCGGCACCGTCACGGCCAGCTGCGCCGACCAGGTGAAGCGGAGCGAGTCGAGGCTGCGGCCGCTCTCGTTCAGCTGGCCGGCGCCCACCACCGACGGCAGGAACTCCCGGCGGATGGCGCCCAGCTGCCGCCGCGCCGCGTCCGCGCGCGCGCCCTCCGCGCGCACGTCGCCCCGGCTCGCGAGCGCCGCGGCCACCGCCTCGTCGACGCTCGAGGGGAGCAGCGCGCCGACCTCGCCGAGCGCGGTGTCGGCGAGCGTGAGCGTGGCGCCGGGCGGCTCGTCGAGCGCACGCAGGAGGTCGAGCCGCGCGCGGTCGCGCTGGTTGCGCGCCAGCGCGAGCTGCGTGCGCACCGCCTGGAACGCCACCTCGCTGCGCGTCGCGTCGATCGCCGGGCTCACTCCCGCCCGCACCAGCTCGCGCGCCTGCCCGAGGAGCGCCGCGGCCACCGCGGAGTCGGCCGCGCGCGCGCGCACCGTCTCGTCGGCGGAGATGGCGCGCAGCCACGCCCCGCCCGCGAGCGCGCCCGCGAGCTCGCCCGCCGCCTCCGCGTCGAGCCCGGCCGCGGTCGCCTGCTCGCGCGCCGCGCGCACGCGCGCGAACGCCGCCGGGTCGACGAGCGCCTGCTGCGCGCGCACGTTCCAGCGCCACACCGAGAACGCCGGCGTCGCCCCGCGCGCCACCGGGATGCCGAACTCGTCGAGGTTGAGCGTCTGCCGCACGATCGAGCCGCCGCCGGCGACGAACGGCAGCAGGTCGGCCTGCCGCTGGCCGATGCGCGTCTCCGCCGCCCGCGCCTGCAGACGCGCCAGCTGCGCCGCCACCCCACGCTCGCGCCCGATGCGGATGGCATCGGCAAGGGAGAGCGGGCCGGTGGCCGCCGGCCCGGCCTCGGCAGCTTGGGCGGTCAGGCGGACGGGCGGAGCGGCGGTCTGGACGAGGAGGAGCGCCAGCGCCCCGGATGCCATCCTCCGGCACATGGCCACGGTCCGCCCGCACGCCCGTCCGCTCGTCCGCCTTCCGCATCCGTGCATCCTCACAATATGCCGAGGGGCCGGGTGCGACCGCTGCCACGCGTCGCCCCCGGCCCCTGGCTCCCGGCTCCCGGCCCCCTAGCCCAGGAACCCCTGCACCCCCTTCACCACGATCACCCCCGCGTTCCGCGCCAGGTGCGCCGCCACCGGCGGGATCAGCGACCGCTCGGGATTCCACGCCGCCAGCCGCGCCCAGTAGAACCAGAGCGAGCTCACGAAGGTGATCGCCGTGCTGAACCACGCCTTCACCGTCAGGTGCACCTGCACGCCGCCGTCCTTCCACTCCCACAGGAACGGATGCAGCAGCGCGAAGACGAGTGACAGCACCACGGCCAGCGCCGCCGTCCCGAGCCGTTCGCCGACCCGCTCCGACGCCCAGTCCCACAGCAGCCCGCGGAAGATGAGCTCCTCCACGAACGCCGCGAACAGGGTGTAGAGCGCCAGCAGGTAGCCGAGGCGCGACTGTTCGCCCACGATGCCGAGCGCGTACTCGCCGCCGACCTCCGCGCCGAGGATCGCGAGCGAGACGGCAGCGGCGAGCGCCACGGCGCCGGCAGGCGCGGTCGTGGCGCCGGGGAGCGCGCCCCGGTTCGGCGTCCCCGCGCGCCACGCGCGCAGGTCGCCCCACCACTGCCAGCCGAAATACGAGACGAGGGCGATGAGCCCGGTGAGGACCAGCGGATCGTCGGACATGCGGGCGAGTATCGGCCGGGAGGGAGGAGAGCGGTAGCGCGGTCCCGTCCGCCGCGCCACGGGGCTGTATCGGCACCTTGCCCCGGCCCATCGGGAACCATACTGTTCGGAAACCCCCGCCGGAGACCGTCCAGGGATGTCGGAAGCCTCCTTCCGCAGTTCCGACGATTTCGACGAGCAGGCCCACCGACTCTACAACGAAGGCGACTACGACGGCGCCCTGCGCATGCTGCGCGACGGGCTGGAGGTCTACCCGCATGCGGTGGAGCTCCACGTCGGCTGCGCCTACGCCCAGCTCGCCCGCGAGGAGTACGCGTGGGCCCGTCGGAGCTTCGAGGCCGCGCTCGGCCTCGACCCCGACCACGAGGACGCGCTCGCCGGCCTCGGCGAGACGTTCCTCAAGCTCGGCCACCGCGAGAGCGCGCTCCGCTGCTTCGAGCGCATCCTCCAGCTCGGCTTCGCCGAGGACCACGACCTGCTCCTGCAGGTCGGCCGCGCGCTCTTCCGCGAGGGGCACATCGCGGCCGCGCACCGGTTCTTCGACCTCGCCAGCCAGGCGCACCCCGACTCCGCCGACGCCTCGGCGTGCATGGGCTACGCCTGCCACCGGCTCAACCAGGACGCCGCCGCGCTGTTCTGGCTCCGGCGCGCGCTGACGCTCGAGTGCACCTACGGCGAGGCGCGCATCTACCTCGCCAACATCCTGTACGACCGCGGCGAGTACGAGGCGTCGCTCCACCAGCTCGAGCGCACCGAGCCGGACGACCACTTCGACGAGCTCGGCCTCTGGCGCATCATCGAGCTCAAGAAGACGATCTACCGCCTCCCCGACGACGACCCCGAGCTCGCCCCCTGGGTCGAGCGCCTGGCCGAGGTGAGCGGCGAGCCGGACGACATCGACATGCTGCTCGCCGAGGTCGAGGCGCAGCAGCCCGACGGCTCCACGCGCGACCCGAACCAGCTCGAGCTCTTCGCCACGCTGCTCACCGAGCTGAACGAGATGAAGAAGCGCCCGGGCCAGGCGTCCGGCGACATCCACCTCGTCACCACGGTGCACGGGCTCACCTTCCGCGGCACGTGGGACGAGATCGTCACGCAGATGCGCGCCAACGACGGCGAGTCGTCGCACCTCTCGATGGGCGACTTCATGGCGCGCCAGGCGCTGCGCGGCCAGACCGAGACCGGCATCGTCATCCCCGTCACCAGCGCGGAGGCGTTCGTCCGCGGCAGCGCCGAGGCGGGCGTGCTGCGGATCATCCACTAGCGGTGCCGCCGCGCTGGACGGCCGGCGTGCACCGCGAGGTGCTGCCGAACGGGCTCACGCTCCTCGTGCAGGCCGATCCCTCGGCGCCGGCCGTCGCGGTCGTCACGCACGTGCGTGCCGGCTTCTTCGACGAGCCCGACGCGGTGCAGGGGATCTCCCACGTCCTCGAGCACATGTACTTCAAGGGGACCGCGCGGCGCGGCCCCGGCGCGCTCGCGCGCGAGACGAAGGCCGCCGGCGGCTACCTCAACGCCTCCACCTCGTACGACCGCACCAGCTACTTCGTCGTCCTCCCCGCCTCCGGCCTCGCCACGGCGCTCGACCTGCAGGCCGACGCGCTGATGCACTGCGCCCTCGACGCCGACGAGCTGCGGCGCGAGCTCCAGGTGATCATCCAGGAGGCGAAGCGGAAGCTCGACACGCCGTCGGCCGTCTGCCACGAGACGCTGCACGAGGTGATGTTCGACCACCACCGCATCCGCCGCTGGCGCATCGGCACCGAGGCCGGCCTCGCCGCCATGACGCGCGACGACCTCTGGACCTACTACCGCTCGCGCTACGTGCCGGAGCGCACCATCGTGAGCATCGTCGGCGACGTCGACGTGGCGGAGGCCGCCGCGCTCGCGCGCGAGGCGTACGGCGGCTGGGAGGCGCGCCCCGGCTCGGCCGACGCCTCGCCCGCGGAGCCGCCGCGCGCGGAGGTGCGCGCCCGCACGCTGCGCGGCGAGGTCGCCAAGGCCGACCTCGCCATCGGCTGGCGCGCCGTTCCCCCGTCGCACGCGGATTCCGCGCCGCTCGACCTCGCCGCCGCCGTGCTCGCGAGCGGGCGCGGGAGCTGGCTGCAGCGCGCCGTCCGCGAGTCGGGACTCGCCTCCTCCATCGGCGCATGGCACTACCAGCCGAGCGAGCTGGGCGTCTTCTCCGTCGGCGCCGAGCTCGAACCCGCGCGCCTTCCCGACGTGCTCGCCGCCGTCGCCGCCGCCACGCGCCGCCTCGCCGAGGCGGGCCCCACGGCCGACGACCTCGCGCGCGCACGCACGCTGCTCCTCGCGCGCTGGGCGCGCGGCATGGAGGCGACCGAGGGGCGCGCCTCCTCGCTCGCGAACGCCGAGGCGATGGGCGGCCTCCACCTGCTCGAGGAGGAGTTCGCGGCGCTCGAGCGCACCACCGCGGAGGAGATCCGCGACGCCGCCGCGCGCTGGCTGCGGCCCGAGGCGGTGTGCGCGGTGGCCTACGTGCCTGCGGCGGCGGCGCATGGGGTCGATGCGACGGCGCTGGCCGACCTGTTCGCCGCCGCCGGGGCGGGCGGGCGGACCGGCGGACGGGCGGAGGGCTCGAGCGCGGGCGCCGCCATCTCCCCGGCTTCCCGTCCGCCGGTCCGCGGGTCCGCCCGTCCGCCGCGCGCGCCCACGCGGGTGCTGACGCTCGCGCTCCCCGGGGCCGACATCGTCGTGCGCCCCAAGCGCGGCGTGCCGCTCGTGGCGCTCGGCGCGTACATCCCCCGCGCGCACCCCGAGCCCGCCGAGTGGGCGGGGCTCGCGGCGCTCGCGACGCGCTCGGCGGTGCGGGGCGCCAACGGGCGCGACGCGGCCGCGCTCGCGTTCGCCTTCGAGGGGCTCGGCGGCACGCTCGCGCCGTCGGTCGGCCTCGACTGGATCGGCTTCGGCACCAGCGTGCTGAGCGAGCACCTCGGCGAGGCCGCGCACCTGCTCGCCGACGTGATCGCGGCCCCGCACCACGAGGCGTCGAGCGTCGAGACCGAGCGCGGCCTCATGCGGCAGGAGGCGCTGCAGGTGGCGGACGACATGTTCCGCCACCCGTTCCAGCTCGCCTTCCGCGCCGCGTTCGGCGACGAGGGATACGGCCTGCCCGCGAGCGGCCTCCCCGACACCCTCGCCGGCATCCCCCTCACCGCCGTGGCCGACTGGCACCGCGGCGCGTGGCGCGCGGCGCGCCCGCTCGTCGTCGCCGTCGGCGACCTCGACCCCGATGGCGCGCGCGAGGCGCTGGCGGCCGCGTTCGGCAGCTTCCCCGCCGCCGAGGCCGCGCCGCCACCGCCGCCGCAGCTCTATGCGATCACCGACCATCCCGTCACGCGCGAGGCCGAGCGGCAGAAGGCGCAGTCCGCGTTCGCCATGGTGTTCATGGGCCCCGACCGCCGCGCCCCCGAGCGGTGGGCTGCCGAGGTGTGGGCCGCCGTCGCCGGCGGGCTCGGCGGGCGGCTCTTCGAGGCGCTGCGCGATCAGCGATCGCTCGCGTACTCGGTCGTGGCGTCCACGTGGCAGAAGCGGCGCGCCGGTGCGCTGCTCACCTACATCGCCACCGCGCCCGAGCGCGAGGCCGAGGCGCGCGAGGCGATGCTCATCGAGCTCGGCCGCTTCGCCCGCGAGCGCGTCACCGAGGCCGAGCTCGACCGCGCCCGCAACTACCTCGCGGGCCAGGCCGAGGTGAGCCGCCAGAGCGCGTCGTCGGTGCTCGCGGAGATCGTGGATGCGTGGATCGCGGGCGAGGGGCTGCAGGAGCTCGACGACCCCGGCGCCCCCTACCGGGCCGTCACGGCGATGGACGTGCTCGCCGTCGCCCGCGCGGCACTCGCCCCCGAGCGCCGCGCCGAGGGCGTCGTCCGCGGGACGGGCGGCGGCCGCTGAGCGGCGCCGGGCCGCTGCCTGTCGTCACGGCTGTTCAGGTGAGCGGGTGCTCCGGCCGATACTCCCCGCATGACCATCCCCCCGCTCGGCGGTCCGCCGCCCGGTGGCGCTCCGCGCCCCGCCTCCCGTGGCGCCGCCCGTCAGGGCTCGTCGGCGTCGGCGCGTGCCGCGCTGGCCGGTGTCGCGCGGCCGGAGGAGGGGGGCGCGCGCTCCCTGATCATGGACGTCATCCGCGAGGCCCTCACCATGGGCCAGCCGGGGGAGGCGCTCGAGCTGCTGGACGGCATCTGGCAGAAGGCCGTCACGCGCGAGGACGCCTGGTTCATGCGGGGGCAGGCGCTGTACGAGCTCCAGCGCTTCCTCGAGGCGGGCGAGATCACGCAGCAGGGGATCGAGAAGCATCCCAACTCGGGCGCGCTCTACTACCTGCTCTGCAACTGCGAGACGCAGCTCAACCACCTCGACGCGGCGGAGCGCGCCATCCTGCAGGCGCTGCGGATCCTGCCGGAGAACGCGCTCGTGCGCGCGCGCTACGCGCACCTGCTCGTGCGCATGGACCGCGTCGCCGAGGCGGCGGAGCAGCTGAAGCTCGCCGAGGCGATCGCGCCGGGGCACCCCGTTCTGGCGCAGGAACGGAAGTTCCTGGCCGCGGTGACGAGCGGGCCGTTCGGCCAGCAGAACAAGGTGGGCGCGCTGCTCCATGAGGCGACCGACCCGTACGCGCGCAGCGCGCTCGGCCTCAGCCTGCTGCCGGGCGACGAGCGCCTCGCGAGTGCGCTGCCGGCGGGCACGCCGGGCGAGAGCGCGGCCGGGGCCGGCCGCGGGATCGTCGAGATGGTGGCGGCGTACTGGTGGGTGCTGGCGCTCGGGGGCGCGGGGCTGCTGCTGCTGGCGCTGCGCTGAACGCGACGCGGCGCGGGGCGATCGCCCCGCGCCGCTGCCGCTGCCGTCCGCCACCGGGGCGGGGTCGATCGCGACCCCGCCCCGTGTCGCGTCTACCGCCGCCGGCTCGCGATGCCGAGCAGCAGCAGCCCGCCGCCGAGGAGCGCGTACGTCGACGGCTCCGGGACGACGGTGGTGGGCGCCTGCACCACGCCCCACGTGCCGGACGCCGACGAGACCTGGATGCCGTCGCCGCGGATCAGCATGCCACCCGTCTGGAACAGGTTGGCGCCCGCCCTGATGAACGGCGGGACGGACACCGCCATGCGCATGAAGACTCGGAGCACGTCGCCCTGGAAGGTGCGGCCGTCGAGCGAGGTCCAGATCTGCGAGCGCCAGTTCCCGCGCGCCAGGCTAAGGTTGATCGGATCGACCGCGCACCGGAGGTCGAAGCCGAGCGAACGGCCGCAGATCATGTCAACGTCGGCACCGTCGCCGCCGTCCTGGACAAGCACCGCGTCGTTGCTGCCCGAGACCCAGCCCTGCGTGATGTTCTCGACCCAGAACGACATCTTCGCCGTCGAGCGATACATGGAGAACGACTCGCCCGTGAAGCTGCCGAGGAAGTACGCGCCGATGCGCTGGTCGGACCCTCCCCACGCGGTGATCGTGAGATAGTCCTGGAATTGCACGTAGGAGTCGGTGGATCCGCTCATCCCGGCCCTGCTGTTCTCGACGCCCACGCCGAGTTGCGCGCTGTGAAGGTCGCCCGGCAGGCCGTAGATCGGACGGTCGCGGTAATCCCCCAGATACCGGCGCACGCTGGCCCTCGCCTCGTGTGCCTCCGGGTCGGAGTACCTCCCCTCAACGAACGGCCCCGCCGGGTCCCGCCGCGTGACCACGCCCGTCCCATTCGTGTTGCGAATGTCCTTCCCCGCGCCATCGATATCGAACAGGAACGTGGAGAGCGCGGGAGAGTACCCGAACCCCTCCACCGACCACGTCTGCTGCGCGGTCGCGAGGGCGGGCAGGGCGAGGGCAAGGCCCAGGAGCGGCATCACCGCGCCGCGAACGGTCGAGTGCATGGTGCCTCCGGAACGCTGGTGTGGAGTTTCTGGCCTGCATCAGGAGAAACGCACGACGGGCGCCCGGATTCTCACCGGGCGCCCGTCGACTGGCTTCGGGGTGTGTTCGGAGGAGCTGCTACGCCACGGCCGGGAACGCGCTGACCGCGGTCCGGTATCCCTCGGGCGTGCCGATGTCGAAGACCTGCGAGTTGGTCATCACCGCGCGCAGCTCATCGGCCTCGGCCAGCTTCCGCAGCAGCGCGAGGTCGCTCAGCTCGCCGTCGGCGCCGAGGCGGCGATCCTCGGCGGCGAGGCGGTCGAAGACGTCGCCGGGGTAGACGAACCGGCCGACCGCCACCGCCTCCATCGCGCCGTCCTTCTGCTGCAGCCCCTCGTCGTTCCGGCGGCCGACGGCCCGCACGTGGTACTGCCCGTCCTCCCCCTTCCGGATGCGCGCGCGGCGCGTCACGCCGACGGGCATCGGCCCCATCGGGTCGTTGACGAGCACGGTCGGCTTGCGGAAGGTGCGCCACGCGTCGAGGACGGCGTGCGTGCCGCCGCGACCCATGAACAGGTGGTCGGCGAAGAGCACCGCGAACGGCTGCCCTTCGAGGATGTCGCGGCAGAGCAGGAGCGCGTCGCCGAGGCCCTGCGGCTTCGGCTGCGGCACGAACTCGATGGAGAGCGGCCCGAGGTACTGGCGGGCCGCGGCCTCGACCATCGGCTTGTGGGGGTTCACCACGAGCACGACGTTGTGGATCCCCGCATCCACCGCCTCGTCGAGCGCCCAGTAGAGCGAGGGCTTGAGCCCGACGGGGAGCAGCTCCTTGGGGAGCCAGCGGGTCATCGGCATCAGGCGCCGGCCGAGGCCGCCGCAGGGGATCACCGCGGTGTCGATCGTCATTCAGAACATGCTCATGGCGAGGAAGGAGCGCAGGCTGTCGTTGGTCGCGCGCAGGCGCGAGCAGAGCAGCTGCACCACCGCCTTCATGACCTTGTAGCCGAGCTCGTGGTCGAAGTCCACGAGCATCTCGAAGTCGGGCCGGGCGATCGTCTGGATCAGGCAGGCGTCGTTGGCGATCGCATCGGTGGAGCGCTCGGAGCGGTCGAGCACGGCCATCTCGCCGAAGCACGCGCCGGGCTTGAGCACCGCCAGCGCCTCCTCGCCCACGCCGGGGATCGTGCGGGAGATGCGCACGCTCCCCTCCTGCACGATGAACAGCCGGTTGCCCGGCTCCCCCTCTTTGAAGATCACCTCGGCCGACTTGTATCTTTGGGGACGGCAGATCTCGGCGACGCGCTGCAGCTCGTCGTCGTCGAGCCCGGCAAAGATCGCGGTGTTCTTCAGCAGGGAGATGTCCATCGTCGCGCCAGCGGCCTCGGAGGACAGGGCGGGGATGTCCGAAGGTACCCCGGCGCCGGGAGGCCAGCAAGACGACGCGCGGTGGAGCGTCGCCGACCTGCTCACGCTCTCGCGCCTGCCGGTCGGTCTCGCGTTCGTGCTCGTCGTGTCGTCGCCGGTGCGGCTCGGCCTGCTCACGTTCGCCGCGCTCAGCGACGTCGCCGACGGCTGGCTCGCCCGCCGCCTCGGCCCCTCGCGCCTCGGCGCGCTGCTCGACCCGGTCGCCGACAAGCTGTTCATGGGGATGGCGTTCGGCGCGCTCGCCTGGGACGGCTGGCTCACCTGGCCCGAGGCCGCGGGCTGCCTCTTCCGCGACTTCATCCTGTCGATGGCGTTCTTCGTGCGCCGGGCGAAGCGCATGCCGATCAGCGTCCCGTCGCGCTGGAGCGGCAAGTCGGTCACCTTCGTGCAGGTCGCCACGCTCGCCTCGGCGCTCGTCGACACCCCGCTCACCCGCCCGCTCGCCCTCGTGACCACGCTGCTCGCCGGCTGGTCGGTGTGGGACTACCAGAAGCTCACGGGGGTGGCGGAGATCCGACTGGGGAGGGCGGACGAGCGGTCGGGCGGAAGGGCGGACGGTTGACTCGGCGAGAAACGCGGGTTGCGTTGCAGCCAGTCCGCCAGTCCGCCAGTCCGCCAGTCCGCCAGTCCGCCAGTCCGCCCACTCACCCGCCCCCTGGCCCCCATGCCCTCTGTCCGCCATGCCTCCCTCCGCTGGTCCCGCGCCCTCGTCTTCGAAGGCGGGGCCCCCGGCGGGCCCGCTGTCGTGCTCGACGGGGACGGGCAGGCCGGGCCGTCGCCCATGGAGCAGCTGCTCCTCGCGGCGGCCGGCTGCAGCGCCATCGACGTGGTGATGATCCTCGAGAAGATGCGGCAGCCGCTGGCCGCGCTGCGGGTGGAGGCCGCGGGCACGCGGCGCGACGAGGAGCCGAAGCGGTACGTCGCGCTCGAGCTCGTCTTCCACGCCTCGGGCGCGGGGCTCGAGCGCGCGAAGGTGGAGCGCGCGGTCGCGCTCTCGCTCGAGAAGTACTGCTCGGTCGTCGCGACGCTCGCGCCGGACACGGTGGTCACGCACCGCGTCGTGCTCGACCCCTGAGAACGACGAAGGGACGGCCCCGGGTGGGGGCCGTCCCTGTCAGCACGTGGCGCGTGGCTCAGCCCGGGCTGGCCGTCGTCGCCTCGGGGGCGCGGCGCTGCACCGGGCGGCAGTAGTTCTCGCCCAGCGTCCGCAGCGTCTGCAGACCCTCCTCGCCCAGCTCCTCGTACCGCTCCTCGAGGTACTGCATCGTGTCGTCGAACCACTCCTTCTGGTGCTCCGGCAGCGCCTCGATCACGCCGCAGCGGAGGATGTGGCTGAACAACTCGTCCCGCGCCTGCTCGAAGACGCCCGCAGGCGCCGTCTCCCGACCCTTCTTCTTCGTCATCGCCTCTCCCATGTCGCCGACGCGTCTGCCGGTTCACCTATTGTACACCGCCCAACCTATCCGGTTTGCACCAAAAGGTGCAAGTCCGGGGGCCGGCGTGGGGTATCACCGGATGCCGTTAGGTTTATCGGCTTGACCCGCGCGCGGCTTGACGCGGGATGTCCTCCGCGGAGCCGTGACGTCGATGGGTGAGCACGACCAGGTCTGGGGCGAGGCGCGCAGCGAGCGGCTGCGCACGCTGCTGCGCATGCTGGCCCGGCTGATCGGCGAGCTGGATGCGCGGGGCGCGCTGCTGCACGGCCATCCGGACCTGCAGCGGCTGATCGGCGAGGTGCGCAGCGAGCTGTTCCACTACGAGGTGCGCTGCACGTACGACACACCGGAGGTCGCGGAGGCGCGGCGCATCGTCGACGAGGCGTCGCGGCCGTTCGCGTTGGACCAGGATGCGCCGGACGACGGCGAGACATGGCGTCAGGGGGGAGATCGGTGAACCGGTTCTTCGTGGTGCTGGGTGCGGTGGGGGCGGTCGGTGCGGTGGCGATCGGCTGGATGCTCATGCGGCCGACGTCGCCGTCGATCCCGGCGAACGTGACGGTGACGGCCAGCGACACCGCGGGCTTCCGCGGTTACGTGCTCGGCCGGGCCGACGCGCCGGTGGAGGTGGTCGAGTACGCCGACTACCAGTGCCCGGCGTGTGCGCAGTTCGAGGCGGTGCAGTTCCCCGACGTGCGGCAGCGGCTCATCGAGTCGGGTCGCGTGCGCTGGCGCTACCGGGACTTCCCGCTCGACCAGCACCGCTGGGCGCGCCTCGCGGCGCATGCGGCGGCGTGCGCCGACGAGCAGGGCCGCTTCTGGGACGTGCACGCGCTCATCTACGCGGGGCAGGCCGACTGGGAACGCTCCGGCGACGCCGGAGACCTCTTCGCCTCCTACGGCGACCAGGCCGGGCTCGACCGCGCGAAGTACGACGCGTGCATGCAGAGCACCCGCCACGCCGGGCGCATCCAGGCGAGCCTCAACGAGGGGATGGCGGCCGGGGTGAGCAGCACGCCGACGTTCCTGATCGGCGGGCGGCTCTTCGCCGGCATCCTCGCGGCCGATCGCCTGAAGCAGATCGCGGACTCGATCGCGCCGGTCGCGTCCGCGGCGAAGTAGCCCGGCCCGGGTGTGAGCGATCCCCAGGCCGGCCCGGCGCCGATCAGCGCGCCGGCGCCGGCCCCCCCGCCCCCGGCGCCCCCCGCCGAGGGCGACGCGTCCCACGGCGTGGGCCACGGCAGCTCGCTCGCCGGCCTCTCCCTCGCCGCCCTCGGCGTGGTCTACGGCGACATCGGCACCAGCCCGCTGTACGCCATCAAGGAGTGCTTCAGCGGCGAGCACGGCCTCCCCGTCACGCCCGAGCACGTGCTCGGCGTGCTCTCGCTCATCTTCTGGTCGCTCAACCTCGTCGTCTCCGTCAAGTACATCTCGTACGTGATGCGGGCGGACAACCGCGGCGAGGGCGGCATCCTCGCGCTGCTCGCGCAGGTGCGGCACGGCCCCACCGCCGCGCGCACCACGCGCGACCGCATCCCCCTCATCATGCTCGGCCTCTTCGGCGCCGCGCTGCTCTACGGCGACGGCGTCATCACGCCGGCGATCTCCGTGCTCTCGGCGGTCGAGGGGCTGAAGGTGGTGACGCCGGCCGCCGAGGCGGCCGTGGTGCCGCTCACCGTCGGCATCCTGCTGCTGCTCTTCCTCGTGCAGCGGCGCGGCACCTCCGGCATCGGCATGGTGTTCGGGCCGGTGATGGCGCTCTGGTTCGTGGCGATCGCCGCGCTCGGCGTGTACCGCGTGATGGACGCGCCCGGCGTCATCGCCGCGCTCAACCCGCTGCACGGCCTGCGCCTGCTGGCGGAGGGGGGCTTCCACGGCTTCCTCATCCTCGGCGCGGTGGTGCTGGTCGTGACCGGCGGCGAGGCGCTGTACGCCGACATGGGACACTTCGGGCGCCGCCCGATCCGGATCGCGTGGTTCGGCCTCGTGCTCCCGGCGCTCTTCCTCAACTACCTCGGCCAGGGCGCGCTGCTGCTCACGGACCCGTCGGTCGCGTCGAACCCGTTCTACGCCATGGCGCCGGCGCCGCTGCTGATCCCGCTCGTGGTGCTCGGCACGATGGCGGCGGTGATCGCGAGCCAGGCCCTCATCAGCGGCGCCTTCTCGCTCACGCAGCAGGCGATCCAGCTCGGCTACTCGCCGCGCGTCACGATCGTCCACACCTCGAAGACCGAGATCGGCCAGATCTACATCCCCGAGGTGAACGCGGCGCTGCTCGTCTCCTGCATCGGCCTCGTGCTGGGGTTCCGCAGCTCCACCGCGCTCGCGGCGGCGTACGGCATCGCCGTCACCGGCACGATGGCGATCACCACCATCCTGTTCCACCGCATGGCGCTCGAGCGGTGGCGCTGGGCGCCGTGGAAGGCCGCCGTCGTGTCCGGCACGATGCTCGTGATCGACCTCGCCTTCCTCGGCGCGAACCTGGTGAAGGTGGAGCAGGGGGGCTGGTTCCCGCTGGTGGTGGGGGCCTTCGTGTTCACCCTGCTCGTCACCTGGAAGCAGGGACGCGTCGCGCTCCAGCGCGCGATGAGCGAGGGGGCGATGCCGCTGGCGGAGTTCGTCGAGACTCTCGGGCCGCAGGCGTGCGTGCGCGTGCCCGGCGTGGCCGTCTTCCTCAGCTCCGACCCGCGCAACGTGCCGCCCGTGCTGCTGCACCACCTCAAGCACAACAAGGTGCTGCACCAGCGCGTCGTGCTGCTGTCGGTGCTGAGCGAGGAAGTGCCCTACGTCGCCGCCGACGAGCGCCTCGACGTGGAGACGCTGCCGAACGACTTCGTGCGCGTCCGCGCGCACTTCGGCTTCATGGAGGTGCCCGACGTGCCGGCGACGCTCACCGGCCTCGCCGCGCACGGGCTCACGCTCCCGCCCATGCAGACGACGTACTACCTGGGCCGCGAGACGCTGCTCCCCGGCGGCAACGCCAAGATGGCGCGCTGGCGGAAGCAGCTGTTCATCCTGATGCAGCGCAACGCGCAGAGCGCCGCGAGCTTCTTCTCGCTGCCGCCCAACCGCGTGGTGGAGATGGGGGCGCAGATCCAGCTGTAGGAGGGCAAGGGGGCCGGCGGGCCGGAGGCCGAGGGCCCCGCCGCGTCACCAGCCGTTCCGGCGTCGGGCCCGCCTGCCCTCCTGCCCCCCCCTACGACTCCTCGCTCTCGTACGTCTCCTTCAGCTTCGCCACCACGCCCGGGTCGGCGAGGGTCGTCGTGTCGCCGAGGGCGCGGCCCTCCGCGATGTCGCGCAGGAGGCGGCGCATGATCTTGCCGCTGCGCGTCTTCGGCAGGTCGGCCGAGAAGAGGATGTCGTCGGGGCGCGCGATGGCGCCGATCTTCCGCACCACGTGCTCCTTCAGCTCGTCGCGCAGGGCGCTCGTCGCGTGGTGGCCCTCGCGCAGCGTCACGAACGCCGCCACCGCCTGCCCCTTGAGCTCGTGCGCCTTCCCCACGACCGCGGCCTCGGCCACCGCCGGGTGGTCGACCAGGGCGCTCTCGACCTCCATCGTCCCGATGCGGTGCCCGGCCACGTTCAGCACGTCGTCCACGCGGCCGAGGATCCAGAAGTAGCCGTCGTCGTCGCGCTTGGCGCCATCGCCCGCGAAGTAGCGCCCGGGGAAGCGGCTCCAGTATGTCTCCTGGTACCGCTCGTCATCGCCGTAGATCGTCCGCAGCATCCCGGGCCACGGCGCGCCGAGCGTGAGGAAGCCGCCGCCCTGCTCGACCACGTTCCCCTGCTGGTCCACGAGCTCGGCCACGATCCCGGGGAACGGCACCGTCGCCGAGCCGGGCTTCGTGGTGGTGATGCCGGGGAGCGGGGTGATCATGATGCCCCCCGTCTCGGTCTGCCACCACGTGTCCACGATCGGGCAGCGCCCGCCGCCGATCACGTCGTGGTACCACATCCACGCCTCGGGGTTGATCGGCTCGCCGACGGTGCCGAGGAGGCGCAGCTGCGAGAGGTCGTGCTTGCGCGGCAGCTCGGCGCCCCACTTCATGAACGCGCGGATCGCCGTCGGCGCGGTGTAGAAGATCGTCACGCCGTAGCGCGCGCAGATCTTCCAGAACCGGTCGCGCTCCGGCCAGTCGGGTGCGCCCTCGAACATCACCGTCGTGGCGCCGTTGGCGAGCGGGCCGTACACGAGGTACGAGTGGCCGGTGATCCAGCCCACGTCGGCCGTGCACCAGTACACGTCCTCCTCGCGGAGGTCGAAGACGTGGCGCGTGGTGGTGGCGGCCTGCACGAGGTAGCCGCCGGTGGTGTGCACGATCCCCTTCGGCTTGCCGGTGGTGCCGGAGGTGTAGAGGATGAACAGCATGTCCTCCGCGTCCATCTGCGCCGGCGGGCAGGTCGGCGACTGGCCGTCCAGCGCGCGGTGCCACCAGTGGTCGCGCCCCTCCTGCATCTCGGCGAACGTCTCGTCGCCGACGCCCGCGGAGAGCCGCCGCACCACCAGCACGTGCCGGATCGACGGGCACTCCTGCAGCGCCTGGTCGGCGAAGCGCTTGAGCGGCACCACCGAGCCGCGGCGGTAGCCGCCGTCGGCGGTGATGAGGCAGACGGCCTGCGCGTCGTTGATGCGGTCGCGCAGCGACTCCGACGAGAAGCCGCCGAAGACCACCGAGTGCACCGCGCCGATGCGCGCGCACGCGAGCATCGCGATCGCGCATTCGGGCACGAGCGGCAGGTAGATCGCCACCCGGTCGCCGCGGCGGACGCCGAGGGCGAGCAGGGCGTTCGCGGCGCGATTCACTTCGCGGTGCAGCTCCCAGTAGGTGAGCACGCGCCGGTCGCCCGGCTCCCCCTCCCACAGGATCGCCGCCTTGTTGCGGCGCGGGCCCGCGAGGTGCCGGTCGAGGCAGTTGTACGAGACGTTCAGCGTACCGCCCGTGAACCACTTCGCGTGCGGCGGCGTCCACTCCAGCACCGACGACCAGGGTGTGAACCAGTCCAGGGTCCGCGCCTGCTCCTCCCAGAACGCCAGCCGGTCGGCGGCGGCGCTGTCGTACAGCGAGGGCTGGGCGTTCGCCCGGTTCGCGAAGCCGTGTGGCGGGGGGAACCGGCGGTCCTCCGTCAGGAGGGTGGAGAGCTGGCTGGTCATGGTATCCAGGAACAGGACGGTGTGGACCGCCGCAGGATGCGACGGCTGGCGGAGGGCCCCCGGGGGCCGGAGGCGGCCAAGTGCTGGAAACACAACGCGCCGCGCACGTGGCACGGGGTGTGCTTCAGCAGGGAAGTGCAGGCGAAGTCAGTCGTCAAAAGCGTAGTTCGGTACGCCCGACAAGAGCACACCCGGAGCGATCCGGGGCCGCAAAACCAGAGGTCTCAGGTGCTGGTGCAGGGAAGGATACCTGAGATGGCTCGGTTGCCGAAGGCGCGACGGTCCGCAGCACCGGCCGTGGCAGGCATGCGAGGGACGTGACTCATCGGGCCTAGGGGAGGCAGGCAACCCATGGCTCACACTTTCACGCCCGAGATCCGCATGCTCGCACCGTCCGTCCTTGGCCTCGAGACCCGCAATGACTTCCGGCAGGATGCCACGCGCCTGCTGGAGGAGCACGCCCCCGGCGATGGCCGCTTCGTCATCGACCTCTCCCCCACCCGCGACGTCGACTCCGCCGGCCTCGGCGAGCTGATGGCGGTCGGTCGCCTGGCGATCGAGCGGGGGCTGGAGGTGGCGCTGCGCAATCCCACCGACGAGATCCGCTACCTCCTCACGCTCACCAAGCTCGACGAGCTGTTCGTGATCACCGAGGAGTAGTCGCTGCTGGACCGCGAGACCGGGAGACGTACCTTTCGGGCCTCATGGCCCCTCCCGGTCCGGTCCTCGGTGCGGTCGCGCCCGTCATCGAGGCGCGCGGCCTCGTGCGTCGCTACGGGCGCACGCTCGCCCTGGCCGGCGTGGACCTCCTGCTCGGCGCGCACGAGGTGCTGGTGGTCGTCGGGCCGAACGGCGCCGGGAAGTCCACGCTGCTGCGCGTCCTCGCCGGCCTTGCCCGGCCCTCCGCCGGCACGGTGCTGGTCCTTGGCCGGCCCATCGGCGATGACGACCCCGAGGTGCGCCGGGCGATCGGCCTCGTCTCGCACCGCTCCCTCCTGTACGACGACCTCACCCTGCACGAGAACCTCGCCTTCGCCGGGCGCCTCTACGGGCTGCCGGCTCCAGCGGAGGCGGCCACGGCGGCGCTCGCGGAGGTGGGGCTCGAGGCGAAGGCCGGCGAGTCGCCCCGGAACCTGAGCCGCGGCATGCTGCAGCGCGCCACGATCGCCCGCGCCCTGCAGCACCAGCCGGCGCTCCTGCTCCTCGACGAGCCGTTCACCGGGCTCGACGCCGAGTGGCAGGAGCGGATCCGGCAGCTCCTGGCGGCGCGCATCGCGGCCGGCGCCGCCGCCGTCGCCGTGACGCACCAGCCGGCCGAGCTCTGGCAGATCGCCACCAGGGTGGCAGCGTTCAGCGGGGGGCGCTGGGCGCTCGACGAGGCGCGCGTCGGCGAGCCCGACGCGTTCCTCGCCCGCTTCCGCGAGGCGGTCCCCGCGTGAGCCGATGCTGAGCGCGGCGCTCACCCTCGCGGCCAAGGACCTCCGCGCCGAGCTGCGCAGCCGCTCCGCGCTCATGTCGGCGCTGCTGCTCGCGTGCCTCGTGCTGTTCGTGCTCTACTTCGCGCGGGACCCGACGGCGGTCGCCCCCGCGCTGGTGGCACCCGGCGCGCTCTGGGTGACGGCCGCCTTCGCGGCGACGACCGCGCTCAACCGCGCGTTCCAGCACGAGAAGGAGCACGGCGCGATCGACGGCCTGCTCCTCGCCCCCATCGCCCGAGAGGCGATCTTCCTCGGGAAGTACCTCGCCAACGTCGCGTTCACGCTCGCCATCGAGCTGCTCGCGGTGCCGCTCGTCGTGCTCTTCTTCAACGTCGACTTCGGCCCCGTCCTGGGCGGCATGGCGCTCCTGCTGCCGCTCACCACGCTCGGCTTCGCCGCCGTCGGCACCGTCTTCGGCGCCATCACGGCCCGCGCGAAGCACGCCGAGCTGCTCCTGCCCACGCTGGTCATGCCGTTCCTCGTGATCCCCGTGGTCGTCGGGGTGCAGGTGACCGGCCGGCTCCTCGGTGGGCAGACGCTGGCGGAGGTCGCGGGCTGGCTCCGGTTACTTTGCGTATATGACGTCATCTTCATTGTCCTCTGCCTCCTGGTCTTCCCCGTCGTCGTCCGCGATTAGCACCGCGGCCGACCTGCCGGATGCGCTCGCGCTCGCGAAGCGGGGGCGCGCCATGCTGGTCGTGGCCCTCGTCGCGGTCGTGGCGTGCGCGGTCCGCGCGATCGGCTTCACCCCCATCGAGGCGGTGCAGGGCCCGGCGCAGAAGATCTTCTACATCCACGTGCCGGCCGCGTGGTGCGCCTTCCTCGCCTTCGGTCTCGTGGGGATCTGCAGCGGGCTGTACCTGTGGCTCGGCGACCGCCGGCTCGACCTCTTCTCCGAGGCGTCGGTGGAGGTCGGCGTGCTGCTCACCGCGATGGTGCTGGTGAGCGGGCCGCTGTGGGGGAAGCCGGTGTGGGGCGCGTGGTGGCAGTGGGAGCCGCGCCTCACCTCCACGCTCTTCCTCTTCTTCCTGATGGTGGGGTACCTCTCGCTCCGCTCGGCGGTGCTGGAGCCGGAGCTGCGCGCGCGCTACAGCGCGGTGGTGGGGATCCTCGGCGCGCTGCTCGTGCCGTTCATCCACATGACCGTGTACATGTTCCGCACCATCCACCCGAAGCCGGTGGTGCTCAAGCCCGACGGGCCGACCGCCTCGAGCGAGATGCTGGTGACGCTGCTCGCGTCGTTCGCGGCGTGGACGTTCTTCTACGTGGCGCTGGTGACGACGCGCTATGCGCTCGGCCGCGTGGCGGCGGCGCGCGATGCCTGACGGGCCGCCGCAGAACGCCGGCTACATGATCGCCGCGTACGCCATCATCGGCGTGGTGATGGGCGGGTATGCGCTGCGGCTCATCCTGCGCGTGGGCCGGGCGGTCGGTCGCGGCACCGGCGCGTAGCGGGGAGTCCGGGCGCGCCGGGCTCAGCCCTGCTGCACGCGGTACGCCATCGCGGCCAGCGCGGCGCCCGCGAGCGGTCCTACCCAGTAGATCCACGCGTCGGAGAACCCGTCGCCACCCGCCGTGCTGAGCGCCGTGCCGACCGCCGGGTTGAACGCGCCGCCCGAGATGCCTCCCATCGTCCAGGCCGCGCCGATCACCGTCATCCCGATCGCCAGCCCGTAGAACTCCTTCCCCTCGTTCGCCTTCGCGGTCGCCACGTTGAGCACGACGAGCACGAGCGCGAACGTGCCGAGCGCCTCGACGAGCACGGCCGTCACCGGCGTGACGCCCGCGCCCGGATGGATCGGCACCGGCGTGCCCGTGATCGCGAGCGCGGTGAACGCGGCGGCCGCACCGCCCGCGAGCTGCGCCGCCCAGTACCGCAACATCTCGGCAGGGGTCAGCGCCCCGCCGATCGCGAGCGCGAGCGAGACGGCGGGGTTGTACTGGGCGCCCGAGACGTGCGCGCCCATGTACACCATGCCCATGAGCGTGCCGCCGATCGCCAGCGGCGCCAGGGCGTTGCCGCTGGCCGTGGCGAGGCAGATGGACAGCACGAGGAAGAAGGTGCCGAGCGCTTCGGTGAGCAGCCTGGCCATGCGCGGACCGCCTGAGGGGACGGGGCGACAAGGTAACGCGGCTCGGCCACGGTCCTACGGCGCGCGCCGGAAGGCGAGGACCGCGTTGATCCCCCCGAAGCCGAACGAATTGCTGAGCGCGTCCCGCACCTCGGCGTGCAGGCCACCACCGCGCACGAAGCGGAGGTCGCACGCCGGATCGGGGTCGGCGAGGTTGTGCGTGGGCGGCAGCCAGCCGTCGTGCAGCGCCAGGGCGCAGATCGCCGCCTCCCACGCGCCCGACGCGCCGAGCGCGTGGCCGTGGAACCCCTTGGTCCCGCTCACGGGCACGGTGTCGGCGCGCGCGCCGAGCGCGAGGCGGATCGCGAGCGACTCCGTCGGGTCGTTCAGGCCCGTGGACGAGCCGTGCGCGTTCACGTACCCGACGTCCGCGGGCGCGAGGCCCGCCTCGGCCATCGCGAGGCGCATGGCGCGCGCGGCCTGCGCGCCGTCGGGTCGCGGCGCGGTCATGTGGTGCGCGTCGTTGGTGGTGCCGTAGCCGGTGAGTTCGGCGTAGATGCGCGCGCCGCGCGCCACCGCGCGCGGCCACGCCTCCAGCACGAGCACCGCCGCCCCCTCGGCCATCACGAAGCCGTCGCGGTCGCGGTCGAAGGGGCGGCTGGCGGAGGCGGGGTCGTCGTTGCGCGTGCTCATCGCGCGGATGAGCGCGAAGGCGCCGAACGAGAGCGGCGCGAGCGGCGCCTCCGCGCCGCCGGCGAGCATCACGTCGGCGTCGCCCTGGCGGATGGCGCGGAACGCCTCCCCGATCGCCATCGCGCCCGAGGCGCAGCTCATGCCGTTCGTGCTGTTCGGCCCCGTCAGGCCGTGGGCGATGGCGAGGTTGCAGCTCGCCGCCCCCGCGAACACGGAGAGCGCGAGCGACGGGTCGACGCCCTTGATCCCCTCGCGGAGGTACGTCTCGTGCTGGTGCTCGGCGCGCGCCACGCCGCCGAGCGCGGTGCCCATGGTGGCGCCGCCGCGGTCGGGCGGGATCGTGGCGGGGTCGAGCGACGCGTCCGCGAGGGCGAGGCGCGCGCTCGCGAGCGTGAACTGCCCGAAGCGGTCGAAGCGGCGCGCCTGCTTCGCGTCGAAGAACGCGAGCGGGTCGAAGCCGCGCACCTCGGCGGCGACCTGCGTGCGGAACGGTGCGGGGTCGAACGCGGTGATGCGGTCGACGGCGGAGCGCCCGGCGCGCAGCCCCGCGCGCAGGCCGTCGACGCCGATGCCGATCGGCGTGACGCAGCCGATCCCCGTGATCGCGACGCGTTCAGGCATGCCCGGCCTCCAGGTGCGCCCGGAAGCCGCGCAGCGTCCGTCCGGCGATCCCATGCACGAAGACGGGGCCGATCACCCAGTGCGCCGCCGGGTGTCGCAGCGGGCCCCACGCGGGGCCGTCCCACCAGTGCAGGATCCGCACGTCGCACCCGTCGCCGTCGGGCACGATCTCCCACGCCACGTCCATCCCCGTGGTGATGCCGCGCACGTGGCGGAAGCGGATCGCCTGCGCCGCGCGGTCGATCGTCACCTCCGACAGCCACCAGCACGGCCAGCCGACGGGGCCGAACGGCCGCCAGCACGCCATCTCGACGAGGCCGGTGTCGCCGTCGCGGCGGTGCCAGCGGACCCAGCGGTAGTGGCGGAGCCACTCGGGCCAGCGCTCGAGCGCGGCGGCGGCCTCGAAGATCCGCTCGCGCGGGGCGCGGATGCGCAGCGCGTCGACGGTGTGGAGGCGGCTCACGCGTTCCGCCAGGTCGCGACGAGGCGCCAGCCGGGCCGCTCCGCGACGTCCGCCGCCATGATGCCGGCCCGCGCGAGGAGGCCGCGCAGCTCCTCCGCGGAGTAGCCGCGGCGGATGGAGGTGACACCGTCGTGCGTCGTGTGCGCATCGAAGCCGAGGAGCCTCGCGCCGACGGGGAACAGCGCCGCGGCGACGCGCGACCGGCGCAGGTCGGAGACGATCACGCCGAGGCGCGCCACGCGGGTGAGCGCCTGGAAGAGCGCGCACGCCGCGTCGGTCGAGAGGTGGTGGGCGAGCATCGCGGCGACGACGATGTCCACCGAGCGCTCGCGCACCGGGAGCGCGCCCGCGCAGCCGAGCACCGTCGGGAGGCCGGCCTCGAGCGAGAGCCGCGCCGCCGCCGGGTGCCGCTCCAGCGCGAGGGGCCGGAGCTCGAGCCCTCGGCGCGCGCCCCAGCGCACCGCGTCGCGCGCCAGGTCGCCGGCGCCGCTGCCGACGTCGAGCAGCGTGAGCGGGCGGCGCCTCGGCTGCCCGGCGAGCAGCCGCGCGAGGCCGAACCGCACCGCCGCCCGCCCGCCGAACCAGGCGTTCGAGCGCGCGATGTGCCCGAGCGACTGCCGCACGAGCGCGGGGTCGGCGGCGGGATCGTCGAGCAGCTCCTCACCGAGCGGCGCGCGCGACGGGCGGTCGCTCACCCGAGCTCCGCGTAGCCGCCGCGATAGTAGAGGAGCGGGTGCCCGTCGGCCGCGTCGCCGCCGACGAGGCGCCCGAGCACGATCGTGTGGTCGCCCGCCGGGATGCGCCGCTCCACGGCGCACTCCAGGTGCGCGAGCGCGCCGTCGAGGAGCACGAGCCCGTGGTCGCTGATCCGGTAGCCGATGCCGTCGAACTTGTCCTCGTGCTTCCCGGCGAAGCGGCGGCTCACCGTCTCCTGGTGGTTGGTGAGGACGTTCACCACGAACGCCTCGGCCCGCTCGATGACGGGATGGAACGACGCGCCATGGTCGACGCACACCAGCAGCAGCGGCGGCGCGAGCGAGACGGAGGTGAGGCTGCTCGCGGTCATGCCGTGCGGGCGGCCCTCGGCGTCGGTGGCGGTGATGACGGTCACCCCGGTCGCGAAGCGGCCGAGGAGCTGGCGGAAGGTGGAGCTGTCCACGTCGGGGCGGGTCAGAGGAGCATCCTCGCGAGGAAGGCCGGGTTGAGCACGGCGCCCGCGGGCACGAAGTCCCCGGTGACGCCGACGAGCGTGTGCGCCATGCCCGCGCGCCGGCCGAGTCGCGCGACGGCGTGGTCGAAGAGCCAGGGCCACTGCATCGCGGCGCCGATGAGCCGCTCCACCGCCCACTTCCCGGCGAAGGCGCGCCGGCGGTCGGCGCGGTAGCCGCGGAGCGCGGCGGCGGGGACGGCGCCGGCCCCGGCGCGGAGCGCCGCGTCGGCGTGCGTGGCCGCGAGCTCGGCGCCGCGGAGCGCGGTGCAGATCCCCTCGCCGGTGAACGGGTCGAAGAAGTCGGCGGCGTCGCCGACCAGCAGCGCGCCATCGGCGGTGACGTGGCTGCTCCACGCCGCGAACGGGCCGGTCGCCAGCACCTCGCGCACCACCCCGTCGCGGCGGATCCGTCCCGCGAGGCCGGGCCACGCGTCGAGCGTGGCGTGGAAGAAGCCGGCCGCGTCGCCGCGCGCGGCGGCGGCGTCGGCCGCGGGGACGACGAGCGCCACGTTCGCGACGCCGTGCCCGATCGGGTTGAGGCCGACGTAGCCGCGCGGGCCGACGCGCATCTCGGCGGCGGCGCCGAGGCCGGGCACGCCGCGCACGTGCGCCACGAACGCCACGCGCCGCGGCCAGCCGTGGCGCCGCCCGCCGAGCGCGCGCGCGA
>JANRIU010000060.1:0-38184 GCA_033764615.1 Gemmatimonadales bacterium | reverse complement strand
CCGCGCGCTCGGCGTCCGGCACGCGCGCCCACGCACCGCGGCCGCGCACGTCGGCGAGCGCCGCCGCGAGCGCGGGCCCGAGCGCCGGCGTCCCTGCAGCGTGGAAGCGGCGACCGCCGCCGGTGCGCGCGAGCTCGACGTACGCGAACGGCGCACGGCCCGAGGCGAGGAACGCCATCGCGCCGAGCTGCCCCCACGCGCTCCCCTCCCACGTCGCGAGCACGATGGTGCGGCGGGGGCGCCAGCCGTCGCGCGCGCGCGCGCCGAGGAGCCGCGCGAGCTCGAGCAGCGAGGCGACGCCGCTCCCCTGCTCGATGGCGCCGGGGCCGAGGGCGTCGCGCGGCGCGCCGACCACGAGCGGCGCGAGCGCGGCGTCCCGCCCACCGAGCGTGGCGACGGTGTTCACGAGCGTGCGGCGCGCGGCGCTGTCGGCATCGCGGCGTGTCACCACCGCCGCACGCACCTCGCCCATGCCCGTGTGGTAGCGGAACGGCAGCGCCCCCTGCCAGGCCTGGGGCACCGGGCCGGCGCGCTGCGCCGCCATCAGCTGGAACGCGTGGCCGTAGCCGATCGGGATCACGGGGATGGGCGCATCGGCCTGCGGCCCCGGCCCCGCGACGAGCGGCAGCCGCGTCAGCGCGTCCGGATGGCGCCACGGTCCGTCCGGATACGTCTCGCCGTGCATGTAGCCGGCGTCGAGCGGGTCGGTGAAGACCACGAGCGCCTTCACGCCGCGCGCCGCCGCGCGCCGCGCCACCTGCAGCGGCGACGAGCGCCCGGTGCGCACGATGGCGATCGCGCCGCCGGGGTCGACGCGCAGCGAGTCGAGCGTGCGCCAATCCTCGGGCTCGCCGCGGTTCACGTAGAGCGCGGGCCCCTCCACCGAGTCGGCCGGGCTGTACGCGGCGAACGGCGGCCAGATGCCGCCGAAGGTGAGCGAGTCATCCCCCGCGCGGAGCTCGAACGACGGCACCTGACCCGGCTGCGGCGAGAGGCGATGGAGGTAGGAGCCGTGCGGATGCGGCACGCGAGCCGCGAACGGCGTGCGCGCCGTGTCCCATCCCGCGCGCGCGAGTTCGCGCAGGACGTGCGCGACGAGCGTGTCCTGCCGCGGCAGACCCGCAAGCGCGGGCGCGCCGGCGAGCACGCGCAGGTCGGCCGCGAGGCGCACCGTGTCGGCCACCTGCGCGGTGGCGGCACGGGCGCCCGGTGCGAGGCACGCGAGCGAGAGCAGGAGCGGGAGGGCGCGGCGGACGGAGGGCATGCGAGCGGCGCACAAGGTCGCCACGCCGCGGCCCGGCCGGAACGGGTCCGGCCCCGTCGTGACAGAGCCCATGCGCCGCCGTGACCGCCGCGTCACGCCCGGCCCGGGTCAAGCCGGCGCGGAACACGCCGATACCCCCATCCATGCTCGCCCGCGGCCTGTGCCGTTCCGCCCTCCCGCTCCTCGCCGCGCTCTCGGCCGCGTGCCTGCCGTCGCCCGGGCCCGACGAGGCCGAGGTGGCCGCCCTCAAGGCCGCCACCCTGCCGGCACAGTACCGCGAGTGGTGGGAGAAGACGGAGCAGTGCTCGGGCCTCACCGGGCGCTTCGAGCGGATCGAGTGGACGTTCGTCGAGGGGCGGGACTTCGCCTGCTCGGCCGGGCGCTGCGTCGGCCGGTGGACGGCGCCGGCGCGCGTGGAGATCGCCGAAGCGTGGCGCCACAGCGAGATGGTGGTGCGGCACGAGATGCTGCACGTGCTCCTCAACCGTCGCGGCCATCCCGACCCGCCGTTCGCCCGCGGCTGCGGCCTCACCTGGGAGAGCTGGCGCGGCGACCTGCCGCCCGGCATCACGACCGGCCTCCACGTCGACGACGAGCCCGACCCGGCGCACGACTGACCGTCACGTCGCCGTGGCGCGGCCGTGACAGGCGGCCGTCTATCGTTGCCGCGTGCGAGGCCCTTCCCTCTCCTCACTCACCCTCGTGGCGCTGGCCGCGTGCGGCAGCGGCACCGAACCGGTCGCGCGCCGCTGCGAGTCGGCACCGGTCCTCCCGCTCGCGGAGGGGGCCGTCAGCGTCGTGGAGCCCGGCGCCGGCGGCTGCCTCCGCCTCTCGGCGGGCCGCGAGTGGATCGTCGCGTTCGTGTCCGCCGATGGCCGCGTCACGGCCGATGGCACCGCGATCACGATCCGCGGCGAGCTCTTCCCCAGCGCCGCGGCGACCGCACGGCTCGCGGCGACGACCACCCCGCCCGCGCCCACCCTCGACCTGCACGCGTCGCTGCGTGCCGCGGAGGCCGCCCTGCCGCGCGCGGGCGCCGGCGCCGACGCCGGCGGGGTGCGGACCGGGCGCGCGGTGCACGGGGTGCCCGCTCCCGTCCGCGTCTTCCAGCCGTGCGCCGACGCCGCGTGCGCCACCCGCATGGGCGTCACCGCCGACCTCGCCTACACCGGCACGAACGTGAGCGTCTACCTCGAGCGAGGCCTCCCGCCCGCCGACGTGAATGCGAACGACCTCGCGGTGCTCGGCCCCGACCTCGACGGCGCGCTCTTCACCCTCGACACCTCGCTCGTGGCTGCGCCCACCGACGTCGACGGCGACGGGCGCGTCGCCGTGCTGGTGTCGCGCGCGGTGAACGCGCTCTCGGGCGCGTGCCGGGGCGGGGCCGGCCTCGTGCAGGGCTACGTCTTCGGCGGCGACCTGCTGCCGTCGGCGGGCGCCGGCCGGGCGGAGGTGGTGTACCTCGCCGCGCCCGATCCGTCCAACGCCGCGTGCCGCTTCGCGCGCCAGGCCACGCTGGACGCGCTCCCGCGCACCTTCGTGCATGAGCTGCAGCACCTGCTCAACTTCGGCGAGCGCGTGGTGCGGCGCGGTGGCACGGCGGAAGCGACCTGGCTGAACGAGGCGATGTCGCACCTCGCGGAGGAGCTGGCGGGCCGTCGGCTCTCGGCGGGACGCCCCGACGCCGACGCCATCCTCGCGCGCTTCGCGTTGCCGAACCTCCAGCAGGCGTACGACTACCTCGGCGACCCGGCCGCGCACTGGCTCGTCGTCCCCGGCACGTCGACCGGCCGACCGGAGGAGCGCGGCGCCGGCTGGCTCTTCCTCCGCTGGCTGGTGGACCGGCAGGGGGGCGATGCCCAGGCGCCCGCGCTGCTCCGTGCGCTCGTGCGCCTGCCGACGACCGGCGCCGCCTCGGTCGCCGCCACCGCCGCCACGCCCTTCCCGGTGCTCGTCGGCACGTGGCACCTCGCCAACGTGGCCGCGATGGACCGCACCCCCGTGCCCGGCGCGACGATCGGCTACACCAGCTGGACGTTCCGCACCCTCTGGGCCGACCTCCGCCGGCAGGATCCCGGCCGCTTCCCGCTCGCGTTCCCGCTCCGCGTCGACTCCGTCGGCACCGCCGGCGCCATCGTCCCCGCGCAGCTGCGGGACGGCTCCGCGCGCCTCGTGCGCGTCACGCTGACGGCGCCCGCCGAGCTCGCGATCGCCGCGGGTGATGCGACCGGCCAGCCGCTCCCCGCCGGCACCGCGCTCCGCCTCGCCGTCCTGCGCGTGCGCTGACGCTCAGCGCAGCAGCGCGCCCGAGCGCGCCATCTGCCAGAGACCGCTGAGGAAGTCGATCACGTAGAGCGACCCGCGGTGGAGCATCACGCCCCACACGTACGTGTTGCCGTCGCCGCCCGGCCGCGTGACCGACAGCACGCGGCCCGACAGGTCGCCGCTGAGCGTGCCCGACACGTCGAGCGCGACGACGCCCCCGTTGTAGAACGCCGCGTACAGGATCTGCCGCGGCTCGTCCATCCACACGTTGTGCACGCCCGCGCCCGGCAGCCGGAAGAACGCCACCTCGCGCGGGTTCGCGAGGTCGCCCACGTCCAGCACCTTGAGCTCGCCGGACGACGAGACGCCGATCGTGCCCGGCCCCTCCTGCCCCGCGAAGAGGTAGCGCCGCTCGCTCGTCACCGGGTTGTGGAACCACCACGCGTTGTGGATCGACGGCCCGCTGAGCACGCCGGCGGTGAGCCCCGTGGTGCTCACCTGCGCGGGCGAGGAGGGCGAGCCGCCGCGCAGGCCGTTGCCGACGTCCAGGATCTGCAGCCCCGCGTTCCAGTTGCAGAGGAAGGCGAGGCCGTCGCGCACGAAGGTGTCGTGGATGCCGTACGTGCGGGGCACCGTGATGGTGCTGGCGACAGTGATGGCGGCGGGGTTCGTGATGTCGAGGATCACGAGCGCGGGGTCGGCGCCCGTGGCCGGGTTGCGCGCGGCGAACGCGTACCAGCGGCCGTTGATGCGCGCGGTGGTGGCGGTGTGGAACCCCTGCGGCGCCGTCGGGAAGCGGCCGGCGAGCACGGGGCGCGCCGGGTCGGCGAGCGCGTACACGAGCAGTCCGGCGTCGGCACCGTTCTCCGTCGCGGCCACGAGCCAGGCGCCGTCGCCGGTCACCTCCACGTCGCCCACGCTCGCCACGGTGCCGACGAGCACCGAGTCCGCGAGCACCGGCCGCCCCTCGGCGTCGAGCCGCCACACCTTGATGGCGTTGCCGCGCGCGCTCGCGTTGTCGAGCGTGCGCGCCTGACCGCCCCACGTCCCGGTGTAGGCGAAGTCGCCGTGGAGCCAGAGGTCGGACGAGTACCGCTCACGGACGTTGTTCCCTCCGCCCGCGACCGCGAGCAGCGACGGCGTCGCCCCGGGCACCACCGGCAGCGTCGGCCCCGCCGGCGTGCCCCCCCCGCCGCAGCCGACCAGCAGCATGATGGCCGCGATGACGCACCGCGCCTCCGGTCCGCCCGTCCGCCCGTCCGCCCGACCGCCCTCAGTGCCCATGTCCGTGCTCCTCGTCCTGCACGCCGTACCGCCCCATGCGGTGCATCGGCCCGCCCCAGTCGAGCCGCGCCCCGGCCGACAGCCGCGCGATCGTCGTCCCACCATAGAACGCCGCGGGGTCGAAGACGACGCCCTGCGCCAGCGACACGCGCGAGAGCGCGCCCTCCACGAACGGCGACCAGTGCGCCCGCCCCGCGACCGGGAGCCCCGGCGCCATCACCTGCAGCGCGCCCGTGAGCCAGCGGGTGACGCCGAGCACGTCCTCGCCCAGGTGCGGGCGCAGCGAGCGGAACGGGTCGCCAAGGCTCCGTTCCTCCTCCGGCCGTTCGCTCCACTCGCCGCGTGCGGCGACGCGCCAGGCGCCGAGCCGAAGGGCGCCCTCGCCCAGGACGGTGCGATGGACGAAGAAGGCGCGCGCCTCGCTCGTGCGCGCGACCTCCAGCAGGCCGTACGCGGCCCGGCCCGCGATGGTGCCATCGCCGCGCACCGAGGCCGACCACTTCGCCTTCGTGAAGCCCGCGCCGCCGCGGTTCTCCGGGCTCGCGACGCGCGCGTGCGAGAGCTGCAGCTCGACGCCCACCGCGGGTCGCACCGTGCCGCGCAGCGACCACGAATCCCCGAAGCGCGCGACGCGCGGCCACTGCTGCCACCGCTCGGGCTCGTCGCCGTTGAAGAGCGCGGCCTCGAGCGTGAGCGGCCCCGCGCGCGCGCCCGCGATCGCCACCGCGCGCTCCAGCAGCTGCGCGAGGTGGTGGTTCACCGGGTACCCGGTGAACGGTCGCACCATCGGGTCATCCGTGCCATAGGGCACGAACCCCTTGCCGGCCGCGAACGACACCGCGCCCGCGCCGACCGGCTGCACCCAGGCGAGCATCGCCTCGTGCGCCCACGTGTGCGGGTGCCGACGGTCGACGAACCCCTCGCCCCAGTTCCCGGGCGCCAGCTCGCCGCCCGGGATCGTGAGCCCCTCCAGGTTGAGCGTGGCGCGGAGCCGCAGCCGCCCGCCGAGCCAGCGGCCGTGCGCCATCGCCACCGGCTGCACGAGCCGCGCCTCGGTGCGCCCGCCGCCGCGCTCCGGCCCGCGCGTGGTGCCGGTGACGACGCCGACCGCCTGCGCGGTGATGGTGACGCCCTGCGCCAAGCAAACGGCGGGGCCGGCCCAGAGGGCCAGCCCCGCCAGCAGCCGCGCGACGCGCGAGGCGCCGCTCAGCCGTCGCCCCCCTTGCCCGTCTCCTCGCCCGCGCCGGTCAGCGTGGCGACGAGATAGTCGCGGTTCATGCGCGTGATGAAGTCGATCGAGATCTCCTTCGGGCACGCCTCCTGGCACTCGCCGTAGAGGGTGCAGCCGCCGAACGACTCGAGGTCCATCTGCGCCACCATGCGGAGCGCGCGCCGGTACCGCTCGGCCTGCCCCTGCGGCAGCAGGCCGAGGTGGCCGATCTTCGCCGAGGTGAAGAGCGAGGCCGATCCGTTCGGGCAGGCGGCCACGCACGCGCCGCAGCCGATGCACTGCGCCGCGTCCATCGCGCGGTCGGCATCGGGCTTCGGCACCGGGATCGCGTTGCCGTCGGGCGCGGAGCCGGTGTTCGCCGAGACGTAGCCGCCGGCCTGGATGATGCGGTCGAACGCGGAGCGGTTGACGACCAGGTCCTTGAGCACCGGGAACGCCTTCGCGCGCCACGGCTCGATGGTGATCGTGTCGCCATCGCGGAAGGAGCGCATGTGCAGCTGGCAGGCGGTGGCGCCGGGCACCGGACCGTGCGCCGCGCCGTTGATCATCACGCCGCACGAGCCGCAGATCCCCTCGCGGCAGTCATGGTCGAACGCGATCGGCGCCTGCCCCTGCTCCATCAGCCGCTCGTTCACCACGTCGAGCATCTCGAGGAAGCTCATGTCGGGGCTGATGCCCGGCGCCGCGATCTCCTGCAGCGCGCCCGGGGCCTCGGGGCCGGGCTGCCGCCACACCTTCAGCGTCAGGCTCATCGTGGTCGTGCCGCTGCCGCTCACTTGTAGCTCCTCGTCGCCAGCTGGACGTTCTCGAAGGCGAGCGGCTCCTCGTGCCGCCGCTGCGCGTTCCCGTCACCCGTCCACTCCCACGCCGCCACGTGGCAGAACGCCTCGTCGTTGCGCAGCGCCTCGCCGTCGGGCGTCTGGTACTCCTCGCGGAAGTGGCCGCCGCAGCTCTCCTCCCGGGCGAGCGCATCGCGGCACATCAGCTCGCCGAGCTCGATGAAGTCGGCCACGCGGTTCGCCTTCTCGAGCGCCTGGTTGAGCTCCGCGTCCGAGCCCGGGACGTTCACGTTGGCCCAGAACTCCTCGCGGAGGGCGGGGATCGCCTGCAGCGCCTGCTCCAGCCCCGCGCGGTTCCGCCCCATGCCGCACTGGTCCCACATGATCTTCCCCAGCTCGCGATGGAAGCTGTCGACCGTGCGCTTCCCGCGGATCCCCACCAGCCGCCGGAGCCGCTCCGTCACCGCCGCCTCCGCGGCCCGCACCTCCGGATGGTCGGCCGGCACCGGCTCCAGCTTGTGCGAGGCGAGGTAGTGGCCGAGCGTCACCGGGATGACGAAGTAGCCGTCGGCGAGCCCCTGCATCAGCGCCGACGCACCGAGGCGGTTGGCGCCGTGGTCCGAGAAGTTCGCCTCGCCCAGCACGTGCAGGCCGGGGATGGTGCTCATCAGGTTGTAGTCGACCCAGAGCCCGCCCATCGTGTAATGCACCGCGGGGAAGATCCGCATCGGCACCCGGTACGGGTTGTCCGCGGTGATCTGCTGGTACATGTCGAACAGGTTGCCGTACCGCTCCCGGATCCGGTCCTCGCCGAGCCGCGCGATCGAGTCGCGGAAGTCGAGGTAGACGCCGAGGCCGGTGTCGCCCACGCCGCGCCCCTCGTCGCAGACCTGCTTGGCGGCACGGCTCGCGATGTCGCGCGGGGCGAGGTTGCCGAACGACGGGTACTTCCGCTCGAGGTAGTAGTCGCGCTCCGCGTCCGGGATCTCGCCCGGCGCGCGGCGGTCGCCCGCCTGCTTCGGCACCCAGACGCGCCCGTCGTTGCGGAGCGACTCGGACATGAGCGTGAGCTTCGACTGGTAGTCGCCGCTCACCGGGATGCACGTCGGGTGGATCTGCGTGAAGCAGGGGTTGCCGAACAGCGCCCCGCGCTTGTGCGCGCGCCAGATCGCCGAGGTGTTGGAGCCCTTCGCGTTGGTGCTAAGGAAGAAGACGTTCCCGTACCCGCCGGTGGCGAGGATCACCGCGTCCGCCACGTGGCTCGACACCGCCCCCGTCACCAGGTCGCGCACGACGATGCCGCGCGCCTTGCCGCCGATCACGATGACGTCGAGCATCTCGGTGCGCGGATGCATGCGCACCGTCCCCTTCGCGATCTCCTTCTCGAGCGCCTGGTACGCGCCCAGGAGGAGCTGCTGGCCGGTCTGCCCGCGCGCGTAGAAGGTGCGGCTCACCTGCGCCCCGCCGAACGAGCGGTTGGCGAGCAGGCCGCCGTACTCCCGCGCGAACGGCACGCCCTGCGCCACGCACTGGTCGATGATCTGCACCGAGATCTCGGCGAGGCGATGCACGTTCGCCTCGCGGGCGCGGAAGTCGCCGCCCTTGATCGTGTCGTAGAAGAGGCGGTGGACCGAGTCGCCGTCGTTCTGGTAGTTCTTCGCCGCGTTGATCCCGCCCTGCGCCGCGATGGAGTGCGCGCGCCTCGGCGTGTCCTGGAAGCAGAAGCAGTGGACCTGGTAGCCCAGCTCCGCGAGCGACGCGGCCGCCGACGCGCCGGCGAGGCCGGAGCCGACCACCAGCACCGTGTGCTTCCGCTTGTTCGCGGGGTTGACGAGCTTGACCTCGAACTTGTGCCTCGTCCACTTCTCCGCCAGCGGGCCGGAGGGGACCTTGCTGTCGAGCACCATGGAACTCACGATCGGCGCGGGCGCCGGTTACTTGACGAGGCCGAGCAGCACCGCGAGCGGGATGCTCGCGAAGCCGAGCGGGACGGCGATGGCCAGCGCGAGCGCCACGCGGCGCCGGAGCGGCATCGGCGTCGTGGGCGCGACGCCCAGCGTGCGCGTGCTGCTCCACACGCCATGGAAGAGGTGCAGCGCAAGCGCGCCCATCGCCGCCACGTAGAACAGCGACGCGAGCGGCTGCTGGAAGCCGATCACCACGTTGCGGAACGCGCGCTCCCGGTCGAAGTCCGGGTGCACGGTGCCGAGCGTGAAGTGCAGGATGTGGAAGACGATGAAGCCGAGCAGCAGCACCCCGCCCCAGCGCAGCGTGCGCGAGGCGAGCGTGCTCACCTGCGGCTCGCGCGTGGCGTAGCCGACCGGGCGCGCGGCGCGGTTCCGCATGGTCAGCTGGTAGGCCGCCACGACGTGGAGCGCCACCGCCGCCAGCAGCGTCCCGCGCGCCACCCACAGGAGCCCGCCGAGCGACTGGAGGAAGTGCGCGTAGGCGTCGAACTTGGCCGCGCCCTGGAAGACCAGCAGGTTGCCGGCCATGTGGCCGATGGTGAAGAGGACGCCGATCACGCCGGTGACCGCCATCACCATCTTCTTGCCCACCGACGAATCCCAGAAGCGGACGATCGCGTTCGCGCGCATGCCGCGTGATACCCGGGCGCCGGCCGCGGGGTTCGACGGGGCGACGCCGGCCGTCACGGCAGCACCTGCACGACCGACCGGACCGCGTCCGCCGAGGCATGGAGCGCGGTGCGCTCCTCGGGCGTCAGCGCGATCTCCACGATCGCCTCGAGGCCGTTCCGCCCGAGCTTGCAGGGGACGCCGCAGAAGACGTCCTTCAGGCCGAACTCGCCCGTGCAGTACGCCGAACACGGGAGGATGCGCTTCTTGTCGAGCGCGATCGCCTCGACCATCTGCACCGCGGCGGCCGAGGGCGCGTAGTACGCCGAGCCGGTCTTGAGGAAGCCGACGATCTCGGCGCCGCCGTTGCGCGCCCGGTCGACGATCGGGTCGAGGGTCGCCTTCGGCAGGAGCTGCGAGACGGGGATGCCCGAGACGGTGGTGTAGCTGATGAGCGGCACCATGGTGTCGCCGTGGCCGCCGAGCACCATCGCCTGGATGTCCTCGACCGAGACGTCGAGCGCCTGCGCGAGGAAGGTGCGGTAGCGCGCCGTGTCGAGCACGCCCGCCATGCCGATCACGCGCTCGCGCGGGAAGCCCGTCTCCTTCATGGCGACGTGGCACATCGCGTCGAGCGGGTTCGAGACCACCACCACGATGCTCTCCGGCGCGACCCGGCGGATCTCCCGCGCCACCGAGGCGACGATGCCCGCGTTCGTCTTCACCAGGTCGTCGCGCGACATCCCCGGCTTCCGCGCGATGCCGGCGGTGACGACGAACACCTCCGCGCCCGCCGCCTCGTCGTAGCCGTTGGTGCCGATGACGCGGGTGTCGAACCCCTCGACGGGGCCCGACTGGAGCTGGTCCAGCCCCTTCCCCTGCGGGATCCCTTCGAGGACGTCGATCAGGACGACGGTGCGGGCGAGCTGCTTCTCGGCGAGGCGCTGGGCGGCGGTGGCACCGACGTTCCCGGCTCCGACCACGGCGACCTTGTTGAGCATCCGGATTCCCTTGGGGACGATAGCCCCGAAAGATAAGCGGACGGGCGGACGGGCGGACGGGCGGAAGGCCCGCCGCGTCGTTGAGCTCCCACCGCCCGGGAAGGCCGCCTGCCGGACCCGCCCGCCCGTCCGCCCGTCCGCCTACAGCTGCACGTTGTACCCGAACACCGGGAAGAACCGGATCTGGTTCAGCGCATCCAGCGCCCGCGTCTTCCCGTTCCACACCTGCTGGAAGACGTTCTCCCGGTCGAGCACGTTCTGCACCTCCACGTACACCGTCTGGTTGGTGCCGAACAGCCGGAACCGGCGGTCCACCCGCACGTCCAGCCGCGCGTAGTCCGGCGCCCGCTCGGCGTTGGTCCGTGCCACGTCCAGGATCAGGCGGTTCTGCACCGTCGCGAGCGACGTGAGCACCGGCGTGAGCGGACGCCCGGTGGCGTAGGTGTAGCGCGCGCTGAACTCCCAGCTGTCCCCCGCGCGGTAGCCGACGATCCCCGTGAGCATCACCGGCACGTCGAACGCGCCGCGCCGCAGCACGCCGTCCAGCGCCCGGTGCTCCGTGCGCGAGAAGGTGCCGCTCAGCTGGCCGTAGAGGCGCGACGTCAGCTTCTGCTGCACGAACAGCTCGACGCCGCGGCTCCGCCCCGTCCCCTGGCTCGCCAGCGGGAACAGGAGCCCCCCCACGCCGTAGACGTCGCCCGTGTTCGCCAGCGACACCGTCGGGTACTGCGTCGCCACCGGGTAGTCGGCGTACTCCTTGAGGAACCCCTCCACCGAGACGCGCAGGTCGGGACGCGCCTGCCAGGCGAGGCCGGCGACGAGATGGTCGGCACGGAGCGGCGCGAGCATCCGGTTCTGCGGGTCGGCCCCGAGGTACACGAGCGGCACCTGCTGGTAGTACCGCCCCGCCGAGGCGTTCAGGTCGAGCGTCGGCGTGAGGTGCAGCGAGAGGCTGCCGCGCGGCGCGAGCCGCGTCGCCCCCACCATGTCGAAGCGGTCGGCGCGCGCGCCGAGGGTGACGTCGGCCCAGCGGCCGAGCGTCGCGGTCGCCATGGCGTAGCTGCCCACCAGCCAGCCGTCGAGTGACTGGTCGATGCTGACGGCGTTCACGCGCGCCGGATCGGTCGAGAGCGGGTCCTGCGCGCCGAACGGCTGCGCGAGCTCGAGGCGCGAACGGAACCGCTTGAGCGACACCCCCGCCTTCACGCCGAGGCGCGCGGCGGGGCGCGCGGCGAGGTCGTAGCGCAGCGTGCTCTCCCCCTCGCCCGAGCGGTTGCGGAAGGTGAGCGCGTTGCCGAGCTGCGCGTCGGTCACGTCGGTGGCGAAGCGGCTGTAGGCGTCCGACAGCGTGAGCGTGCCGACCGCGCCGCCGAAGCGGCGCTGCCAGTTGATGCCGTTCACGACGCGCCAGCCGCGCGCGTTGGTGTTCTCGAGCGATGGGTCGTCGAGGTCGGCGGGGTCGACCGTGAAGTTGATGTTGTCGCGGCCGCCGAGGGAGACGAGCCAGAGGCGGTCCCGGGGCGAGAGGTCGAAGGCGAGCTTCGCCTGCAGGTTCGTGTAGTTCGGGATCGCCGTGAGCCCGAACGAGCCGGCGACGAGGTCGAGGAACGACTGGCGCACCGAGACGATCGCCGAGCCGCGCCGGCCGACCGGCCCCTCCACCACGAGCCCCGCGCCGGCGAACGAGACGTCCGCCTCGGAGAGCCAGCGCGTGCGGTCCCCCTCGCGGAGCGTCACGTCCAGCACTGCCGAGGCGCGGTTGCCGTACTGCGCGCCGAAGCCGCCGGCGCTGAACGTGGTGGCGCCGATCAGCTCGGTGTTCAGCATCGAGATCGGCCCGCCCGAGGTGTTCTGTGCCGCGAAGTGGCTCAGGTTCGGCACCTCGATGTTGTCGACCAGGATCAGGTTCTCCATCGGTGAGCCGCCGCGCGCCACGATGTCGTTGCGCTGGTCGTTGCTCAGGATCACGCCGGGCATCGCCTGCACGAGGCGCGTGACGTCGCCGATGGCGCCGGGAGAGCGGCGGATCTCCTCGTAGCCGACGGTGACGGTGGACGTCGGCACCTCGGGCCGCCGCTCGAAGAGCGACGGCGCGACGGTGAGCTCCTGCAGCTCCACCACGGCGCGCTCCATGGTCACCGTGATCGCGGTCGGCCGGCCCGGCTGCACCACGACGTCGTTCACGAGGCGCGGCACGTAGCCGATGGCGGTGATGCGCAGCACGTGGTTGCCGCGCGGCACGCCCGGGAGAGTGAACCGCCCGGCGGCGTCGGTCGTCGCCACGCGCTCCGTGCCCTGCAGGGTGACGCGCGCGTCGGCAAGGGCGGCGCTCGTCTCGCGGTCGGTGAGCGCGCCGGTGATGGAGCCGGGCAGCTGGGCCGCCAGCGGTTCCGGTGCGGTGCCGGCGATGGCCGCAGCGGCGACGAGCCGCAGCAGCAGGCGGAGCGATGAAGCAGGACGGGTGCGCATGTTGCCTCTCCTGTGGGTAATGTCGTACTTCTTGGTAACAGTGTTACTCCCTCGCGACAGAAAACGGGGCCACTCCCGCACCCCGCGCGTTCCCCTCCCTAACAGGGCGACGCGTGCCCGCCGCCCCGCACATCCTTCAGCGCGCCGGCCTCGAGCGCCACGCGGACCAGCCGCGCGTTGTCCGCCGTCATCATCGCCCCCAGCTGCGGCGGCATTCCCGGCATCGTCAGCAGCATGACCACGATGCCATGCACCTGGGCCCAGAGCAGCGCGCTCAGCGCCTCCACCCGGTCCGCCGGCACGAAGCCCCGCGCCGCCACCCGCGCGACGGTCCGCACGAGCACCTGGTACGATGCGTCGAACGGCTCCTCGTCGGGCCCGTGCTCGAAGCGGCCGAGCGTGTCGACGCAGTCGACGAACATGACGCGGTAGAACGTGGGGTTCTCGAGCCCGAACCGCACGTACGCGTGGCACTCCGCCTCCAGCTGCGCCATCGCGTCATCGCTCGACGACTCCGCGGCCTTGAGCGCCGAGCCGAAGCGCCGGAACCCCTCGCGGAGCACGGCGTGGATCACCGCCTCCTTGTCGCGAAAGTACCGGTAGATCGTCGTCGCGGAGTAGCCGATCCGCTCGGCGAGGCGCCGCATGGAGAAGGCGTCGTAGCCGCCCTGGAGCAGGAGCGCACCCGCGGCGTCGATGATCTCGCGCCGGAGGTCCTCCTTCTCGTCGTGCCGGCGCCGTCGCGACTGCTGGGCGACACGCTCGCTGAGGGTGCGGGGGGTGGGCATGGCGTAACGATGTTACGTTACGGCTTGTTCGTCAAGCCCCTACTCCTTTCTCGACTCACGACATATTTCTACCTTTCTTCCATATCACAATCGGACGAGCAGATGGCCATCAGCATCAAGAACGAGCGGGTCGAGCAGCTGCTCGACGAGATCACATCGCTGACCGGTGAGGGAAAGACCGAGGCGATTCGTCGTGCGCTCGAGGAGCGCCGTCAACGCCTCCAGCGCGGCCGCGCGGAGCTGACGCGCGCGGACCGGCTGCATCGCCTCCTGCACCGGGAGTTGTGGCCGAACCTGCCGCCGCACGTGCGGAGCACCACGATGTCCAGGGCCGAGGAGGAGGCGCTCCTCGGCTTCGGCCCGGACGGGGTCTGAGCCCGATGCTCCTCGACAGCTCCGCCATGATCGCGATCGTGCTCGGTGAGCCCGACGCCGAGCGGCTGGAACGGCAACTCGCGACGGCGCCGTCGCTCGCCATCGGCGCGGCCACCCTCCTGGAGGCGACGATCGTGCTGAGTGCGCGCCTCGGCGAGGATGCACGAGGGCGGGTGTCTCGCTTCATCCTGGAGGCAGGCGTCGAGGTGCTGCCTGTGACGAGCGCGCACGTGGACATCGGCATGGATGCCTGGCTCCGGTTCGGCAAGGGGCGGCATCCCGCCGCGCTCAATTTCGGTGACTGCCTGGCATACGCCAGCGCGGTGCTGGCGGACGAGCCGCTGATCTGCATCGGAGAGGATTTCGCGCGGACGGATTGTCCGCGCGCCTGACCTCTGGCAGACGCGTTGATGGCGGTGAGGGCTGGCGATGCGTCGACGACGAGCCGCATCGGCACCCCTTGCCCTGATTCCGATTCGTAGCCCTCGCTGCTGGATGCCGTCTACGTCTCGGTGAGTCGCCGGGCGACGAGGCCTCGGCGATTCCGGCGGTGCGGCCCTCCGCGTTGGCGGAGGTCAGCCTCGTCGCCTCCCCTTTCTCCTGCGTCGACAATGCCTCGACCCGCGCCGATAATGCCTCGACTCGCCACCTTGTTCGATACCAACGTCTACCGGTCGCTCGGCGACGACGCGTTCGAGCGTCTCCGGAAGGGCGAGGACCGGAACAGCGTGATCGGATAGGCTGCTCCGGCAGCGGCGTTGGAGCTGCTCGCGCACGCCGGCGACGAGCGGGACCCCGACTGCGCGCCGGCGCGCGCGGCGCTCCGACGGATGTTTTGGCACTGCCAGCAATACGACGGAAGCCGCAGCATCGTGCGAGTGCATTCCGGCAGGATCTCACAGGCCTGCCAGGCGCTCTGTGGACGCGGCTTGGCTGACGACCCGGCGCAGGCCGACGGTTGGGCGCAATTGATTGGTGAGACCGCAAATGCGCAGGCCGACGTGGACTGGAAGAGGCTGAGAAAGCCGCTGGAGCGCCTTCGAGGGCATCGTCATGAACAGGAGCGCGCATTCGCTCGCTTTCTCTGGCAGGAGATCGTCGTCCGGGAAGTGCCAGAAGCGACGTCCTGGGGGGACATCGCACGGCGCCCAGCGATTCGTAAGCGCCTGCTACTCGCGCTGCGTGGAAGCATGGCCATTGACCAGGCGGCAGTAGGGCTGGTTGAGGACACCGCCCGTCGGATCGGGAAGAGCGTCGAAGGACCGGAGGTCCAGCGACTGCGACAGACTGCCGCCGACGTATTTCGCTTGCCGTTCCACTACTTGCGTGACCTCGTGGTCGACATCGTTGAGAACGGCCTCAGCCTTGACGGCAGCAACCACCGGGGTGTGCTCTACGACCACGAAATCGCGTTCAGTGTGAGTGGTCGAGCCATGATCTCCGGTGTTCCGGTCGTATTGGTGTCTGACGATTTGCGACTCCCCGCGTCGGTCGACGCGACGCGGGCGACCCGTCCTCGAGCGCTCACGAGCCGCTCTGACCAGGGCGGTCGACGCAAGTCAGGCAAGCACGCTGGCGCGAGTGTGGCCATGCGGTACCTCGCCGAGTGCCCTCTCCAGCGACTGACGACCTACCTACCTCTGCCAACGATTCTCGTGGCGGTTTTCCGGCCATCGATGCGGCACGCCACGCTACCGCCCACCCCCAACCCACCCCCTCGCCCGCTCCGCCCACGCCCCGCCGCCGTCCGCCATGTAGTCGAGCCCGTCCGGCGTGAAGAACGCGACGTGGTCATGCGCCGAGCCGCGGCCCCAGGGGGTGCGGCAAGGGGTGCTGACCCACGCGGGCTCCCAGAGCACGACGCCGATGCCGCCGGCGTCGTGCACGGCGACCGCGTAGTCGACGAGGTAGCGCAGCTGCATGGCGGGCGAGAGCGGCGTGTACTGCGGGTCGGCGATGCCGATGATGTTCGGCATCGCGTCGTGGTTCGCCGTCGTCCACGCGTACCCCGCCTCCACCGCCATCACCTCGTAGCGGGGCCACCGCGCCCGGAGCGCGCGCACGACGCCCGCCATCTTCGCGAGGCTGCCGCCGTGCCACGCGTAGTAGTACGAGAAGCCCATGACGTCGAAGTCGGTGACCCCGGCCTCGATGGCGTGGCGGAAGTCGGTGACGAGCGTGTCGATGGCCGCGAAGTGGAGCATCACCTTCGGCGGCCGAGCGGCGCCCCGCCCCGCCTCGCGCACGGCGCGGATGCCGGCGTTGAGCAGCGCCGCCTGCCGGGCCCAGCCGCCGGGGATCGTGTCGCGCCCCTCGAAGCGCGGGTCGAGCCGCCCGTGGACGAGGATCCCCGGGTTGATCTCGTTGCCGACCTGCACCATGTCGGGCAGGAGGCCGTCCGCGGCGAGCGCGCGGAGGACCGCCGCGGTGTAGGCGTGCACGGAGTCGGCGAGCGCGGGCGTGTCGCGGGCGACCGCGCGCCAGCGCGCGGGGACCGCCTGCCGCTGCGGGTCGGCCCAGATGTCGGAATAGTGCATGTCGAGCAGCACCTGCATCCCCGCCCCCTTCGCGCGCCGGATGGTGCGCCGCACGTCGTCCAGGTCGCCGTAGACGAGCGGCACGCCCGGCGGCTGCACGAGCGTCCGCTGCCACGCGGGGTCGACCCAGAGGCGCACGCGGACGAGGGTGTGCCCGTGGTCCGCGAAGATGCGGAAGACGTCCTTCGGCGCGCCGCCATCGCGGAAGACGGCGCCGCAGTCGTCCATCTGGTTGGCGTACGAGAGGTCGGCGCCGAACACGAACGGCGTCGCCTGCGCGGCGGCGTGCGCCGCGCTGCCGGTGGCGAGGATGAACGCCGCGATGGCGGCGCGGTGGGCGCGGGTCATGCCTTCTCCTGCCCGGCGACGCCGAGCGCGAAGCGGGTCCACGAGCGGGCCGGCGCGCCGGGCCGGAGCACGATCGGCGGGAAGCCGGGGTGGTTGGGCGCGTCGGGGAAGCCCCCCGTCTCGAGTGCGATGCCGGCATGCGCCGGGAGCACGCCGCCACCCGCGGCCGGCGCGCCCGCGAGGTGGTTCCCGGTGTAGGCGTGGAGCGCGGGCTCGCTCGTGGTGATGGTGAGCGTGCGTCCCGTCGCCGGGTCGGCAAGCCGTGCGGCGTGGCGCGCGCCGTCCCGCAGCACGAAGGTGTGGTCGAGGCCATGCGTCGCGGCGAGCGCCGGGTCACCCAGGCGCGGCCCGATCGGCGCGGCCCGGCGGACGTCGAACGGGGTGCCGTCGACGGGCACGCGCGCGCCCGTCGGGAGCTGCGCCGCGTCGATCGCCAGCACGGCATCGGCATCCACCTGCAGCGTGTGCCCGGTGATTTCGCCTCGGCCCGCGAGGTTCCAGTAGACGTGCTGCGTCGGCGCCCACGGCGTCGGCGCGTCGGACTCCGCCTGCCATGTCACGGTGAAGGCGCCCGCATCGTCGAGCGCGTACGTGACGCGGACGACGAGCGTGCCCGGGTAGCCGTCCTCGCCGTCCGGCACCGTCGCCGAGAGCGTCACGCCGGTTTCGTGCGGCGCGGTGAACGGCGCGAGCGTCCACGCGCGCCGGTGCAGGCCGATGGCGCCGCCGTGGAGGTGATGTGGCCCGTGGTTGGCGGTGAGCGCGAGCGTGCGGCCGTCGAGCGGTGCCTGGCCCAGCCGGATCCGGTTCGCCACGCGCCCCACGAGCGCGCCGCGGTAGTGCGTGTCCGCCCGTGCGGCCTCCGTGTCGGGCACGCCGACCGTCACGTCCACGTGGCCCCCCGCCCCATCCGGAACCTCGAGCGCCGCCACGATGCCGCCGAGCGCGAGCACGCGGAGGCGGAGGCCGGTGGGGCCGGTGAGGGTGAGGGAGTGGGTCTGGGGCATCGGCGGAAGGTAGGGTGGACGGTCGCGGGGCATGGGTCGCGGGTCGGGGGTGTCGAGCCTCGACTCGCGACTCGCGACCTTCGACGCCCCCGCTATCCTCAACGCCATGCGCCCCTTACACCGCCTCGCCCTGCTCCTCGCGGCGGCGCCGGCCGCGCCGGCCGTGCCGCTCGCCGCCCAGCTCACGCTCGACCGCGTCGTGACCTCGCTGCCGATCACGGGGCGCGTCCCGACGGCGCTCGCCTGGTCGGCGGATGGCGGTCGCCTCGCCTTCGCGTGGGACTCGGCGGGCGGGCCGGTGCGCGAGGTGTGGCTCGTGCAGCGCGACGGGTCGGGCCGGCGTCCGCTCACGCGCTTCGGCGCCACGCCCGCCACGGGCGGCGCGCGCGAGCTCGCATGGCGGCGGGACGGCACCGCGCTGCTCGTGCTCCGCGGCGACCAGCTGCTCGACGTGGACGCCGCCACCGGCGAGTCCATCGTCCTCGCCACCGTCGGCGCCACGGCCGGCGACCTCACGCTCGCGCCCACGGGTCGCCACGCCGCCTACGTGAAGGACGGCGACCTCTGGGTCGTCCCCCTCGACGGTACCGCGCCGGTGCAGCCCCGGCGCCTGACCCGCGTCGCCCTGCCCGGCATCTCCACCGCGGGGCTCGGCACCTACGCGCGCATGGACCGCGAGATCGGCCCCGCCACCTGGGCGAGCGGCGCGCCGACGCACGCGTGGTCGCCGGACGGCCGCCTCATCGCCGCGCACCTCGTGGACCGGCGCGACGTGCAGCGCGTCCCGTTCCCGCACTACCTCGGCGCCGAGACGCAGCCGAACGAGGTGCGCCGCAGCTACCCGGGCGGCGTGAACGAGGTGCGGCAGCTCGTGCTGGTGGACGTGCTCAGCGCATCGATGGAGACGCTGCCGTTCGAGACCCCGACCGAGGTGCAGGTCGTCAACTTCGCGTGGAGCCCGCTCGGCGTGCTGCTGGTGGACCGCGAGAGCGACGACGCGACGCGCCGCTGGGTGCATGTCGTGCGCCCGGGCGACACGCCGAGGCTCGTGTACAGCGACCAGCGCGATTCGCGGATCTACACCTCGCTCGCCTCCACCTGGTCGCGCGACGGGCAGCACCTGCTCCTCACCGCCGACCGCGACGACCGGTACCGCGTCTATCGCGTGCCGGTCGCCGGCGGCACGCCCGAGGCCGTGACGCCGGCCGGCTCCGATGCGGAGGGGGCGGCGTGGCCGCTGCCGGACGGCCAGCTCGCGTGGATCGCGAACGCGCCCGACCCCGCGGAGCGCCACCTGTGGCGCGGGCAGCCGGGTGGCACGGTGGAGCGCGTGACCCAGCGGCCGGGGACGCACCGCGTCGTCGTGGCGCCCGACGGCCGCACCGCGGCGGACCTCTTCACGGACGACCTCACGCCGCCGCACCTGCTCCTCGTGCCGATGGCGGGAGGGCCCGACGTGGTGGTGACCGCGCCCGGAGGGCCGGAGCTCGCGAGCGTGGGCCTCGTGGCGCCGCGCTACGTGCGGCTCGAGGGCGCCGACCCCGGCAGCACGCTCCGGGCCAAGGTGTGGCTGCCCGCGGCGGCCCGGCGCGGCGAGAAGGTGCCGGTGCTGTTCGGCCCGGTGTACTCCAACACCGTGCGGAACCGCTGGGGCGGCACGTACGGGCTGCTGCAGCAGCTGCTCGTGCAGAAGGGGT
Organism: Gemmatimonadales bacterium; assembly: GCA_033764615.1. Classification (GTDB taxonomy): domain Bacteria; phylum Gemmatimonadota; class Gemmatimonadetes; order Gemmatimonadales; family GWC2-71-9; genus JANRIU01. The sequence continues at coordinate 18,563 of JANRIU010000060.1, read as the reverse complement.
ATGCCGTCGTCCAGGTGGACGTTCGCGGCTCCACGGGCTACGGGCGCGCCTTCCGCGAGGCGTTCCTGTTCGAGTGGGGCGGCCGCGACCTCGATGATCTCGCCGCCGTGAAGCGCTGGCTCGGCGCGGAGGCGTGGGCCGACACCGCGCGCACCGGCATCTTCGGGTCGAGCTACGGCGGGCTCATCACCGTCTACTCGCTCTTCCGGCGGCCGGGCCTGTTCAAGGCCGGCGTCGCGGGGGCGGCGGCCGTGGACCCGCGCTTCTTCGGCAGCGACGACGTGGCGATCACGCGGCGGCCGCAGACGCATCCGGCCGCGTTCCGCCGTGGCGCGCTCCAGTACGCGGGCGGCCTGCAGGACCGGCTCATGCTCATCCACGGGATGATGGACGACGTGGTGCCGTTCAAGACCATCGCCGACCTGGCGGAGGAGCTGATGCGGCAGGGGAAGGAGTTCGACCTGGTGGTGGCGCCGGGCGCCACGCACGGCTGGACCCAGCGTCCGCACCACGCGACGTACCTGCTGGGGAAGCTGGTGCAGCACTTCGAGCGGTGGGTGCCGGTGGCCAGGTAGCTGGCACCACGGTGGTGCCGAGCTCGCGCAGCGGGCCCGGCTTGCTGTCATTGCGAGCTCGCGCAGCGCACCCACTCGCTGTCATGGCGAGCTCGCGCCGCGAGCGAAGCAACCTTCTCCTCTCGCCCCGTAGCCCGCTGCCAGGCGAAGAAGGTCGCTTCGGCCGCTCCGCGGCCTCGCGATGACATCCGGAGACGAGTCCTGCTCCGTTCAGCCCTCGCGTCCCTGCTCGCGCCCCCCTTCCCCACCCGATCCCGATTTGCGCCCCCGATGTGCCCCCGACCGCATCCTTGCGCTGCGCCGGACGACGCACCGCCCGCTGGCGACGTACGTACACCATACATACATTTCGCGTGAGCACACCGCGCATCACCTGGTCGGCCGCCAAGGCCCGCTCGAACCGGCGCAAGCACGGCGTCAGCTTCGAGGAAGCGTGCTCGGCGTTCGCCGATGACGACGCCCTCGTCGTGCGGGACCACCTGCACTCGGTCGGCGAGGAACGGTTCCACCTGCTCGGCCTGAGCGATCGGCTGCGCCTGCTGGTGGTGGTGCATGCCGTGCAGCTGGACGGCGACCTGATCCGCCTCATCTCCGCCCGCCCGGCCACCCCGTCCGAGCGCGCGCACTACGGAGCCAGCCGGACCCCATGACGCGATCCATCGACTTCTCCAAGGCCACTCGCAACCCGTGGGCCGCCCGGCTGAAGAAGCCGGTCACCATCCGGCTCGACACCTTCACCATCGACTACTTCAAGACGATGGCCGCCGAGACGGGGATCCCCTACCAGTCGCTGATCAACCTCTATCTCAGGGAGTGCGCGGGGTCCAGGCGCAAGCTGGCGATGAAATGGCAGCGGGGCGGCGGGGGCTGAGGAGAGTCCTCTCGATCAGCGCTCCAGCTCCCGCACCACCCGGAAGCCCGCGATGTTCAGGCGGTACGCCGGCACGTTCGGCTTCCGCGCGGCCGGACGCAGCAGCACGGGGATGTTGCTCCACGAGCCGCCGCGCATGACGCGCGTCGGGCAGTCGGCGCCATCGCGTCCGCGGCCGTCCCGCGGCGTCCCCGCGTAGCTCTCGCCGTAGCAGTCGGCCGTCCACTCCCAGAGGCTGCCCGCCATGTCGTGCAGCCCGAAGCCATTGGGCGCGAGCGTGCCGGCCGGCCCGGTGAAGACGCGGCCATCCGCGCAGGCGTTGGCTCCCTCGAGGTGCGTGAACTGCCGGCGTGCCGTCGCATCGCCGCCGTTCGCGACGCGGCACAGCTCCCCCTCCGCCTCGCCGTGCGCGAACCGCGTCGCCGTGCCGCCGCGCGCCGCATGCTCCCACTCGGCCTCGCTCGGCAGGCGGTAGGTGTGCCCCGTGCGCTGCGACAGCCAACGCGCATACGCACGCGCATCGTCCCAGTTCACGCACGTCACAGGGTGATCATCCCCCTGGTCGAAGCCGGGACGCTGCCAGCTCGCGTCGGCCCGGAGCTTTGGGTTCCAGCGCCCGAACCAGCCCCGCTCCAGCACGACGCAGCCGCCGGCATGCCTGCGCCCGGTCGCCCGCGCGAACGCCGCGTACTGTCCGCGCGTCACCTCGGTCCTGCCGATGGCCACTGCCAGCTCGGGGAGCGCCACGCTCACCGGCGCCCCGCCAGGGCCCTGCGAGTCGTCCTCGTCATCGAGCCGGCCCTCCTCCGACTCGGGCGATCCCATCCGGAACGTCCCGCCCGGCAGGACCACCAGCTCCGGGCACGATGCACAGTCGCGTAGCGGCGTGAGCGCCGCGCGGCGCGCGCGAGGTGTCGCGACCGGCGCCGATGCGGCTGGCGCAGGTGCCGGCGCCGCGGCAGGCGCCACCACCACCGGGGTCGCCTCCAGCGCCGCCACGCGCCCGGGCGGCAGCGGCACCGTCACGGCGACCGCGCGCCCGGGATCGGCGGTGATGACGGACGGCACCTGGACGCGGTTCCGCAGGCGCCGCGCGTATCCCGGCACCTCGGCGCCGAGGTAGGCGCGCAGCTCGCCGACGGTGATGCGCCCGTCGCGCGACGAGTCGGCCGCGCCCTGCAGCCCGCGCAGGAAGAAGTAGGTGAAGAGGCCGTGCCCCTTCGCGTCGAAGTCGCTCGACACCTGCGTGCCGCTGGCCGCCGCGAAGACGGTGAGCGTCGGCCCGACCGAGGGCTGCACCACGCGGATCACCGGGCGCACGCCCTTGAGGAGGCTGCCCTGGTCGCCCTGGCCGCTGAAGCACGCGTCGAGCACCACGGTGACGTGTCGCGCGCCGAGCCGGCCGAGCTGTGCGTACAGCGGGGCGAGCGGGAGCGCCGTGTCCTCGAGGTAGTCCGCGTTGGCGTCCACGGGCACGAGGTACGCCTCGCCCGCCGGCACGGTCGGCGCGCCGTGCCCGCTGTAGTACACGAGCACCTCCGCGTCCGCGGGCCGGGGCAGCGACCGCAGCATGTTGGGGAGCTGGGTGTTGAAGAGGGCCTTGAGCCGGCCCAGCGTCGCGTCCTGCAGGAGGAGCACGTTGCCGGGCGGGACGCCGAGCGCCTCGCGCGCGTAGCGCTCCACGGCCCGCGCGTCGCGCGCGGCGAAGCGGACCGGTGGCAGGTCGCCCTGGTAGGCGCCGTTCGCGACGATGACGGCGACGGCGTTCGGGTTCGGGGCCCGGGCGCGCGGCACGGCGACGAGCAGGTCATCGCCCTGCTCCGCCGGGAGCGCCGCGGCGCGGGCGACGAGGGCCAGCGTGAGCCCGAGGGCACGTGCTCGTGGCGGCACGGGGGAAGCATCGCGGGGGCGCGAGCAGCGGCCGGTCACGTCGGTGGCCGCGCCGTGGGGGAGACTCCACATCATCGCAATTGTGGCATCTGCTTCCAGACTTGCAGGGATGGAAATCCGCTGACAGGCAAACCCTTGCAGGCCGCCTCCGGGTCACACGTGCGGTCGTCGGCCCGTGCGGAGACACCGGCTCGCGGGCCCGCGTGCATCTGCAGCGCCTATTGCTGCGCCAACCGCCGCTCCCGCGGCGAGCAGGGGGCTCCGCCCCCTGCACCCCCCACAAGAGGACAAGAGGTCACGACTCAAGGGGTAAGCGTCCTGGCCACGCGGAAACCGATATCGCTGCTGCGGTCGCCCGGCCCGACCCAGTGGCGGAAGGCGGGGCGGAGGAGCACCGAGTCGAGGCTCCAGGAGCCGCCGCGCAGCACGCGCCTCGCGCAGCTCGATGCTTCTCGCGCACGGCCATCCCGGGGCGTCCCGGCCAGACTCTCGCCGTAGCAGTCTGCCGTCCACTCCCAGACATTACCAATCATGTCGTGCAGCCCGAAGGCGTTCGGCTCCCGCCCGCCCACCGGCGCGGTGAAGACGTAGCCGTCGGAGCAGGAGTTCGCGGCGCCCCAGTCGGGAAACTGCCGATTGGCGGTCGCGTCCGCGCCATTCGCATATCGGCACAGCTCGCCCTCGCTCGCGGCATTCACGAAGGGCGTCGTCGTCCCACCGCGCGCCGAGTACTCCCACTCCGCCTCCGTCGGCAGGCGGTAGCTCTGGCCGGTCTGCTGCGACAGCCACCGCACGTACGCCTGCGCATCGTCCCAGCTCACGCACGTTACCGGGTGGTCGTCCCCCTGGTCGAACCCCGGGCTCTCCCACGAGGCACCGGCCTTGAGCTGCGATCCCCACTCACCATCGGCACCCTTCTCGGACGCGTAGCAGCCCCCCGGATGCGACCGCCCCGTCGCCCGCACGAACGCGGCGTACTCCCCCCGCGTCACCTCCGTCTTAGCCAGCGCCACCGAGAGCTCCGGCAGCGCCACCAGCACCGGCCGGCCCCCCGGCCCCTGCGAGTCGTCCTCGTCGTCCCCGCGTCCCTCCTCCGTCTCCGGCGACCCCATCCGGAACGAGCCGCCCGGCAGCACCACCAGCTCCGGGCAGCCGGCGCAGTCCCGGAAGGTGCTGAGCGCCGTGCGGGCGGCACCACGGGCCGGAGCCGTCGCAGCCGGGGCCGGTGCAGGTGCCACCGCGGGCGCGGCAGCCACGGTCGCCCTGCTCCCCGCCACCGGCATCACCTCCGGCAGCCGTCCCTTGCTCACCGGCGTCACCACCGCCACCGCCCGCGCCGGATCCGGCGCCGTCACCGTCGGCGCCTGCTCGCGGTTCTTGAGCCGCCGCGCGTACCCCGGCACGTTGTCGGCCAGATAATCGCGTAGCTCCGCCACGGTGATCCGCCCATCCGTGCCCGCGTCGGCGTCCCCCTGCAAGCCCCGCAGGAAGAAGTACGTGAACAGCCCGTGCCCCTTCGCCTCGAAGTCGCTCGACACCTGCGTCCCCGTCGCCGCCGCGAACACCGTCAGCTTCGGCGCCGCCACCGGCTGCACCACCCGGATCACCGGCCGCGCCCCCTTGAACAGGCTCCCCTGGTCGCTCTGCCCGCTGAAGCAGGCGTCGAGCACGACCGTCACCTGCTTCGCCCCCAGCGCCGCCAACTGCGCGTACGCGTCGTCGAGCGGGTAAGACGTGTCCTCCAGGAAGTCGGGATCGCCGTCCACCGGCACCAGGTACGCCTTCCCCGCCGGCACCGTCGGCGCCCCGTGCCCGCTGTAGTACACGAACACCTCCGCCTGCGCCGGTTGCGGCAGGCTCTTCACGATCGCCGCCAGCCGCCCGCGCTGGGCGTTGAACGCCGACTTGAGGTCGCCCAGCGAGGCATCCTTGAGCAGCACGATGTTCGAGAGCGGCACGCCGAGCGTGCGCTGGACGTACCGGTCCACCGTCTCGGCGTCGCGAACGGCGAAGCGCACGGCCGGGAGGTCGCGCTTGTAGGTCGAGTTGCCGATGATGAGCGCCACCGCGTTGCGGTTCGGGGCGCGGGCCTCGAGCACCAGGCCGAGGAGGTCGTCCTGCTGCTGGGCGGCGAGGGGGGCCGCGATCGCGAGGAGAGCGAGGGCGGCGAGGAGCGCGCGGGGCGTCGGCAGTCGTGGCGGCATGATGGGAACTTCCGCCGGCTGGCACGCGTGGTCAAGAGTGGCAGGCAGTGCGTCATGGCGAGCTCGCGCGGCAAGCCTCACCAAGGGTCATTGCGAGCTCGCGCAGCGAGCGAAGCAACCTCGTGCGCTTCACTCGTGGCCACCAGCACGGCGGAGAAGGTCGCTTCGGCCGCTTCGCGGCCTCGCGATGACAGCCTCAGGGAAGCGCCGCTTCGCGGCCTCGCGATGACAGCCTCTAGGAAGCGCCGCTCCCCGGCCTCGCGATGACAGGCCGAGGAAGGCGCCACGGCGCAGCCTTGCGATGCACCCGATGCCCGATGGCCTCGCGCCCCCTGATCGCGATATCCTTGTGCACTCCTTCCACCGCACAAGGCTCGTGATGCGGCAACCTCTGCTCGGCATGCTGACCCTCTGCCTCGCCGCCAGGGCGCCGGCAGCGCCGCTCGCGGCCCAATCCGACACCACCCTCACCGTCACCATCACCGTCGCCCTCCCGGAAGACCGCTCCATCCGCCAGGCGCGCGAGCTCGGCGAGCAGGAGGCGCTGCTGGAGGCCGCGCGCCAGCTCCGCGCCACCGTCTCCGGCGGCACGATCCGCGCGCAGTCCGAGGTGGGCGAGAAGGTGCAGGACCTCTTCTACCAGCTCGTCGCCATCGAGTCGGAGGGGATCCCCGTGCGTCGGCGCCTGGTGCAGGAGCGCACCGGGGAGATCCCGCTCGAGGGGCGACTCGACAAGGTGTACCGCGCCACGTGGGAGGTGGTGATGGCGCGCTCCGGGGTGCGCGAGGACCCGGCGTTTCGCGCGGAGCTCTCGCTCAACGACCCCGACGGCGTGTACGTCTACCACGGCGACGACGCGCGCGACCAGGAGCTGGTCGCCCGCGTCACCAGCACGCAGGACGGCTACCTCACGCTCATCGAGATCGACGCCGACACGGTGCAGGTGATACTGCCCAACGCCGGCACGGGCGACCTGCCGGTCTCCGCGCGGACGCCGACCGAGTTCCCCTCGGCGGAGCAGCGCCGGGCGGGGGCGAAGTTCCTCGTGAGCCTCGACCCCGGCCGCAACGACGTGCCGGCGACGCTCATGGCCGTGGTGACGAAGCGGCCGATCCCGTTCGCCATCCGCGCGCCCGCGGGCCGCGTCACCACGCTGGCCTCGCTCGACGCGCTGATGGGGTGGCTGGCGCGCATCCCGCGCGACCAGCGCGCGACCGCGCTGGCGACGTTCCGGACGGTGCGGGCGAAGTAGGGGGCGGTGCGTGGAGCCGGCCACCAGCGGTGGCCGGCGAAGTCGCGTCGGCCGCGGCGCGGCCTCGCGATGAAACAGGTCGACGCTACCCGACTCGCGCGCGGAGCCACCGATCGAGCGATGCGGGCGACTCGGCAGAGCCCCGACCAGACAGCAGCGCCTCCACGCTGATGTCCTCGTCCAGCGCCGGCCAATGGATGCCCGCACCGTCCGCGATCACGCGACAGTCGGCGCGCTCGGCCTCGGAGGCATGGGCGAGGCGGGGATACCAGCCGAGCGGCACCGTGATGGTCCGGCCGTCCACGAGGTCAACGATGAGCGCCTCCGCCGTCGTGCGGACATCGCTGGCGCGGCCGTTCCTCGCCTCAGGAAGCGAAGAAGTCATCCCAGGCCCTCCTCAGTTCTGCAGCGCGCTCCCACACCAGTCGCTCCAGCATTCCCAGTTCCGGTCTTCCGAAGCCGGCGCTGTCCTCGAGTCGGACCGGATCCAGCCAGAACTTCGCGTGCGCCGCGTCCCGCTCCACATGCACGTGCCGAGGTTCGTCCCGATCACCCGAAAAGAAGAAGAGGCGGTAGGGCCCGTGTCGGAGGATCGTCGGCATACTCCGCCAGCTTAGGCCCGGCGCGCCGGCTCATGCAACTCCCCCCCGCCCCTTCAGCACCCCCGCCACCGCCTCCGCCACCGGCATCCCGTCCGCGAGCCGGTAGCAACGCTCCGGGTGCTTCTCCAGGATCCGGTCCGGCAGCACGCCGTCGCTCGGCACGACGATCACCGAGTTCCACTCGATCGGCGCGTCGCCCGGCTCCCCCTCGGCGTTCGTCCCGAAGTAGACGCACCGCTCGCGGCTGATCGCGTCGCGGAACTGGAACCACGTCTCGTGGTCCCAGCAGTCGCGCAGCTTCCAGCCGTCGGTGCGCCAGCTGAACGGCAGCGGACCGATGAGGTGCAGCGGCACCCCGTGCCGCTCGCACATCGCCGCCATCGCCTCCGCCTCGTCCAGGCTCCGCGGCGTCATGTATGCCACTTGCAACCCCATCAGCCCCCCCGCGTGTGCATCTCGCGCCGCGGATCGGCCCGCAGCGCCCCGATCTGGTACAACGCCCCCCGCTCCGGCAGCGCCGCCCGGAGCTCCGCCCCGCGATCCGTGCGCCGGCCCCACGTCCGCTCCAGCAGCGCCACCAGCGCCTCGTCGTCCCGGCCAAGCCTGAGCGGCTCCCGCAGGTCGACACCCTCCGTGCCGTAGAGGCACGTGAACAGCGTCCCGTCCACCGTGAGCCGCGCGCGGTCGCACGTGCGGCAGAACGGCTCCGTCGTGCTCGCGATGATGCCGAAGCGCGTGCCGTCCGGCAACCGGAACCGGTCGGCCGGGGCGCGGCTCGTGGCGTTCTCCGCCTCCGCCTCCACGCCGCCGTAGTGCGCGCCGATGCGCGCCAGCATCTCGCGCCGCGGCACCACCTCGCCCATCTCCCAGCGCGTGGCGCCGCCCACGTCCATGTACTCGATGAACCGCATCTCGATGCCGCGCCCGCGCGCGTACTCGAGCAGCGGCACCAGCTCGTCGTCATTGAACCCGCGGATGATCACCGCGTTCACCTTCACCGACGCGTACCCCGCCTCCACCGCGGCATCGATCCCCGCGAGGATGCGCCCGTGCTCCTTCGTGCGCGCGAACGCGTACGCCCGCTCCGGATCGAGCGTGTCGAGCGAGACCGTCACCCTGCGGAGCCCCGCCTCCCGCAGCGTCCGTGCGTCACGCGCGAGGAGGATGCCGTTGGTGGTGAGCGCGAGGTCGGTCAGGAACGGCTTCGCCGCCAGCCGCTCCACCAGCACCGCCAGGTCGGCGCGGAGCAGCGGCTCGCCGCCCGTGATGCGCACCTTGTCCACGCCGAGCCGCCCGAACACGCCCACCAGCCGGTCCATCTCCTCGTACGTGAGGAGCGACGCGCGCGGCAGCCACGCGTACTCCTCCTCGGGCATGCAGTACCGGCAGCGCATGTTGCACCGGTCGGTGACGGAGAGCCGCAGGCTCCCCAGCGGCCGCCCGAGGCGGTCGAGCACGCCGCTCATGCGCCCTGCAGCGGCGGCGGCGCCACGGCGCGCGTCGGGTCGACCCAGTCGACCGTGCCGTCGGCGTACGTCTCGCGCTTCCAGATCGGCACGCGCGCCTTCACTTCCTCGATCACGTACCGGCACGCGAGGAACGCCGCGTCCCGGTGCGCCGACGCCGCCACCACCGCCACTGCGGCGTCGCCGATGCGGAGCGCGCCGAGCCGGTGCACCAGCACCACCTCGCACGGCCAGCGCGCCTCCGCCTCGGCGACGATGCGCGCGCTCTCGGCCTCCGCCATCGGCTCGTACGCCGAGTACTCGAGCGCCGCGACGGCGCGGCCGCCATGGTGGTCGCGCACGAGGCCCAGGAAGGTGGCGATGCCGCCGCGGTCGGCGCGCGTCACCGACGCCACCAGCTGGCCGAGGTCGAGCGGCTCGTGCGAGAGGTGCGGCATGCGCTCAGCCTCCCGCGAGCGGCGGGAGCAGCGCCAGCTCGTCGCCGGCGTGCAGCACGGCCTCGAGCGGGGCGTGCGCGTGGTTGACGGCGCACAGCGGGCGGGCCGGCAGCACCTCGCCGCCCGGCAGGGCGCGCACGTGCGCGACCGCGTCGGCGACGGACGCGGGCACCGCGAGTGCCACGTCCAGGTGGTCTCGGCCGAGCAGCTCGGCGTAGCGGGCGAACAGGAGGATGCGGACCGGGATCGTGCCGCCGGTCGGGGGGGTCATCGGGCGGGAGGACTCACTCGTCGTCGTCGTCGTCGAACGGACCAACGGGGAGCGACACGTCGTCGTCATCGGCGACGAGCGCGCGCAACTCCTTGCTGGGCTTGAACACCGGCACCGGCCGCGCCGCCACTTCCACCGGCTCGCCGGTCCGCGGGTTCCGCGCCATGCGCGTCTTCCGCTTGCGGATCTTGAAGGTGCCGAAGCCACGCACCTCGATGTTCTTCTGCTCCCGCAGTGCGTCCTTCACTGCGTCGAGGAAGGCGTCCACGACCCGGGCGCAGTCCTTCTTCGAGATCATCGGGCCCGCGGTGCGGGCGATGGACTCGGTGACCTGCTCCACCAGATCGGCCTTCGTCATGCCTCCCCCAGGACTGTGGAAAAGCGAACTCGGATGGCTAGGCGAGCCATCCGAGTTGGGGGCACGATACGGCCTTAGTTGTTGTGTGTCAAGGGTTTGCCCGCTTTCCCGAGGGGTGCTGCCGCACCGCCTCCAAGAACTCCCCGAAGTGGGGATAGGCATCGTGGGGCCCCGGGGCGGCCTCCGGGTGGTACTGGACCGCAAAGACGGGGAGCCGCTTGTGCCGCAGCCCCTCGATGGTGCCGTCGTTCAGGTTCAGGTGCGTCACCTGCAGGTCCGGGGCGCCCGGGATCCCCTCGGCGCTGCCCGAGACCGCGAAGCCGTGGTTCTGCGTGGTGATCAGCACGTGCCCGCGCTGCAGGTCCTTCACGGGGTGGTTCCCGCCCCGATGCCCGTACGGAAGCTTCTCGGTCCGCCCGCCGAACGAGAGGCCGAGCAGCTGGTGGCCGAGGCAGATGCCGAACATCGGCAGCCCGCCCTCGGCGAGGGCGCGGATGTGCGCGAAGGCGTACGTCACGGCGGCCGGGTCGCCCGGGCCGTTCGAGAGGAAGACGCCGTCCGGCCGGAGCGCGAGCACCTGCTCCGCCGTGGTGTCGGCCGGGACGATCGTGACGCGGAACCCCTCGTGCACGAGCATCCGGACGATGTTCTCCTTCATCCCGAAGTCGAGCGCCACCACGTGGGGCGCATCGGCCGGGCCCTCGGTGCGGCTGCCGCGGATCGTCGCCTTCGAGGCGAGGTCGAGCCCCTCCATCTTCGCGGAAGCGCGCAGCTGCTGCTGCACCGCCTTCGACGGCTCGGTCCCCTCGGCGATGACGCCGCGCATCGCACCGCGCGAGCGCAGGTGGCGCGTGAGCCGGCGCGTATCCACGCCCTCGAGCACGGGGACACCGTGCTCGCCGAGCCACGCGTCGAGGCTCGTGGTCGCCTGCCAATTGGAGGTCTGCCGGGAGAGCTCGCGGACGACGACGCCGCTCACCTGCGGGCGGGTCGACTCCATGTCGTGCGGATTGACGCCGTAGTTCCCGATCATCGGCGCCGTCATGACGACCACCTGCCCGAGGTAGCTCGGGTCGGTGAACGTCTCCTGGTAGCCGGTGAGGTTGGTCGTGAAGACGACCTCGCCGAAGGTGCTGACGATGGGCCGGCGCGTGACGCCCGTGAAGAGGGCGCCGTCCTCGAGGAGGAGGTACGCCGGCCGCTCGTCGGTCACTTCTTCGTCGCGGGTGCCGGGGCGGCGGGCTGGGCGGGCGCGGCCGGCGCCTGGCCCTGGGTGGCCGGCGCGGCGCCCTGCGCGGGCGCCTGCGCGCCGCCGCCGAGGAGCCCGGTCGGCGCGGCCGGCTGCGGCTGGCTCGCCTTGCGGAGCTGCTCCTGAATGGCGCTGCTGCCGGCGCCCGCGTCGGGGCGGGCGAAGCCGATGAGGATCGACAGCACGAGCAGCGTGCCGCCGAGCCACCAGGTGGCCTTGGTGAGAATCGTCGCCGCCTGGCGATTGCCGACGATGAGCTCGGCGCCGGTGCCGCCCGACCCGCCGAGCGAGGCGAGCCCGCCCCCCTGGCCGGCCTGGAGGAGCACGGCGCCGGCGAGGGCGAGCGCGACGATGACGAGCAGGACGATGAGGAACCCGTAGAGCATGACCGTGGCCCGAAAAGGTCTAGCCCGGAAAGCTAGCCGGGCCGGGGCCCGTTCTCAACGAGGGCCGGCAAGCGAGTCGCGGAGCTCCTTCGCGTCCGTGTCGCGGGGGTCGTCGAGGAGCGCCTGGCGCAGCGCGTCGCGGGCCTCGGGGAGCCGCCCGCGCTTGGCCAGCACGCGCCCCAGCGCGGTGAAGACCTGGGCGCTGTCGGCCTCGCCCGGCCGGCGGCGCATGCCGAGGGCGGCCATTAGCGCCGCCTCCGCGCGCTCGAGGTCGACCCCGCCCGCGCCGCCGATGCGGCCGCGCAGGTAGAGCCCCTGCCGGTCGTCGGGGCGGAGCGCGGAGTACCGCTCGATGAGCGCCATCGCCTCCTCGTAGCGCGCCTGCTGCTCGAGCAGCACCGCGAGCTGGAGGTACGCCGGGGCGCTGTCGGGCGCCGCCGCGAGCGCGCGGCGGAGCGCCGCCTCGGCGGCCGGCGCGTCGTGCCGGATGCGCGCGAGGCCCGCGGCCAGCAGCTCGCCGCGGTACGGTGCCACCGCGAGCAGCGTGTCGCGCGCGCGCTCGGCCGCGGCGGCCGACGCGCCGGTCCACCACGGCGCGAGCGCATGGAACCAGCCCCACGCCTCCAGCACCTCGGGCGCGCGCGGCGCGGCGGCATGCGCCCGCGCGAGCGCGCCGCGGTACGCCCACACGTCGAGGATGCGCCGCGTGCGCCGGGCGCCGACTCGTGCGCTGAGCGCGCGCGCGTACGCCAGCTGCGCGCTCGCGTCGGTCGGCGCGGACGCGGCCAGCGGGGCCAGGAGGCGCACCGCGCTGTCGGCCTGCCCCGCCGCGAGGAGCGCGAGCCCCGCGTCGCGAGCGGCGGCCACCGCCTGCGCGCCGGCGGCGCCGGGGGCCGCGCAGGCGAGCGCCACGGCACACCAGAGCGCCCTCATCCGTCCGCCCGGAGCGCGACCGACATCGTGGCCCCCGAGGGCCGCTGGTCGATCACCTCGTCGATGGTGCCGACGAGCGCGCGCACGCGCTCCGTCGCCGTCGCCACGGCCCGCGTGTCGGGCGCCGCCGCGCTGTCGAGCCGGAGCGCCACCGTCGCCTGCCAGAGCGCCGTGAGCTGCGCCGCCAGCGCGTCGCGCTCGCGGCCGAGCTCGGCCTGCCGCGCCGTCACCTGCGCCACGAGCTGCGGCTGCCCCTCGAGCAGCTGCGCCCCCTGCCCCAGCTTCTCCACCTGCCGCTCCACCTGGCCCACCGTCTCCAGCAGGCGCCGCGCGGCGCGCTCCGCCTCGCGCGCGGCAGCGCTCGCGCCGGTCGGCAGCGCGCGCGCCAGCGCCGCGATCACCTCCACCGCCTCCGCCGGCGTCTGCGGGACGCGCTGGAGCGCGCGGTCCGCGTCGCTCACGAGCAGCGCGGCGATGCGCGCGTCCTGCCAGAACGGCGAGTCGAGCGGCTTGTACCCGAGCCGCAGCGTGTCCATGTGCGGGAGGCCGGTACGCCGCTCGATCGCCTTGCCCAGCCGGTACACCCGGACGTAGACGAAGGCGAACCAGGCGAGGAACGCGATCATCAGCAGCAGGAAGCCGAACGGGTGCAGCGATGCGAGCCAGCGCTGGTCGAAGCCGGCATGCACCGGCGGCACGTCGAAGACGACCTGCTGGCTGATCGTCGCCGGCATCGCCGTCAGCAGCAGCACCTCCACGGCGAGCGCCACCCAGATCCAGCGGTACGCCGCGCGCATCCGCTTCACGTCGTCGGACAGCCGCTCGCGCAGCGGGCTCGCGCGCCGGAACGCCACGGGCCACCAGAACGGCCACCACGCCGGCTCGAGGCACAGCGCGCGCAGGATGCTGCGCCAGGTGTAGCCCTGCTTCCGGACGGAGAACAGGTACGGCGTGAGCGCGAGCGGCCACACGGCCGCCAGCCCGGCGAGCGCGCCGGGCTCCAAGCCGAACAGCCGCTGCCCACGCCACCACGCCAGCGGCACCATGACGCAGAGGAGGGCGAGCGAGGCGAGCGTCCACCCGGTGTAGCCCGAGACCTCGGTGAGCTCGTACGAGAGCGCCGCGCTGTCGGTGGCGCCGCGCGCGAGCGTGTCGCGCAGCACGCGCGCGTCCGGCCAGCGGCGGGCCGGCTCCTTCTCGAGGCAGCGGGCGACGATCGTGGCGAGGTCCTCGGGGACGCCGGGCGCCACGTCGCCGAGCGCCGGCGGCGCCACCGAGATGTGCTGCATCAGGAACTCGCGCGCGCCCGGCCCCGCGAACGGCAGCCGCCCCGCGAGCATCTGGAAGCCCATCACGCCGAGCGCGTAGAGGTCGGCGCGGCCGTCAATGGCGTGGTCGCCCGCGGCCTGCTCGGGCGCCATGTAGGCGGGCGTCCCCATCACCATGCCGACCTGCGTGAGCGACGCCGACACCGCGTCGGTGCGCGCCACGCCGAAGTCCGTCAGGTGCGCACGGCCGGTGTCGTCGTCGAGGAGGACGTTGTCGGGCTTGAGGTCGCGGTGGACGACGCCCTGGCGGTGCGCGTGGTCGAGCGCATCGGCCACCTGCGCGAGGAGGGCGCGGGCGCGCTCGGGGTCGAGCCGGCCGTCGCGCTCGAGGCGCGCCGCGAGGGACTCGCCGCGCACGTACCCCATCGCGAACCAGAGCAGGCCCCGCGACTCGCCGAAGGCGTGCAGCGGGACGATGCCGGGATGCTGCAGCCGCGCCGCCGTCCGCGCCTCGCGGCGGAACCGCTCGATCGCCTCGGCGGTGGCCGCGGTGCCGGGCGGCAGCACCTTGATCGCGACCGTGCGTTCGAGCGCGCGGTCGCGCGCGAGGAAGACGGCGCCCATCCCGCCCCGTCCGAGGAGGCGGGAGACCTCGTACTGGTCGCCGACGGCGCGCTCGAGCGCCTCGCGCAGCGCGTCGGTCTCCACCCGCTCAGCCCCCGATGCCCACCAGCTCGGCCCACTTCTCGGCGTCGAGGCTGGCGCCGCCCACCAGCACGCCGTCGATCTCCTCGCGCGCGAGGAGGCCGAGCGCATTGCCGAGGTTGACGGAGCCGCCGTAGAGGATCGGCACCGCGAGGCCGTCGCGCGCGGCGAGCTCGGCACGGATCGCGGCGTGCACCGCCGCCGCGTCGTCCGGCGTCGCCACCTTGCCGGTGCCGATGGCCCACACCGGCTCGTACGCGATGCGGAGCCGCGCGAGGTCGGCGCCGCGCAGCGCGCCGAGGCCGGCATCGAGCTGGCGGCGCACCACCGAGAGCGTCTCCCCCGCCTCGCGCTCGGCGAGCTGCTCGCCGACGCAGAGCATCGCCGTCATCCCGGCCTCGAGCAGGGCCTGCACCTTCCGCCCCGCCTCCTCGTCGGTCTCGCGGAACAGGTGCCGGCGCTCGGAGTGGCCGACCAGCGCGCCGCTCGCGCCGACCTCGCGGACGAGCGGAATCGAGAGGGCGCCGGTGAAGGCGCCCTTCGGTTCCCAGTGGACGTCCTGCGCGCCCACGCGCACGTCGGGCCGCCCGCGGAGCACCTCGGCGAGCGCCCCGAGCGAGACGGCGGGGGCGAAGAGCCACAGCTCCCGCGCGTCGTCCGCCTTCACGAGCGAGGTGAACGTGCGCGCGAACTGGCGGGCCGCGTCGGGCCCGTGGTGCATCTTCCAGTTGCCGGCGTAGACCGTCGGCGTCATGCGGGATCCAGCGCCGCCACGCCCGGCAGCTCGCGTCCCTCGAGGAACTCGAGCGACGCCCCTCCGCCCGTGGAGACGTGCGTCATCGCCCCTTCGAGCCCCGCCTCGGCGACCGCGGCCGCCGAGTCGCCGCCGCCGATGACCGTGATCGTGCCGGCGCGCGTCGCCTCGGCCATCGCATCGGCGATGGCGCGGGTCCCCTGGTCGAACGGCGGCGTCTCGAAGACGCCCATCGGGCCGTTCCACACGACCGTCCCCGCGGTGCGGATGCGCCGGCCGAAGACGGTCGTGGTGCCGGGGCCGACGTCGAACATCGCCCAGCCGGCCGGGATCCCGTCGCGCAGCACGACGCGCGTGGGCGTGTCGCCGCTCAGCTTCTCGCCGATCACCGCGTCCACCGGCAGCACGAGCTTCTCGCCGGCGGTGTCGAGCAGCGTCCGCGCGAGCGCGACGCGATCCTCCTCCACGAGCGACGTGCCGGTCTCCAGCCCCATCGCGCGGAAGAAGGTGCACGCCATCGCGCCACCGATGAGGATCGCGTCCGCCTTGGGGAGCAGCGCCTCGATCAGGTCGATCTTCCCCGAGACCTTCGCGCCGCCCAGCACCGCGACGAACGGCCGCTTCGGCTGCGCGAGCGCCTCGCCGAGGTAGCGCAGCTCCTTCTCCATCAGGAAGCCGGAGACGGCGGGCTTGAGCAGCGCCGCCACGGCGGCGGTGCTGCTGTGCGCGCGGTGCGCGGAGCCGAACGCGTCGTTGACGTACAGGTCGCCGAGGGTGGCGAACTGCGCGGCGAGCGCGGCATCGTTCCGCTCCTCGCCGGGCCAGAAGCGCGTGTTCTCCACCACGGCGACGCCGCCGCGCGGCAGGCGCTTCGTCTGCGTCACCGCGGCCTCGGTGAACGGCTCGGTGAGGAAGGTGACCGGCGCGCCGAGGAGCCCCTCCAGCGCGCGGACGACGGGCGCCAGCGAGTGCTTCGGGTCGGGCCCGCCCTTCGGACGCCCGAGGTGCGAGAGCAGCACCACGCGCGCGCCCTTCTCGCGGAGGTACGCGATGGTCGGCAGCGCCGCGCGGATGCGCGTGTCGTCGGTGACGGCGCCATCCTTCACCGGGCAGTTGAAGTCCACGCGCACGAGCGCGCGCCGCCCGTCGAGGGCGGCGGCGTCGAGCGCGGCGAGCGAACGCCTCACAGGCGCGCCCCGATGTAGCGCAGGAGGTCCACGCAGCGCGTGGAGTAGCCCATCTCGTTGTCGTACCAGCTGGTGACGTTCACCAGCGTGCCGTCGACCACGTTCGTGGACTGCAGGTCGATCGTGCTGGAGAACATGTTCCCCATGTAGTCGACCGAGACGAGCGGCTCGTCGCTCACCGCGAGCACCCCCTTGAGCGCGCCCTCGGCGGCCGCGGCGAAGGCGGCGTTCACCGCCTCGGCGGTCGTCGCCTTCTCGACCACGGCGCTGAGCGCCACCACCGACACGTCGGGCGTCGGCACGCGGAGCGCCACGCCGTCGATCTTCCCCTTCACCTCGGGGATCACGAGGCTCGTCGCCTTCGCGGCGCCCGTGGAGGTCGGGATGATGGAGAGCGCGGCCGCGCGGGCGCGGCGCAGGTCCTTGTGCGGCAGGTCGAGCACGTTCTGGTCGTTCGTGTACGAGTGCACCGTCGTCATGAACCCCTTCACGAAGCCGAACTGCTCGCGGATCACGTGCACGACCGGCACGAGGCAGTTGGTGGTGCAGCTCGCGTTCGAGATCACGTGGTGCGCGGCGGGATCGTACTTCTGGTGGTTCACGCCGTAGACGATCGTGATGTCCTCGTGCTTCGCCGGCGCCGAGATCACGACCTTCTTCGCGCCGGCCTGCAGGTGCAGCGCGGCCTTGTCGCGGTCGGTGAAGATGCCGGTCGACTCGAGCACGAGGTCGACTCCGAGCTCCTTCCACGGCAGCTTCGCGGGGTCGCGCTCGGCCGAGACCTTGAGGAGGCGGCCGTTGACGTGGATGCCGTCGGGGGCGGCGCTCACCTCGCCGGGGAAGCGGCCGTGGCAGCTGTCGTACTTGAGCAGGTGCGCGAGGGTCTTCGTGTCGGTGAGGTCGTTGACCGCCACGATCTCGAGGTCCGACACGCCGAGCTTGTGCGCGGCGCGGAGCACGAGGCGCCCGATGCGCCCGAAGCCGTTGATCCCGACCTTCACCGCCATGTGGCCTCCTGGAGTTGCACGGCGGGCGTCACGGCCCGCGCGAAGGTGATCGCCTCGACCCGCGCCGCGCCCGCCGCCGCGAGCGCCTCGGCGGCGGCGGCGAGCGTGGAGCCGGTGGTGAGCACGTCATCGACGAGGATGACGAGCCGCCCCCGGGCGAGGCCGCCGGCCTGGAAGGCCTCGGCGACGTTGGCGCGTCGCGCGTCGGGCGCGAGCGCCGTCTGGGTGCGCGTCTCGCGGCGCCGGGCGAGGAGCCCGGCGTGCACCGCGAGGCCGGTGCGGCGCCCGAGCGCCGCCGCGAGCCGTTCCGCCTGGTTGTACCCGCGCTGCCGGAGCCGCCGGGCCCCCAGCGGGACCGGGCACAATGATACCCGCCCGGTCAACGGCCCGAGGGCCGCGAGCCGCGGCGCCAGCACCCGCGCCAGCTCCACCGCCATCGCGTCGGCGACGGCCCACCAGCCGCCGTACTTGAGCGCATGCGCCGCCTCCCGCGCCCCCGCGTCGAGCCACACCGCGCTCGCCGCCCCGGCCAGCGCGTCCGGCCACGCCGGGCAGACGCGGCACGGGAGGTCGGGCTCGAGCGGCTGGCCGCAGCGGCCGCACTGCGGCACCGGGAGCCGCGTCCAGCGGAGGCGGCACGGCTCGCACACGAGCGGCGCGGGGGCGCCGTCGAGCGGGCGCGCGCACGTCAGGCACTCCACCGGCAGGAGCCACCGCTCCAGCCCCGCGAGCGCGCGGGCGACGCCGCCGCTCACCGGAGCGTCGCCTCCACGGCGGCGTGCATCACCTCGCGCGGCGCGCGCACCCGCGGGAACCAGCACTCCAGCGCCCGCGCCCCCTGCGCCACCAGCATCCCGCGCCCGTCGGCGGCGCGGAGGCCGCGCGCGCGCGCGGCGCGCACCCATGCCGTCCCGCCCGCGCGGTACACGAGGTCGAGCGCCACCTGCGCGAGCGGCTGCGCGGCAAGGTCGATCGGCGGCAGCGCATCGTCGGCGAGGCCGACGGGCGTGGCGTTCACCAGCACCGCGCACGCCCCGGGCTCGGCGGCGATGACGCCGAGCGTCGCCGCCCACGCCGCGAACGCGGCCGCGCGCGCCGGCTCGCGCGAGACCACGGCGAGCGCGGCGCCCCGCTCCGCGGCGGCCGCC